>DASZIO010000019.1:0-11063 GCA_035949055.1 Acidimicrobiales bacterium
TCAAGCTATAGAGCGAGAAGATTGGACCGCAACTCCTGGCATTTGTTATTGCAGTGCCAGTGACAGTACCTCGTACAGGCGAAACAGCCAGAACCATTTGGACAATGATGTGCTCGTTACTTCCTATGCATTTCTACCCAAAGGGAGAATGAACGGACCGTATGCGAGCCGTCCGCCTAAAACGCCCCGTTTGGAGCCGACCCCTCAGGGGTGCGACCCGGACGATGTGGGGAGAGACGGTTCGCCGCTCAGAACAGGGCGTCGACGAAGGCGGCGGCATCGAAGTCGACCAGGTCCCCGACGCCTTCGCCCAGGCCGACGAGTTTCACCGGCAGGCCGAGCTCGCGTTGGATGGCCACCACGATCCCGCCCTTGGCCGTGCCGTCCAGCTTGGTCAGTACCACCCCGGTTACATCGACGGCCTCGGTGAAGACCTTGGCCTGGGCCAGGCCGTTCTGCCCGGTGGTGGCGTCGAGGACCAGCAGCACCTCCACGACCCGGCCGGGAGGGCGGTCGGCCACCCGGCGTATCTTCTTGAGTTCCTCGACCAGGTTCACCTTGTTGTGAAGGCGTCCGGCGGTGTCGGCCAACACCACCGCATGCCCCTTGGAGGCGGCCCGCTGCACCGCATCGAACACCACCGATGAGGGATCACCCCCCTCGGAGCCTCGCACGATGTCGGCGTCCGACCGGGTCGCCCAGGTCTCCAACTGTTCGGCCGCCGCGGCCCGGAAGGTGTCGGCCGCCGCCAACAACACCCGGTTGCCGTCCGCGGCCAGGCGGCTGGCCACTTTGCCGACGGTGGTGGTCTTGCCCACTCCGTTGACGCCGACGAACAACCACACGTCGACCGATCGCCCGTTGTCAGAGTCGTCGTTTTCGTGAGAGTCGTCGGAGTCTGACAAGGACGCTTCCGGGCGGGGCTCAGCCAAGCCGGCACTCGTCGCCGACAGGGTGGCCACCAGGTCGGCTTTCAGGGCGTCGATGAGGGCATCGGCCCCCGAAATCTCACCGGCCTTCACCCGGGTCCGGAGGTCGTCGAGCAACGCATCGGTGGCCCCCACCCCCACGTCGGCCCGGATCAGGGCCTCCTCGAGGTCGTCCCAGGTCGATGCGTCGATCTTGGACTTCGACCGCACCGAACCCAGGTACCCAGACAGCAGACCTCGGGCCTTCCCCATCCGGCTGCGGTAGGTGGCCGGCTCGGCCGCCTCGACAACTTCGACTGGCTCGGCCACTTCGACCGGCTTGGCAACTTGAACCGGAGGGGCAACCTCGGCGGAAGGTTCGGCCGTCTCGGCGGGCGGAGCCGCCGTGCGGGCGGCGGGACGGGCCTTAGTTGCCTCCGGGGCAACGGCATCCGGCTCGGTCCGGCGGCGGCGCAGGCGAACCCCCAGGGTCACCCCACCGGCCACGATGATGACCGGGATGCCGACGGCCAGCCCGATCACGGTATCCGACGCGGCATTGATCATCGCCGGATCAATCACAGTTCCGTTCCTCCCACCACTTCGGTTTCAACACCATTGCCACCGTCTTCCACCTCGGTGGCAGCCGCCTCCGGGCCGGCATCCAGGCCCGGGAACCCGGAGTCGCCCTGGCGCCGGGGGACCTTCTGGCTCACCACCTTGGAAGAACCGCCCGGGGCCATGGTCACCCCGTAGAGCGCGTCGCCGGCTTCCATCGTCCGCTTCTGATGGCTCACGATGATCAGCTGGGCCTCCTCCCGGAACTCGTGGACCAGACCCAGGAACCGGTGGAGGTTCACGTCATCGAGCGCGGCTTCCACCTCGTCCATCAGGTAGAAGGGCGACGGTCGGCTCCGGAACACCGCGAACAGGAAGGCCAGGGCGACCAACGACCGCTCGCCCCCCGACAACAGCGACAGCCGGCGGACGTTACGGCCGGCCGGTCGTACCTCGACCTCGACACCGGTGTCGAGGAGGTTCTCGGGATCGGTGAGGGACAGCCGCCCGGTGCCCCCCGGGAACAAGGTGGTGACCAGATTGGAGAAGTGCTCGTTGACATCGGCGAAGGCCGAGGCGAACACCTGCATGATCTCGTCGTCGAGGGTGCGGATCACGTGATGGAGCTCGCGGCGAGCCGTCCGGACGTCCTCCACCTGGGTCTCCAGGAATTGGTGGCGTTCGCCGAGCTCGGAGAGCTCTTCGAGAGCCAGCGGGTTCACCGGTCCGAGTTTGGCCAACTCGAGTTCGAGCTGTTCCACCCGGGCCCCGGCATCCACCCCGTCGGGAAGTTCTGGTACCGGCGCCTCCAGCGCCTCGTCGGGCTTGGACCCGAGCTCCCGCCGCAGCATGTCCACCACCGCCTCCCGCCGGATGCTCGACTCGGCCAGCTCGAGCTCGATCTTTTGGATCCGGCTCCGTACCGCGGCCAACTCGTGCTCGGCGGCCGAGCGTTGCCCCCGCAGCGTCTCGAGGCGAGCGCCCCCGGCCCGCACTGCTTCCCGCTGGCGACGGTGACGCTCCCGCAACTCGGCCAGCGCGCCGTCCAACGCGACCTGGGCGGTGCCCACCACGGCCAGCAACCGCTCGACGGCAGTGGCGTCGGCCTCGAGCCGCCTCCGGCGCTCCGCCGCCTGCTGGCGCTCGTCGGAATGCCCGGTCAACCGACGCTCGACTTCGGCCAGGCGCTCGGCCAGCACCCGCCGTCGCTCCTCCAGGCCCGCCCAGCGGACCTCCCAGTCGCTCCGCCGCGCCACCACTTCGGCGATCCGGTCGTCAATACGTTGGCGCTCCTGGCGGGCCGCACCCAACCGTTCGGCCGCGGTGGCCCGGACCGCCGCGAGCCGGGGCAGTTCATCGTCGAGCTCGGCGGCCCGAGCGGCATCCCGACCGATCCGCTCGTCGAGTTCGGTATAGCTCTGGTCGATCTCCTCGATCTCGGATGACAGGGTGGTGAGGTCGTTGGCGATCCGGCTTCGGGCCACCCGGGCGGTCTGGTGGGCGCCCTCGTTCCTGTCGTCCGACCGCACCGCCTCCGCGGCGGCGGCCCGGGTCGCCTCGACGGTGATCCGCGCCTCTCGACGGGCTTCCGCGGCGTTGGTTGCTTCCTCAGACGCGACATCGGCGCGGGCCTGGGCCTCTTCGACGACCGCGGCGGTGACGATGCCGCCGCCGGCCCGGACCCGCCAGCCGGTGGACGAGAACCGGTCCCCCTCCCGGGTGACGACCACCAGGTCGGGTCGGGCCAAAGCCAGATCGATGGCGTCGGTCCAGCCTCCGTTGGGGCACACCGAACCGGCGAGGAGGGTATCGAGCACCCCGGCCAGGCCCGCGACATCCGGGCGGCCGCGGCGGGGCCGCACATGCCGGCGGAGCGGCTCGGTGGCCGGTATCTCACCATCGGCGTCCCGGTCCCCATTGGCCCGCTCGACCGCATCGGTGAGCGCCAGCACCGCGCCGGTCGCCTCGCCCTGGCGCAAGCGGGCCAGCGCCGCCCGGGCCGGGCCGCTCCCCGACACCACCACCGCGGCCAGCGACGCCCCGGCGGCGGCTTCGAACGCCTCCTCCCAACCCGGGTCGACTTCGACCAGGTCGAGCAGGATCCCGACCACCCCGTCGACCCCGGTGAGCAGTTCGGCCCCGGCCGCGCCACGGACCTCGTCCAACGCCCGGGCCAGAGCATCCGCCCGGGCCGCCGAGCGATGATGTTCCTGTTCCGCCTGGCGGAGGGTTTCCTCGGCTACCTCCAGGCGTTGGGCGGCTGACCCGTGGGCGGCCTCGGTCTCGGCCACCGCCGTCTGGAGCCGGTGCCGGAGCTGCTCGAGTTCGGCCAACCGCTCGGCCAGCTCGTGGTCCTCGCCTTCGAGGGCCGCGTAGCGCCGCCGGGCGGAGCCCAGCCGACCGGTGATCTGCTCGAGGGCCCGCCGGTCCCGCTCGAGGGCCCGCTCCAGCCCGGCCCGCTGGCCCCGGGCCACGGTGACGGCTTCGTCAGCGTTCCGCAGCCCCGACTCGTCACCCCAGGCGGCCAGATGGGCCTCGAGCTCCGCGGTCAACGCCGACTCGGCGGCGGCCATGTCGGTCTGCTCGGGGGCCAGGGCCCCGGCCTCGGCCTCGGCGGCGGCGAGCTCGCTTCCCAGTCGGGCGCCCTCCGCCTCCAGGGTGGAGACGACGTCGGCGTCGGCGGCGGCGTCGAGCGCCTGGGCCAGCGACCGCTGCCGCTCCCGGAGCACGCCGGTCAACCCCCGGGCCCGTTGCACCAGACCTTCGACCCGGCCCAGCGAGGAGGCCAGGTCGGCCTCCCGTTGCGCCGACAGCTCGTCGGCTGTCCGGGTGGCCGCGGTGTCCAGCTCCTCCAACGACCCCCGCAGCCTCTCTTCGCTGGCCGAGAGCTCGACCCGCAACCGGTCCCCGTCCCGATGGCGGCCGTCGAGCACCCCGAGCTCGGTGCCGGCGACGTACAGCCGCACCGCCCGGAGCTCGTCAGCCAGCTCGGTGTGGGAACGGGCGGCGGCGGCCTGACGTTCGAGCGGTCGGATCTGGCGTTTCACCTCCCGCACCAGGTCACCGAGGCGTTCGAGGTTCTCTTCGGTGGCGGCCAGGCGGCGCTCGGAGCGTTCGCGCCGGCGACGGAACTTGAGGACGCCGGCGGCTTCCTCGATCACCGCCCGCCGATCCTCGGGCCGCGCATTGAGGATGGCGTCGAGTTGGCCCTGGCTCACGATGACGTGCTGTTGGCGCCCGACCCCGGTGTCGGACAGCAGCTCCTGGACGTCGAGCAGACGGCAGGGTGCGCCGTTGATGGCGTACTCGCTGTCCCCGGACCGGAACAGGGTCCGGGTAATGGTGATCTCGGCCAGGTCCGAGGCCAGCTTGCCCGAGCTGTTGTCGATGGTGAGGGCCACCTCCGCCCGACCCAGGGCCGGGCGGTTGGCCGTGCCCATGAAGATGACGTCCTCCATCTTCGACGACCGCACGGTGCGGGGACCCTGGGCCCCGAGCACCCAGGCCACCGCGTCGACCACATTCGACTTGCCGCTGCCATTGGGCCCGACGACCACGGTGATCCCGGGCTCGAACTCGAGCACTGCGGGATCGGCAAAGGACTTGAAACCCTTGAGGGAGAGCGACTTCAGGAACACCGGGTGCTCACACTACCGATCGGTCGAGCCCGGGCGCGAACCCGGTCTCAGACCTGGCAGTGTTCGCACAGATAGGTCGCCCGACCACCGGATTTCACTTTGGTGATGGTGGCCCGGCACCGGCGACAGGCCTGGCCCTCACGGTCGTAGGCCTGGTGCTGACCCTGATAGTCACCGACCTCCCCGAACAGGTCGCGGTACTGCTCGTCGGCCAGTGACGAGCCACGGTGCTTGACCGCCTCGGCCAGGGTCTCGACCATCGAGCGGTACAGGCGGCGAACCTCCTGGGAGGAGAGCGAGTTCGACATCCGGTCGTAACGGAGACCGGCGGCGAACAGGATCTCGTCGGCGTACATGTTGCCGATCCCGGCCACGAACTCCTGGTCCATCAGGAGGGCCTTGAGCCCGGCCTTGTGGGAGCTCAGCAGCACCCAGAACTTCTCCCAGCTCATGACGTCTTCGAGCGGATCGAAGCCCAGATGGGCGAGCTCGGGGACGGCAGGACCCCCGTCGGCGGCCGGCGACGACACGAACAGCTCCCCGAAGGTACGCGGGTCGACGAAGCGCAGCTGACCACCCTGGGTGAAGGTGATGATGGCGTGGGTGTGGGGGGCCTTGGGCTCCTTGATGCTCTTGGCCCGTTGCAGCTGGCCACTCATCCCCAGGTGGACCACCAGGGTCTCCCCGTCATCCAGGCCCAGGAGCAGGTACTTTCCCGATCGGCCGATGGACTTGATGGTGTGGCCCTCGAGCCGGGCGCGGAAGTGCTTGGCGCTCGGATGGCGTCGGACGGTGCGCCCGTTGCGCACCTCGACGGCTTTGATCTTGCGGCCGACGACTTCCCCTTGCAGGTCGCGCCGAATGGTTTCCACTTCGGGAAGTTCAGGCATCCTTTCCTTCCCTTTCATCCCCCAACGCTCCACAGGCAACCCGGGCGGCTTCCTGTTCTGCGTCCTTCTTCGATCGCCCCTCCCCCGAACCGAGGGGCTGGTCAGCAACGTACACCGTGGCTTGATACCTCCGAGCATGATCCGGGCCCTGACCCGCCACTTCGTACCTCGGAATCCCCCGCCCGAGGCTCACGGTGAGCTCTTGGAGACGGCTCTTGTGGTCGGCCTCGCCGGGCTCGGCAATCGCGGCCTCAATCCGGTCCGAAAGCAACCCGAGGATGAGCCGGCGCGCCTCTTCAAAGCCTCCGTCGAGGTAGACGGCACCGAAGATCGCCTCCACCGCGTCGGCCAGGATCGACTCCTTCTCCCGCCCCCCGGAGAGATCCTCGCCCTTGCCCAGCCTCAGGTAGGGCCCCACCTTGAGCTCACGCCCGACCTCGGCCAGCACCCGGGCGTTCACCACCCCGGCCCGCACGATGGAATGGACGCCTTCGGCCAGCTCCGGATGGTTGCGATAGGTATGGTCGGCCACCACCAGGCCGAGGACGGCGTCACCCAGAAATTCGAGTCGTTCGTTGGACGGCTCTTGGCCCTGTTCAGCACACCATGACCGGTGGGACAGGGCCTGGTCGATCAGGTCGGGGCTGGAGAAGCTGTAACCGATGAGATCGAACGTCTCAGGCTCCCTCGAGTTTGGTGTGGACGTAGTCCACGGCATCCCGAACGGTACGCAGATCCTCGAGATCCTCATCGTCGATCCGGAACCCCACCGAGCGCTCCCCCAGCTCTTCTTCGAGGGCTTCCACCAGCTCAATCAAGGCCAAGGAATCGGCATTCAGGTCCTCGGCGAATGACGAGGACTCGGTGATGGTGCTGGGCTCGATCTCCAAAATGTCCGCGAGCAGGTCACGGGTGAGCTCGAACACCTGCTGGCGATCGAGTGGACCCTTTTCCACATGGGCCTCTGGGGACACGGCGACTCCTGGGTTGAGCGAATTTGGACCAACCGACCGGGGCCCTTCCAGGCTAATTGCGTCGCGACCAGGGATTATCCTGGTAGCCAACACCCTTCAGCGGACCGAACCGGCGGCTTGTAAAGCGCTCACATGCTACCGGAATCACATAGATGTCATGCGGATAGTCGGCGGATGAGCAGGGAAAACGGGCTCAACGGGCGCAACCTCTGGTAGGTCGATGGGCTGGTGGGTCCGGAAACGGTTACGGCCCAGGACTTCCCCGCGGCTCCGCCAAAGGCTGTCCTACGCTCGCTTCCATGCGGATCCTGATCACCGGAGCGGCTCGGGCCATCGGAGCGGCCACCGCTGCCGAACTGACCCGATCCGGCCATGAGGTGGTCGCCACCGCCCGGGACGTCACCCTCCTCGACCCTCTTGACGTGAGTCGACGCCTGACCCTCGATGTCACCGACCCGGAGTCGATCCGCACCGCCCTCGACCAGGCCGGCGAACTGGACGCCATCGTCAACAACGCGGCGATCTCCGGCAAGGGGCCCCTGGAGGACTTCCCGCTCGACCGGTTCCAGATGATGCTGGAAACCAACACCCTCGGGCCGTTACGGGTGGTCCAGGCAGTGATCCCCGCCTGGCGACGCCGGGGCCACGGTGTCGTGGTGAACGTCAGCTCCATTCAGGGTCGGGTGTCCACGCCGTTGGAAGGCCCGTACTCCGCCTGCAAGTACGCCCTCGAGTCGCTGTCGGAAACCCTGCACTACGAGGTCGGGCATTTCGGGATCCGGGTGGTCATCATCGAGCCCGGCTACATCGGCACCGGGATGAAGCCCGCCACCCCCCACACCGGTGACCCGATCTACGCCGAACTGTGGGAGCAGTGGGACGGGACCGACGCCAAGGTCACCGGGCCGCAGGGCCGGCCGGGGCCGGAGATCGTGGCGGTGGCCATCCGCCGAGCCATCGAGGACTCGACCACCCCGCTCCGGGTGCCGGTGGGGGACGACGCCGAGATGGTGCTCGGGGCGCGGGCACAATTGGACGATCCGACCTTCGAGAAGGCCATGCGCGACGTGCTCGGGATCACCTGGTGATTCAGGTGCGGGCGTTGATGAGGCTCTTCGCCGCCATCTTCATGTAGTCGAGCATCTGGGTTTCATCACCCGGCGCCAAGCCCGCGGACCGGACCGCGTCAGTCATGTGACCGAGCCAGGCCTCGGCTTCCGCGGTCCCGATGGCGAACTGGACGTGCCGCATCCGAAGCCGGGGTTGTCCGCGTTGCTCGTTGAAGGTGGGCGGTCCTCCCCAGTACTGGGCAAGGAACAGGGCCAGATGCGCCTTCGGCCCCGAGAGGTCCTCGGGATACATATGGCGGAGCAAGGGGTCGGTCTCCACCCCGGCATAGAACCGGTCGACCAGCGCCACGAAGAACGGCTCGCCGCCCCATCGATGAAACGGGGTGTCCTCGGGACTGGCGGGTCGTCGAACCGGTCGCACCCACCGACTGTAGGTCGACCTCGGATAGCCTCATCCCGGCTGCCGTCGGCGACCGACGGGTCATCAGGAGGTCAATCGTGTACGAATGGTCAGAAGAGCAGTTGATGGTGAGGGACACGATCCGCCGGTTCATCCAGGCCGAGGTGGTGCCCCACATCGAGGAGCTGGAGCACGGTGATCTCCCGCCCTACGACATCATCCGCAAGCTGTACGCCACCTTCGGCATGGACCAGATGGCCCGCGACCGGTTCAAGTCCCAGCTCGATCGCAAGCGCAATGGCGCGGAGGCGAAACCGTCGACCGACCGGGAGGAAAGCCGGGGTGACGGCGGCGCCGCCGCCATGGCCCTGATCCCCATCGTGGAACTCTGCCACTACTGCCCCGGGATCGTGACCGCCATGGGGGTCAGCATGGGATTGGCCGCCGGCACCATCATGAAGCAGGGCACCCCGGCCCAGATGGAGCGGTGGGGCCTCGACCTCCTGACCATGGACAAGGTGGGGGCCTGGGCCATCACCGAACCGGATTCGGGGTCGGATGCCCTGGGGGGCATGAAGTCGACGGCCAAGAGAGACGGCGACGAGTACATCCTCAACGGCAACAAGACGTTCATCACCAATGGCCCCTACGCCGACACCATCGTGTTCTACGCCAAGCTCGACGACGGCTCCGACATCCCGATCCGCGACCGGAAGGTCCTGACCTTCGTCCTCGACAAGGGAACCCCCGGTCTCGAGCAGTCCAAGCCCTTCCGCAAGATGGGGCTGCACTCCTCACCCACCGGGGAGCTTTTCCTGTCGGATGTCCGGGTGGGGAACGCCAACCTGCTCGGGGAGACCGAGGACGACCGGGAGGGAAGCGGTCGCGACTCGGCCAAGGGCAACTTCGTCACCGAGCGGGCCGGGGTGGCGGCCATGTCCCTCGGCCTCATCGAAGAGTGCCTGAAGCTGTCGGTGGCCTACGCCCAGGACCGCATGCTGTGGGGCCAGCGCATCGGTGACCGGCAGCTCATCCAGCTCAAGTTGGCCAAGATGGAGATCGCCCGGCTCAACGTGCAGAACCTGGTGTTCCGGCACATCGAGATGTCCGCCGCCGGGAAGAGCCTGACCCTGGCCGAGGCCTCGGCCATGAAGCTCTACTCGGCCCAGGCCGCCTCCGAGGTGGCCATGGAAGCGGTGCAGCTGTTCGGGGGCAACGGCTACATGTCGGAGTTCCGGGTCGAGCAGCTGGCCCGGGATGCCAAGGTGTTCCAGATCTACGCCGGGACCGATGAGATCCAGGTCACCCACATCGCCAAGGACCTCCTCAACCGCTAACCCGCCAGGGGCAACGGATTCGAAGTGACCGAAGGAGACACCACGTGCAGGGCAAAGTAGTCGTCGTCACCGGCTCGAACTCCGGCATCGGCAAGGAGACGGCGATGGCGCTGGCCACCATGGGGGCCACCACCGTCCTGGCCTGTCGCAACCCGGAAAGAGCCGAGGCGGCGGCGGCCGAACTGCGAGCGGCTTCCGGATCGGATGACGTCCATGTTGTCGCCCTGGATCTCGCCGACCTCGCGTCGGTGGAAGCCGGGTCGGCGGAGCTGTTGTCCCGGTGGGACCGGCTCGATGTCCTGGTGAACAACGCCGGCGGCATCTGGTCCGACCGGCAGGTCACCGCCCAGGGATTCGAGCAGACGTTGGGCGTCAACCATGTCGGCCCGTTCTTCCTCACCTCCCTCCTCCTCGATCGGTTGAAGCAGGCCGAGTCCGCCCGCATCGTCAACCTGTCATCGTTCGGCCATCACCTGGCAATCACGGGCATGAACTGGAGCGACCTGCACGGCGAGCAGCGGTACAGCACCTTCGGCGCCTACGCCCAGTCGAAACTGGCCAATCTGCACTTCACCCGGGGCCTGGTCCTCCGGCTGGCCGACACCAAGGTCACCGCCAACGCCGTCCACCCGGGCCCGGTGCGCAGCGGCTTCGGGCTGGACGGCGACATGACCGGCATCATGGGCTGGGGGAACCGGCTCATACGCCCGTTCGAGATCTCGGCCACCGCCGGGGCGGCCACCCCGGTCTACCTGGCCTCCTCCCCCGAAGTGGAAGGGAAGACCGGCGGCTACTACGTGCACTCCCGACTCGGACATCCATCCCGCCACGGCCGCTCCGACATCGACGCGGATCGGCTCTGGGAGGTCACCGAGGAGATGATCACCGAGAGCGGCTTCACCCTTCCCTGAGCCGGAGCCGCCGGTCGGTGGTCAGAAGTGTGGCTGTTGGTACAGCGAGGCCACCCCGCGGCGATGCTGCTGCCCGACGGCCATCACCACCCGGTAGGCCCGGAAAGCCACGAAGGCCTCCAGCACTCCCAGTCCGACCAGGACGGCAACTCCGATCGGCCGGTCATAGCCACTGCCGATGATCAGCCACGGGATAACCAGGTTGCTCAGTATCACCAGGAGCCAGACCCACAACCCCGACCTTCGCTCGGGATGACCGGGAGGCAGGCAGTCTCGGATCGCCTGGTACGGCATCCAGAGATTGACGATCGGGATGAACCAGAACGCCACCCCCCACCCCGGCGAGTGCCGGGCCGGGTAGCCGAGCTGACGGGCGA
>DASZIO010000020.1:0-1606 GCA_035949055.1 Acidimicrobiales bacterium
GAGAGCTCCCGGAGGTCTCCGGACAACTTCGCGGTCGCCTCGCGCATCCGAGACCCCAGCTCCAGCAAGGCCTGGATGTCGGCGTTGCGATGGCGGACAAGCTGGTTGACAAGCCAGCCGACGGCGTTCGGCTTGGCCAGACGATGGATCTCTGCCGCCAACTCCTTGTTGTCGGCGGCCTTTGCCTGCTTTTCCCGGGTGGCGCGGGTGGAGACAAAGTCATCGAGCGGCAGCCCGTACAGCTCATCGGCGACGGCATCGAGGTCCACCAGGTCATCTTGCCCGGTGTCAGGGGCTTCGCACGAGCTCAAACGGTGACCCTGTATCTCCGGCGACGAGCAGGTCGAGGATTTCGCCGAGCAGGTGGCGGGCAGGCTCGGCGGCCAATGAGCTGACCGATCAGATCGACGCGACGATCTTGAACACCGCGCCGGTCGGGTCGGTGGCCGTGGCCAGGCGCCCGTACGGGGTGTCCTCGGCCGGCATCACAATCGAACCGCCGAGCTCGCCGACCTGGGCCAGCGTCTTGTCAGCGTCATCAGTGCTGAAATAGACACCCCAGCTAGCTGGCGTCCCTTCGGGCAGAAACCCGCTGGCGTCCATGATGCCGGCCAGCGCGGCGTCGCCTTCGCGGAAGGTGGTGTAGCGGAACTCGGGAGTGTCGGCCTCCACGTGGATGTCCCACTGGAACACATCCCGGTAGAAGGCGACCGAGGCGTCGTAGTCGCGGGTCTGGAGCTCGAACCACGCCGGCGCGCCAGGCTGGTTGGCGATGCCAAAGCCCTGATGCTCGCCGGCCCGCCAGGCTCCGATGGCCGCGTTCCCCGGGTCGATCATCACGGCCATGGTGCCGAGATTGCCGACCTCGAGGGCCGGGACGACGACTTGCCCGCCGTGGGCGGTGGCGGCCTCGACGGTCGCCTGGGCGTCCGGGGTGGCCAGGTAGGTGGTCCAGGCATCCGGGGTGCCCGACTCGCCGTCGTTCTGCATGCAGCCGGCCACCAGCTTCCCGTCTTTGGAGAGGTTGATGTAGCCGCCGTGTTCACCGCTCGGCTCTGCCGCCGTCCAACCGAACAGTTCGCCGTAGAAGGCCGTGGACTTGTCCGGATCCGAGGTGAAGAGGTCGACCCAGCATGGGGCGCCTTGGCTGGACGTGTCTCGCTCTGACATGGAACTGCCTCCTTGGGGGTCGGTCGAATGCTGTCAAACGGGTAGATACCCCGACCACCCGAAAGTCATCGGTGATTCTTGAAATATTTGGCCGGCGCCGGCAGCTCGGCCGGCTGTTGGCTGGCCGTGCCCGGCGGTGGGACAATGAAGTCATGACCCGACCGATCGATGACGGCTCGATCGCCGCCCAGATCCGCCAGGCCTACTCGACTCGCAACCTTGATGCCCTGGCCCCGTTGCTGGCCGAGGACGTCACCTGGGGTGACCCCGGGACCCCGAGGGGCTGTCGGAACCGGTCGGACGTCTTGGCCACCTTCTCCCGTTTGATGGCGGATGGGGTCGATGGGGAAATCACCGAGTTGAGCCAGGGGAACTCCGGAATGCTCTGCGGCCTGGCGGCGCACTGGCCCGACGGGACCGGGAAGCCCGATCGCAC
>DASZIO010000021.1:0-101715 GCA_035949055.1 Acidimicrobiales bacterium
GATGGAACGATCACCTCGGCGTGCCAGCTCACACGCTTCCCGCCGGAACTCCTCGGGATAAAGCGACGGACGACCCACTGCGGGCTCCTTCCTCTGGGGTCTTCCCCAGAATGAGGTGTCCACGAGAGCGGGTCAACTCCACCCCTCCTCGGGGGCGCAAGTCCTGGCCACCGAGTCGACCTGCCTGTTTGGGCTAGGAGTTGATCGTGAGCGTGAGCGTCTGTATCGCCTGGGTTTTCCGTGAGTGACTGGAGTCCAAGCACTTCACTGTGAAGGTGTGCGTGCCAGCCTGCTTCGGGGTGCCCGAGATGAGGCCGCTCTTGGAGAGGATGAGGCCGCGGGGCAGCGTGCCCATCCCCTTGGGCGGATACTTGTTCCAGGTATACGGCGGCGTGCCACCCACGGCCTCGAGCTGAACCGAGTAGGGCACCCCGACCGTCCCGGGAGGTAATGACGTCGTGGTGATGGTGATCTGGCTTGTGGCGGACACTACGGCGTAACCCGACTCACCCTGTTCCGACCCCAAGTCCTCGGGGATTCTTCCGGACAGCAGCGAGACCGCCACAGGAGTACTGCTGTGGATGAAGATGCCGCCGGTGCCGTTGCCTAGCGTGCCAAAGTCATCGCCACCCCAGGCATACAGATGACCGTCGGAGCCGATGGCATACCCGTCTCCAGCACCCGATCCGATGGCTGTCGGGGTCACGCCGGCAGGGAGCGAGACGAGCACCGGCGTTGTGCTGCACGGTTCCCCAGTGCAGGTGTCGGGAGCGACGCTGGTCCCATTGCCCAACTGACCGACGTTATCGCCGCCCCAGGAATACGCGTTCCCGTTGGAGCCGATGGCGTACCCCGCTGCGATGGCAATCGGGGTGACGCCGAAGGGGAGCGAGACGAGCACCGGCGTTGTGCTCAGGTTGCCGCTGGTTCCGTCGCCGAGCCCACCATCTTCGTTGGAGCCCCAGGCGTAGAGGTGCCCGTCGGAGCCGATGGCGTATCCCCCTGCGATGGCCTTAGGCGTTACCCCCGAGGGGAGCAAAACCACCACTGGTGTTGTGCTGCACGGGGTCGCAAGAGGGCAAATGTCAGGACCCGTGTCGGTGCCGTCGCCTAGCTCACCCTCTCGGTTGGGCCCCCAGGCGTAAAGGTGCCCGTCGGAGCCAATGGCGTACGCGTCTCCACCACTCGCGGCGACAGCCGTAGCTGTCACCCCCGAGGGGAGCGAAACCACCACCGGTTTCGTGCTGCACGGTTCACTGTCACATGTCTCTGGGCCGCTGTCGGTGCCGATGCCGAGCTGGCCACCGAAATTGTCTCCCCAGGCGTAGAGCTTCCCATTGGAGCCGATTGCGTATCCGTCGTAGTCGCTCGCGGCGATGGCGGTTGGGGTGACGCCCGAGGGAAGCGAGACCACTACCGGCGTAGTGCTGTCGAAAAAGCCGCTGACGCCGTCGCCAAGATCGCCATCTTGGTTGGTGCCCCAAGCGTAGAGGTGCCCACGTGATCCTATGGCGTATCCGCTCGAAAAACCTCCGGCGATGGCGGTTGGGGTGACCCCCGAGGGGAGCTGCACCAGCACCGGCGTCGTGCTGCACGGTTGCCCAGTGCACGAGTCAGGGCCGACGTTCGTGCCATCGCCGAGCTGGCCATCGCTGTTATAGCCCCAGGCGAAGAGTCCGACGGAATTCCCGGCTGCAGCTGCTGGCGCGATGCCATTGACCGGAGACAGGGCAGTCGCACCGAGCACGAGAAGTGCGGCAGCCGTGAACAGCCTGGACAAAGTGGAAATTGAGCGACTGACCAAGGCGAACTCCCCTCGGTTGATGAACAAGCCACAACTCAAATGGGCCAATAGTGGAACTCGTGCTGTGGTTTAGTTCCCTGCTCTTGACCGTAGTCCTTCGCCATCAAGTGTCAAGAGACTTGTCAACTGGGTCTGAGCTGCGGATAGCCCCGAAGTGTCGTTGGGTGGCAAGGGTGGTCGCCCACCCCTGGAGCTCGATCCGACAGGTTCAGGTGGCAATGACGAAGCTGAAGGGGAGCTCCAAACGTCGGCCACCCTTGTGGCGGGGCGTTTCAGGGACCTGCCGGGCCCGAATCCCACGTTGCGCTGAATGGGAAGCAGCGGGTGGGGGAGAGCCGGGGCTCGGACCGACTTGCACTGCGGTACATATTCGTATTCGGGGACAGCTCCACAACAAGGCCACTGGTCACCGCACTTCGATGATCGGTGACTATTTCCCGTCCGGTGGTTGGCTCGCTCGCTAAGGCCGGCGCCCCAGGACGATCGTCCCAAGCGCAGGTCGATTCCCACCGGCAAGCGGTAGCCCCAGCGCACAGGGCACAATGAGAAGCGTGGGAGATTCGGAGGTTCGGTACACGCATGCCGGCGACGTCGACATCGCTTGGACGGTGACCGGCTCCGGCCCGACCGACATCGTCTACGTGCCCGGCTTCATCTCGCACCTCGACCTGGCTCGCGAGCTTCCGGTGTATGACGTCTTGATCGGGCGGCTGGGTCGTCTCGGGCGGGTGTTGACGTTCGACAAGCGCGGCACCGGCCTATCGGGCCGCGATCTTGGATTTGGCAGTCTGGCCGAGCGTGCCGACGACATCCGCGTCGTGATGGATGCCGCGGGATGGGAACGTGCGCATCTGGTCGGGATCTCAGAGGGCGGCCCGCTCTCCCTGCTGTTCGCGGCATCGTTTCCAGAGCGCGTCCGGGACCTCATTCTCTACGGGTCGTTCGCTTGCCTGCTCCCTGAGGACGATCCAGCCAGCGCCGACTTCGATGTGGCGCGATTCCTCGACTATGTCGAACGCAACTGGGGAACGGGCCATGTTCTCGGAGCCTTCGTCCATGCACCTCCCGCCCCGGCGATCCTCGAACAACTCGGGCGGTTCGAACGTGCCTGCGCGTCGCCTCGTCTCGCCGCCCAGGTCATGCGGTCGAATCTGGCCATCGATGCCCGGCCCATATTGCCAGCGATTTCAGCGCCTTCGCTTGTCATACACCGGGCTGACGATCCGATCGTGGGCATTGCCCGTGGACGTGCTGTGGCCACTGCGCTCCGGAACGCACGGTTCGTCGAGCTCGCTGGCGAAATGCATTGCGGGTGGGACGCCCGCGAGTGGGCCCCTGCGCTCGACGCGATGGAAGAATTTCTTACCGGTGCGCCAGCTGCTGTTACCGACATCGATCGGATGTTGGCCACGGTGCTCTTCACGGACATCGTTGAGTCGACGCGAGTTGCCACCGAGACCGGTGACCATCTGTGGCACGACATCCTCAATCGTCACGATGCTGAGACTCGTCGGATCGTAGCGAAGTATGGGGGTCAGATTGTGAAGCACACCGGTGACGGCACGCTCGCGACTTTTGACAGCCCGACTCGTGCAGTGCATTGTGGATGCGCGCTGCGCGACAGTCTTGGCAGGGAAGGCATCGCAATTCGAGCGGGTCTTCACACCGGAGAGATCGAGCGACGAGGGGACGACATCGCGGGTATTGGGGTCCATATCGGCGCACGCATTGCGGGTTTGGCGGGGCCGGAGGAGGTTCTCGTATCCCGCACCGTTCATGATCTAGTCGAAGGCTCGGATCTTCGATTCGACGACCGCGGCATGCAAGCGTTGAAGGGAGTTTCGTCGGACTGGCAGGTATTCGTAGCCATCTGAGCCGAGAAGCGTCGACCAAACCTGCAGACGATCTGGTGCCCCGGCGGCCCCTCAGGACTCCACTGCCGACGGTCCAAAGCCATTGCTTTCAGGTAGGTCCCGTCCGGGCCGATGGATCCTCACTTATCTGATCGGGTTGGCGATCGCATATCGCACGGCCTCGGCGCGTAACCGGCGATCAGGGTCAGCCTCCTCGGCCCTGGGCTGCAATCAAGGCCAGCGAGTCGACCTGACTCATTGGGGGCTAGGAGTTGATCGTTAGGGTCAGCGCCTGGGTCGCCTGGGTCTTGTGTGAGTGACTGGAGTCCAAGCACTTCACTGTGAATGAGAAGGTGCCAGTCCGCGTCGGAGTGCCTGAAATAAGGCCGCTCTTGGAGAGGGTTACACCGCTGGGGAGGGTGCCCATCCCCTTCACCAGATACTTGTTCCAGGTAGACGGCGGCGTCCCACCACGGCCTCGAGCTGAACCGAGTAGGGCTGGTCGACAGTACCCGGCGGCAGCGAGGTCGTCGTGATAGTGGCTTGCCGGCTGGGAGCTGGTACCGTCCTGCCACAACGTCACTCGGACCCGAGCCCGTGGCGACGGTCGCAGGGGTAATGGGCGATAACGCGCCCGTCAACGCGTCGATGCTGTACTGCGAGACGGTGTCGTCGCCAATATTGGTGACATAGACGTTCTTGCTGTCGGGACTAACGGCGATGCCTTGAGGTCGGCCTTGACGACCACGACTCGCGAACGAAGGACCGTGCGATCAGTGGACATACGAGAGCCGTCGCCACGGACTTTGCATCAAAGACGACGCCGCGTCGCTCCCCTCGAGTGGTACTTGTCCGGGCGACTTCGACCCTGTCACACCCGGGTGGTTCACTCGGTCATGGAACTCTGTGGCCTGGTTACGGTGATCGACGAGCTGGTTGAGGCGGACCCGGCCTCGTTCGCCAACGGGGAGTCGATGGAGACCCTCCAGCGCCAGCTGGCCCGGCTGGAGGCCTTCGCCACCAGGGCTGGGGCCGCCTTTGACGCCTCGGGCACGTGGGGGCTGGACGGGGCCTTCAACGCGGCGACGTGGCTGGCCACCCGGTGTCGCCTGCCCAAGGCCCAGGCCCGCCGCCTGGTGCGAAGGGGTCGGGCCCTCACCCACCTCCCGGCCTGGGCCCGGGCCTGGTCCGACGGGGCGATCACCGGCGCCCACGTGGACGCGGTCTCAGCCGTCCGTCGGCCCGCCAACGAGGCCGCCCTGGCCCGGGACGAGGCCCTGCTGGTCGACCAGGCCGAGACGTTGCGTTTCGAGTCCTTCGCCCGGGCTGTCGCCTACTGGGAGCAGCTGGCCGATCCTGATGGCACCGAGGCGGACGCAGAAGCCCGTCGCACCCGGCGTGACGTCTACCTCGAGGCCAGCTTCTGCGGCACCTACCTCGGACAGGTCACCCTCGACGCGGTCTCGGGGGCCATCGTGTCCGGCGAGCTCGGGCGCCTCGAGCGGGAGCTGTTCGAGGCCGACTGGGCCCTCGCCCGGAACGCTCTCGGCCGGGAGCCGACTCCGACCGACCTCGCCCGGAACGCAGGCCAGCGCCGAGCCGACGCCCTGGTGGAGATGGCCACCCGCTCGGCGACGGCGCCGGCCGACGGGCGCCGCCCGGCCCCCCTGTTCAGCGTGCTGGTGGACTACCCGACCCTCTTCGGTCGGGTGTGCGAGCTGGCCGAAGGCACCGTTGTCTCTCCGGGCTGCCTACTCCCCTGGCTGGACGGGCCCACGTGGAGCGGGTGGTGTTCGGACCCGACCGCCGGATCGAGGTCAGCGCCACCGCCCGGCTGTTCAGCGGGGCGACCCGCCGGGCCATCGAGCTGCGGGACCGGGCTTGCACCCACCCGTACTGCGACCGGCCGGCGGCCGAGTGCCAGGCCGACCACGTCGTTCCCTGGATCGCCGGCGGTCCCACCACCCAGGAGAACGGGCGGCTGCTCTGCCCCTTCCACAACCGATTGCGGAACAAGCCGCCGCGCCCCCCGCCTTAACTGCTCTGGGCGGCCGGGGACGGGTGGGCGAGGTGACATTTGATTATGCGGGATATCCATTGACTAAGAGCGCACGGGATCATGATTAAGAGCCCACCGGATCGGGTAGATCGCGGCTATGCGCAAATTCGGATTGTTGTTAGCAGGTGTGGTCGGATTCCTCATTGGATCGCGGGCCGGACGTGAGCCCTACGAGAAGTTGGAGCGCCAGCTGAGCCGACTCCGCGGCAAGCCCGAAGTCCAAGACGTCATGGACACTGCCAAGAGTGAAGTCGACGCGCAGGCGAGCGATTTGACCGACAAGGCGAAGTCCAAGGTGTCTTCGGCCTCGGAAGCGAGGCCGTCGGAGACCCAGAGCAGCGAGTCTCGTCAGCCCAACGCTCACGCTGCCATTTAGGCTGCCCGGTTATCCCCCTGCCGCTAATGCCGACCATTGGCGTTTCACGGCTGGCGCGAATAGCTACCCGAGCTACCGGTTCGCTCCTTCCAGGTGGCCCGCGATAGGCGGCAACGGCAGCGGTCCTCGGTCGAGGTGACGGAGGCCACTGGACTGTCTGCTCCCCCTCAAAGTCGTCCCGGATCATTCGGTCGCTGAGGAAGGCCTCGAGACCCAGACCTGTGGTGAACTGGTCTCCGGAGCAGACACCCAGGCTGGTGGGAGAGGCGGGAAGCGATGAGCGACAGACCGGTCGGTACCATCAGAAGCCCGGTCGCGGTGATACTCCTTTCGATCATCACGATCGGTATCTACGCCCTTTATTGGCAATACGCTTCCTTCAAGGAGTTGAAGGCATATTCGGGCGAGGGGATAGGCGGCGGTGTCGGACTGCTATTCGCCTTCCTACTGAGCATTGTCAATGCATTCCTGTTACCCGCAGAGGTAGGACGTCTCTATGCCCGCCTTGGACAGGCGGAGCCAGTTACAGGGTTGACCGGGTTCTGGGTACTGCTCCCTATCGTGGGTGGAATCATCTGGGTGTTCAAGACCCAGGGTCGGCTCAACGACTACTGGCAGGCACAGGGCGCGGTGGCCTAGTTCTGTATCGGGCGAGCAAAGGGGTCTGGCAGACATGCCCGACGAAGCCCGCCACCGTTTGATGGCCGATTCCCTACCGCGACTCGAGCAGTTGGGAGCGGAAGACGACGTCAGCGTGACTGTGGCCTTCCACCCGGACGCGTGGCGGTCGGTGCGCCTCCCGTAAACCGAGCGCTCATCCCCGACGCTCAGCCAGCCGGATGACGACGATGTTTACGGCCTGCGGACCCCCTGGATCCGGACAGATGTGGATCCCCACGTCCCGTGGTGCCGGGGAACGAAAACCATCTCGTTCACAGCAGTGCGGCCGGCAGTCGGGCCCGTCTGAGCGGGCGATGCCGGTGCGTCCTAGCTCTCCCGGCGGTGAAGTCATTAGGCTGCCCGGCGTCGTGTCCATGGATCCCAGCTCAGCGCTTCTGACCGACCGGGTGGCGGTTGTGACCGGCGGGGGTGCTGGCATCGGCCGGGGAATCGCCCGTGGGCTGGCCGCCTTTGGCGCCAGGGTGGCCGTCTGGGAACGAGACCCTGAGCATTCCGCCCAGGTGGCCGGGGAGATCGGCGGTCTCGGAATTGCCACCGATGTCCGCCAGGCCGAAGAGGTGGACCAAGCCCTGGGTCGGACGGTTTCCGAACTTGGCCCCGTAACGATCCTCGTCAACAACGCGGGGGGTGTCTTTCTGTCCCCGGTGTTGGAGACGTCCGAGAACGGATGGGATGCGCTCTACCGGGCCAACCTCAAACACGTCATGCTGTGCACGCAGCGGGTGGCGCGGACGATGGTCGAAGCGCATTCGGGCGGAAGCATCATCAACGTGACGTCGATCGAGGGCACGCGGGCGGCGCCCGGCTACGCCGCCTACGCCGCCGCCAAGGCCGGGGTGATCAACTTCACCAAGACTGCCGCGTTAGAGCTTGCCCCCCACGGGATCCGCGTCAACGCCTTGGCCCCCGATATCACGCTGACCGAAGGGCTCGAAGCGGTGGCGCCGCCTGATGCGGCTGGACATTTCGCCGACACCATTCCGATGGGCCGGCCCGGCCAGGTCGAGGAGATGGCCGGGGCGGCCATCTTTCTTGCCGGCGAGCTTTCGAGCTATGTGACCGGGCAGACCATCCACGTCGACGGGGGTACCCACGCCGCGGGCGGCTGGTATCACCACCCCGACAAGGGGTCCTACGTGCTCGGTCCTTCGTAGGCCCGATCGGCCTGGGATCTCGTTCCGATGGACTGACGGGCGTCACTTCGATGAATTCGGAGCCACCCGGTCGTCAGAATGATGACAGCGAAACCGAATCGATAGAAACCGAACCGATAGATCAGACGGAGAGGAGCCCCTCGATGCCCACGCGAGACCAAGCCCCCATCGGAGCACCATGCTGGGTCGACCTGATGACTTCCGACACGGCAGGTAGCCGGGACTTCTACGGCCAGCTCTT
Organism: Acidimicrobiales bacterium; assembly: GCA_035949055.1. Lineage (GTDB taxonomy): Bacteria > Actinomycetota > Acidimicrobiia > Acidimicrobiales > RAAP-2 > Bog-756. Next base: position 8,169 of record DASZIO010000021.1, read on the forward strand.
TGGTTGGGCCGCCGAAGAGCCGAACCCCGAGTTCGGCGGCTATTTCAACTTCACCAAGAATGGTGTCCGGGTCGCCGGTTGCATGGCCAGCCAGCCGGATGCGGGAATGCCCGATGTCTGGTCGGTCTACCTGGCGACCGATGACGCCCGTAAGACCGTCGACACGGCCGGCGCTCACGGGGGCCAGACCATCGTTCCCCCCATGGATGTGGGAGACCTTGGCACCATGGCCGTCGTGCTCGATCCCGGAGGTGCGGCAATTGGAATGTGGCAGCCCGGTCTGCACCGGGGATTCGGAATCCTGGCCGAGCCGGATACACCGACGTGGTTCGAGCTGCATACGAGGAACCACGACGATGCCGTCGACTTCTATCGTGACGTGTTCCGCTGGGACGCCCACACCGTCCCCGACACGCCTCCGGATTTCCGGTACACGACCCTCGGCGAAGGCGACGCATCGATGGCCGGGATCATGGACGCCTCGGGCTTCCTCCCCGAAGGGGTACCGGCCTACTGGACGGTCTATTTCGGGGTCGTTGATGCCGACGCTGCGCTCGAGAAGATCAGTCGTCTCGGGGGTTCGGTGGTTGCCGCCGCGGAGGACACGCCCTACGGCCGGCTGGCCACGGCGGCCGATCCGACAGGCGCCCAGTTCAGGGTGATCGCCAACAACTGATCACCTGTAGCTGATCACCGCAGCCGAGCCCAGCTCAGACCGCCGGACAGTTCACCCAGCGGACGGGCGCTCGGGCTAACCGGTTCCGGTCCCGCGCCCCCCGGCGCGCAGCCCGTCCATCAGGAGGTTGAGCAGGCGTCGGGCTCGGTCGCCTCGCGGCGGGTCCGAGGCGGTCATCCAGATTCCGCGCAGGGTGCAGAGGATGTCGTCGACGTCGACGTCCTCCCGGATCACGTCTGCTTCCCACCCGGCTTCCATGAGGACTTGGAGTGCGCCGACGACCTGCTCACGTGTGTCGGCCAGTCGTCCCGAGGTGGCACCGACCACGGCACTCAGGGCTTCGGCCATGTCTCGCTTGCTCGCCACGTAGTCGACGAACCACTGCATCCACTCGCGAAGGGCCACGTCGGGCGGAAGGGTGGCAAGCAACCCGTTCGTGGCCGTGCACAGCTGGTCGATCTCGTCGCCGTATGCCTCGACGACCAGGGCCTCCCGGGTGGGGAAGTGGCGGTAGAGGGTGCCGATGCCCACCCCGGCCTCCTTGGCGATCGCCTCGAGTGACACGTCGCCGTCCGACCGGGACAGCATCGAGACCGCTACGCCCAACAGCGCGTGGCGGTTGTTCAACGCATCGGACCGCAGCCGCCGACCGGCTACGCCCTCGTCGCCCCTCACGCTCTTCAGGGTGGTACGAGGGTTTATCGGAGGGCCCTCCGGAAAGTCGGTTCTGAGCGGAGGTCCCTCCACTTCGGATCAAGCTACTGCAGCAGTACGACGAGTCGGGGTATTTCTTCGGGTCACCGTTGGGACAGGCGGACTCTGTGGAACCAGCACTGCAGTGGAACCAGCACTGCAGTGGAACCAGCGCTGCGGTTAGACAGTGCTGCGGTGGAATCGGGAGATCTGGGGTGAGTGGGCCGTTGGCAGGGAATTGGCGGTGCGGGACGGCAGAACGGGGCCAGCCGCCGGCGTTACATACCGATGCCGGTTACCAGCTGGGGTGCTTCAGACGGCCACGCCCGCCTGGAGCCGCTCGGTGACCTCGAGGTATTCCTCGACCATGGAATAGACCACGTCTTTTGCCTTGCGCACAGTGGTGGCCCGCCCGATGACCTGCCCGCACGGGTTGAAGTTGACATCTCTGGCCTGCTCCGGATACCGGTGACCCCGGGACACGGCTTCGATGGCCACCATCATCTGCAGTGGCATGGGTAGGGGCTCGGGCGTGTCTTCCGCCTCCCACGCCTCGGTCCAGTCGTTCTTGAGCATCCGGCAGGGCTTGCCGGTGAATGATCGGGAGCGCACTGTGTCGCGGCTGGAGGCACCGAGGTAGGTCTCCATCTGCCTGGGTGGGATGTCCGCCTCCTCGACTGTGAGCCACAATGTGCCCGACCACACTCCCTGGGCGCCGAGGGCCATGGCTGCCGCCATCTGGCGGCCGCTGCCCACGCCGCCGGCGGCGAGGACCGGGATGGGGGAGACGGCGTCGATGACCTCGGGCCAAAGGACGATGCTGCCCACGTCGCCCGTGTGCCCGCCGCCCTCAGATCCCTGGCAGACGATGAAGTCCAGTCCGGCCGCCTTGTGGCTGAGCGCGTGCTTGACCGATCCGGCCAGGGCACCGATCATCAACCCGGCACCCTGGATCCTCTCGACCACATCGGGCGGGGGCGTGCCGAGGGCATTGGCGATCAGCTTGACGTTGGGGTGCCGGAGCGAAACGTCGATGAGACCGGCGGCATGGGCTGCCGTCCACCCGATCATTCCGTTCGTGCGACGCTCGTCCTCGGGAATCTGCGGAACGTGGTGCTCCTCGAGGATCTTGAGCGCGAACTCACGGTGGCCGGGTGGGACAAGGCCGCGGATCTGGGCCTCGAGCTTGGCGGGGTCCATCTCGTCCATGCCCTCGTACTTGGCCGGGATGACAATGTCGACGCCGTAGGGCCTGTCCCCGACGTGTTCATCGATCCAGCTGAGCTCCACCTCCAGCTGCTCCGGGTCGAAGCCGATGGCTCCGAGCACACCGATGCCTCCGGCGTTGCTGACGGCTGCCACCACGTCCCGGCAGTGGGTGAAGGCGAAGATAGGGAACTCGATTCCCAGCTTCTGGCGGATCTCAGTGTTCATGGCGCAGCTCCCCGATCGGGTCGTTCCAATGCTTCGGTGGTCTTTTGTTCGTCGGTCCCTGGTGGGCTGTCACTCTCCGGCCGACGGTGAGTGGTTCTTCTCCGCCATGAGCCGAGAATCCGACCTGGCACGGGCAGCCCGGCTCTCCGCGGTGCGCCGAGAGCCCCGACCGCCGTGGTGGCGGCGCTCATCCAGGCCAAGTAGGGCGGACAGCCCGCGAAGGGCCAGCTCGTCGGTGACCGTGGCCGGCTCGAGGTTGCGCTGCATGGCCAGGCCGATCAGGAGGGCCCTCACCAGGACGGCAAGATCGTCGGGACCTGCTGAGGGTTGTGCTCCCACCGCCGCCGTCCATTCCTCGAGGTGACGTGCGCTGAAGCGACGAGCTTCTGCATTGCGCGACCGCAGAACTTCGGCGACCTCCGGGTCACGGACCGCTCGCAACCACAGCTCGTGCTCCAGCAGGTACCAGTGCCCGGTACAGCGGCCCGAACCGTCGGCCACGTTGTCCCACACCGCGGCCAATTGGTCATGGGGAGAGTGGCTCACGGCCACCTCGGCAAGCAGCACCGCCAGCACCGAGTCCTTCAGTGAATCGAGCAATGCCAGCAAGATGCCTTGCTTGCTACCGAAGTGGGCGTATACCGCGCCCGACGTTCGTCCTGCGGCTTCGGCGACGGCGTCGATGGACACCGCGTCGATTCCCTGCTCGGCGAAGAGGCCAGCGGCGGCGGCCAGCAGCCGGGCCCGTGTTTCGGCTTTTCGTTCCTCTTGGGTCTGGGACACCTTCCCCCGGTCTGTCGCGAGCCTCGGGTCTGTCACGAGGTGATTCGGCCAACGTACATATATTGGAATCGTTATGCAACTGTGACGGGGTCCGCAGGCTGGAACCTGACCCCGTTGTAACCCCCACCCCGGGGGGACCCTGCGAGTGCGGTGGCACCAGCCCCGGACCGCCGCCCGACAGTCCTATGGTGGGCGTGGACAGAGAAGGGGACAGGGCGAGGAAGGGAGAACACCATGCCGCCGATGACCCGGGTCGACCGCGACAAGCTCTACATCGGAGGGGCGTGGGTTCCCTCGAGCGGATCGGGCACGATCGAGGTGATCGATTCAGCCAACGAGGCGGTCATCGGGAGTGTGCCCGAGGGAACTGTCGACGACATCCAACGGGCCGTGAGCGCCGCCGCCTCCGCCTTCCCGTCGTGGTCGGCTACGCCCGTCTCCGACCGGACAGAGATATTGACCAAGGTGAGCTCGATTCTGGGCGAGCGGATGGACTCGATCGCCGATCTGATCGCCCATGAGGTCGGGATGCCCATCATGCTCTCCCGGTTGGTCCAGGTTGGATTGCCAGTTGCGTCGTTCTCCTCGATGGCGCAGGTCGCAGCGGATTTCACCTGGGAACAGACCCTCGGCAATTCCGTCGTGGTCCGCGAGCCGATCGGTGTGGTGGGAGCCATAACACCGTGGAACTTCCCACTGCACCAGATCGCGGCCAAGGTGGCCCCGGCCCTGGCCGCCGGGTGCACTGTCGTGCTCAAGCCGAGCGAAGTGGCGCCATTGAACGCCTTCGTGCTGGCGGACATCTTCGAGGAGGTGGGCCTGCCCGCTGGGGTGTTCAATCTGGTCACTGGTTTCGGCCCTGTCGTGGGTGAGGCCCTGGCCTCTCATCCTGGGGTCGACATGGTGTCCTTCACCGGCTCGACGCGGGCCGGAAGGCGGGTCGCCGAGCTGGCGGCAGCGACGGTCAAGCGCGTGGCTCTCGAGCTCGGCGGCAAGTCCGCCAACGTCATCCTGTCTGACGCCGACCTGACTCAGGCGGTGCCCGACGGCGTGGCCAAGTGCTACATCAACTCCGGTCAGACCTGCAGCGCGCTCACCCGGATGCTCGTGCCGCGAGAGCGGCTGGCTGAAGCCGAGGAGCTGGCCGTCGAGACGGCGCGCTCGTTCACGCCCGGTGATCCGTTCGACGATGCCACACGTCTCGGACCGCTCGTGTCGGCGGTGCAGCGGGACCGGGTCCGCTCTTACATCGAAAAGGGAGTGGGCGAAGGGGCCAAATTGCTGACCGGCGGGGCCGAATCCCCCGATGGGCTCGATCGAGGCTTCTTCGTGCAGCCCACCGTGTTCTCCTCTGTGTCTCCCGACATGGTCATTGCCCGTGACGAGATCTTCGGACCCGTACTGTCGATCATCCCCTACGACTCCGAGGAGGAGGCGATCGAGATGGCCAACGACACCGACTACGGATTGGCGGGGGGAGTGTGGTCGTCCGACCCCGAGCGGGCCAGGGCGGTGGCGGGGCGGCTCCGGGCCGGGCAGGTCGAGGTCAACGGCGGCGGGTTCAATCCGATGGCTCCGTTCGGGGGGTACAAGCAGTCAGGGAACGGGCGAGAGTTCGGGGCGTTCGGGCTCGAGGAGTACCTCGAGGTGAAGTCGCTCCAGCTCTGAGGTCGCGTGGTCCTGGCACTCGGGATCCGCATGATCGCGTATGACCACCTGGGCGGCTCACATTCCGATCTGGTCGTCGATCAGGCCGAGTCGGACCTGGGCGGCATCGGTGTAGGTCTTCTCGCTGATGAAGATGTGCTGGGTTCCGGTGTACATGTCCCTGAAGGCACGCTCGAGGCGGCTCCCCTCGCGGATGGCCGAGGTGCCGGCGGCCAGGTGGGCCCACTGCACGATCTCGCGGCTGGCCTCGGTGGCATAGGTCGCGGCCACCCGCATGTCGGCACGCATCTCCGGCGAGAGGTCGTGCTCGCTCCTCACCTGCTCCTCTATCTCGTTGAAGGTCGTCACCACCAGCAGGTACGCCGCCTTCCACATGGCCTGATGGTGGGCCAGGTTCCGCTGGAACGACGCCTTGTGGGCGATTGAGGAGTCGTCGCCCATCCTCACCTTGGTCAGGGCAAGCTCGGTGACGTCGTCGATCATGCTCCTCGAGACACCCAGTGCCCATGAGGCGTGTCCAGCCGCCGTGATGGGAAGGAGGCCCATCTTGAACGCGGGCGAGTCGCCCCGCCGCGGTGTCCGGCAGAACAGATCGAAGGTGCGGTAGGCCGGGACGAACAGGTCGCTCACCTCGTAGTCGTAGGATCCGGTGCCCTTCAGGCCCTGGACGTGCCAACCGTCGGTGAAGGTGACCTCGTTGCGCGGGATCACCGCCACCTTCAGAACGGGAAGCTCGTCCTCGCCGACGATCATCGAGCCGTCCTTCATCGGGATGAAGCCGGCGGCGACGTACTCGGAGTGCCCGGTCCCGGAGCCGAAGTTCCACGCTCCGGTCAGGCGGTAGCCGCCCTCGACCGACTCGGCCAGGCTCTTCGGGAAGAATTGCCCCCCGACGGTGATCCGATTGCCGTGCTCCGTGAAGACTTCGTCAAACCCTTCTTGTGGCAGATAGGCCGCAGAGACCGCGGCGGACGGGAGGTTCGCGATCCCGATCCATCCCAGCGACGCGTCCTGCCAGGCCAGCTCTATCCAGGTCTCGATCATGTCGTGGAACGTCGGCTCGCTTCCGCCGGCCACGACGGGGTTGAAACACTGCATGAGGCCGCTGTCCCAGAGGGCCGCCACCGTTCGCTGGGTTAGGGTGCGGTCCTTCTCGGAGGCGGCCGCCTCCTCCGCGACCACCTGCCGCAGGGTCCGCGCCGCCTCGGGCCCTCTGACGTTCAGCTGGGTCGGCACGCGGTACTCCTCACAGGATCGGCCATGGACGCTCGACCTGCATGCGATCACACGCCGAGCTGCTCGGGCAACCCCACCCACCGTCCGACGGTCGAGCCGTGGTTCCTGTCGGGAGCGGATCGGCTCCGGTCGGAGCGAGACGGATCACGTCGGCAGCGGCTTCAGCACGTGGCGGCTCACGTCCCCGACCAGGTCGATGAAGTACCGTCGCTCGGCGAACCGCCAGGCCCCCTCCGCCCGCTCGAATCGGTCGTGGTAGCGCCCGGCCAGAATGGGCTGGAGGGGTAGGCCTTCGACTGCCTGCAGCACCATCCAATACGACCGTGCCGACGCCCGCCCCGCGTCCCCGTCGATCTCGAGGATGAGATTGGTCGTCATGTGCTTGGTCCTCGGTGTCCCGTCGGAGTAGCGCCGAGTGGTAGCGGTGAACATGGCCGCCAGGGCGTCCCGGCCTCGCAACAGTGACGAGCTAGTACCGTCGCCCACCCCAGCGTTGCCGAGCAGGTCGGCCACTCCGGCGAAGTCTCCGCTGTCGATGAGCTCCGCATACCTGGCGATGAGATTGCCGAGCACGGTGCTGTCGTCGGCCACGCCTCCCCCTCAGTCGGCCACGGCGGAATCAGCCGTGGCCCCCTCGAACACCCCGGCGTTGACCACGTCGGCGTTGAACACGCCGGGGTTGCAGGAGCCGGCGCTCTCGGTCCGGATCACCCCGGCATGGGGATCATCACCGCGGTCAGACGCCAATGGCGTGGAGCCCCCCGTCGACATGGAGAATCTCACCGGTCGTCATCGGCAGGAGGTCGGAGAACAGGGCCGTGCAGGCGCGGGCCACGACGTCGGTGTCCAGGACGTCCCATCCGAGGGGGGCCCGCTCGGACCAGGTGTCTTCAAAGCTGCTGAAACCGGGGATGGACTTGGCCGCCAGGGTCTTGACCGGCCCGGCGGCGACCAGGTTGACCCGGATCCGATCGGGCCCGAGGTCTCGGGCCAGGTAGCGGGAGAGCGATTCCAGCGCAGCCTTCGAGACACCCATCCAGTCGTAGGCGGGCCACGCCACGCTGGCATCGAAATCCAGTGCCACGACCGAGCCCCCCGGCCCGCCCCCCGCCCCGGCGGCCACCAGCATCGGACGGAACGTCTCGACCAGCGCCTTGAGCGAATAAGCCGAGACGTGGAGGGCCACCTGGACCTGATCCCAGTCCGCCTGGAATATGTCCCCGCCCAGGCACTCGGGGGGCGCGTAGCCGATGGCGTGCAGCAGCCCGTCCAGCCGGTCCCAATCGGCGCTCAGGGAGATGGCCGCCTCGGCCAGCTGCTCCGGCTTGGTGACGTCGATCTCGAGCACGTCTGCCTCGACCGGGAGCTTGCGGGCCGTGCGGCGGGTGAGGGAAAGGCCGCGCCCCGCTCCACTGAGCACCACCTCGGCTCCTTCCTGTTGCGCTGATCGCGCCACCGCGAATGCCAGCGAGGCGTCGGTGAGCACGCCGGTCACCAGTATCCGCTTACCCTCGAGGAGTCCCATGACCGGCTCAGGTTACCGTCACCGCCTCAGCCGGCCGGGACGGCGTCGTGTGCAAGGGTTGAGTGATGAGAATCGGGATACTGGGTGGAACCGGGCCCGCCGGGCGGGGACTGGCCGTCCGTCTCGCCGCCGCCGGTGAGGAACCGGTCATCGGTTCGCGGGATCCGGACCGTGCGGCCACCGTCGCCGCAGGCCTGGCCGAGGCCTGGCCGGACCGCGAGCTCCGGATCGCGGCGGGCTCGAACGAGCAGGCCGCAGGGTGCGATCTGGTGGTGGTGGGGACCCCCTGGGACTCGGCCATCGCCACCGTCTCGCCCCTCGCCCGGGCCTTGTCCGGCAAGGTCGTGGTGTCCATGGCCAACGCCCTGGTCAAAGAGGGCCGCGCCTTTTTGGCGCTCATGCCGCCCCGTGGCTCGGTAGCCGCCTCGATCCAAGCCGCCCTGCCCGACTCCTTGGTCTCTGCCTCGTTCCACCATCTGCCCGCTCCCGAGATGGAGAAGCTCAGCTCCCGCATCCGGGCCGACGTTCTGGTGTGCTCGGACCATGCCGAGGCCTCGGTCGCCACGCTGGCCCTGGTCGACAGCATCGAGGGGCTGCGTGGCATCGATGCCGGCAGCCTGGCCCAGGCCGCGCCGATCGAGGCGTTCACCGCCGTGCTCATCACCGTGAACATCCGGCACAAGGTGCATGCCACCGTGCAGCTGCCGGGTCTCGATGAGGCCTGACCGGGAGACGGGCACCATGAGTGGCGGACCAGCGGACACCGCGAGGGGACCAGCGGATACAGCGAGACGAGCCAGAACCGGGCACGGGATGCAGCTCTACGATACGGCGAGCCGCCAGATCATCCCAATGGATGCCGGCCCGGTGGTGACGCTCTACTCGTGTGGGATCACCCCGTACGACTCCGCCCATCTCGGTCACGCCCAGGTGTACCTGACCTTTGATCTCCTGCAGCGCAGGCTGCGTGACCTCGGCCACGAGACCCGGTGTGTCCGCAATGTCACCGACGTGGACGACGACATCCTCCGGAAGGCCCGCCAACTCGGTGTCCACTACCTCGACCTGGCGGCCGAGGAGATCGCCCGGTTCGACGCCGACATGGCTGCGCTCGGCCTGATCCCGGCGTGGTCTGAGCCCCGGGCCACCTCGGCTATCGCCGAGATTCTCACACTCATCGGCTCCGTGCTCGATTCCGGCCACGCCTACCAGGCCGGCGGGGCCGTCTATTTCGACGTCACCAGGTTCGCCCGGTTCGGCGCGGTCAGCCACTTCGACGAGCGGACCATGCTGGCCATGGCGGCGGAACAGGGCGGGAACCCGGACGACCCTAACAAGCGGCACCCGCTCGACTTCGTGCTCTGGCAGCCATCGCTCCCCGACGAACCGGCCTGGGAGTCGCGTTGGGGTCCCGGACGGCCGGGTTGGCATGTCGAATGCTCGGCGCTGGCCTTGCGCGAGCTGGGGGAGACAGTCGATGTGCATGGCGGCGGTCGTGACCTCGTATTCCCCCACCACGAGTGCGAGACGGCGCAGTCCGAATCGGTCACCGGCAAGCCGTTCGTGCGCCACTGGCTGCACGTCGGCCTGGTGGGCCTCGATGGACGGAAGATGTCCAAGTCCCTCGGCAACCTCGTCTTCGTCGGCGACCTTCTGAAGGAGTGGGAACCGGCCGCCGTTCGCGTCGCGCTGCTCGGGCACCACTACCACTCGGACTGGGAGTGGACCGATCGTGACATGCCGGAAGCGGCCCGGCGGCTCCAAGCCTGGCGGGACGCTCCGATCGGCGGGGAGGGGCACGACCGGCACAACGGCGAGGAGGAGCGCAGCCTCTTGTTGGTACGTTCTTTTCTCGATGCCGATCTCGATGCTCCCGGGGCGCTCGCCGCCCTGGACGCCGAGGCCGCCGCGGGCCGTCCGGTGGTCCGAGGAGCCGAGCTCCTGGGCATTACCCTGTAGTCCTGCCGGCGACGGTGTCCGTCACCGGGGTCGGCCCCGGTCGCATCCGCCGCGGTGACAGAGCTGCCCCGCCTGCTGCGCCTGCAAGCGACCGGCCCGAAGAGCAACCGTTACCACCGTAGGGAGAAAAGGCAACCCATGGCTGGCGTCAACGTCCGACTTCCCGACGGCTCGACCAAGCAGCTCGGCGAGGGCACCACTGCGCACGAGCTGGCCGAGTCGATCGGGCCCCGGCTGGCCAAAGCGGCCCTGGCCGCCACCATCGACGGCGACCAGGTGGATCTCGGCGTCCCCCTGCCGGACGGCGCGGAGGTGAGCTTGATCACGGCCGAATCCGAGGCCGGGCGGGCCATCCTGCGTCACTCGACCGCGCATGTGCTGGCCCAGGCGGTCCTCCGGTTGTGGCCCGGCGCACATTTCGCCATCGGCCCGGTGATCGAGGACGGCTTCTACTACGACTTCGAGCTGCCCGGAGGGGCCACCTTCAGTGACGAGGACCTCGAGCGCATCGCAGCTGTCATGCGCGAGATCATGGCCGAGGACCAGCCCTTCATCCGCCACGAGCACTCGATCGAGGAAGGGCTCACCCTCTTCGAGGGCCAGCCCTTCAAGCGCGAGATCATCGAGGCGGTCGGCTCCGGGCACGACGAGGTCGATGCGGCGGCCGACGCAGGCGGCGAGCCCACTGTCTCGACGTACTGGAACTCGCCCACCTTCACCGACCTGTGCCGGGGCCCTCATGTGCCGTCGACCGGGCGGCTGGGCCACTTTGCCCTGATGCGGGTGGCCGGGGCCTATTGGCGCGGTGACGAGCACAAGCCTCAACTGCAGCGCATCTACGGCACGGCCTGGGAATCGGAACGGGCCCTCGCCGACCACCTGCATCGCCTGGCGGAAGCCGAACGTCGGGACCACCGGCGTATCGGCGCGGAGCTCGACCTGTTCTCGTTCCCCGATGAGATCGGGTCCGGCCTGGCCGTCTTCCACCCGAAGGGCGGAACCGTCCGCCGGCTGATCGAGGACTACTCGCGGCAGCGCCACGAGGCCGCTGGCTACGAGTTCGTCTACACCCCACACATCACCAAGGCCGAGCTCTTCGAGACATCGGGGCACCTCGACTGGTTCGCCGAGGGGATGTTCCCGCCCATGGAGCTGGACGGGGGCCACCTGTACTACTTGAAGCCGATGAACTGCCCCTTCCACATCCTGGTCTTCAAGAGTCGCCAGCGTTCCTACCGTGAGCTGCCGCTACGGCTCTTCGAGTTCGGAACCGTCTACCGGTACGAGCTGTCCGGGGTCGTCCACGGTCTGACCCGGGTCCGAGGCATGACCCAGGACGACGCCCACATCTTCTGCACCCGCGACCAGGTGGCGCACGAGCTGCACAGCGCGCTCTCCTTCGTTCTGTCAGTACTCCGCGACTTCGGGCTGACCGAGTTCTATCTCGAGCTCTCGACTCGGCCGGAGGGCAAGGCGGTGGGGGAGCCGGCCGAATGGGACGAGGCCACCGATGCCCTGCGGGAGGCAGCGCTCGGCATGGGCCTCGACGTGGTGACGGACGAGGGCGGTGGGGCCTTCTATGGGCCGAAGATCTCGGTGCAGGCCCGGGACGCCATCGGACGCACCCACCAGATGTCGACCATCCAGCTCGACTTCCAGGAGCCCGGACGGTTCGGGCTCGACTATGTGGGTGCCGACAACGGTCGGCACCGGCCGGTGATGATCCACCGGGCGCTGTTCGGATCGGTGGAACGGTTCTTCGCCATCCTCCTCGAGCACTACGCCGGCGCCCTGCCCACGTGGCTGGCTCCCGAACAGGTGCGCGTGCTGGGCGTTCGAGACGACCACGAGCCCTATGCCCGCAAGGTGGCGGACCGACTGGCCGCGGTCGGGGTCAGGGTCTCGGTCGAGCCGGCGGACGAACACCTGAAGGCGCGTATCCGCAAGGCCAAGCTCATGAAGGTTCCCTACATCCTGGTAGTGGGGGACGAGGACGTCCGCGCCGGGACAGTCGGAGTCAACCGCCGGGGCAGCCAACGGCCCGATCGAGGAGTGGCGGTGGTCGACTTCGTGGAGGATCTCGAGCGCGAGATCGCCGATCGCGTCGCCGTCGAGCCCACGTGAGCCTGGAGCACCTCTGGGCCGGCTGGCGGGGCGAGTACGTCACCGCGGTGGGATCAGCGGAGCCGGCCGTTGCCGGGGGATCGGACTCGGCCCAGCTGGACGACCCCGAGCACTGTGTGTTCTGCCGAATCGCGTCGAGCGGTCCTCCCTCGCCTGACAACGGTGTCGTATGGGTAGGGGAAACGACCTTCGTCGTCCTCAACGCCTACCCATATGCCAGCGGACACCTGATGGTGCTCCCCATTCGGCACGTGGGCACCCTGGCCCAGCTCTCGGATACCGAGGGGGCCGAGATGTGGGAGGCCCTCCGCACCAGCGTGTCCGTCTTGGAGACAGCCCTCGGGCCCGACGGCATGAACCTCGGGGCCAACCTGGGCCGGGCCGCCGGAGCCGGCATTCCCCGACACGTGCACCTGCACGCGGTGCCCCGCTGGCATGGCGACACCAATTTCATGACGGCCGTGGCCGGGGCTCGGGTCCTGCCCGAGACGCTGGCCGTCACCTGGGGGCGCCTCCACCGGGCCTGGCCCGACTGAAGCCGTCAGGTCGGAATCGAACTGGTCAAGGGGGCGTCGAAACGAGTGGAGGGCGTGTAGGACAAGCGGCTGAGGGGTAGGGGAGCTGTGCGTCGCCGACCGGTTGGAGACAGGAGTGGTGCGCATGCAAGTGAGAGAGCTCGGGCACCTGGTGCTCTACGTGAGGGATGTCGAGCGGTCGGCCGCCTTCTACCGTGATGTGCTCGGCTGGGCCCCGGCGTTCGCGGAGCCGGGCATGCCGGTGGCCGCGTTCAGCTCGGGCCGCACTCACCACGAGCTCCTGCTCATCGAAGTGGGAGAGGAAGCGGCGTCGCCGCCTCGCGGTCGGCATACCGGTCTCTACCACTTCGGACTCAAGGTCGGAGACACCGACGAGGAGCTGCGTGAGGCCCTGGCCCGCCTCCAGGAGGCCGGGGTCACCATCGTCGGGACCAGCGACCACACGGTGACCCACAGCGTCTACATCCTCGATCCGGACGGCAACGAGATCGAGCTCTACATCGACGTTCCCGGGGTGGACTGGCGAGCCGAGCCGAGCCTCATCATGGCCCCCATCAAGCCACTGGTCCTGTAGGCCAGGCGCGGTGCGGGCGGGCCGGTCGTCTCCTCCACGTAGCGGTAACTCCAGCAAGCGGATGGTAGGGTCGAAGCGACCCCATTGGAGGAATTGCCATGTTTGACGGGCGATGGCGTGGCGCGGTGGATCGGACCACCGGGCCGGTCGGGCGCCGGCTGCAGCGGCTAGGAGTGACGGCTGACATGCTCACCGCCACCGGTCTCGTCTCGGCCACGGCCACGGCGGTGGCGGTGGCGACGGGCCACCTTCACCTGGCCATCCTCTTGCTCTTCCTCACCGGGCTGCACGACCTCCTGGACGGTCCGGTGGCCAAGGCATCGGGGACGTCTTCGGTGCGGGGGGCCTTCTTCGACTCGGTGACCGACCGGGTGGCCGATGCCCTGATCCTCGGGGGCGTGGCCTGGTACCTCGTCTCCACTCATCCCGGCCATCTGGTGTTGTTGCCCTTCGCCGTCCTTGGGGCGACCTCACTCGTCTCGTACCAACGGGCCAAGGCCGAGTCGCTCGGCATCCCGGCCCGGGGCGGCCTGATGGAGCGGGCCGAGCGGATGATTCTCCTCGGCGTCGGCTTCCTCTCCCCGGTGCTCCTGGTCCCGGTCCTCTGGGTCATGTTGGGGCTGACCCTCGCCACCGCCCTCGGCCGATTCGTGAAGGTCTGGCGGTTGGCCGAGAAGCCGGAGCCGGTCACCACTCCTCGGCGGCACCGGCGGCCGCGTAGCCCGGCGCGGACCGAAGGCCGGCGGACGGCCATATCCTCCTCCCGCTGGCGGGCCCGCCGTCAGGGCGAGCTGTCCAGCCGGTCCGGGAGGACCTGGCGCGCCCGGCTGGCACGCCAGGGCCACCGCCCGCGCGCCGGCCGCCGCCACTCCTGAACCGCCCGACGGCGGCTACGACCCGGGACGAGTGCCCGTGACCAGAGACCGATTGGTATTCCGGACCTATACCAGCCTGAGCCGCGGCCTGGCGGCACTGCCCGAGCCGGTGGCCCACGGCGTGGCCAACGTGGTCGGCGACGTCCTGTTCCAGTTACGTCATGAACACCGACGGATGGTGACGGACAACCTTCGACGCGTCTTGGACGCCGGACCCGAGGATGTCGAGGTCCTCAACCGATGGGCACGCCGTTCGTTTCGGGCCTACGCTCGGTACTGGGTCGAAGGAGCCCGTCTCGGGAGCACCTCGCCTGCCGAAATCGAGCAGCGGACCTTCGTCCGGGGTCTGGAGTATCTGGTGGAGGGGATCGCGGCCGGCAACGGCGTGATCATGGCACTGCCGCACGTTGGGAGCTGGGAGTATGGGGGCGCATTTTTGGCTACGCAGGACCTGCCGATGACCTCGGTGGCCGAGCGGATCGAACCGCCCGAGCTGTTCGAGTTCTTCGTGGAGCAACGGGCCGGCATGGGGCTGACCATCGTCCCGCTCGACGCTTCCTCGGGAAGCGCCATCGTCTCGACGCTGAGGCGTGGTGGCCTGGTTGGGCTGTTGAGCGATCGCGATCTCAACGGTACGGGGATCGAGGTCGATTTCTTCGGCGAGAAGACGACCATGCCAGCCGGCCCGGCCACGCTGGCCCTCCGCACCGGAGCCTCCCTGGTGACCGGCGTCGTCTACAGCGGCCCGGGGAGCGACCACCGGGGTCTCGTCGACCCGCCCATCGACACCGCCAGGCGCGGTTCGCTCCGTTCTGACGTTTCGCGGATCACCCAGGAAATCGCCCGCCGATTCGAGGGGTCGATCCGCCGCGCTCCCGACCAGTGGCATGTCTTCCAGCCGCTGTGGACGGCCGACCGTCGCGAGGACCCGGCGTGACCAAGTTCGAGAGCCGGTCCCTCCCCGAGTTCGAGCTCTTCGGGCCCACCGCGACCGAGAACGACCAGCCCGTACACCGTGCGCGACCCCCGGCCGCCCCCGTCACCCGCGACTCCGTCTCGGGTGGCGAGCGCGAGCCCCGCTTCCATTCTCTCGGGGAGCAGCAATTCGACGTCGTGGCCGTGCTCGACGAGGGGGGCCGTTTCATCTTCGTCAGCCAGTCCGCTGAGCGGTTGTTCGGCTACGACATCGCCAACGTCGTCGGGCAGGACGCCTTCGGTTTGTTCGACAGGTCGAGCGCCGATCACGTGCGGGCCCTCTTCGACGACCTGGTGGCTCGCCGGCGGTTGTCGGTCTCCCTCGAGATGCAGACGGTCAGCGCCGAAGGTCGGCCGGTCGACCTCGATGTCGTGGCGGCCAACCATCTGCACGACCCGATCGGTGGAGTGGTGGTCAACCTGCGGGACGTGAGCGAGAGCAAACGTCTCGAGCAGCGACTCCGCGAGATGAACCACCGCCAGGCGACCATCATCGAGTCCCTCACCGATGGCGTGATGATCGTCGACGCCGCCAGCACCGTCGTCCGGGTCAACGAGGCCTTCGAGGTGATGTTCGAGTCGCCCCGGGTTCGGCTGCTCGGCCGGCGGCTGGAAGATCTGATGCTCGGGTCGCGCTCCCTCGGGCTGGAGCTGCTCGACGCCGAGGGAGAGGCGATCGACTTCCGGGACCATCCGATCGCGGCCAGCCTCCGTGGAGGCCGGCGCTCGGTCGGGGTGGTGGTCGGTGTCGGGCGTCGGGGCAGGTCCCCGATGTGGGTCCGGGCCAACGCCCAGGCCATGGTGGACCGGGACGGCATGATCACCGGGGCCGTCGCGTCGTTCAGTGACATGACCGCCGCACGCCAGGCGGCGGCCGAGCTCCGGCGGGAGGAGCAGTTCCTCCAGGTGCTCCTCGACACGCTCGACGAGGGCATCGTCGCCTGCGACGCCGAGGGAAGGATCACCGTCTTCAATCCCTCCGCACGCCGCCTTCACGGACTCGCCGATGGCTCGGACCCGATCGGCCAGATCCCGACCGACCAGGGGCTCCGACATGCGGATGGGTCGCCAATCGCGGCGCGGGAGAACCCACTGATACGGGCCATGTCCGGAGACCAGGTCCGCGAGGTGGAGATCGTGCTCGAGTCGGCCACGGGCGAGCGGCGCAAGGTCAGCGTGAACGGGCAGGCCTTGGTGGACGACGAGGGGTGGATGCTCGGCGCCGTGGTGGCCATGCACGATGTGACCGAGCAGAAGCGCAACGAGGAGCGACTGGCCGAGCTGGCGCTGCACGACCCGTTGACCGGTCTGGCCAACCGGACCCTCTTGGCCGAGCGGCTCCAGGAGGCCATCGACAGGATGCCCGGGCGGGCCCCGCAACCGGCGGATGGGACCGGGGAGGGAACGCCGCCCGGAGCCGGAGACCAGCCGGGCGTGGCTGTGTTCCTTTTGGACCTCGACGACTTCAAAGAGATCAACGACGTGCTCGGCCACGACGTCGGCGACGACATGCTGATCGCGGTGGCCAGGAGGCTGACGGCCATCGTGCGACCGTCGGACACCGTGGCCCGCCTCGGCGGGGACGAGTTCGTGCTGGTGTGCGACATCGAGAGCGGTGAGGACGAGATGCTGCGCATCACCGACCGCATCTCCACCGCGCTGGCGGAGCCCTACCGGGTCGACGGCCGCACCTTGGGCGTACCGGCGTCGGTCGGAGGAGTCTTCGTCGACAATCCTGACACCGACCCCTCGAAGCTGTTGAGCCGGGCGGATGATGCGATGTACGGCGTCAAATGGACCCGACGCCGTCAGCGCCGCTCTGCACCGGACTGACCGGTTGGCCGAAGACCGGCCCCCGGGAGGCCCGACGTCGCTGCGGGTAGCCCTGGTCTGCCCGTACAGCTTGTCCCGTCCCGGCGGTGTCCAGGGACAGGTGGTCGGGCTGGCGCGGGCGCTTGGGCGCCGCGGTCACCGCGCCACCGTCTTCGCCCCCATCGACGGGGCACGCACGCCACCGGGGGTGGACACGGTGTCGACCGGCCGGTCGGTGCGGCTGCCGGCCAACGGGTCGGTGGCCCCGGTGACCCGCTCCCTCCCCGCTGTCCTTCGTTCGCTGCGGACACTGCAGTCGGGGGGGTTCGACGTCGCGCACGTGCACGAGCCCTTCGCACCCGGACTTCCCTACGGGCTGCTGGTCGGGCGGCGGCTGCCGCCCCTGGTGGCCACCTTCCACCGCAGCGGGAATAGTTCGCTCTACACCGCGTTGGGCCCGCTCGCCCGCCGGCTGGCCCGGCGTCTGGACCTCCGTTGTGCCGTGTCCGACGCGGCCCGTGCCACCGCCGCCGAGGCGCTCGGCGGGACCTACGAGGTCTGTTTTAACGGGGTCGAGCTCGAGGCGTCCGCCGCGGTAGAGCCTTGGCCGAATGAGCGTCCCACCATCCTCTTCCTCGGCCGCCACGAGGGGCGCAAGGGTCTGCGAGTGCTGCTCGAGGCGTTCGACCGGCTCGGTGCCCGGGAGGTCGACCTCACTCCCGGTGCCGCGTCTCCGGTGCTGTGGATAGCCGGCGACGGGCCAGAGACCGAGTCGCTACGCCGTCGGCATCCCGGGTCGGACGACATCCGCTGGCTTGGTGTCCTCTCCGAAGAAGACAAACTCCGTCGGCTGGCGAGTGCCCGGGTGCTGTGCGCCCCTTCGCTCGGCGGTGAGTCGTTCGGGATTGTGGTGCTGGAAGCCATGGCGGCCCGGACCGTGGCGGTGGCGAGCGACATTCCCGGGTACCGGGAGGCAGCCGGGGGCCACGCGGTGTTGGTGCCGCCGGGTGACGACCGGGCGCTGGCCGAGACGCTGGCCCGGGTGTTGTCTTCGGGCGCGAACGGGCCAGGGGATGATGGCCCCTGGCTGGACGCCGCCGCGGAGTGGGCCTCCCACTGGTCGATGGACCGACTGGCTGGGTGGTACGAGCATCGCTACCGATCCGTGGTGGCGGGGCCGGCCCGGTGAATGGCGGGGCACGCCCGGTGAAGAGTCCTACACTGCTCCGACGATGAGTGGATCCCGCGGGCGACCCGGCGAGGCCCCCGACCGTACCGGCAGGGGTCGAAGCCGAAATCAAGGCGGCGGCGGGCGGGAGGCGACCGGAGCCAGGCCGTCGGCCGTGGTCGGAGCGCGGCCAGACTCCGGCACCGAGGCGGACGACGAGGCGGGCGGGGACCGGTTGTTCCGGCACAACCGCCACCGGGCCCTCTCCATCGCCGGGCTGGCCGGGCTGGTACCGGGGGTGGTGGTCGGGGTGGTGCTCGTGGCGGTCGGAATGCCCATCGTGGCCGCCGTGGCCCTGGTGGGGGTGGCCGGGGGAGTCTTCTGGTGGACCTGGCGTACCGCCCCGACCAGGGTGATCCGGGCCTTGGGGGCCCAGCTGAGCGACGAAGACGAGCACCCCCGGCTCCACAACCTGGTGGACGGGCTGTGCGCTTCGATGGGGCTGCCCCGCCCGACGATCTTCGTGGTCGGGCACCAGGTGCCCAACGCCATGGCGGTGGGACGCGACCCGTCCACCGCTTCCCTGATCGTGACGTCGGCCCTCGATCAGTCGCTTTCCCTGGTGCAGCTGGAAGGGGTCTTGGCCCACGAGCTGGTGCACGTGAAGCGGGACGACACCGTCTTGGCCGGGGTGGCGGTGGTGGCCATGGCGCCAGTGTCGGTCTTGGTGAGCGTGGCCAGAGCCGCCGACCGGGTGCATGCCATCGTCGGCCCCGGACGCGAATTCTCGGCCGACCAGCAAGCCGCCGCGGTGGTGCGTTATCCGCCCGGCGTCGGCTCCGCTCTCGAGGTCATGGTCGAGGGGCCGGCCCCCACAACGCCGTGGCCGCCTGGAAGAGGCCGGACCGCTGCCCTCACCCGCTGGCTGTGGATCGATCCTTGGGGTGGTCGGCCCGCCGATGGAGAAACCGTGGGGAATCTGGACGACACCCGGGTGCGGGCCGAGGCTTTGTCCCTGCTCTGATCACCCGCCGCCGTCGCAGATCTCGGTGTCCTCGGGCGTGAGTCCCCATTCCGCGCCGCGGTCGTAGAGGTGGTCCCGCAGGCGGCGGAGCAATGATGCCAGCGTCGCCTCCTCCTCCGAGGTGAACAGATCGCTGAGCACCTCGTTCACGTGGGCGACGTGATCCGGGATGGCCCGGTCCATGAGCTCCTGGCCCGCCGGGGTGAGCACGGCGAAAGCACCCCGGCGGTCCTCGGGACAAGTCCGCCGGTCGACCAGCCCCTGCTGGTTCAGGCGGTCGACCGAGCGGGTCAGCCCGCTCGGGGTCAACGAGGTCTGAGCGGCCAGCTCGCTCATCCGTAGCTCGCCACCTGGGGTCCGGGCCAGCCGGATGAGGACGTCGAAGGACTGGTTGGAGAGCGAGCGCTCTGCCTCCAGGCGGCGCTCGAACACCCGCCGCAGACCGGCGGCCGACTCGAAGAGGAGCCCGACCGTCGTGAGCCGTTCGTCATCGGAAGCCGTTCGTTGCATACCGCCATGTTACAGGAAAACCGGGAATTAGTTGCCACCGCAAATAGTTTCCTGTATAGTTGTTTATACAAACAACGAGTCCCGGCGCAGTTCCGGGCCGGGATCGAGGACAAGGAGAACGAAGATGACAGTACAGACAGAAGTGGTCACGAGGACGGTGGACGGCGTCGAAGTGCCGCCGGCGGGGAAGTACGCAATCGACCCGATCCATACGGACATCGGCTTCACCGTGCGTCATATGGCTGTGTCCAAGGTGAGGGGCCGGTTCGACACCTTCGAAGGGGCACTCGACATCGCCGAGGACCCAGCCGACTCGAGGGTATCGGTGACCATCGACGCCGGAAGCGTCGACACGCGGGACGAGACGCGGGACAACCACCTCCGGACCAATGACTTCTTCGATGTGGAGAACCACCCCACGTGGAAGTTCGAGAGCACCGCGGTCCATAGTGTGGGCTCGACGGAATGGAAGGTGGACGGGGACCTGAGCATCCGCGGGGTGACCCGGCCGGTGACACTGGACGTCTCCCTCGAGGGCGTGGTGAAGGACCCATACGGCAACCTCCGGGTGGGCTTCAGCGCCTCGACATCCATCGACCGTGACGACTACGGCGTCTCGTTCGGCGCGGTGATGGAGGCGGGGGGGCTGGTCGTGGCCAAGAAGGTCGACATCCACATCGAGGCCGAGGCGGTCCTCCAGTAGGCGGCGAGGTGGTGGTCCTCCAGTAGGAGGTCGGGCGCTTGCCCCCCGGCGCTGGAGAGAGTTCGGCAATAGCGGCATCGGTCCTGGCCCCGGCGGGCGACTCGATGGCCGGGAGTAGGATGCGGGCATGGCTGAACCCGTGGTCAGGCCTCCTGATGTCGAGTCACCCGCCGGCGACGGTCGTGCGACGGGCACCATCACCGTGAAGCGCGGCTTGGCCGAGATGTTGCGGGGCGGCGTGATCATGGACGTGGTGGACGGCGAGCAGGCGAGGGTGGCCGAGGACGCCGGTGCCGTGGCGGTCATGGCGCTTGAACGGGTGCCGGCCGACATCCGTCGGGACGGCGGGGTCGCCCGGATGAGTGATCCGGCCCTCATCGAGGGGATCAAAAGCTCGGTGACCGTGCCGGTCATGGCCAAGGCGCGCATCGGGCACTTCGCAGAAGCGCAGGTGCTGGCGTCGCTCGGTGTCGACTACATCGACGAGAGCGAGGTCCTCACCCCGGCGGATGAGGCGTACCACATCGACAAATGGGGATTCGTCGTTCCGTTCGTGTGCGGGGCCACCAATCTCGGAGAGGCGCTGCGACGCATCTCCGAGGGAGCGGCGATGATCCGGTCCAAAGGGGAGGCCGGCACCGGCAACATCGTCGAGGCCGTCCGGCATCTGCGGTCGATCCTGGGGGACATCCGGAGAGTGGCCGAAGCCGACTCGGCCGAGCGGTACGGGTGGGCCAAGGACCTGGCGGCCCCCATCGGCCTGGTGCAGGAGATCGCCTCGACCGGCCGTCTTCCCGTCCCCCTGTTCTGCGCCGGCGGAATCGCCACGCCGGCGGACGCCTCGTTGGTCATGCAGCTGGGTGCCGAGGCGGTGTTCGTCGGTTCGGGCATCTTCAAGAGCGCCGACCCGTCCCGCATGGCTCGGGCCATCGTGGAGGCCACCGCCCACTTCGCCGATGCCGACCTGGTGGCCAAGGTGTCCACCGGGCTGGGGGCGCCCATGGCGGGGCAGGAGATGGGCACGCTCGGCGTCCACCTGGCCGAGCGTGGTTGGTGACCCGAGCCCGGACCTGCTCGGCCCGGGAGGCCGGCGATGACCGTGGGGGTCCTCGCCCTCCAGGGTGACGTCCGCGAACACACGGCCGCGCTCGCCGACCTCGGAGAGCCCGTGCGTGCGATCCGGGCCCCGGACGACCTGGCGGGACTGGACGGGCTCGTCATCCCGGGCGGTGAGTCGACGACCCTGTCGATGCTCATCCAGTCGGCCGGGCTGTTCGAGCCCCTGGCCGATTTGCTCGGTGGCGGGCTGCCCGTGTTCGGCACCTGCGCCGGCATGATCCTGCTGGCTGACGAGCTGCTCGCGGGGCGGAGCGACCAGCAGGGCTTCGGCCTGATCGATTTGACCGTCCGCCGCAACGGCTACGGGCGTCAGGTCGCGTCGTTCGAGTGCGACCTGGAGGTCGTCGGGCTGGGGGACGAGGCGGTGCACGCCGTGTTCATCCGCGCTCCGGTCGTAGAGCGGGCTGGACCCTGTGTCGACGTGCTGTCCCGCCTGCCGACGGACCGGGGCGGGGCCGGGATGCATGGACGTGGATCGGAGCCGGTCGTCTGTCGCCAGGGATCCGTGTTGGTGACGTCGTTCCATCCGGAATTGACCGGTGACCGTAGGCTCCACCGGCTGTTCGTGGAGATGACCAAGGTAGAGAGGCGCTAGACGTGTCGGGACATTCCAAGTGGGCGACGACCAAGTACCGGAAGGGAGCCCAGGACTCGGCCCGGGCCAAGGTGTTCGCCAAGATCATCCGCCAGATCGAGGTGGCGGCCCGGGAGGGCGGCAGCGACATGGCGGCCAACGCCAGCCTGCGCACCATGTACGCCAAAGCCCGCGACGCCTCGGTCCCGACCGACACCATCGAGCGCGCCATCAAGCGCGGTTCCGGCGAGCTCGAGGGCGTGCGCTACGAGTCGATCTCGTACGAGGGGTACGCCCCCGCCGGCGTGGCTGTGATCGTCGAGTGCCTCTCGGACAACCGCAACCGGACTGGCGCGGAGATCCGCAACCTGTTCAACAAGAACGGCGGCACCATGGCCGAACCCGGCGCGGTCAGCTGGCAGTTCGAGCGCAAGGGGGTCATCGACCTGCCGCAGAGCCTGGACGAGGAAAGAGTGCTCGAGGTGGTCATGGAGGCCGGTGCCGAGGACCTGACCGACGAGGGCGACCGATGGTTGGTGACCACCGCTCCCAGCGATCTGACCGCCGTCCGCGGCGCACTGGAGGCGGCCGGCCTCCAACCGGCGGCGACCGAGCTGTCCATGGTCCCGACCACGTCGGTCGAGGTCACGTCGGAGTCGGAGTCGAAGCGCATACTGCGCCTCATCGAGGCCCTCGAGGACCACGACGACGTGCAGAACGTCTATGCCAATTTCGACATCCCCGACGCGGTGATGGCGGCCTACAACGGCTGACCACCGGCCCCCGATTCGGCCGCCCCGGGGGATCCCCGCCGACGGTTGCCGCCGGCGATAGTGTCGAACGCATGTTCGTCCTGGGTGTCGACCCCGGCCTGTCGCGTTGCGGCTACGGGGTGGTGACCCGTCGGCCGGGTGGCCTCGCGGCCGCGGCCGGTGGTGTGATCGCCACCGACCCGTCGGCCCCCTTGCCCGAACGGCTGTCCACCCTCTACGAGGAGCTGGTGGGCCTGGTCGGCGAGTTCCGACCGGAGGCTGTCGTGGTCGAGAGGGTGTTCTTCCAGGTCAACGCCCATACCGCCATGGCCACCGGCCAGGCTGCCGGCGTCGCCCTGGTAGCTGCCGCCCAGTCGGGATGCGCAGTGGCCCAGTACACCGCCAACGAGGTCAAGCAGGCCCTGGTCGGGTACGGGGGCGCCACCAAGGAACAGGTCCAGCGCATGGTGGCCTCGGTGCTGCACCTGCCCGAGCCCCCTCGACCGCCCGACGTGGCCGATGCCCTGGCCCTGGCGGCCTGCCATCTGACCTCGGAGCCGTTGCGGCGAGCGGTGGCCACGGCCACGGGAGGGACGCGGTGATCGGCTCGCTGCGCGGCGCGCTCCTGGACCGCCCGGGGCCGGGGGAGGTCATCATCGATGTCGGCGGGGTCGGCTACCGCGTGTCCATACCAACCTCTTTGTCAGCGTCCCTCGGGGGCCACGGGAGCGACGTGTTCGTCCACGTGCACACCCACGTCCGCGAGGATGCGATCGTGCTGTACGGGTTCGCCCACGCCGACGAGCGCCGCTGCTTCGAGGCGCTGCTCGGAGCGCACGGTGTGGGGCCCGCGCTGGCCTTGTCGATCCTCTCGTCGATGTCCCCTGCCGCCCTCTCCACCGCGGTGTTGGAGGACGACGCGGACGCCCTGTGCCTGGTGCCGGGGGTCGGGAAGAAGACGGCCGCCCGGCTGATGCTCGAGCTGAAGGCGCGACTCGACCTGCCCACCCTCGGGGGAGGGATCGAGGACCAGGGTGGTTCGCCCCGCGGTGAGGTCCGGGCGGCACTTGTCGGGCTCGGGTACGGGCCTGACGAGATACGTGACGTGCTCGATTCGGTGGACGACGATGGATCGGTGGAGGAGATGGTGCGCTCGGCCCTGCGCGAACTGGCCCGGAACCGATGAGCGCCGGGGCCAGGCGCGAGGTGCTGGGCCGCGACAGCCCGGAGAGCCTCGAGGTGGACCGCCCGGCGCCCGACGGCCTGCGTGACGTCGACCCCGAGGTCGCCCCGGCCGAGGAAGCCGAGGACGCCGGTCTCCGACCCCGGACCCTGGCTGAGTTCATCGGCCAGGGCCAGCTCACCGAGCATCTGCGGATCGTCATCGAGGCGGCGCGCAAACGCCAGCAGCCGGTGGACCATCTGCTGTTCGCCGGCCCACCCGGGCTCGGGAAGACGTCGCTGGCCGGCATCGTCGCCGCCGAGATGGGAGTGGGACTCCGGGTGACGGCGGGACCGGTCCTGGTGAGGACGGGTGACCTGGCCGCCCTCCTGACCGACCTTCAGGAGGGGGACGTGCTGTTCATTGACGAGATCCACCGACTCCACCGGTCGGTGGAGGAGATCCTCTACCCGGCCATGGAGGACTTCAAGCTCGACATCCTCATCGGCAAAGGGCCGACGGCCCGCAGCATCCGCCTCGACCTACCCCGCTTCAGCCTGGTGGGTGCCACGACTCGTACCGGGCTGGTGGCGGGTCCGCTCCGCGACCGATTCGGATTTGTGGGGCGGCTCGACCACTATGACGTGGCCGAGTTGCAGGCCATCGTCCTGCGGTCGGCCTCCATCCTCGGCGTGCCGGTCGACGCGGAAGGCGCCCGTCGGATCGCCGAGCGGTCCCGCGGTACGCCGCGCATCGCCAACCGCTTGCTCCGGAGGGTGAGGGACTACGTCGAGGTGCGGGCCGAGGGGACCATCACCTCGACCGCCGCGGTCGACGGCCTCGAAGTCTTCGGCGTCGACGAGCTGGGCCTCGACAAGGTCGATCGCGCCATTCTCGACGTGCTCTGCCGACGGTTCGCCGGTCGCGCCGTCGGGCTCACCACCCTCGCTCAGTGCGTGGGGGAGGAGCCCGACACCATCGAGGACGCATACGAGCCGTACCTGCTCCAGCAGGGCCTGGTGCAACGCACCACCCGCGGCCGGGTGGCCGCCCCGCGGGCCTGGGCCCATCTCGGTCTTACCCCTGTCGCGAACACCTTGCTCTGACCCGGGCCCGGGAACCCAGGGGGGCGGTCCGGCGGACAGCCCAGGACGCCAGCCCAGGACGCCAGCCCAGGATGCCAGCCCAGGACGCGGTGACGACGAGGTGGCCCGTCCTTGACGCCGTTCGAACCCATACGTGGGCCAGGTGGGAGCCGTTGCCCGGTCTGCCACCATGGTGTCCGTGTCCGAGCTCAGGTGCGACCGGCCCGAAGGTGCGGGCGAGCCGAAGGACAGGCCGGCCGCAGGTGTCCCGATGGACGCCTACGACTACCCCCTGCCGGAGTCGGCCATCGCCCAGCGCCCGGCCGAGGCTCGCACCGGGGCGCGCCTGCTCATCGCCCCCCGGCTGCTCGGCAATGCGGAGCCCCTCCATGGCGGGGTGGCCGATCTCCCTGCCCTACTGCGCCCCGGGGATCTGCTCGTCGTCAACGACACCCGGGTGCTGGCGGCCCGGCTCCGGCTGTTCAAGGCCACCGGCGGGCGGGCGGAGGTGCTCCTGCTCGAGCCGGTCGACCCTGGATCGGGATCGGCCGTGTGGGAGGCGCTGGTGCGACCCGGGCGACGCATCCCCGAGGGCACCGTGCTCTTCGAGGAGCCGGACGGGCCGGCCGCAGTGGAGATCGGGGCGCCGTTCGGTTCGCTGGACGACGGGCGCCGCCTGGTGCGACTGCTCGACCGTCGGGTGGTGGAGCGCGCCGGCACGATGCCACTCCCGCCCTACATCCAAACCGCGCTCGATGATCCAGACCGCTACCAGACCGTGTACGCCCGGCCCCCCGTCACCCCAAATCTCTCCGACCTCGAGGTCCGCTCCGCTGCCGCTCCCACCGCCGGGCTGCACTTCACCGAGGAGTTGCTCGAAGCCTGTCGCCGGGTTGGCGCCACGGTGGCCCGACTGGACCTGGCTATCGGCCTCGACACCTTCCGCCCGATCACCGTGCCCACCGCGGAAGCGCACGTGATCCACTCGGAGCGTTACGCGGTGCCGTTCCAGACCATGGCGGCCTGCGAGGTCGCCGACCGGGTGGTGGCGGTCGGGACGACCGTCGTCCGGGCCCTCGAGACCGTCGCCGCCACCGGCGACCTCGCCGGCCGGACCCGCCTGTTCATCCATGGTCGGTTCCCCTTCCGGGTAGTCGACGTGCTGGTGACCAACTTCCACCTTCCGAGGTCGAGCCTGCTGTTGCTGGTCGAGTCGTTCTACGGTCCCGGGTGGAGGGAGCTCTACGCCGACGCTCTGGCGAACGGGTACCGGTTCCTCTCGTTCGGGGATGCCATGGTGGTGGGCCGAGACGGAGGGCGGGGCCGGCGTTGCAGCTGAGAGCGGCCCGGCTCGAGGTGACCGGCGTCGACGGGGCGGCCCGGACCGGACTGGTGCACACCCGGCGGGGGGCCTACCCGGTCCCGGCGTTCATGCCGGTCGGCACGAGGGGGGCGGTCAAAGCCCTCGACAGCCGAGACCTCGAGACGGTCGGGGCCCACGTGCTGCTGGCCAACACCTACCACCTGATGCTGCGGCCGGGCGTTCGGGCGGTGGCCGATCTCGGGGGGTTGCACCGCTTCACCGGATGGTCCGGCCACACCCTCACCGACTCCGGCGGGTACCAGGTCCACTCGCTCCGGCCCGCGGTCGATGACGACGGGGTGACGTTCACCTCGGTCTACGACGGGGCCCGGGTGCGGCTGACACCGGAGGGGGCGGTCGAGGCCCAGGGGCTGATCGGTGCGGACATCCAGATGGTCCTCGACGTCTGCGTGACCCTCCCGGCACCGTCCCCGGTGCTCCGCCAGGCGGTCGACCGCACCGCGGCCTGGGCCGCCCGGGCCCGACGCCACCACGCCCGCCTCGACGCCAAGCCCGAGGGGCAGGCCCTGTTCGGCATCGTGCAGGGCGGGACCGACGGTGCCCTCCGAGCCGAGAGCGCCGGTCGGACGGTGGAACTGGACTTCGACGGCTATGCCATCGGCGGTCTGTCGGTGGGGGAGCCCCGGCCCGCCATGCTCGACGCGCTGGCTGCCACCGTCCCCTTGCTTCCCCCCGACCGGCCCCGGTACCTCATGGGCGTGGGGGATCCGGTCGGACTGGTGGAGGCGGTGGCGCTCGGCATCGACCAATTCGATTGCGTCGGTCCCACCCGTATGGCCCGCCACGGGGCCATCCTCACCAGTGCGGGACGGCTGAACCTCCGGAATGCCGTAAACGGCGTCGACGACGGCCCGCTGGACCCCCACTGCGCCTGCCCCACCTGCGCCCGCTGGTCGCGCGGCTACCTGCGCCATCTGTTGGGCGTCGGCGAACCGACCGCTTGGCGCCTGCTCAGCCTGCACAACCTGACGTTTGTGCTGGCCTTGATGACGAAGACCCGATCGGCCATCGCCGAGGGACGGCTCGATGCCTTCCGGGGTGATATCGCTCAGGTGTGGGGCACCTGAGCAGGCGGCCCCGGATCCGACCAGGGCTGGGCTAGTGTCGGATCGCTGTGGGCGCCGCTAACCCCCCTCCGTTCCGTCTTTGATGGCCGTGCCTGCACTGGCCTCGATTCTGGCTGCCAGTAGCACACCTGCGAAATCATCGAGCAGCGGCAGCGCGACCCTGTTGATCTTCGTCGCCATCGCGGCGGCGTTCTACTTCTTCATCTACCGCCCCCAGCAACGCAAGACCAAGGCCGCGCGGGAGGAGAAGAACCAGTACGAGGTGGGCGACGAGGTCCTGACGGCGGGCGGGCTGGTGGGACACGTCATCGACATCGATGGCGACCGGATCACGCTGGAGACCAGCGTGGGCGCGTCCTTCGTCGTGCTCAAGCAGTATGTGCTCCGCCGGCTCGAGCAAGCCGAGTCCGAGGCCGATGAGGACGAGCTCCCGGAGGACGCGGATGAAGACTACGAAGAGGATGACGAGGACCACGAGGGCCAGGAACTGGGCCATGACGACACCGAGCACGAGGGTGAGCGCGAGGCGACCGGGAGCCACGACGAGGAAGAGGCGGCCGGGGCCGAGGAGGTGTCGGACGGCACCGGGACGGATGCCGGGAGTTCGGGTCGACCCGCACAGGGCGGTCGGGCCGGTCGTCGCAAGAGAACCCGTTCACGCGAGGAACCCACTGATGGTGACGGTCCCCCGATCATCTGAGCGACCATGAAGAACAAGCGGTCGCTGTGGATCAGCCTGCTGTCGGTGGTGGCGATCGTCGTGATCGCCCTGAGCGCCGTGCTGGCCTCCGGGTGGTCGCCGAAGCTCGGCCTCGACCTGGACGGCGGGCTGTCGGTGGTGTATCAGACGCATCGCCCGGTGAGCCAGAGCCAGCTCGACACCATCGTGACCATCATCAACAACCGGGTGAACGCCGGGACCAGCGGGGCAACCGTCGACAGCCAGGGCAAGAACGAGATCGCGGTGTCGATCCCCGGTGAGAAGAACTCCCAGAAGGTGCTGGCCACCCTGGGCAACACGGCCCAGCTCTTCTTCCGTCCCGCCCTCTGCTATGCACCTGCCTTCTCCGTGGCCAAAGGGGCGAGCCCGTCGACCGGGCCTCTGCCGACCTGCGCGTCGTCGTCGGCGTTGACCCAGGCCAACCTGCAGGTGACACCCAACTCGAGCAACATCAACGGCTACACCAGCAACACCAACATCCCACCCGACTCCCAATTCACCAGTTTCCCCTCGACTCCGCCGCTCAATGACAACAAGAACGACACGGTGCTCCTGCCCGGGACCGCTGCGTCGGGAGGCGGCCGCTACGTGCTGGGCCCGGCCGGCCTCACCGGGACGGCCGTCCACTCGGCCAGCGCCCAGCTCAACAACGGCCAGTGGACCGTCAACCTGAACCTGACCGATACGGGGTCGAAGCAGTGGGACACCATGGCCCAACAGCAGTTCCACCAGATCATCGGCATCGACCTCGACGGGCAAGTGATTTCCGCCCCCATCACCCAGCCCAGCCAGCAGAGCTTCACCCCGTTCAACGGCCAGGTCCAGATCTCCGGCAGCTTCAGCGAGGACCAGGCCAAAACGCTGGCCACCGACTTCACCTACGGCGCCCTGCCCGTCAAGCTCGACCGGCTCACCGTGCAGACCGTCTCGCCCACGCTGGGCAAGGCCTCGCTGCAGGCCGGGCTGCTCTCAGGACTGGCCGGGCTGGCCCTGGTGATGCTCTACATGATCTTCTACTACCGGCTGCTCGGCGTGGTCGTGGTGGCCGGCCTGGCCGTGACCGGGGCCGCCCTGTGGTCCATCGTCGCCATCATGGGGCAGACGCTCGGTACCACCATCGACCTGGCCGGCATCATCGGCATCATCGTGTCGATCGGTATCACCGTCGACTCCTACATCGTCTACTTCGAGCGGTTGAAGGACGAGGCGCGCAGCGGCCGCACCATCCGCAGCAGCGTGGACAAGGGTTTCGCCAGCGCGTTCCGCACCGTGCTGGCCGCCGACGCGGTGTCGCTGCTCGGCGCGGCCATCCTGTATTTCATCTCGGTGGGTCCGGTCAAGGGGTTCGCCCTCTTCCTCGGGATCTCCACCATCCTTGACATTGTCCTCACCTACACCTTCACCCGCCCCTTCGTCATCCTCCTCGGCCAACGGCGGGGCGGACACGAGGAGCGGGCCATGAGCATGGCCAGCGGGCTCGGCGTCTCCACGGTGGCGGCGCGATGAGTGCGAGGCGCGGCAGCGGCGGGAACGGCCGACAGCCCGCCCCGGATTCGGACGAGACCGCCGCCGACCTCGAGCAGGCCTTCGACGAGGAGCTGACCCACGCCGCCGAGGAGCTCGACCAATCCGCTCACGGGGACAAGGGCCACAACGTCTTCGTCCGCTTGTACCGAGGCGAGACCTCGTTCGACTTCATCGGCAACCGGCGCTGGTGGTTTGCCGCCTCGGCCATCGTCATCCTGCTCGGGGTCATCTCGCTCGGCACCCGCGGGCTCAACCTCGGTATCGACTTCAAAGGGGGCCAGTCGTGGCTGGTCACGTCGCCCACCCTGACCGTGGCCGAGGCCACCTCGGCGGTGGAGTCGGCCGGGGTGACCCAGCCGACCGTCGTCCAGCTCACCAACCAGATCACGCACACCAAGCAGATCCAGGTGCAGGTCGACCTCAACTCCAAGCCGGTGGCCGAGCGCACCACCATCGAGAACAACGTCCAGGACTCGCTGGCCCGGGCGGCGCACACCACGCCGTCGAACGTCGACTTCAACGATGTGGGCCCCACCTGGGGCGGTCAGGTCACTTCGAAGGCCATCGAGGCCCTCATCGTGTTCTTCATCGCCGTCACCCTGTACATCTCGGTGCGGTTCGAGTTCAAGATGGCGGTGGCGGCCATCGTGGCCGTGATCCACGACATCCTGGTGACGCTCGGCATCTACTCGTTGACCGGGTTCCAGGTCACCCCCGACACCGTGATCGCCGTCCTCACCGTGCTCGGCTATTCGTTGTACGACACCGTGGTGGTGTTCGACCGAATACGCGAGAACGCCAAGGGTCTCGGCGCTTCGGGCCGTGTGACCTACTCCGACATGGTCAACCTCTCGATGAACCAGACGCTGGCCCGGTCCATCAACACGTCCCTGGTGGCGATCGTCCCGGTGCTCTCGGTGCTGGTGGTCGGCTCTTTCATCCTCGGGGCGACCTCGCTCCAGGACTTCGGGCTGGCCCTGGTCATCGGCCTGACCAGCGGTGCTTACTCGTCCATCTTCATCGCCTCGCCCCTCCTCGCCCTCATGAAGGAGCGCGAACCGCGCTACACGACCATCCGCCAGCGTCTCGAGACCCGTGGGGAGCGGGCCGCCATCCTCACTCCGGCTGCTGCGGCGGCCATGGGCGGGTCGGCCGCCGGCTCCCGGGGCCAGCGCGGCGCCCAACGGGCGCAGCAGCAATCGGGGGTCATCAGGCCCGGAGCGGCGCGCTCGGGTCGGTCCCGGGGAAACGGTGCCGCCGTCCCCCCAGCCGGTGCACCGGTCAGCTCCGGCGTGTCCAGCGGCGGGGCTCAGGTCTCGGCCGGTGCCGGCCGGTCGGCCTCGGGGCCCACCCGGCCGGCGGGCAAGCGGCCCCCGCCCCGACCGCGTAAGGGCCGGGGCAAGGGTGGCAAGGGGAAGCGGCGCTGAGCCCGCTGGACGCCGACCACCCCGGAGGACGCCCCTGACCGGGAACGACAGGCTACGGGACCGCGCGCAAGGTACTGGTTCGCTCCCTGCGACAGGTACCGTGTAGGGATGGCGCTGGCCACACCCGTTCCGGCTGGGGGGACCTCCACCGCCGGCCAGGAGTACCTCGCGGGTTCTTCGCTGCCACCCGAGGTGGCCGCCTTGCTGGCGCCCGTCATCCTGGCCTTCCTGCGCCGCCACCCCGGCGAGGACACGTCCCTGATCGTGCGCGCCGCCGAGACCGCCACCGTGGCCCACGCCGGGCAGTTCCGCCGTTCGGGCGAAGCGTATGTGACCCATCCGCTGGCCGTGGCCGGCATCGTCGCCGACCTGGGCCTCGACGCGCTGACCATTGCCGCCGCTCTCCTCCATGACGCAGTGGAGGACACCGGCGTGACCACCGAGGTCATCGAACGGGACTTCGGGCCGTCGGTGGCCCTCATCGTGGACGGGGTCACCAAGCTCGACCGCCTGCAGTTCGACTCGAAGGAGGCCCAGCAGGCAGCCACGGTGCGCAAGATGCTCGTGGCCATGGCCAACGATTGGCGCGTGCTCATCATCAAGCTGGCCGACCGGCTGCACAACATGCGCACGCTGGCCGTGATGCCGGAGTGGAAGCAGCGACGCACCGCTCAGGAGACCTTGGACATCTACGCGCCCCTGGCCCATCGGCTCGGCATCCAGGAGGTCAAGTGGCAGCTCGAGGACCTCGCGTTCGCCACATTGCACGCCAAGCGCTATGCGGAGATCGAGCAAATGGTGGCGAGCCGGGCCCCGCTTCGCGACGAGTTCCTGGCCCGGGTGCTGGTGGCGGTAAAGGAGCGGCTTTCGGCCTCCGGTCTCGACGCCGAGGTCACCGGTCGCCCGAAGCACCTATGGAGCATCTACGAGAAGATGGTGGTGCGCGGCAAGGAGTTCGACGACCTCTACGACCTGGTGGGCATCCGGGTGATCGTCGAGTCGGATAAGGACTGCTGGGCCGCGCTTGGTTCGATCCATGCCATTTGGCCGCCCGTGCAGGGACGGTTCAAGGACTACATCAACTCGCCGAAATTCAATCTCTACCAGTCGCTGCACACCACGGTCATCGGGCTGGACGGAAAGCCTATCGAGGTGCAGGTGCGCACCCACGAGATGCACCGTCGCGCCGAGTACGGCATTGCCGCCCACTGGGGGTACAAGGAGAATCCGGTCCGCTCCGAGCGGAGCGCGATCGCCCCGGGGAAGGGCACCAAGGAGGGTGGTGGCTCGGCCTCCAAACGGGGCCGGGGCGGCAAGTCCGGGGCCAAGGATCCCTCGATCAAAGGACGCGGCGCCAAGGCCGAGGCAGCCAAGGATGACGGCGCCAAGGCCGGAATGCCGAGCCGGGCGCAACGGGTCGGGACGACCAAGCGAGACCGCCGTGCGGAAGTGGCCGCCCTGGCCAAGGAGACCTCCTCGACCACCGCGGAGATCGAATGGATGCAGCGGATCGTCGACTTCCAGAACGAGACGACCGATCCCATCGAGTTCCTCGAAGCCCTGAAGCTCGACCTCGAAGAGGACGAGGTGTACGTCTTCACCCCGAAGGGCAAGGTGATCGCCCTCGCCGCCAACGCCACACCGGTCGACTTCGCCTACGCCATCCATACCGAGGTCGGTCATCGCTGCATCGGAGCCAAGGTCAACGGGCGCCTCGTGCCGCTCGACACCCGGTTGACCTCGGCCGACACCGTGGAGATCTTCACCTCGAAGGCCCCGACGGCCGGACCCTCGCGCGACTGGCTGTCCATGGTGGCCTCGTCCCGGGCCCGCACGAAGATCCGGCAGTGGTTCAGCCGGGAGCGGCGTGAGGATGCCATCGAGCTCGGGCGCGAAGAGCTGAACAAAGAGCTCCGGCGCCAGGGCCTGCCCGTGCAGAAGCTGGCCGCCGAACACGCCCTCGACGACCTGGCCGTGGCCATGAACTACGCCGATCTGGACGCCGTCCACGCCGCCATCGGCGACAACCGGATCTCGGCGCGCGCCGTGGCCCAGCGCGTGCTCCGCGACCTGCGCGGCGGCCTCTACGAAGAGCAGCTGCCGGTCACTGCCCGCCAGCAGCCGATCGCGGCGCGACCGGGACGGGGCTCGGCGGTCGGGGTCTATGTCGAGGGGCTCGACGACCTGATGGTCCGGCTTTCCCGATGCTGCACCCCGGTGCCCGGTGACGAGATCGTCGGATTCGTCACCCGGGGTCGCGGGGTGTCGGTGCACCGGGCCGACTGTGCCAATGCCGCCTCGTTGGCCAGCCGGTCCCGCGAGCGGCTGATCGAGGTGGAGTGGGACCACCGCTCCTCGGGTGTGTTCGTGGCCACCATCGAGGTGGTGGCCATCGACCGTTCACGGCTCCTCACCGACGTCACCAAGGTGGTCTCCGAGCATCATCTGAACATCGTGTCCGCCAACACCCAGACCGACCCGGACCGGATCAGCCGTATGAGGTTCGACGTGGAGCTGGCCGACCCGGCCCATCTCGAGTCGGTCCTCAACCTCATCCGGCACCTCGATGCGGTCTACGACGTCTACCGCATCCTTCCCGGCAAGAGGGACTGAGGCCAGGGTGCCGGACGACGACCGAGTGGCGGCGCGCGCCCCCAGTGGCACCCACGACGTCCTGTGGCCCGAATCGACCCGCTGGGAGGAGCTGGTGGCCCGGTTCGCCGCCGAGGTCGAGCGGGCCGGGTACGGGCTGGCCCACACCCCGATCTTCGAAGACGCCAGGGTGTTCCGGCGGGGGATCGGCGAGGGCAGCGACGTCGTGGGCAAGGAGATGTACGAGTTCGAGGACCGGGGTGGGCGCGCCCTGGCCCTCCGGCCCGAGGGCACCGCGCCCGTCGTCCGGGCCTTCGTGCAACACCGGCCACCCCTGCCGTGGAAGGCCTGGTACGCCACCCCCGCCTTCCGCTACGAGCGGCCCCAGGCGGGGCGCTAC
This sequence comes from Acidimicrobiales bacterium, assembly GCA_035949055.1. GTDB lineage: Bacteria > Actinomycetota > Acidimicrobiia > Acidimicrobiales > RAAP-2 > Bog-756. The sequence continues at coordinate 42,254 of DASZIO010000021.1, forward strand.
CGCCAGCACCACCAGCTCGGGGTCGAGGCCCTCGGGCCCGAGGATCCCGATCTCGACGTCGAGGTCGTCGCCCTGGCCGACGGGCTGTTCCGTTCGCTCGGCCTCCGCGACTTCGCCCTGTCCATGAACTCGATGGGCGACGAGGTGTGCCGGCCCGGCTACCTCGGGGCCCTACGGGCCTACCTGGATGAGCGTCGGGACCAGCTCTGCCCCGAGCACGCCGGCCGATTGGCGGCCAATCCGCTCCGGGTCCTCGATTGCAAGCGTCCCGAGTGCCGGGCCGCTACCGCCGGGGCCCCGAGGTTCGTCGACTACCTGTGCGATGCCTGCTCCGCTCACTTCGCGCGGGTGCGGGACGGGCTCGACGCGCTCGGCATCCCCTATGCCCTCGACCACCGTCTGGTCCGCGGGTTCGACTACTACACCCGCACCACGTTCGAGTTCTCCTCCGAGGCGCTCGAGTCGGCCCAGAACGGCATCGGTGGAGGCGGACGCTACGACGGGCTGGTCGAGACGCTGGGGGGACCTCCCACCCCGGGTATCGGCTTCGGCATCGGGATCGAACGGCTCCTGTTGGCCTGTGACGCCGAGCGGGTCTTTCCGGTCGACCCGCCCGCCCTCGATGCCTTCGTGGTCGACGTGACCGGCGGGGAGGCCGCCCGGGACCTGACGGCCGAGTTGCGGCGAGCCGGCCTCCGGGCCGACCGGGCCTTCGATACCAGGTCCATGAAGTCCCAGCTCAAATCAGCCGACCGCTCGGGAGCGGTGGTGGCGGTCATCGTCGGGCCGGACGAGGACGCGGTCGGTGAGGTGACGCTGCGGCCGCTGCGGGGGAACGGTGGTCAGCACCGGGTCGGCCGAGGCGAGGTGGTCGACGCCGTTCGCCGAGCTGTCCGTCGCGAGGACGACGGTGCGCCCCCTACTGTGTCGGAGGCCCACTAGCCGGGCCGTCGGCCCCGAAAGGACTACCCACGTGACCGCCTCCCCACCGTCGGCCGGAGCGACGTCGATGCGCACGCGGTTGTGTGGAACCCTCGGCCCGGCTGACATCGGAATGCCCGTATCCGTCTGCGGCTGGGTGGCCCGGCGGCGCGAGCACGGCGAGCACCTGGCGTTCCTCGACCTCCGGGATCACACCGGCATCGTGCAGTGCGTGATCCCCGGGACGGTCGACGCTCGCAGCGAGTACGTCGTCGCCGTCGACGGGGTGGTCCGGGCGCGGCCGGAGGGGACCGTCAATCCCGAGCTCCCGACCGGGCAGGTCGAGATCGGTGAGTGCACGGTGACCGTGCTCAACCCCGCCGAGCCGCCCCCGTTCCCGGTGGACGACCGGTCGGAGGTGGACGAGGTCACCCGGCTCCGGTACCGCTACATCGACCTGCGGCGGACCCGGATGCAGGCCAACCTGCGGACGAGGGCCACCGTCAACCGCGCCCTGCGGGCGGCCATGGACCGCCAAGGGTTCGTCGAGGTGGAGACGCCCCTCCTCTGGGCGCCGACCCCAGAAGGTGCCCGGGAGTTCGCCGTCCCGAGCCGGCTGAGCCCCGGGTCCGGCTACGTCCTGCCCCAGAGCCCGCAGCTGGCCAAGCAACTCCTGATGGTGGCGGGCTTCGATCGCTACTTCCAGATCGCCCGCTGCCTGCGCGACGAGGACCTCCGGGCCGACCGCCAATTCGAGTTCTCCCAGCTCGACATAGAAGCATCCTTCGTCGACCAGGAGGACGTCCTCGGCTTCGTCTCCGAGGCCGTGCTGGACGCGGCCGAAGCCGTGACCGGCACGCGCCCTGAGCCGGTGCCCCGCCTCCCATGGCCCCAGGCGATCGATCGGTTCGGGACCGACAAGCCCGACCTGCGCTTCGGCATGGAGCTGATCGACCTGTCCACGGTGTTCGAAACCACCGAGGTGAAGGCCTTCGCCGCCCCGTGCGTGAAGGCCCTGGTGGTGGCGGAGGGCGCGGCCTTTACCCGCTCGAGGCTCGACGGCCTCACCGACCGGGCCAAGCAACTGGGCGCGAAGGGCCTGGCCTGGTTCCGGGTGACCGGCGGCGAACCGGACCGGCCGGCCCCGGCCCTCGACTCGCCCCTCGACCGGTTCCTCGGCGACGACGAGCGAGCCGGGCTGCTGGCTGCCACCGATGCCGCCGTCGGCGACCTGGTGCTGGTGGTGGCCGACGAGTACCGGCCGGCCTGCGCCGTGCTTGGGCAGCTGCGCACCGAGATCGGGGGTCGGCCGGTAAGCGAAGGCCCGTACCGGTTCCTCTGGGTGGTGGACTTCCCGCTGTTCGACGGCGTGGACGAGGCCGGCTATCCCGTGGCCGCCCACCATCCCTTCACCATGCCCCACCCCGAGGACATCGACCGGCTCGAATCGGATCCGGCCTCCGTCCGCTCGCAGGCGTACGATCTCGTCCTCAACGGCTGGGAACTGGGCTCCGGCAGCGTTCGAATCCACCGCGACGACATCCAACAGCGAGTCTTCGGCGTGCTCGGCATCGACGAGGAGGAAGCTCGGTCCCGGTTCGGGTTCCTGCTCGGTGCCTTCCGCTACGGCGCCCCACCCCACGCCGGCTTCGCCGTGGGGATCGACCGGTTGGCCGCCATCTTCGCCGGCGAGGACAGCATCCGCGAGGTCATCGCCTTCCCCAAGACGCAGTCGGGTTGGGACCCCATGACCGGTGCGCCTGCGCCGATGACGCCTTCGGTCCTGGCCGGGCTCGGCCTCCGGGTCGTCGCACCCAAGGAGTAGGCACTCGGTCATGGCTACTGACGACCTGTTCTCCGGGGCCGCCGAGGAACGTCTGGCTCATCGCGCCCCGCTGGCCGCCCGGCTCCGGCCCCGCACCCTGGACGAGATCGTGGGGCAGCAGCACCTGGTGGGAGAGGGGGCTCCGCTGCGAGCGCTCATCGAGTCCGACCGGTTGACCTCCGCCATCCTCTGGGGCCCTCCCGGGACGGGGAAGACCACCCTCGCCTCGGTGGTGGCTGCCGCCACGGCCAAGCGTTTCGTCCCCCTCTCGGCGGTCAGCGCCGGGGTGAAGGACGTGCGGGAGGTGGTCGACGCGGCCCGCCGGCTCCTCGGGGAACAGGGGCGCGGGACCATCCTGTTCCTCGACGAGGTCCACCGGTTCAACCGGGCCCAGCAGGATGCCCTGCTCCCCTCGGTCGAGGAGGGCCTGCTGGTGCTCATCGGCGCCACCACCGAGAATCCGTTCTTCGAGGTCAACGCCCCGCTCCTGTCACGCTCGACACTCTGGCGGCTCGAGCCGCTGTCCGCGGCCGAGCTCGAGGAGGTGGTGGAACGGGGCCTGGCCGCCGAGGGGGCGACGGCCGATGAGAAGGCGCGGTCGGCGCTGGTGGGGGTGGCCGACGGCGACGCCCGGGCCCTCCTCACCACCCTGGAGGTAGCCGTGGCGCTGGCCGGTGACCGGCCGGTGTCGCTGGCCGATGTGGAGCGGGCCCGGCACTCCCGTCTGCACCACTACGGGGAGGACGACCACTACGACCAGGTGAGCGCCTTCATCAAGTCGGTACGGGGATCTGATCCTGATGCCGGCCTCTATTGGCTGGCCCGCATGCTGGAGTCGGGCGAGGATGCCCGGTTCATCGCCCGGCGGCTGGTGATCCTGGCCAGCGAGGACATCGGCGAGGCCGACCCGATGGCCCTGGTGGTGGCCGATGCGGCCGCCCGGGCGGTGGAGTTCGTGGGCCTGCCCGAGGCCCAGCTCAACCTGGCCCAGGCCGTCGTGCACCTGGCCTGTGCCCCGAAGTCGAACCGGGTGACGGTGGCCTTCGGGCGGGCCCGCCGCGACGTGGAGGCAGGCCCGAGGGGGTCGGTGCCCGCCCATCTACGTGACGCCCACTACAAGAGCGCGGCCAGCATCGGTCACGGTGAGGGCTACCGCTACCCGCACGACCAACCCGGGGCGTGGGTCGAGCAGGAGTACCGCCCGGCCGGGGTGGCGGAGAACCGCTACTACGAGCCGAGCGACCGCGGCCACGAGGCTGTGCTCGCCGAGCGCCTCGACCGCTTTCGGGCCGGGACAGCCCGAGAGGGAGCACCTGGGGCGGCACCGGAGGCGGCACCGGAGGCGGCACCGGACCCGGCGCCGGATTCGGCGTCCGAGGGTGCCGGCGGCGACGGACACGTCGATCCCAACTAGGCCAAACTGTCGCCCATGACGAGCGAGCGAACGGGCCCGTCGCTGGCTCTCGCGGTACTCGTCCTGTTGGCAGCTTGCGTCTTCTGGGCCGGCCCGGCGGGGGCGGCGGACGGACCCGGCCCGACCGGGACGGCGGTGAGGCTGGCCGGCGTGCCCAGGCTGCCTAAGGGGGCGTCCGTCGTCGGGCCCACCGACCCGGCCGAGGCCATCACCGCCGACGTCTCACTCGTGCCCCGCGATCCGGGGGCATTGAACGCGTTCGTGGCCGCGGTGTCTACCCCGGGCTCCCCGCGGTTCGGTCACTACCTCGGGCCCGGTCAGTTCGCGTCGACCTTCGGCCCGACGGCGGCAGCCATCGACGCGGTGCGGGCCTGGTTGTCGTCCAGCGGACTGCATCTCGGCCGGACGACGCCGGACGGCCTGCTGGTCCCGGTGACCGGTACCGCCGACCAGATGGCGGCCACCTTCGGCGTGTCCCTGGTCGACACCCGGCTCCCCAGCGGACGCATCGCCCGCTACTCGGAGAACACCCCGTCCGTCCCGTCCTCGGTGGCGGCAGTGGTACAGGGGGTCGTCGGCCTCAGCACCGTCGGTCAGCCGCAGCCCCAGATCGTGCCGAGCCCGGTCCTCCCGTCCCCCTCCGGCCCCGCTCCGGCGGCCGCGCCCCACGCCGGGCCGACGCCGTGTGCCCAAGCCACGCAGACCGGCGGCTACACGGCCGACCGGCTGGCCGCCGCCTACGGGCTCAGCTCGCTCTACGGGATCGGCCTTGTCGGCACGGGGCAGACCATCGGCCTCTACGAGCTCGAGCCCTACACGCCCGCCGATATCGCCGCCTATCAGACCTGCTACGGGCTGACCGACTCGATCACCAACGTGCCGGTCGACGGGGGCGCTTCGGGCCCGCAGCACGGTGAGGCGGCTTTGGACATCGAGGACGCCGCCGGATTGGCGCCTGGCGCGGCCATCAAGGTCTTCTCCGGGCCGTCGGGCGGAGCCGGGCCCATCGACACCTACTCGGCGATGGTGAATGACCATTCCCTCAAGGTGATCTCGACCAGCTGGGGACTGTGCGAGCCGGAGATGGCGTTTCAACCCGGCCAGCAGGCGATCGAGTCCGTCCTGTTCGCCGAGGCGGCGGCCGACGGGCAGACCGTGGTGGCCGCATCCGGCGACTCGGGGTCGACCGACTGCTTCTCGCCGGGCGACAACAACACCACCTTGAGCGTCGACGACCCGGCCGACCAACCCGATGTGACCGGCGTCGGCGGCACCAGCCTGCTCAGCGCGGGGACCCCCCCGGTCGAGACCGCCTGGAACAACTTCACCGGGGCGGGTGGGGGTGGTGTCTCGTCAGACTTCGGCCTGCCCGCGTGGCAGGTCGGGCCGGGAGTGGGGACGGCGGTCGCCGGGTCGAGCTGCCGAGCCGCGGGCCGGTCGAGTTGCCGCGAGATACCCGACGTCTCGGCCTCGTCGGATCCGCTCCGCGGCTATGCCTACTTCTTTCGCGGCGCCTGGGGGGTGATCGGCGGCACCAGCGCCGCCGCGCCCCTGTGGGGGGCGATGACGGCCGTCATCGACCAGGGTCTCGGGGTCCCGGCTGGGCTGATGAACCCGGTCCTGTACGGCGCGGGGTCGTGCGCGGCATCGCCGTTCCACGACGTGACCACGGGCTCCAACGCGCTGCTGGCGGCCAGCAACGGGCTGTACCCGGCGACCGCCGACTACGACCTGGCCACCGGCTGGGGATCTCCTTCGGCCCCCGGGCTGGCATTCGACCTGGCCACCCAGCCCATCTGCCCGGTGGTCACCGGGGTCCGTCCCACCAAGGGGGTGGTCGGCGGCGGCAACGGGATTGTGGTGACCGGCTTCAACTTCTCCGGCACCACCTCGGTGCGGTTCGGGTCTACTCCCGCCCCGTCGTTCACCGTGACATCGCCCGAGAGCCTCTCCGTACAGGTGCCACCCGGCCCGGACGGCGGGTCGGTGGTCGACGTCACCGTGTCGAATGGCGGGGGGACAAGCCGCCAAGTCGTGGCCGACCGCTACACGTACGCCCCGCCCGGCTACTGGCTGGTCGCCTCCGACGGCGGCATCTTCACCTTCGGTGTGGCCGGCTTCTTCGGGTCGACCGGCGCCATCCGGCTCAATCAGCCCATCGTGGGGGTGGCATCGACGTCCGATGACCGGGGCTACTGGCTGGTCGCGTCCGACGGCGGCATCTTCACCTTCGGCGACGCCCAGTTCTACGGCTCGACCGGGGCCATCCGGCTCAACCGGCCCATCGTCGGCATGGCGTCGACGCCCGACGGCGGCGGCTACTGGCTGGTCGCCTCCGACGGGGGCATCTTCACCTTCGGCGACGCCCAGTTCAACGGCTCGACCGGGGCCATGCGGCTCAACCGGCCCATCGTCGGCATGGCGTCGACGCCCGATGGCGGCGGCTACTGGCTGGTCGCCTCCGACGGGGGCATCTTCACCTTCGGCGACGCCCAGTTCTACGGCTCGACCGGGGCCATTCGGCTCAACCAGCCCATCGTGGGCATGGCCGCCACCCGGAATGGCGGCGGCTACTGGCTCGTCGCCTCCGACGGGGGCATCTTCACCTTCGGCGACACCCGCTACTTGGGCTCGACCGGGGCCATCCGGCTCAATCAGCCCATCGTGGGCATGGCCGACACCCTGACCGGCGGCGGCTACTGGCTGGTCGCCTCCGACGGGGGCATCTTCACCTTCGGCGACGCGGGCTTCCTCGGGTCGACCGGGGCCATCCGGCTCAACCGGCCGGTCGTCGGCATGGCCGGCACCTGAGGGCAAAGATTCAGTGAAGTGAGGCCAAACATCTAAGCTTGACCACCATGTCAGCCGGGGATGTCGCCGTGCTCATTGCCAGCGTGGCCAGCTGTGCAGCCGTGGTGGGGCTCCTCGTCGTCATCGGCTCGCTGCGTCGCCAGACCCGGGCCCTTCAGGCGGTCGCCGACGAGCTGGGGCGCCGGACGATGCCGTTGGTGGCCGACGCCCACCGGGCGGTCGACCAGGCAGCCACCGAGCTCGAGCGGGTCGGGGCCGTGCTCGATTCGACCGAATCGGTGCACGCCACGGTGGACTCGGCCTCCAAGCTCGCCTACCGTGCCTTCGCCAATCCGGTGGTCAAGCTCTTGGCCGTGCGGGCCGGAGCGGCCAGCGGCCTCCGCCGTTTCGCATCCGGGTCGGTACCTCCCGCACCCCCATCAGCCCCATCGGACGCGTCGGCCAACGGGCGCTGACCATGCCCAAACGCACCTTCTGGCTGGTCACCGGTGTGGCCGTGGGAGCCGGCACCTCGCTGTGGGCCGAACGCAGGCTACGCCGGTCCGTGCAACAGGCCGCGGCGCGGCTGCAACCCGACACTCTGGTCGCCGAGATGGGCCGTACGGCGCGCCAAGCGGCCGAGAGCGCCGGGGAGCGAATGCGGGACGCGCTGACCTCGGGGCGTGACGAGATGCAGCGACGCGAAGAAGAGCTCTGGGCCGACCTGGCCGCCGGCGGGATGGAGCGGGACATGGTCGTCGGGCCCGCGGCCGGGCCGGTCTCGCCCCGGCGCACCGCCAGCGCGGGCCGGGTCCGGCGGGTCACCAGAACGAGGACGACCGCGCTCTCATCCGCGAAACCCCCTCTTCACCTGGGCAAGTAGAGTCCGAGGTCGTGACCTCCGGCCCGGCGCCCGGCGCCGATCAGCTCCGTGCCGCATTTCTCAACTACTTCACCGAGCGCGGTCACGTGCTGGTCCCATCGGCCAGCCTCATTCCCCACGACCCGTCGGTGTTGTTCACCATCGCCGGGATGGTGCCGTTCAAGCCGTTCTTCGTCGGGGACGAATCACCCCCCTGGACCCGGGCGACATCGGTCCAGAAGTGCTTTCGCACGGTGGACATCGACGTGGTGGGCACCACCGAGCGCCATTGCACCTTCTTCGAGATGCTGGGCAACTTCAGCTTCGGCGACTACTTCAAGGCCGAGGCCATCCCGTTCGCCTGGGAGCTGGTCGCCGAGGTGCTGGGCATCGACGGAGACCGGCTGTGGGTCACCGTCCATGAGAGTGACGACCAGGCCGAGCAGATCTGGAAGGACGCGGTCGGGGTTCCTCCGAGCCGCATCCAACGTCTCGGCGACGACAACTTCTGGAAGATGGGGCCCACCGGGCCGTGCGGCCCGAGCTCGGAGCTCTTCTTCGACAAGGGTGCATCCTACGGGGCGGAAGGCGGCCCGGCCTTCGGAGGGCCGGAGCGCTACATCGAGATCTGGAACCTGGTCTTCATGCAGTACAACCGCAATGAGGACGGCACCACCGATGACCTGCCCCGCCCGAGCATCGACACCGGGGCCGGGCTCGAGCGGATCCTCCCGGTGCTGCAGGGCGTGGACTCCATCTTCGACACCGATCTCTTCCGTCCGATGATCGAGACCGCTGAGGCGATCAGCGGGCGCACCTACGGGCGCGAAGACCACGTCGACACCGGCCTCCGCATCCTGGCCGACCACGGTCGGGCCATGTCGATGCTCATCGCCGACGGGGTGCTGCCGGCCAACGAGGGTCGGGGATACGTACTGCGCCGGGTGATCAGGCGGGCCGTCCGCCGGGGTCGGCAGCTCGGGGTGGACCAGCCCTTCGCCACCCGGCTGGTCGACGCGGCCGTCGAGGTCCTGGGCGGCGCCTATCCGGCCCTGGCCGAGCAGCACCGGCTGGTCGCCGACGTGGTGGATCGCGAGGAGAACGGCTTCCTCCGGACGCTGGCCACCGGTTCGGGCATCCTCGACGAGCAGCTGGCCGCCGGCGTGGATCAGATCCCGGGTGACGTGGCCTTTCGCCTGCACGACACCTACGGGTTCCCCGTCGAGCTCACCCTCGAGATCGCCGACGAGGCCGGGGTGAGCGTGGACCTCGAGGGTTTCGAGGCGGCCATGGAGGGGCAGCGACAGCAGGCCCGGGCCGCCGCCCGCACCAATCGGCGACTGGCGGGGGAGGAGGCCTACCGCTCGGTGCTCGACACCGAGGGCCAGACCGTCTTCGTGGGCCAGCGGCCCGACGGCTACGCCGCGCCCGCCCGCGTGGTGGCGGTGCTGGCCGACGCCGATCCCGACCACCCCGGCCAGGCCGAGGTGTTCCTCGACCGCACGCCGTTCTACGCCGAAGGCGGGGGACAGGTGGGCGACATCGGGACGATCACCACCGAGACCGGCACCGCCCTCGTCTACGACACGGTCGAGGCCGTGCCCGGACTCACGTCGCACCGGGCCCGGATCACCGGCGAGCTGTTCCCCGGCCAGGACGCCCTGGCCACCATCGACGGTCCCCGCCGCGACGCCCTGCGCCGCAACCACACCGCGACCCATCTGCTCCACGCCTCGCTCCGCCGGGTCCTCGGGGACCACGTCCGCCAGCAGAGCTCGCTGGTGGCCCCCGGCCACCTCCGGTTCGATTTCAGCCACACCGGTCCGGTCGTCCCCGAAGAGCTGGCCGAAGTGACGCGGATGGCGAACGCCGATGTGCTGACCGACGACGACGTAATTGTCGAGGAGACCAGTCGGGCCGAGGCCGAGGCCATGGGGGCGTTGGCGTTCTTCGGCGACAAGTACGGCGAGCGGGTGCGGGTCGTGCGCGCCGGTCCCCATTCGATCGAGCTCTGCGGGGGGACCCATGTGGCCGCGCTCGGCATGGTCGGGCCGATCACCGTGATGTCGGAGGCGTCGATCGGCTCGAACAAGAGGCGGATCGAAGCCGTTACCGGCGCCAGCGCCCTCGAACGTGCCATGGACCGCGAGGGGCTGCTGGCCGAGGCGGCCGCCCTCCTTCGGACCGAGCCGGAGCACGTGCCCGAGGCCATCGACCGCCTGCTGGAACGCCAGCGGGCCGCCGAGAAGTCCCTGGAGCAGGCGCGGAGCCGCGAGCTGCAGTCAGAGGCGAAGGCCCTGGCGGCCGAGGCCGAGGGCGGGGTGGTGGTCGCCCGCCGCGACGGGCTGGCCGGTGACGCCCTCCGAGACCTGGCTCAGACCGCGCGGGCGTCGGCGGGGCTCCGGGCAGTCGTGCTCGGAGGCAGCCCGGACGGCGAGAAGGCGGCCCTGGCTGTGGCGGCGGACCCCGACGGGGGCCGGGACCGGGTCCACGCCGGGGAGCTGGTCCGTCAGATCGCGCCGATGCTCGGGGGAGGCGGCGGGGGGTCTCCAGAGGTGGCCACGGCCGGTGGGCGGGACCCGGGTGGGATCGGCCGCGCCCTCGACGAGGCCCGTCGGGCGCTGGCCGGTGGGTGAGCCTGCATGACGGAAGTCGGTGCTGACGGTCCCTCCAATGGCGGACCCCGGGGCCGGGCGCTCGGCGTGGATCTCGGAGCGCGGCGTATCGGGATCGCGGTGACGGACAGGGCCGGCACCATGGCGCTGCCGCGCTCGACGCTCGAACGGAGTGGTGACCCAGAACGTGACCGGAGGAGGCTCGTCGACATCATCCTCGACGAAGAAGTCGCGACCGTCGTGGTCGGACTGCCCCTCTCACTCGACGGAACGAGCGGACCGGCCGCATCGTCGGCGAGAAGCGAGGCCGAGGCGTTGCGTGCACTCCTCGAGGGCCGCGGGGTCGAGGTGCAGCTGTTCGACGAGCGCCTCACCACGGTCTCGGCGCACCAGGCCCTGGCCGCCGGAGGGGTTCGCCAGCGCGACCGGCGGGGGGTCGTCGACCAGACGGCGGCGGCGGTGATGCTGTCGGCGTGGCTCGAGTCGGGTCGCGTCCGGTGACCGTGGGCGGGCCCGGCGGACCGCCGGATGATCCCGAGTGGGCCGATGGTCCGGCGGGGGGGGAGCAAGACGCGGGAGTGCCCCCCGGCGATCCGTCGTACCCGAGCGTGGCACCCCCGGACCCCCAGTTCTCCCGCGTCCCCCCCGGGGAGCGCCCGGTGGCCGGGCCCGCGTCCGGGGAGACGGATGGCGGCGGCACGCCGCAGGAACCAGATGATGAGGAACCGGACCCGTCGCGCCGACACGTCTGGCGCATCGCCGCCCTGATCTTCGTGGTGGCCGGTGTGGCCGTATTGGTCGGCGGCTATCTGTGGGTGAACAGCGAGGCCAACCCGTCCGGACCACCAGGCCCGCAGGTGATCGTGACCGTGAAGCCGGGAACCGGCGTGAACCAACTCGCCTCCACCCTGGCGGGTAAGGGGGTGATCGGCAACTCGCTCGCCTACCGCATCTGGAGCCAACTGCACCGGCCGCCGTCCGTGCAGTCGGGCTCGTACGCCTTCCACCAGAACTCCTCCTTCTCCACGGCGGACGCGGTCATCGCCGCCGGACCGAACGTCTTCCCGTTGAACGTCCCGCCCGGTTTCACCGTCTCCGAGGTGGCGGATCGAGTCGCTCAGTTGCCCGGCCACTCGCGAGCGGGGTTCCTCGCAGTCGCCCAGGGGGGCACGCTGCACTCGCCGTGGCAGCCGGCGGACGTGACCAGCCTCGAGGGACTGCTCGGCACCGGCCAGTACGTGATCGTTCCGGGCGAGACCGACGGCCAGTTGCTCAGTTCGATGATCGACCGCTTCGACCGGCAGGCCAACTCGCTCGGGCTGGCCAACGGGTCGGCGCAATTGGGCCTCACGCCGTACCAGACGGTGATCATGGCCTCCATCGTCGAGAAGGAGGGGGTGATCTCGAGGAACCTCGGTCCGGTGGCCCGCGTGATCCTCAACCGGTTGCGCGACAACCAGCCCCTGCAGATGGACTCGACGGTGCTGTACGCCGAGGGCCGGGATGGCGGCCCGGTGACGACCAGGGACCTGCAGACGGTGACGCCGTACAACACCTATCTCAACAAGGGCCTGACACCGACTCCCATATGCTTCCCGTCCCGAGCCGCGCTGCAGGCCGCCCTCAATCCGCCACCCGGCTCATGGTTGTACTTCGTGGTCGTGCAGCCCGACGGTACCGAGGCCTTCTCCGACACCTTCGCCGAGCAGCAGGCCAACGAGGCCCTGGCCAAACAGCGCGGCCTGTCCTGAGCGCGGGCCAGACTGGGCCGGTGCGGAAGTCGTCGACCGAGGTGTCCGCCGGCCCCCGCCGGCTCTCTGCCGCCACGGTGGTGGTGGGCGTCATCGGTGACCCGGTTGCCCACTCCTTGTCGCCGCTCCTGCACAACACGGCCTTCGCCGAGCTCGGGATGGACTGGGTGTCGGTCGGGTTCCGGGTCCCTGCCGGGCGCGCCACCGAGGCGCTGGCCGGTGCCGACGCCATGGGCATCCGCGGCCTGTCGGTGACCATGCCCCACAAGGAGACAGTCACCGGTCTGGTGGACCGGGCCTCTCCGCTGGCCCAACGGCTGGGCGCGGTCAACTGCGTCGTCTTCGGAACTGACGGACGGACCGGCACCTTCGGCGACAACACCGACGGGGCCGGCTTGCTGGCCTCCCTGTGGCGCGGGGCGCATTTCGACCCGGGGGGTCGCCGCTGTCTCGTGGTCGGGGCGGGCGGGGCGGCCCGGGCGGTGGTCGCCGCCCTGGCCGACGCCGGAGCGGCGGAGGTGGTGGTGCTCAACCGGACGGCCGAGCGCGCCGTCGTGGCCTCGGCCTTGGCCGGGCCGGCCGGACGTCCGGGCGCGCCCGAGGACGCTTCCGCCTGCGATCTGGTGGTCAACGCCACCCCGCTCGGGATGCCCGGGACCAGCGCCGGTCACGGCGGGATGTGGCCGGTGGACCCGCGGCTGCTCCGAACGGGTCAGACGGTCGTCGACCTGGTCTACGAACCAGCCATGACACCGTGGCTGCAGGCGGCCCGTGACCGGGGCGCGACCATCGTGAACGGCCACGGTATGTTGGTCCACCAGGCTGCCCTGCAGCTGGCCGCCTGGACCGGGCTCGATCCCCCGGTCGAGTCCATGTGGGCCGCCCTCGACCCGCCGGACGCGTCCGAGGGGCAGGTCCGGTAGGCGGTCGCGAAGGGCCGGCCATCGGGGCCTAACCTGGAGCCCCGGAGCCCTGTGGTGAACACTGCCCCTGCGAACATCGCTGTCCGGCCAAGGCACCTTTCGGTCCGATTCGACCTGGTACTGGCCGTGACGACCCTGATCCTCGGGGCGGTGGGGCTGGTGATGATCTACTCGGCCACCCGGGGCAAGCTGGCCCTCAACGGTCTCGATCCGCACTACTACCTCAAGCGGCAGGCCGCCTTCATGGTCATCGGGGTGGTGGTGATGATCGGGCTGGCCCTGCTCGACTACCGGCGACTCGAGCAGATCAGCACCGTCCTCTACGTGGGCATCGTCCTGGCCCTGGTGGCGGTGCTGGCCACACCCGCCCATCAGGGTTCGCAGCGCTGGTTCTCGCTGGGACCGCTGCAGTTGCAGCCCTCGGAGTTCGCCACCCTCGTGCTCATCGTGGCCATCGCCACCTACTGCTCGCGCCGGCCGGAGGGTCTCGACTTCCGGGACCTGGTGCGGATGGTGCTGATGTCGGTGCTGCCCATCCTGTTGGTCATCAAGCAACCCGACCTGGGGACGGCCATCGTCATGACCGTCATCCTCATGGTGATGCTGGCTGTGGCCGGCATGCCGGCCAGATTCCTGCTGCTGCTCTTCGCCGGCGCCGTCATCGTCGTGCTCATCGCCCTCAATGTGGGCCTCCTTCAGCACTATCAGATCGAGCGCCTGACCAGTTTCATCTCGCCCAACGGCGCCAGCCAGTCGGCCACCTACAACGTCACCCAGGCCAAGGACGCCATCGCCGTGGGCGGCATCTTCGGCCAAGGGCTGTTCCACGGCGCGCTGACGAACCTCTCCTACGTGCCCTCGCAACAGACGGACTTCATCTTCTCCGCTGTCGGTGAGCAGGTGGGGTTCGTCGGGTCGGCCGTTCTCCTCCTGCTCTACGGGGTGATGGCGTGGCGCGTCCTTCGCACCGCCCAGCTGGCCCGTGACAGCTATGGGCGCCTGCTCTGCTCCGGCATCTTCGCCCTCCTTGTCTTCTCCGTGTTCGAGAACGTCGGGATGAACATGGGGATCATGCCGGTGACCGGGATCCCATTGCCCTTCCTGTCCTACGGGGGTTCGGCCATCATCGGGTTCTTCGCCGCGATCGGGATCGTGATCAGCGTGCACCAGCGGAGCGTGCGGTGAACCGGGGCACGGCCCACCCAGCGGAGTCGGCGGAGCCAGTCGAGTCGGCCGAGCCAGCGGAGTCGGCGGAGCCAGTCGTGTCGGCCGAGCCAGTCGTGTCGGCCGAGCCAGTCGAGTCGGCGGAGCCAGTGGCGGCGGGCGATTCGGCTGGTCCTGTGGACCGGATAAGCGCCCCCGAGCGCGACAAGGCAGCCGACCGCGACAAGGCAGCCGACCGCGACAAGGCAGCCGACGGGGAGGAGATGGAGGCTGCACCGACTGTGGTCCAGGCGTTCGCCGGCGAGCCTTCGGCGGCGGACTTCCGGACCGCGCTGGTGAGCGGGATCACGGTGGATCTGCCAAACCAGCATCCGACTGTCGTCCTGCGCGAGACCGAGCCACCGAGGCGCCAGCTCTCGTTCTCGGTCAGCCTCCAGGACGGGATCGTGCTCTCGCACGCCATCCGACGTATCCCGACGCCCCGGCCGCTCACCCACGAGCTGTTGAGCGAGGTCCTGTCCGGGTTCGACATCGACGTCGTGGCCGTGCGGCTGGTCGGCCGGCAGGGAGCGGTCTACTTCGCCGAGCTCGATCTCATGGGTCGTACTGGTCGGTCGGTGCACTCGTGCCGACCCTCGGACGCGCTGGCGGTCGCCCTCGTGCGACCGGTACCGGTGCCCATCCTGATCGACGCCCGGCTGCTCGAGGAGTCCGGCGACGTGGTCCCGCCGGGCTCGGCGCCTCGACCTTCCTGACTCGGCGCGGTCTCGAGCACCTGCCTGAGCCAGTGGCCGGTGCCGGCGCCGACCGGGTCAGGCGCCGGTGAGCAATCGTTGGCGGCGCTCCTCGGACTCTTCGTACTCGGCTTGGTCGGCGGTGTCGACCGCCGCACCTCCCTCGTCGGAGATTCGCATGAGCAAGGCGATCAGTACGTAGTTGGCCACCAGCGCCGAACCTCCATAGGACACGAAGGGGAGGGTGATCCCGGTGAGCGGCAGGATCCGCACGACGCCTCCGATGATGAAGAAGGCCTGGAACCCGAGGATCAGGGTGAGTCCGACCGCGGTGAGCTTGGCGAACTCGGAACGCGCCGCCTGGGCGATACGCAGACCGGCCCCGACCAGCAGCAGGAAGGCCACCACCACCATCGTGGAGCCGAACAAGCCCATTTCGTTGCCGATGACCGCGAAGATGAAGTCAGTATTCGGATTGGGGATCTGGTAGGCGCCGAAACCAAGGCCGAGTCCGGATCCGCCGATCCCTCCGGTTCCGAGGGCGTACCAAGCCTGACGTAGTTGATCACCGGGGTCATGCGGAAGGATCTTCCACGGGTCGAGCCAGGTCTCGACCCGGATGTGGGTTTGGCTCAGATACCGGCCGGCCAGGTAGGCACCAATGGCGAACAGGATCACCCCCAACACGAGGTACCCGGTCCGGCCGGTGGTCACCCACAACAGGCCGATGAAGAGGGCGAACAACATCGCCGAGAACCCGATGTCATGCTCGAGGCTCATGACACCGATGGCAAACCCCCAGGCCAGCAGGATGGGTACCAGGGGACGCGGGTCGATCACGAGGCGGTTACCCAACCGGGCTGTCGGGATGGTGAGCAGCTCCCGTTTCTCGGCGAAATACGAGGCGAAGAAGATGCAGAGCACGATCTTGGCCAGCTCCACCGGTTGGAACGAGAACGCCCCGGCATGGACCCACAGCCTCGCTCCGTTGATGTTCTCGCCGACATGGGGGACCAGGGGCAGGAGCAACAAGGCGACTCCCGCAGCCAATAGCAGGTAGCGGTAACGATCGAGGTCGCGGGAACGGCGAATGACGAGCAGGGTGATGACGTAAGCGGCCACGCCGCCCGCCGTCCAGGCCGCTTGCAGAGGCGCGAAGTTCCATGGATGGCGTGCAGAATTGTTGGCCAGATCGATGCGGAGGATCATCACGTAGCCGAGCCCGTTGAGCAGGAAGGCGATGGGCAGGATGACCGGGTGGGCGTTGGGGGCGAGGATCCGGTTGGCGATGTGGGCCACCGCGCCGAGCAGCAGCATGGCCACCAGCAGCGGCACCAGATCGGTGGGTTTCCTGGCCGTGTTGCCATAGATCATCAGCGTGTAGGCGGCCACGATGATGACTGAGGCCGCCACCAGCAGGCCGAGTTCGGTCCGCCGCCGGGCCTTGAAGGCCGGATGGACCCGATTGCCCCGGCCCCGCCTGCCCGAGCCCTGCCTGGTCGGGCCCTGCGTGGTCACGGCCGGCACGCGGGTGAGCATATCGGCGAGTGGTCTCGATGCGGTGGAGCCGGATGGAGAGGGCGGGAGCTGCGGATACCATGCCCAGCGATGGGATCACGCCGATGACGCGCCCGGCGATGACCAACCCTGCGGCAGTGAGGACGGAGCCGCCTGGGCGCACACCCAGCGGTGGCCGCCGCCTGCTCGGCGTCGCGGTCGGGCCCGGACCGGGGC
This sequence comes from Acidimicrobiales bacterium, assembly GCA_035949055.1. Taxonomy (GTDB): domain Bacteria; phylum Actinomycetota; class Acidimicrobiia; order Acidimicrobiales; family RAAP-2; genus Bog-756. Next base: position 58,987 of record DASZIO010000021.1, read on the forward strand.
CGGAGTCCGAGGAGGGCGCCGACCAGGGGCCTGACGAGACCAGGTTCATCAACCGGGAGCTCTCGTGGCTCGAGTTCGGCGCTCGCCTTCTGCAGCTTTCCTCTGACGAGCGGATCCCCCTGTCCGAGCGGGTCAGGTTCCTCTGCATATTCTCCGAGGGTCTGGACGAGTTCTTCCAGGTACAGGTGGCCAGTCTGGAGGACCAGGTGGCCGCGGGCCTGCGTACCCGTTCCCCCGACGGCATGAGCCCGAGCGACCAGCTGAAGGCTGTCACCGCCCGGGCCACTGCACTCGTCGAGTGGCAGAGCCTAATTTTCCGCGACCAGCTGACCCCGGCCCTTGCTTCGGCCGGCCTCCACCTCGCCGACTGGGCCTCCCTTAAGCGGGGAGACCGAGCTCAGCTGGCTGAAGTCTTCGAGCGGCACATCTTTCCCGTCCTGACGCCGCTCGCCGTCGACCAGGCCCACCCCTTCCCGTACATCTCCGACCTCTCGCTCAACCTGGTGGTGCGGGTCGACCACCCGGCGACCGGCGAGCAGCGCATCGCCAGGGTGAAGGTGCCGCCGCTGTTGCCTCGCTTCGTGGTGCTGCCCGACGGGGGTCACTTCGTTCCGATCGAACAGCTCATCGCGGCCCACCTGGATGCCCTCTTCCCCGACATGACCATCGTCGAGCACCACGCCTTCAGGGTCACCCGCAACGCCGATGTCTCGGTGGAGGAGGACGAGGCAGGTGACCTCCTGGCCGCGGTGGAGCTCGAATTGCGGCGCCGCCGGTTCGGACAGGCCGTTCGACTGGAGGTCGAGCCTGGCCTGCCGCCTGATCTGTTGGCGATGCTCATCGCCGAGGTCGACGTCCCCGAAGACAACGTCTTCCTGTCCGAGGTGCCCATGGACCTCGGGGGGCTCCGCTCGCTCGTCGAGCTTGACTGGCTCGAACCGGTGCATCGGGCGAACACCCCGGTCACCCCGCCCCGGCTGGCGACCGGGGCCGACCTGTTCGCCGTGCTCTCCGAGCGCGACGTCCTGGTGCACCACCCCTACGAATCCTTCGCCACCTCGGTCGAGGCATTCGTGGCCGCGGCGGCCGACGATTCCGAGGTCGTGGCCATCAAGCAAACGCTCTACCGGACCGGTGACGAGAGCCCGGTGGTGGCCTCACTGATCCGGGCGTCGCAGGCCGGCAAGCAGGTGACTGCGGTGGTCGAACTGCAGGCCCGCTTCGAGGAGCAGGCCAACATCGCATGGGCGCGGGCCCTCGAAGAGGCAGGGGTGCAGGTCATCTACGGACTGGTCAGCCTCAAGACCCACGCCAAGATCTCACTGGTGGTGCGACGCGAGGGTGACGAGCTCCGCCGCTACAGCCACATCGGGACGGGTAACTACAATTCGCTCACCGCTCGGGCCTACGAGGACGTGGGGTTGTTGACCGCCTCGCCGGACATCGGCGCCGATCTGGGGGAGCTGTTCAACCTGCTCACCGGGTCGGGGGACCTGCCCGGCTTCCGCCGCCTGCTGATCTCCCCGGTGTCGGCCCGGTCCAGCCTGGTCGAGGCCATCGACCAGGAGGCCCGAGCCGGCCGAGCCGGACGCATCGTCCTCAAGACCAATGGTCTCACCGACCCGGCCGTGATCGACGCCCTCTACCGGGCCTCGCAGGCCGGCGCGGCGGTCGACCTCATCGTGCGCGAGCGGTGCTGTCTCCGGCCCGGGGTGCCCGGGTTGTCCGACCGGATCAGTGTTCGCTCGATCGTGGGGCGCTATCTCGAGCATTCGCGCCTGTTCCGGTTCGGGGGCGTCGGCGGGCGTCCCCTCCGGGTGTGGATCGGGTCGGCGGACCTCATGGAGCGCAACCTCGACCGCAGGGTGGAGGTGATCGTCCCCATCGTCGACCCCGACTTGCGCCACCGCGTGGTCAGAATGCTCGACGACGCCCTTCGCGACGAGGCCAACTCGTGGGTACTCGGCCCCGACGCGACCTGGACGCGCCTGGCTGGGCCGGGGCCGCTGGGCTTCAGCCTGCAGGATCACCTCGAAGCGCAGGCCCTCGAGTCCCTGCGCCATCGACATGGCGGCTCCCTGAGCCCACCCTCTGCCCTTCGCGCCGCGCCCGCACCGGCTCACCCACCGGAGTCATCTCCGCCGGTCGCCGCCGAGTCATGGTGGCGACGGGTCCGCCGGCGGGACCTCTGACCACCGGCCGCCGGATTTGGGCCGGGAGGGTGAGGTCAGGCGCGGAGTCTCCGACCACGGTGCCGGCGGCACCGGTGCCACGATCCCGATCGCGGTGGAACCGGCAGTGCAGGAAGCGCTCGAAACGCTGGTAGATGGGGCGCCGCTCGAATTCCAAGGAGGCATAGGCCATCCCGCCGAAAGGGATGGGTAGCCAGAAGTTGACGGCCCGGTAGGCCAGGACACCCGACAAGGCCTCGCCGGCGGTCGGCCCGAAGCCCGTGATCATGGACACCAGCACGAACTCCACCACGCCCAGGCCCCCCGGGGTGATGGGGATGGCCGCGAGGATATTGGCCAGTCCGTAGGCCATGAGCAGGTCGACGGGGGAGATGAAGTGGCTGAAGGCAGCCACGAAGACCCAGAGGGACGCGGCGTCGAGCAACCAGTTGGCGGCGGCCCAGCCGATAGCGCGCCTGGTCAGCGAGCGATTCTCCGTCATCACGGCAAAGCGGGCCGCCAACCGTTCGACCAGGCTCGTCGTCCGGTCGGCGTCGAGGAAGCCGATGCGGTCGGCGATCCGGCGGATGACACGGCTCGCCCGCTGCTGGCCCCGGGTGAGCAGGTAGAAGAGGCCGCCGAACGCTCCGAGCAGGATGACGCCCACAGCGGCGGCGACGATGACCAGGATTGATGCCGACTGCGACGAACCCCCGTGATGGCTGGCCGGAGCGTGAAACCCGTGGGTGACCAGGAAGGACACCAACGAGAGCCAGAACATGACGTTGAGCACGACGGCCGAGCCGATCCCCTGCGTTCCAAGGGCGAACCCGGCATCGGACCCGGTCACGCCCGACTGGGTCAGAAGCCGATAGCCGAGCGCCGCCCCCGGGGCGGTTCCACCCGGTGACACGTGGCTGAGGGCCAGGGTCGACATGTTGATCCGGAACAGGCGGAAGCGCTTGGGCCCGTCGCTCGGGAGCACGGCGTGGGTCAGTTGGGTGTAGGCGGCGAGGGCTCCGATCTCGAGCAACACGCCAATGGCCAGATAGCCGAAGTGGATGTGGGCGAGCGAGTTCACTTCGGCCCGGTGGCTGGCCAGCAAGGGTAGGGCCACATAGAAGACGAACAGGAAGATGAGCACGGTGGCTACGCTCAGGCGCACCTCCCGGCGGACGAAGGGCCCGCGGTGCCACCAGCGGCGGTGGAATCGGGACGCGTCGGTTTCCGGCTCGGCCACCATCACCTCCATGTTGGCACGCCAGGGGCCATGAACCTGACATGCTGGCGGCGTGGTGGAACCGGCCGACGAGGCGACAGGGGCCGGCGAAGACCGGGCATTGGCCGGCCTCGAGGCCGACGGCAGGGATGACGGCGACCACGCCGGCATCGCCCCGGTGCGCCACGTCACGGCCCACGAGACGACCACGGTGGTGAGCGAGACGCCTTCTGAGCGCCTCGACCGTGAGATCGGGCCCGATGCACCCCGACGTGACCGCCTGTTCGCGGCGGCCTCGGCCAAGGGCGTCCCACTGCGCACCATCCTGGCCGTCGACGCCGTGGTGATCGTCACCTTCGTGCTCTATCGGCTCATCGGCCGGTTGCGCGAAGTCATCCTGTGGATCTTCATCGCCGCCTTCATCGCCTTGGTGCTCAACCCGGCGGTCAATTTCCTGCAGCGGCACCGGTTCCGGCGGGGGTCGGCCATCGGCGTCGTGTTCGCCGGCGCGGTGCTGGCCTTCATCGGACTGCTGGCGCTCTTCGGCTATCCCTTGGTGAACTCGCTCACCCATGTGGCCCAGAGCCTGCCCAACATGGTCCAGCAGCTGCAGAAGGGACATGGCTGGCTGGCCCACACGCTGCAGCGGTTCCACCTGCTCACATGGGTTCAGAAGAACGCGCCCAAGCTGCAAACGGCCGCGCGCAACTTGAGCAAGCCGGCCTTGGCCGAGGGCGCCAATCTGGGGAAGGCGGTGTTCTCGACCATCCTGTCGCTCACCACCATCGCCTTCCTCTCCCTGTTCATGCTGCTCGAGGCGCCCAACCTCCGGCGCAGTTTCATCGGCTCCCTACGGCCCGACCGGCGTCGGGTGGTCGAGGACATCGCCCATCAGGTCACCCGCCAGGTCTCCGCCTACGTGCTCGGCACCATCGCCCTCTCCCTGATGTTCGGTGTGGTCATCCTGGTCACCCTGTTGATCCTCGGCGTGCCCTTCGCCCTGCTCATCGGGCTGTGGGTGGCCCTGGTGGCGATGATCCCACTGGTCGGGGGGCTGATCGCCGCGGTGCCGAGTGTGGTCATCGCCCTGCTGCACTCGCCGACTTCGGGACTGGTCGTGACCATCGTGTTCGTCGGGTTCCAGCTGATCGAGAATCACTTCATCTACCCGGTGGTGATGAGCCGGTCGGTGCGGATGAACCCCTTGTGGGTGCTGCTCTCTGTGCTCATCGGCGCCAACCTTGGAGGCGTGTTCGGCTCGGCCCTCGGCGCGCTGACCGGCGCCCTGGTGGCCATCCCGGTCGGGGGCGCAATCCAGGTGATCTTCCGCGAGGTATGGCAGCACACCCAGGCCACCGAGGGCCTGGACGAGGGTCCCGACGCCGGTGGACCCGAACGGCCCGGGCATCCCGTGCCCCCGGCCAACCACGCGGCTTCGGCGACCCACTCGGTGCCGCCGAGGGCCGGCTGACGCCCGGCTTGTTGCCCTTGACGCCAAGCTCCGCCTCCTGAGCCTGTCGGCCCGACCCGCTGCCACCGGGGTCGGTCCCGTAAGCTGCGGCTATGGACGTGCTGGTGATCCTGCCCACCTTCGACGAGTCCGAGAACATCGAGCGGGTTCTCCGTCGCATCCGCCACTCGATGGCGGCCGCCACCGTGCTCGTGGTGGACGACGGTAGCCCCGACGGCACGGCCGACATCGCCGAGCGGGTCGGCAAGGAGCTCGGCAACATCGAGATCATGCGGCGGCACGAGAAGTCCGGCCTCGGGAGCGCCTACCGGGCCGGGTTCCGCTGGGGACTCCAGAACCGGTTCGGCGTTTGCATCGAGATGGACGCCGATCTCTCGCACGAGCCGGAGGCTCTGCCCGAACTGGTCGGAGCGCTCGGCTCGGGGTGCGAACTGGCTGTGGGGTCGCGCTATGTGCCCGGAGGAGTGATCCCCAACTGGGCCTGGCACCGGCGCCTACTCTCCCGCGGCGGGAATGTGTACGCCTCGACCCTGTTGGGCCTCGGGGTGGCGGACTCGACGTCCGGGTTCCGGGCGTACGCCGCTTCGGTGCTGCAGCGCATCGACCTCGACCACATTCGGGCCGATGGCTACGGGTTCCAGATCGAGATGACCTATCAGGCCAAGCGGGCCGGAGCCGACATCGTCGAAGTGCCCATCCGGTTCGTCGACCGTGTCGACGGGCGGTCGAAGATGTCCACCGCCATCGTGGTCGAGGCGTTCGGCCTGGTGACCTGGTGGGGGCTCCAGCGCCTGGCCCGCTCCGTGGCGACCCGACCCCCTCCCGTCCACGCCTGATGACCAGACCGGGCAACGACGCCGGTCATATCCTGGTCGTGGACGACGAGCCCTATATCACCGACGTGGTCACCGCTGCGCTGCGATTCGAGGGCTTCGGCAGCGAGGATGTCTCGACCGGTGCGCTGGCCCTCGACGAGGCGCGTTCGCTGGCCTACGACCTCATCGTGCTGGACGTCATGCTGCCCGACATCGGGGGGTTCGAGGTCTGTCGCCAGCTACGGAGCGAGGGCATCGCCACTCCGGTGCTTTTCCTCACCGCCCGGGACTCCACTGCGGACAAGCTGAGCGGCCTGGCCGAGGGTGACGACTACGTGACCAAGCCCTTCAGCCCGGACGAACTGGTGGCCCGGGTCCGGGCCGTGCTCCGGCGAAGCCCGCCCGATGGTGCCGGAGCCGCAGAACGGATCGTCTTCCGCGACCTGGTCATGGACACCGGCACGCACGAGGTGTGGCGGGGTGACCACCCCATCGAGCTCACGGCCACCGAGTTCAACCTGCTCCACTACCTGATGCTGCACTCCCGCCAGGTGCTGTCGAAGGCGCAGATCCTCGCGGCGGTGTGGGAGGACAACTTCACCGGCGACTCCAACATCGTGGAGATCTACATCTCCTACCTGCGCAAGAAGATGGACTGCTACGACCCGCCCCTCATCCATACCATCCGGCGGGTGGGCTACTCCCTCCGGGAGCCAACTCGATGAGGCTGCGGCGCCGCCTCATCGCCACCATGATCGTGCTGGTGGCGCTGGGCCTCGCCGCCGTCGACCTCATCACGCTCACCTCCTTGCACTCCTACCTGTACGGCCGGGTGGATGACCAGCTCAATGTGGCATCGCGCCTGTTGACCCCGTTCCTTTCGCGGGCAGAGGCACGTGGCCTGGGGGTGACCAGCGCCACCATCCAGACCAGGGTCAGCCCCGACCTCTACGTCGAGATTCTCGACCCGCACAACGCAGTTCTGGTGGCCCGGCCCTCACGGACTTCCGACCAGCTCGACCCCGCCCCCCGCCTCCCCGCGCACTTGCCCGTGCGGCCGGCCCCCGATCCCGATCGGCCCGGTCGGCGAGATCATGTCTACCGGCCCCGCTCAGGGACCATCACGGTGGGCTCCGCCCTGCCGGCCGGACCGGAGTATCGCCTGCAGGCCACGTCGTTGGCCGGGGAGACGCTGGTCGTGGCCACCCCACTCGATTCGGTCGAGGCCACCCTGGCTTCGCTGCGGAACATCGAGGTGGCCGTCTCCATCGGGCTGCTGGTCGCGCTGTTCGTGCTCATGACCATCCTCATCCGGGTGGGGCTCAAGCCGCTCGAGGACATGACCAAGGAGGCCGACGCCATCGCCGCCGGCGACCTCACCCGTCGTCTCCAACCGACCGACGGCGAGGGCGAGGTGGCGCGGCTCGGCCGGGCCCTCAATGCCATGCTGGCGCAGATCGAGACGGCCATGGCTCAGCGCGCCGAGTCCGAGGAGCGCCTGCGCAGCTTCCTGGCCGACGCCTCGCACGAGCTCCGGACCCCGCTCACCTCCATCCGGGGCTATGCCGAGCTCTTGCGGCGGGAGGTGCTGGCCGACCAACCCAGCCGCGACCGGGCCCTGTCCCGGATCGAGCGGGAGGCCGCCCGCATGGGCGCCCTCGTCGGGGACCTGGCCGTCCTGGCGCGTGAAGGTGAGGGTCGGGAGCCCACCCGGTACCGGGTCGACCTGTCGGCCGTGGCGGCCGACGCCGTGGCCGATGCCCGGGCCGTCGACGCCGACCGTCCCATCGAGCTCAGCACCGAGGGCGAGGTCGCGGTGGCCGGCGAGAGCGCCCGGCTCGAGCAGCTGGTCCACAACCTGATCGGGAACGCATTGGCTCACACCCCGGCCGGCACCCCGGTCAACGTTCGAGTGGCGGTGGACGCCGGTGAGGCGGTGCTGGAGGTGGCCGACCAGGGCCCGGGGATGACCGCCGAGCAGGCGGCGCACGTGTTCGACCGCTTCTACCGCGGCGACGCGGCCCGCCTCGACGGGGGATCGGGTCTGGGGCTGTTCATCGTGGCCCGGCTGGCCCATACCTTCGGTGGCCGGGTCTCGGTCGACACCGATCTCGGGACGGGCTCGACCTTCCAGGTCGTGTTGCCCCTCTACGATGCCGACAGGCGCCGGGTGGAACGGCCGGACGACCGCCCGCGCCGCACAGAACCGGACAACCAACGCGGCGCGGGACGTGGGAACGAGCGCGGGGCGGAACGGGAGAAAGAGGATGCTGGCATCGACTGAGCTGGGCTCGGGCCCGCCGGTGCTCCTCCTGCACGGGCAGCCCGGCACCGGCGCATCCTGGAAGCCCCTCATGGCGATGCTCGACCGGGAGTTCCGCCTGCTGGCTCCGGATCGGACCGGCTACGGGTCCTCGCCCGGCGAGGCGGTGGGGCTGGCCGCCAACGCCGAGCAAGTGGCCGAATTCCTGGCCGAGCGCGGCGCGGCGCCGGCGACCGTGGTGGCCCACAGCTGGTCGGGCGGAGCGGCCGTGCTGCTCGCCAGCCGCCACCCGGCCATGGTGAAGAGTCTGGTGCTGGTCGGGGCGGCCTGCACTCCGGACAGCATCGGTGTCCTCGACCGGTGGCTCAACATCCCGATGGTGGGCGACGTCCTCACCGTGGCCGGCCTGGCCGGCATCGGGTCGGTCCTGCCGTGGGTCAGGGGACTGGCGCTTCCCGTCGCGCCGGGCCGCATTCGGGACCGGCTGGCCGCGGCCCTGCCCGACCGCGAGGTCATGCGGGGAGCACGCGGGGCGCTCGGGCGCAACAAGCGATCGTTCATGATCGAGCAGCAGGCGCTCGTCGACGAGCTGCCGGCGGTGACCGCCGCCCTGGGCGCGCTCGATCTCCCGGTAGCCGTGGTCTGTGGCCAGTGGGACATCGTGGTGCCCACCCGGGCCGCGGCCAGCCTGGCCCGGGCTGTCCCAGGCGCACGATTGACCATCGTTCCCCGCGCCGGCCACTTCGTGGCTCGTGACGACCCCGAAGCCTTGGCCGAGCTGATCCGAGACACGGACCGCAGGGCGTCCTCGGCCCGCGACGGGCGGGCGATCAGCTGACCGTTTGTCCGCGCCGGTGCGGGGCTTGTCCGCGCCGGTGCGGGGCAACCGGCAGGTGCTGGAGCCCGGGAGCCAGCGCGTCGAGGACGGCGTTGAATTTGAGGTTGGTCTCGGCCAGTTCGACCTCTGGGTCCGATCCGTCGACGATACCCACGCCGGCGGCCAACCGAGCTGTCCGGTCGCGGATAGAGACCGCCCTGATTCCGAGCATCCATTTGCCGTCGCCGGCCCCGTCCATGTAACCCACCGGCCCCGCATAGCGTCCTCGCGAGCCGGGTTCGAGCCGGGCGATGAGCGTTCGGGCCGCCTCGGTGGGAACGCCCCCGACCGCCGGCGTCGGATGGAGGGCTCCGACCAATTCCAGGGCGGACAGCGCCCGTCTTCCGGCCGCGTCGGACAGGGTGCCGTCCAGGGCGGTGCCCAGGTGGACGAGGCTGTGCAGCTGCACGAGGTCGGGACCGCCGGGCACGTCGAGCTCGGAGCACAGAGGGCCGAGGAGCCCGGCGATGGCCTCGACCACCAGCCGGTGCTCGTTGGCGTCCTTCGCCGAGGCGAGGAGCTCCAACGGGAGGATGCCCACCCCGGTCGCCCCCGACTCCGTTGGTGACGGTCCAGTGGTGCCGGCCAAGGGCCGGCTCCTGATCCGGAGGCCGGTCCGCTCGATCAGCAGCTCCGGGCTGGCCCCGACGAACTGGCCATCCGGGGCCGGGAGGGAAAAGACGGCGCAGCCGGGCTCGAGGCGGTGCCATCGGCGCAACAGCTCGGCGATGTCGATGCGCTCACCGGTCGTGACTTCCACCTGGCGGGACAGCACCACTTTGGACAGCTGGCCGCGATGGATGGCGGCGAGCGCCTCGTCCACCATGGCTTCGAAGGAATCCTCGGTCGAGAGCGCCGCGACCCGCGGCGGTGACGCGAGGCTGTCCGCGACGGCCGGACCGTTCACATCGCGGGCGAGGCGGGACCCGAGCCGAGCGTCGAGCCGGGTCCGGATCTCGTCCGTGCCGGTCGGGAGTCCGGAACGATCGGTTGTCACCACCGTGACCCACTCCTGACCCGAGGGTTCGATGCCGAAGATGATCTCGGGGACAGTGAGGGTGGCGGCGGCCGAGCGGTCGAAGGGCAGGGCGCCGAAGGCCATCACCCCTGAGCGGCCGACACCCGGGCCGGGTCCGACCCGGTCCTCGCAGGGGATGGAAGCCAGTCCGCGGGCGGCGTCCTCCAGCTCCAGGGGGGCATCGAGGCCATGCGGCAGCGGGATGGTGGCGGCACACCCCACGCCGACCAGCACGCGACCCTCGCTGAGGAAGGCGATCCCGTCCGGCCCGGCCAGACCGAACGGATCGATTCCCGGGCCGGGTCCGAGAGGTAGCCGCACCGCCACCAGGTTGGTCGATGCCGCAACCGCTGGATGCCGCGGTGCCCTCATCGGAGGCCGCGGCGGGTGGCGGTGATCAGCTGGCTGAGCCCGCCCGACAGGGGGCGCCGGTTGACGGTCGAGAACCCCGAGCCCATGAGCATGGTGCGCAACCCGGCTGTGGTCGGCAGGTACGCGGTCGAGCGGGGGAGGTACCGGTAGGCGTCGGCGTCGGAGACCAGGGCCCCGATGAGCGGCACGGCCCGGTGGAACCACACGCGGTGACCGGTGAGCAACGGCCCGTGTTCTGGTTCGGCCACCTCGAGGAGGCTGATGCGGCCGCCCGGTCGCACCACCCGGCCGAGCTCGTCGAAGACCGCACCGAGGGTCGTGAAGTTGCGCAGGGCGTACCCGCAGGTGACGCCGTCCACCGACCCCGAGGCCAACGGGAGCAGGGTCGCGTCGGCCTGGATGAGCGGACGCTCGATGTGGTTGGCCCGCAACATTCCTGACGACAGGTCGATGCCGAAGGAACGAAGTCCGACGCGACCGAGGATGGCGAGGAAGTCTCCCGTGCCACAGGCCAGATCCAGGACAAGCGACTTCCGTGGCAGACCGAGGGCCCGGACGGCCTGCCGTCGCCACCGCAGGTCGAGCCCGAAGGTCATCATGCGGTTCACCACGTCGTAGCGGGGGGCGATGGCGTCGAACATGGTCCGGACGGCCTTGGTCTTCTCGTCACCGGTGGGCAGGCCGGTGGGGGCTGTCGGTTGCGCCAGGTGGGCAGCCACCGACCCGGCCCGGCCCGTCCCCTTCATCCGAGGACCGCCCGGTCGGTTTGTTCCGGCCCGGTCGGATCCAGGTCCGCGTCGGCTCCGATCCGGTCGTGCACAGCCCGACGTTCCGCCGGTGATCCGACGCGCTCGACGTGGTCCAACGCCGTCTTGACCAGAGTGCGGGTGAAGTGGTGGCCGACTAGGGCGTTGACGGCAGGGAGCAGCTCGGCGTAGGCGTGGAGGAGACCCTCGACGTCTGGCTCCCCGCCGGCCGCCGCGGCCCCGCCGCTCTTCGGCGACCGACCCCGGCGGAGCGGTTCGCGCACATAGGCCGAGAACATGGCCACCGCCTCGAGGGCGGTGGCCTCGGTGGCCTGGTGGTGCCGGCGGGCCAGGTCGAGGAGGGCCGAGAGGGGGATGCCCCAATCCAACAGGAGCAGCCCGGCCCGGGCGGCGGCCACGTCCTCTTGCGTGTAGCGCTCGTCCCGGCCGATGCGCCGGGGGATGAGCAGGCCCTCGGCCTCGACGGCCTTGAGCACCTCCAGCGGCACCCCGGTGGCCACCGCCAGCTGGTCCAGGGTCAGGGCGTCGTCGTCCGCCTCGCCGGACCCGGGGGCGGTCTGGCCCGGCTCATGGGCCTTGCGGTTGCCGGACCGCGGGTCGTGGATGCCTGAGAGCTCGGCCAGCAGGGCCTCGTCGGCCGCGTCGAGGTCTCCCGACACCAGGCGGGCAATGGTGGCCAGCGTGAACCCCTCCTGCTGCAAGGTCCGGATGCGCTCGAGGCGGGCCTGATGTGATTCGCCGTACCAGGCCAGGCGGCCCTCCCGGCGGGGCGGGTCGAGCAACCCCTTGCTCTGGTAGTAGCGGATGGTGTCGACCGAGACCCCGGCCCGAGCCGACAGCTGTTCGACCCGCATCTCCACGGGCTCATTCTAGGAGTGATCGCTCGTATTGTCCGAGCGATGGACTATCTCCCGAGCGGATCGGGCGGCCAGTCCCGTGGAGCGGCCCGGCTCCGTGGAGCCGCGTGCTCAGTCGGCTCAGTGCAAGTAGCAGTCGGCTCAGTAGAAGTAGCGGTAGACCACCTGGGCGACACAGCTCGGTTTGCTCGACCCTTCTGTCTCGAAGGTCATGTCGAAGATCACCTGGACACCCCCCGAGACGTCCTCGGCGCCGGCCACGGCGACGCCGAGCCTGAGGTTGCTCCCGACGGGGACCGGAGCGGGGAAGCGGACCTTGTTGCACCCGTAGTTGACCCCCATCGACGCTCCTTCGACCACCAAGACCTCCCCGAGGTACACCGGGGCCAGGGAGAGGGTGAGGTAGCCGTGGGCGATGGCGGTCCCGAAGGGCCCGGCCGTGGCGCGCTCGGGGTCGACGTGAATCCACTGATGGTCGCCCGTGGCGTCGGCGAACAGGTTGATCTGTTCCTGTTCGATCCGGTGCCACCCGCTGTAGCCGAGGTGCTGCCCGGCCAGATCATGGAACTTGTCGATGCCCTTCACGGTGGTAGCCATGCACCGACTGTAGGGGAGCGGGAACCGGGGCGACCACCCGCGGGGAGTGGGTCCGGCACCGGCACCCTCTGGACCGGCGACGCCAGGTGAGGCGCTCCTTTGAACCAATTTCAGCATCTCCTTAGTGAGGTGTGCTCGGTACGCTGACGGCGTGGCTCTCGAGCACCATCGGAACCTGCAGGGCGGGGGCGCGCGCGCCGCGGTCTTCGGGGTCAGCGACGGCCTCGTCTCCAATGTGGCCCTGATCCTCGGGATGGCCGGCGCCCACGCAACGGCGGGGGCCGTTCGCCTGGCCGGCTTGGCCGGTCTGATCGCCGGCGCCTTCTCCATGGCGGCCGGGGAGTACGTGTCGATGCGCGCCCAGTCCGAACTGATGCAAAGGGAGCTCGACGTCGAGCGGCAGGCCATCCGCCACGATCCGGAGGACGAGCAGAAGGAGCTGGCGGCCATCTACGAGAGCAGGGGCCTCGACTCGGGTCTGGCCGAGGAGCTCTCGGTCAAGATGATGCGGAGCCCTGAGCTCGCCCTCGAAACCCACGCCCGGGAGGAGCTCGGTATCGACCCGGAGCAGACCGGGAAGCCGGTGCAGGCGGCCGTCTCCTCCTTCAGCGCCTTCGCCCTCGGCGCGGTGATCCCGTTGCTCCCGTGGCTCGTCACCGGGGGCACGACCGCCATCCGGTGGTCGATGGCACTCGGCGCCCTGGCCGCCTTCGGCGTCGGGGCGGCCCTGGCCCACTTCACCGGACGGTGGTGGCTGTTCTCGGCCGTTCGCCAGCTGTTCATCTCGGCCATCGCCGCATCAGTCACCTACTCGATCGGGCACGTGGTCGGATTGGGCTGATCGACGTGGCCCGTCCGACCGGCGTGGCCCGTCCGATCGGCGTGGCGCGTCGGGGGCGTCACTCAGGCGGGTCGAGCTGGGCGAGATAGGCCCGGTCGATGTGGTCCTCGGTGAAGCCCATCGACCGGTACATCGACATGGCCGAAGTGTTGTCCCCGTCCACGTAGAGCATCCCCGTGCGGAGGCCGTGGCCCGCCAGCCACTCCAGCCCGGCGAGGGTCAGCGCCCGTCCGAAGCCTCGTCCCTGGAAGTCCGGATCGACGCCGATCACGTAGATCTCACCCATGGGGGGGTTGGTTCCGGCATGGACCTTCGTCCAGCACGACCCGGCCAGTCGTCCCTCCTCCTCGAGGAGGAGGAAGCCGGCGGGGTCGAACCACGGTTCCCTCTCGCGCTCGACCAGCCGGGAGAGCTCCCACATGCCCTGCTCCGGGTGCGCGGAAAAGGCTCGGTTGTTGGCGGTGAGCCACGCTGCCTCGTCGTGTCCGGGTTGAAACGGTCGGGTCCGGATGGCTAGCGTCCGTTTGGCGGCCAGTTGCTCGGGTACGGGGAGGGGACAACGCATCTGCACGAGGTCCCGTTCGACGCCGAAGCCGAGGGTCGACGCTAACGCGTCATCGTCGGGTGAGGCTTTCGATGCCCAGAAACGCAAGCTCCCCCCACCCCTCGTCTGCACCTCGTCGATGGCTGCGCTGAGGAGAGCCTCGGCGACCTTTCCCCTCTCCTCGGCCGCGGGGTCGACCGCCAGTTCCACGGCGTAGGCACGGCGTGACGTTCTGCCGTCGATCTGGGCGTACCCGCACAGTCCCGGTCGGCCGGCCCGGCGGGCCACCAAGCCGAGGAAGAGGTGGCCGTGGCCCGAGGCGGTACCGTTCTCCGATGCCTGGAGCAGGGCAAGGCGCTTCTGCTCACCGAGCGCCGGGTGGTCCCGGGCGTCGGAGGTCCGGTGGAGCAGGGTGGTGATCTCACCCTCGAGCGACGGACCGGGGGCCGTGACCGCGCTCAGGTCCAGACCCTCCATGGATGCACGCTACCGGTAGTCTGCATCCGATGGCCCGACCTCGCACCGCGGCGGGGCGCGCCCGGACCGCCAATGCGCGGCTGGCCGCGGCATATCCCGGGACGGCCGAGGAGCTGTGCGCGCTCGACCATGACGGCCCGTTCCAACTCCTGGCCGCCACCATTCTCTCGGCTCAGAGCACCGACGAGCGCGTCAACATGACCACACCGGAGCTCTTCGCCCGTTATCCCGATGCTTCCGCGATGGCCGAGGCCGACCTGGCCGAGGTCGAGACGCTCGTTCGCTCGACGGGCTTCTTTCGGTCCAAGGCGGCCAACCTGGTGGGAATGGCGGGTGCGCTGGTCGACCGGTTTGGTGGCGAGGTGCCGACCGCCATGGCTGATCTCGTCAGCCTGCCCGGGGTCGGCCGCAAGACGGCCAACGTGGTGCGCAGCGTCGCCTTCGGGCTACCGGGCCTCCCGGTCGACACCCATGTCCAGCGCCTGTCCCGGCGCCTCGCCCTTACCGACGAGACCGATCCGGTCAAGGTCGAGCTGACCCTGAACCCCATGATCCCGGCGACGGAGCGTGGTGCGTTCAGCCTGCGACTGATCCTGCACGGTCGGGCCATCTGCCAGGCCCGCCGGCCCCGGTGCGGGAGTTGCATCCTTTCCGACTTCTGCCCGTCGGCCACCGAGCGCATGCTGCCCAACGGGGAGGCCCACCCCGGTGGGTGCATCCAGCCCAACGGAACAGCCGGGCCCCCGGGTCGCGCCGGGTCCCCACACGGGGTCCGTCCCCCCGGTGGTGCCAAGCCGACGACGACCCCCTCACGTCCCGGGCTCCACCGAGGATCGAACCCAGCTTCGTAGGGGCGATCGGCTGATCGGCTGTCCGGGTCTCGTCCTGTTCGTGGTCAGGAGGGCCCTCGGCCTGCTCGCCAAGATGGGCGCTCGGCGGGAGCAATGTGTCCCGCTGACAACCGGATGAGGTACAAGTGGCGTCCTTTGTGCCACTTGCTCGAACGTTTGGGATCGTCGGTACCGATGGGCAGCATCAGGTCGATCGACGGGGATGGGAGCCCATTTTCGTTTCACTGCAATGTGAATGCCACCACCAGGGTGTTCGGAGCGGATGGCAATCGGACAACGCAAATGTCGGGACGCGCGACTGGTAATGACGTCGAAAACGTGATGTTGTAGGTGTCTCGGAACCGGTTCCCGCCAACTGGTTCCGCAGAGCGGTGTTCGGGATCCGCCGCCCGACCCGCTCCCGCGAAGGCACCCTTCGGGGTGCCTTCGCCGCGCCTACGTCCGGATGACGGTCAACGACCGGCGAGGGTCTTGGCCAATCGGGCCAGCCGGCGGTTGGCGCTGGTGAGGGCCCGCTCGATGGCGAACAGCTCCCGCGCCGTGTCATCCTGCTTGGCCGCATTGGCGGCTTCGGCATGGGCCGTGACCCGCCGGGTGAGCTCGTCGAGGGCGGTGGCGAGGGAAGATAGCTCGGCGGAGGCGGACGGCATCCGGCGATCATGGCACCCAGGATCGAATCGTGGGGCAGGCGCCGGCCAAAAATGACAATTGGTCCGGTAGAATCGCAGGCCATGGGTCTCCGTCGAGTCGACCTCCGCGGCCTCGACGGTCGCCTGCGCCTCCACGAGGCGCTCGCGCACCCCGTCGGCGATCAGGATCGGTCCCCGGGGCCGGTGCAGGAGCCGGTAGAGGATGTTCTCGCTGAAGTGCGACAGGACGGTGACAGCGCCCTCCGGCGGCTGACGCAGCGATTCGACGGTGTGGCGGTGGACGAGCTCCGCGTGGCACCGACCGCGGTGACAGCCGCGCTCGACCGGATCCCCGACGCGTTGCGAGATGCGCTCGAGGTGGCCCACGAACGGATCCTCGCCTATCACGCGCACGAGTCGGGCGGTAAGGAGCCGGACGACTTCGAGTCGGGCGGCATCACCGTGCGCCACCTCCGCCGGCCGGTGGAACGGGCCGGCTGTTACGCGCCGGGCGGGCGCGCCCGCTATCCCTCGACCGTGCTCATGTGTGCCGTGCCGGCCCGGGTCGCCGGGGTTGATCGGATCGTGCTGTGCGTGCCGCCCGCAGCCGACGGCCATATCGACGACGCGTCGTTGGCTGCGGCCGCGCTGGCCGGGGTCGACGAGGTCTACCGGGTCGGCGGGGCGCAGGCCATCGCGGCGATGGCCTTCGGCACCGAGTCGATCGAACCGGTCGACGTGATCGTCGGTCCGGGCAACCGCTTCGTGGCGGAGGCGAAGCGCCAGGTCTCCGGCCTGGTCGGGGTGCCCTCGGCCTTCGCCGGTCCGTCGGAGGTGGTGGTCGTCGCCGGGCCTGGGACCCCGCCCGAATTCGCCGCCATCGACCTGGTGGTCCAGGCCGAGCACGGGCCCGACGGAGCAGCATGGTTGGTGACCTGGTCGGAGGAGGTGGCCGATGCCGTGGAGCACGACGTGGAGCGCCTGGTCCGGCGCTCGCCGCGCCGGGCCGACCTCGAAGCCACCCTCGGGACCGGCGGGCACGTGGTGATGGTGGAGGGGCCCGAGCAAGCCTGCGCGGTGGCCAACATCGTCGCTCCCGAGCACCTCGAGCTCCTCACTGATGACGCCGATACCCTGCTGCCCCTCATCGACGCGGCCGGAGCCGTCTTCCTCGGCCCGATGTCGCCGGCCAGCGTGGGTGACTACCTCGCCGGTCCCAATCACATCCTCCCGACCAACCGGTCCGCCCGGTTCTCCAGTGCACTCCGGGTGGATGATTTCTGGCGTCACATCCACGCCGTGACCGTGACGGAGTCCGCACTCGAGACGCTCGGGCCGGCTGTCGTGACGCTGGCCGAAGCCGAGGGCCTCCATGCCCACGCCGAATCGGTGAGAGTGCGATGGCCGGGTTAACACCGCACCGGCCGGGTTTCCCTTCGGTGCGTCCGGACCTGGACGCGCTGACCGGCTACCACTCCGCCCAGGCGGAGGTCCTGGCGCGCCTCAACACCAACGAGTCACCCCTTCCACCGCCGCCCAAATGGTTCGATGCCTACCGTTCCGGTCTGGCCGAGATCCATTTCAACCGGTACCCGGACCGGCACGCCGCCGAACTGCGCCGGGCGGTGGCCCGCACCCACGACGTGCGCCCGGAGCAGGTGTTCTGTGCCAACGGGTCCAACGAGGTCCTCCAACTGCTGCTCCTCGCCTACGGCGGGCCGGGCCGGAACGCAGCGCTGTTCGAGCCGACCTATTCCCTGCACCGGCAGATCGCCCGGATCACCGGGACCACCGTGGTCTCCGGCCGGCGGACCGAGGGGTTCCAGCTCGACCTGGATGAGGTCAAGCGGGTGGTCGGCGCCCACGACCCGGTGCTCACCTTCTTGTGCTCGCCCAACAACCCGACCGGTGTGGCCGACCGGCCGGAGGACATCTCATCGGTGCTTTCGATTGCCGCTGGCCTGGTGGTCGTGGACGAGGCCTACGGGCAATTCGCCCCTGCCTCCGCCCTGGACGTCATGCGGTCGGGCGCCCCCGGGTCCGATCGGATGGCCGTGGTACGCACCTTCTCCAAGACGTGGTCGCTGGCGGGATTGCGGCTCGGCTACGTGATCGCCGACCCCGAGGTCATCGCGTCTTGCGAGGTGGTCTCGCTGCCTTACCACCTCGACACAGCCAAGCAGTTGGCCGGCCGCCTCGCCCTCGACTTCGCGGCGGAGATGGAGACCACGGTGGCCATGCTGCGCGAGGAGCGGGGTCGTATCGCGGCCGCGCTGGCCGAGCTGCCCGTGGAGACCTGGCCATCTGACGCCAACTTCATCCTGTTCCGGCCTACGACCGTCGATGCCTATGAACTTTGGTCGCGGCTCCTCGACTCCTCGGTCCTCGTGCGAGACTGCTCGAGATGGCCGGGGGTCAGCGGTTGCCTCCGGGTGACGGTGGGGCTGCCGACGGAGAACAACCGCTTCCTTGATGCCCTGGCCAAGAACCTGTAATGACCATCTCGACCACGACAGATCACCGGACGGGCTCCGGCCGCCGACGGACCAAGGAGACCAGCGTCGACGTGGGACTCGACATCGACGGGTCCGGTGTGAGCGACGTGTCGACCGGGTTGCCGTTCTTCGACCACATGCTCGGCCAGCTGGGTCGCCATGGCGGGTTCGATCTCTCCGTGGCCGCCCGTGGTGACCTCGACGTCGACGCCCATCACACCGTGGAGGACGTGGGCATCGTGCTCGGAGAGGCGCTGTCGTCCGCCCTCGGGGACAAGGCCGGGATCCGACGCTTCGGTTCCATCGCCCTGCCACTCGACGAGGCGCTGGTGGTAGTGGCGCTCGACCTGTCCGGTCGCCCTTTTCTGGCCTATGGCATCGACTTTCCGCCGGACACCAAGGCGCTCGGCTCACCGCCGTTCGACCCGCAGCTGGCCGAGGAGTTCTGGAGGGCGTTTGCCACCGCGGCCGCCTTCACCCTGCACGTGCGGCTCCTCTCGGGAAAGAACACCCACCACGTCGTGGAGGCATCGTTCAAAGGCGTGGCCCGCGCCTTGCGGGATGCGGTGCGCCTCGAGGGAAGCGGGGTCCCCTCCACCAAGGGCACGCTGTGATCGGCCCCGGGGGCCGCCTCGGCTTCCCGGGCCGCGGCGTCCCGCCCTCGACCGGCGTGTGGGCTTCGACCGGCGTCCCGCCCTCGACCGGCGTCCGGGCCTCGACCGGCGTTCGGCCGTGATCGCCGTCCTCGACTACGGCATCGGGAACCTGCGCTCCGCCGAGAAGGCTCTCCAACACCTCGGGGCCGACGCCGAGCTGATCGCCGACCCGGAACGGGCCGCCGGCGCGGTCGGGATCGTGCTTCCCGGGGTGGGGGCCTTCGGGCGGTGCGCCGAGGCCCTGCGGGGCAGCGGGCTGGACCAGGTGGCCCTGTCCGCCATAGAGCGAGGCGTGCCCTTCCTGGGCATCTGTGTCGGCTTCCAGCTGCTCTACGAGGGTTCGGACGAAGACCCGTCGGCGTCCGGGCTCGGCATCCTGGCCGGGAAGGTGAGGCGGTTGCCCCCCGGGGTCAAGCACCCGCAGATGCAGTGGAACCAGCTGTTGCCGGTCACCGGCGATACCTTCGCCCCGGGCCTGCTGGCCGGGGTGGAGCCATCGGCGTGGGTCTACTTCCTGCACTCCTTCGCTCCGGAACGGACGGCCGACACTTCGTCGATCTGTGACTACGGCGGACCGGTCACGGCCTCGGCCGAACGGGAGAGGGTATGGGGGACCCAGTTCCACCCGGAGAAGTCCGGCTCCGTGGGTCTCGGCATCTTGGCCAATTTCGTGCGTACCGTCGAGGGAAACCGTTGATGGAGCTGTACCCGGCCATCGACATCAGGGACGGCGGTGCGGTCCGTCTCACCCAGGGCGATTTCGATCGGCAGCACCACTACGGTGATCCGGTCGCCCTGGCCGCCCGGTTCGAGGCCGGCGGCGCCCGCTGGCTCCACGTGGTGGATCTCGACGCCGCCCGGACCGGCCACGCCGTCAACCGTCATACCGTGCTGGCGATCGCCGCGGCCGTCGACATCCCGGTCCAGTGCGGGGGCGGGGTGCGCACCTCCGATGACGTCGACGAGCTCCTCGCCGGGGGCGTGGCGCGGGTCGTCCTCGGCACCGTGGCGCTCGACGACCCGGGTATGGTCGCAAAGCTCGCCGTCGAGCACCCGGGCCGGGTGGCCGTCGGCATCGACTACCGGGTGGCCGGGAACGGACGGACCGAGGTGGCCATGCGTGGCTGGGAGCACGGCAGTGGCCGGACCGTCGACGAGGTGCTCGCCGAACGGGCTGGTACCGGAGTGGCCGCGGTGATCGCAACCTCCATCGACCGCGACGGGACTCTCGTCGGTCCCGACCTCGAGGGCCTTCGCGGCGTGCTTGCTTCCACCGAGCTCGATGTCATCGCTTCGGGTGGGGTGGGCGGCGTGGCCGACATCGGCAGGCTGGGGGGGTTGCGGGCCGCGGATGCGCCCGATCGGCGCCTGGCCGGGGTCATCAGCGGCAAGGCACTGGTGGACGGGCGGATGACCGTCGAGGAAGGAGTGGCCGCATGCGCACGGTACGGGTGATCCCGTGTCTCGACGTCGATGCCGGCCGGGTGGTCAAGGGCGTGCGGTTCACGGACATCTTCGACGCGGGGGATCCGGTGGAGCTGGCCACCCGCTACGACGCCGAAGGGGCGGACGAGCTCGTGTTCCTTGACATCACGGCATCATCCGACGATCGCCAGACCATGGTGGACGTGGTGTCGCGCACCGCCGAAGTCGTCTTCATCCCGTTCACGGTGGGCGGCGGCGTGCGCTCGGTCGAGGATGCGCGGCGGCTGCTCCGCGCCGGGGCCGACAAGGTGGGGGTCAACACGGCGGCAGTGGACCGGCCCGACCTCATCGCCGAACTGGCCGATGAGTTCGGCAGTCAGTGCGTGGTGGCTGCCGTTGACGCCCGTCGGGTGGCCTCCGGCGCCAGGCTGCGGCACGGAGAGGGACCCCAATGGGAAGTGTTGACGCACGGAGGGCGGGTGCCGACCGGCCGGGACGCGGTGGCCTGGTCGGAAAGGTGTGCGGTCCTCGGCGCCGGCGAAGTGCTCCTGACCTCCATGGACCGTGACGGGACGCGGGACGGGTTCGATCTCGAGCTGACCCGACAGGTCACGTCGCGGTGCCCCGTACCGCTCATCGCCTCCGGGGGGGTGGGCTCGCTCGAGCACCTGGCGGCCGGGGCGCGTGACGGGGGGGCTGACGCGGTATTGGCGGCCTCCATCTTCCACCTGGGTGAGTTCACGGTGAGCCAGGCCAAGGCCTATATGGCGGCGGCCGGCGTCGCCGTCCGGCCGGTGTGACGCCTCCTCGGCGGTCGAATGGTCCTGATCGTCCCTGCGATAGCCTTTCCGCGTGGTGACCACAACCTCGGAAACGGCGACGAACAGCCAGAACGGCGACGGCAGCGCCAAGCTGGCCATCGCCGTGCTGGCCGACCGCGTCCTCGTCCAGGTGCCCCAAGCCGAGGGTGAACGCCGATCGAGGGCCGGCATCCTCATACCGGCCACCGCCCAGGTGTCGCGACGGCTGGCCTGGGCGGAGGCGGTAGCCGTCGGCCCCCACGTCCGCTCGGTCAAGGTCGGTGACAACGTGTTGTTCAACCCGGAAGATCGCTTCGAGGTGGAGGTCCAAGGTGACGAGTACATCATCTTGCGTGAGCGCGACATCCACGCCGTGGCCACCACCCGCATCGACGGGGGCACCGGTCTCTACCTCTGACCACCGGGATGTCCGCTCCTGACGACCGGCCCCCTCTTCCACCATCCAGCAGGGAGCATCAGCTGTGAGTACCGCCGGGACCAGATTCAGTGCCACACCCCTCGACTTCACCGAGGACCAGCTGGCCCAGATCGACTACAACAGCGACGGCCTGGTGGCCGCCATCGTCCAGGACGCCTCGGACGGCGCCGTGCTGATGTTCGCCTGGATGAGCCCCGAGTCCTTACGACGGACCTTGGAGACCGGGCGGACGTGGTTCTGGAGCCGGAGCCGGCAGGAGCTCTGGTGCAAGGGAGAGACGTCGGGAGACCGGCAGTACGTGCGCGACGTTCACTACGACTGCGACGGTGACGCCCTGCTGGTGACGGTGGACCAGGACGGGGTGGGCGCCTGCCACACCGGTAACCGCAGCTGCTTCTACCGCGCCTTCGGCCATACCGAACCGGTCCAATGACCCCGGCAGCCAACGGGGGCGGGGCGGGGCCGGGGCCGTCCGGGTTCCGCACCCTCGCCCGCAAGCACCGGGTGGTGCCGGTTTGGCGCGAGCTGGTCGCCGACACGCTGACCCCGGTGGCCGCCTACCTCCAGATGGAGCACGAATCGGGCCAACCGGTCTTCCTCCTCGAATCGGTCGAAGGGGGTGAGCGCTGGGGTCGCTACTCGTTCGTCGGCCGGAATCCCTTGGCCACCGTCACGGCCCATGGCAACCGGGTGTCGGCGCGAGGGACCATCGACCTCGACGCCATGACGGACGGGCGGGTGAGCGGAGACCACGGGGTGCTGAGCGCGCTGGAGGCCTTGCTCGACGCCTTTGATGCACCGGACCTTCCCGATCTGCCCCCGCTCCATGCCGGGCTGGTCGGCTATCTGGGCTACGACGTGGTGCGGGAAGTGGAGCACCTACCCGACCCGCCTCCCGATGACCTCGGCCACCCCGACGCCATGCTGACCGTGATCGGCCAGGTGGCGGCCTTCGACCACTGGCGCCAACGGGTGGTGCTGGTCGACAACGTGGTCATCGACCCAGACTGGGACGACGCGCAGCTCGACGATGCCCACGCCCGGGCCACAGCCAGGCTCGACCAGCTGGGGAGCGACTGCTTCCGACCGCTCCAGCACCGGGTTCGCCCCCTGCCAGCGACCGGCGGCCCACCGGCCGAAGTTCGCCGCACCATGTCCAGCGCCCTCTACGAAGACGCCGTGCGGGCGGCAAAGGACCACGTCGTGGCGGGCGATGTCTTCCAGGTGGTGCTGTCGCAGCGGTTCGACTTGGGTGCCCTGGGCGCCGATCCCTTTGACGTCTACCGCGTCCTCCGGCTGGTAAATCCGAGCCCCTATCTGTACTTCCTGCGATTCCCGGAGGTAACGGTGGTCGGTGCGTCGCCCGAGCCCATGGTGAGGCTGCGCGAGGGAACCGTCATCTCGCGCCCGATCGCCGGTTCGAGGAGACGCGGGGCCACGCCGGAGGAAGACGGACGCCTGGAGGGCGAGTTGGTCGAGGACCCGAAGGAACGGGCTGAGCACGTCATGCTGGTCGACCTGGCCCGCAACGATGTCGGCCGGGTGGTCTCGTTCGGCACGGAGACCGTCGACGAGCTGATGGTGGTTGAGCGCTACAGCCACATCATGCACCTCACGTCCCAGGTCTCGGGCACGCTGGCGCCGGGCAAGGGGCCCATCGACGTGTTGCGGGCCACCCTGCCCGCCGGAACGCTGTCCGGAGCGCCAAAGGTCCGCGCCATGGAGATCATCGATGATCTCGAGCCGACCAAGCGGGGCGTGTACGGCGGGGTCGTCGGCTATCTCGACTTCTCGGGCAACCTCGACACCGCTATCGCGATTCGGACCATGACCGTCGCTCCCGACGGAAGTGCATCGGTCCAGGCGGGCGCAGGCATCGTGGCCGACAGCGACCCCGCGGCAGAGGATGCCGAGTGCGCCGACAAGGCCGCCGCCCTGTTGGCCGCAGTGGCGATGGCCAGGGCGGCCGAGCAATGAACGCGCCGGGTGCCCCCGCGCCGGTGGACGACCAGTACGAAGCCGCCCGCTCGGCGGCGGCCGTACACGTCATCCCTCGCGACGTGGTGTCGGTGTCGGGAGCCGATGCCGAGCCCTACCTCCAGGGCCAGTGCAGTCAAGACGTGGCCGGTCTCCCGCCTGGTAGCACCGTCGACTCCCTGCTGCTCAGCCCCCAGGGCAAGATCGACGCATTCATCCGCGTGAACCGGTCCGAGGACGGTGGGTTCGTCATCGACACCGACCCGGGGTCAGGTCCGGTCGTGGTGGCCCGGCTCGAGCGGTACCGCCTCCGCATGAAGGTCGACATCGACCGGCTGGATAGCTGGGCGTGCGTGGCCGTGCGTGGCCCCGGTGCGTCCGACGCCGTCTTCGGTTCGCCTCCGTTCGTCCTGCCGGTGGAGTGGCCGGGCCTCATCGGCCTGGACCTCCTCGGAGCGGCGCCGCCCGACCTTTCGAGCTGGGTCGATCGGGAGGCGGTGCCGTGCGGAGAGGAGGCCTGGGAGGCCCTGAGGATCGAGGCCGGGATCCCGGTGGGCGGCCGGGACGCGGTCGAGGGCAGCATCCCGGCCGAGGCCGGCCTGGTGGAGCGCACCGTTTCGTTCACCAAAGGCTGCTACACGGGCCAGGAGCTGGTGGCCAGGCTCGACGCCCGGGGCTCGAAGGTGGCGCGCCGGCTCCGCGGGGTGGTGGCCTCGACCGTCGTTGGGGGCGACGGCACAGGGGGTCTGCCCGCGGTCGGGTCAGTCGTCTTGACCGCCGAAGGCGGACACGAGGTGGGGCAGCTCACCTCCGTGGCCTGGTCGCCCGGGCTCAGGGCGGCCGTCGCCCTGGCCATGCTGCACCGCCGGGTCGAGCCTCCCGAGCCGGTCCTGCTCCAGTCAGCCCCAGGGCAAGAGACTCGGCCGGCCGAGGCACGCCCGTTGCCGCTGTTCGCCTGACGCCTCGCCGCCGCCGGCCAGCCCATCGGCCTGCCATCGGCCACCACATTGGCACGGCATTCGCGCTCATCAGACCGGCACCGCGGCGGGTACCAGGCGAGGTGGTAGACCATCCCTCTGACCGGAGGAGGAGGGCGTTCGCCCCTGTCCGGGGGAGGGCGCGGTCCAGACATGGCAGACGAAGATTCCAGCGCTGGCCCAGTCGCCTGCGGCGACGAGCCCACCAGCCCATCGGGGTCGTTGGCTCCGGACGGGACTGAGCCCGAGCACATCACCACCTCCACCCGCGACCCGCAGGAGATGGCGGCGCGGCTGGAGCGGTGGCTGGCCACCACGATCCGGACCGGGGGTTCGCCGACGATCACCGACGTGTCGAGCCCCGAGAGCAACGGCATGTCCTCGGAGACCCTGCTGTTCACCGCACGGTGGGAAGAGGACGGCGCCCCCGTGGAGCGCCGGTTGGTGGCCCGGATCGAGCCCCCGGCGACCGACTACCCCGTGTTCACCACTTACGACCTGGACATGCAGTTCCGGGTGATGCGGCTGGTCCGTGCCGAGACCAAGGTGCCCGTACCCGAGACGTTCTGGTACGAACCCGACGCCTCGGTGCTCGGCGGTCCCTTCTTCGTCATGGAGCGGATCGACGGGCTGGTGCCTCCTGATGTCCTGCCCTACACCTTTGGTGACAACTGGGTCTTCGATGCCACCCAGGGAGACCGCCGGGCCATGCAGGAGTCGGCCATCGAGGCGCTGGCCGGCATTCATGCCATCACCCCCGATCGCTACGACCTCGACTTCCTGCAGCTCGACCAACCGGGCGGCACCACCCTCGACCGCTGCCTCAATCATTGGTGCGACTATCACGACTGGGTAGTGAAGGACCGGCCGTCCCCGCTGCTGGCCGACTGTTTCGCCTGGCTGGGGGACAACCTG
Organism: Acidimicrobiales bacterium; assembly: GCA_035949055.1. Classification (GTDB taxonomy): domain Bacteria; phylum Actinomycetota; class Acidimicrobiia; order Acidimicrobiales; family RAAP-2; genus Bog-756. Next base: position 84,440 of record DASZIO010000021.1, read on the forward strand.
CCTGCCGATGTCGGGGCTGACGCCCTCTCGTGGGGAGACGGCCGCATCGGCAACATGATGTTCCGCGATCACCAGGTGGTGGCGGTGTTCGACTGGGAGATGGCCGCGGTGGCTCCACCCGAGGTGGACATCGGATGGATGTGCTACCTGCATCTCTTCTTCCAGGACCTGGCCGTGCAGATGGGTGTATCCGGACTACCCGAGATGTTCCGGCCCGTGGACGTGGCCGCCTCCTATGCCGCCCATTCGGGCCGCCCGCCCGGGGACCTCACGTGGCACATCGCCTTCGCCGCCATGCGGCACGGCGTCATCATGCGCCGGGTCACCGAGCGTTCGATCTTCTTCGGCGAAGCCGAGTCGCCTGACGACATCGACGACCTGATCATCCATCGGGATTCACTGCGGGCCATGCTGGACGGCAGTTACTGGGCGGGTGTCGCCCTCTAGCCAAGCCCCGTCCGAGCATCAGACCCGAGCATCAGACCCCCAGGCTGCCCTTGGCCGCCCGCTCGAACAGCCGAAACGGCAGGAGTCGTTTGCCCATGATCCCGACCCGCTCGTCGAGCCGGCCCACCGAGACCCGTCTCGGCGGCCGATGGGACTCGAGCACCCGCTGGACCGCCATCGCTACCCGGTCGGGCTCTACCCCGTTTGCCTCGTCCTCGGCCATGGTGCCGATGGCCTTGGCGGCCGCGGCCGCATAGGCGGGGTCGTCGACCGACGGGGGGATCGATCGCCGGCGCTCGGTGAACTCCGTTGCGACGTTGCCGGGTTCGACCAGTGTGACGTCGATCCCGAAGGGTGCGACTTCGTAGGCGAGGGCTTCGGCGTAGCCCTCGAGGGCGAACTTGCTCGCGCTGTAGAAGGCCTGGAACGGAAGGGCTACCACGCCGCCGATGGAGCTCATGAGCACGACGCGACCGCGACCACGGCGTCGCATGAATGGCAAGGCGTGCCGCACCACGCGAACGGTTCCCCAGAAGTTGGTCTCGAGCTGCGCGCGGGCCGTATCCAGTGGGGTGTTCTCCACCGGCCCGGCGAGCCCCCACCCGGCGCAGGTCACCACGGCATCCAGGCGCGCTTGGTCTCCGATCACCGCGGCCATGCCGTCGGCCACCGAGCGGTCGTCATCCACATCCATCGACACCGGCTGCCATCCACCCGAGGACGTTCCCCGGCGAGAGGCCCCGAACACGGTCCACCCCTGTTGGTGCATGCGCTCGGCGCAGGCCCGACCGATCCCGGCCGATGCCCCCGTCACCAGCAGGATGTCATCCATGGGTCGAGATCACTCCGGCGAGGGCCTTCCGCTCAACGTGGCGCCGTCCTCCGGTGCCGGGGTCACGACGCCCGCCTCGGGGACAGCGGCGGCGGGAGGCGTGGGGAGCGGCGGCACCGCGGGAGGCAACGCGGTCGGCGGCGCGGAGCCGGGGGCGATGGCCGTCGTAGCGCCGGGCGGCAGCCGCGGTGCCGGATGTTCTGCTGGCATCGGCGCGGGCCGCAACCCGACCACCATCCGCGTCCCCCGTCCGTCGGAGATGGGCGATTCCGCCCGGACCGTCGCCCCCATGGCGGCGGAGAGCTCGGACACGATGGCGAGTCCGAGGCCTGATCCGACCCGGCGCCCGCTGACCCGATCGGAGACAAAATGGCGCTCGAATACCCGGGTGACCTGGTCGGGTGGGATGCCGGGGCCGTCGTCGGCCACCCAGACCACGGCCTCGCCGTCGACCCGACCGGTCCCGATGTCGATGCGGTGCCGGGCAAACGACGAGGCGTTCTCCACCAGGTTGGCCACGATTTGGCCGAGCCGGTCGGGATCGGCTTCCACCCACAGGGGCCGTTCCGAACCCGGGGCGACGACCAGATCCAGCCCGACATCGGCGGCGCGGGGACGGAATCCCTCGGCCACCTGGGCGGCCACTGCCGCCCCGTCGACGGCCCGGACCTCCAGTGAGAAGCGGTCGGCGTCCAGGCGCGCCAAGTCGAGCAGGTCCTGTACCAGCCGCTCGAGCCGGCCCGCCTCGGCACTGATCACCGCGGCGGCACCGTGCGGATCGTCGGCCGCACGGTCGATGATGGCGTCGGCGTAGCCCCGGATGGAGGTGAGCGGAGTGCGGAGCTCATGGGACACGCTGAGGATGAATTGGCGCTCCTGATCCCTGGCCCGGACCAGGTTGGCGCCCATGGCGTTGATCGCCTCCGCCAGCTGGGCGAACTCGGGATCGTCACGGTTCGCGATGGGCACGGTGGCGTCGAGGTCCCCTGACGCGATCCTCCGGGTGGTCTGCACGGCCGCCACCAGCGGCCGGGTGAGCCGCCGGGCCAGGCCCGCCGCGACCAGGGCCGCGATGAGCAGCACAATCGCACCGACGATGAGGAAGTAGCGCAGCCCGCTGACCGTGTTGTGGATCTGCCTGGTGATGACCAACACCGGCAGGTAGCCCTTGGCCCGGTCCAGCGGGGTGGGAACGGCCGAGTAGGCCAGTAGGCCGGCGGTGTGCCCGGAGACCTGCTTCCCTTGCTGGAGGAGGGGTATGTCGATCTGGTTGGCGGTGATGCCCGAGGGCAACCGCCGCCTGATCGTCCCGTCGGGGTACAGAGCCACCACGTTGATACCGGTGAACGCTCCAGCCGCGGCGATGAGGTTGAGCTGCCGCTGGAGCGCGGCCCGGGTGATGTCAGGATTGATCGAAACGGCATGGGCCGTGGCCGCGGCCTGGCCGGCGAGCTCCCGCTGGGCGGTGGTGATTGCCGCCCGGCGGACGAAGTAGAAGCTCCCGACGAAGGTGACTACCAGGGTGGCCGCCGTAAGCAAGAGGATGGCCACGGTTATCCGGCGTCTCATTCCGGCCTCATCCCAACCTCCGCGGCCTCATCCGAGGCTTCCCCGACCTCATCCGAGGCGGTAGCCCACGCCCCACACCGTGGCGAGGGGGAGCTCTTGGCCGAGCTTCTTCCGGAGCTGCCGAACGTGGACGTCGACGGTCCGTTCGTCCCCGTACCAGTCGTCGCCCCAGACCCCGTTGAGGAGCTGGCGCCGCGACAGGGCCAAGCCCCGGTTGTCGGCCAGGTATGCGAGCAGCTCGAATTCGCGGGTGGCGAGGGGTACTACGGCGCCCCGAAGGCGGACCTCCCGCCGGCCGGTGTCGATCGAGATCCCGTCGAGCTCGATGACGGAGGGGCCCCGGGGAGCGTCCGCCAGCGCAGTCCGGCGCAGGATGGCGTGGACCCTCGCCACCAGCTCGCGTGCGGAAAAGGGTTTGGTCACGTAGTCATCCGCCCCGAGCTCGAGACCGAGGACCCGGTCGACCTCGTCGTCACGGGCGCTGAGGATGAGGACCGGCGTGGGGAACGCGCCGGCGGCCGGCTCCGGCCCGCGGGCGGTCGCTCCTGACGCCGAGAAGGATCCCTGGCGCAGGCGGCGGCACACGTCGAACCCGTCGAGGTCGCCTGGTAGTCCGATGTCGACGATGACCAGGTCCGGGTGCTCGCGGTCCACGAGGTCCAAGCCGGTCTGCCCGTCGTCCGCCTGTAGCACCCGAAATCCGTCGCGCCGCAGGTACATGGCGACCAGGTCCGAAATGTGATGGTCGTCCTCGATGACCACCAATGTGTCCTCGCCGCCCATGTCACCAGCCTGCCACCGCACCGGCCGGTCCGTCCGGCAACGTTAGGGAAGTGTGATCAGGCCAGGATGGCCGCCAGAACATCGTTGGTAGCATCGAACAGCCATGCCCGCCTATCTCGAGACGATTCTCGCCGCTCACCGGGCTGACGCAGCGCTCGACGACCGCGACCTCGATTCGACCGTCGAGCACGCCACTGGGTGCGGCCCTGTCCGACCGTTCCGTGACGCCATCCGGTCCGCGGCCGAGCGGGATGGGATTTCGGTGATCGCCGAGATCAAGCGTCGCTCGCCGTCGAAGGGCGACCTCGACCCCGACCTCGACCCCGCTCGGGTGGCCGCCGACTACGAAGCCGGCGGCGCCGCGTGCCTCTCGGTGCTGACCGATGTCATCTTCTTCGGCGGCCGGCCCGCCGACCTGGGTTCGGCCCGCGCCGCATGCTCCCTCCCCGTGCTCCGCAAGGACTTCACCGTCGGGCCCCTCGACGTGTGCGACGCCCGGATCATGGGGGCCGACGCCGTCCTGCTCATCGCGGCCGCCCTCTCCGAGGCCGAACTCGAGTCGTTGCTCGAACTCTCGGGCCGGCTGTCGCTGTCGGCCCTGGTCGAGGTGCATGACGCCGACGAGCTCAAACGGGCGGTGGCAGCCGGTGCCGATCTCATCGGCGTGAACCAGCGCGATCTGCGCACGTTCGAGGTCGACCCGCGGCGGGCCCTCGATCTCGTCGCGGCGATGCCGACCGGCGCAGTGGCGGTGGCGGAGTCGGGTATCGCCGGGCGCGAAGACGTCCACCGGCTGGCCGAGTCCGGCTACCTCGCGGTCTTGGTGGGGGAGACTCTCCTGCGTTCGCCGGACCGGCGGGCGGCCGTCAGCGGGTTGCTCGGAGCCTGACGTGATCGCCTTCGACGGTGCCGGTCAGCAGGACGGGGTCTTCGTGAAGATCTGCGGGGTCACCTCCGAAGCCGACGCCCTGTTGGCGGTGGGGATGGGCGCGGCGGCGGTGGGATTCGTCTTCGCGCCCTCCCCGCGGCAGATGTCTGCCGGCGCGGTGGGGGACATCGTGAAGCGGCTCCCGCACGAGACGGTGACGGTTGGCGTGTTCCGCGACGAGGCACCGCAGCGCGTCGTCGAGATCGCCAACCAGATCGGCCTGACCGCAGTGCAGCTCCACGGGTTCGAATCGGTGGAGGACACCCGCTGGGTGGCCAGCCGGGCCCGCTGGACCATCAAGGCCTTTCCGGCCGGGCACCGCAACATCGGGCGCTTCAGCGAGTACGGAGCCGAGCTCCTTCTCATCGACGGGTCGAGCCCGGGCTCGGGGGAGCTCTTCGACTGGCGACTGGCCGAAGGAGTCGCCGATCCGGGCCGGCTTATCGTGTCGGGAGGCCTCCGCGCCGAGAACGTGGGGGCCGCCATCAGCCACCTTCGCCCCTGGGGGGTGGACGTAGCCAGCGGCGTCGAGTCGTCCCCCGGTGTCAAGGACCCGGTCAAGCTGCGCGCGTTCATCACCGCCGCTCACGATGCGGCCCGGGCCGCGGCGGCTGCGGCGGGCGAGGGCGCGGCGGGCCCGCGGCCGGCGGCAGATGCTTCCGGAGATGGCGAAGAACCGCCCATCCCGTTCGACTGGCAGGACGAGTAGTGCCCGAGATCATGGGTGATCCCGGCCCGAGCGGCCGGTTCGGCCGGTTCGGCGGGCGGTTCGTCCCCGAGTCCCTGGTGCCGGCGTGCATGGAGCTCGAAGCGGCCTTCCGGTCGGCGTGGGCGGACGACGGGTTCCGGGCCGAGCTCGACGGCCTCCTTCGGGGCTATGGAGGGCGGCCCACGCCGGTCACCGAGTGCACCCGCCTGTCCGAGGAGCTCGGGGTGCGGGTGCTGCTCAAGCGCGAGGACCTGGCCCATACCGGCTCGCACAAGCTCAACAATGTGGTCGGCCAGGGCCTGCTGGCCCGCCGGATGGGCAAGCGGCGGGTGATCGCGGAGACCGGTGCGGGCCAGCACGGCGTCGCCACCGCTACCGCCGCCGCACTGTTCGGGATGGAGTGCACGGTGTACATGGGCGAGGTCGACACCCATCGCCAGGAGCTCAACGTGTTCCGCATGGAGCTGCTCGGCGCCGAGGTACGCCCGGTGCTCACCGGCAGCCGCACCCTCAAGGACGCGGTCAACGAAGCGCTGCGGAACTGGGTGGCGACAGTGGACGACACCCACTACTGCATCGGGTCGGTGATGGGCCCTCACCCCTACCCGTGGATGGTCCGCGAGTTCCAGCGGGTCATCGGCGACGAGGCACGCGAGCAGTGCCGGGTTCTGCTCGAAGGCGGCGACCCCGACGTGGTGGTGGCCTGCGCGGGCGGCGGATCGAACGCAGCCGGGATCTTCGCCGGATTCGCCGACGCCACCTCCTCGGCCTTGGTGGCCGTCGAAGCTGCCGGGGGCGCGGCCTTGACCATCGGCATCCCCGGCGTGCTGCACGGGATGAGGAGCGCGCTGATGCAGGACGAGGAGGGTCAGATCCTCGAGGCCGACTCCATATCGGCCGGGCTCGACTACCCCGGCATCGGTCCCGAGCATGCCCATCTGGCTGAGATCGGCCGGGCCCGGTACGAGTGCGCTGACGACATGGAGGTCCTCGAGGCGTTCAAGACCATGGCCCGGACCGAGGGGATCATCCCGGCCCTCGAATCTGCGCACGGCATCGCCTGGGTGGTGGCCCGGGCGGGGACCGACGACCTGCCGAAGGGGTCCACCGTCCTCCTGAACCTCTCCGGGCGCGGGGACAAGGACGTCGCCCAGGTGCGCGATCTGTTGCGCTCGTGACCGTGGACGACGGCGTCCCTCCGACGTACCCGTTGGCGACGGAGCTACCGGGGGGCCGTCTGGCCTCGGCCCTGTCTGCTGCGCGCGACGCAAGGCGCAAGCTGCTCGTTCCCTACGTGACGGGTGGCATGAACGACAAGTGGCTGCTCACACTGGAGGCCCTGGCCGACGCCGGCGCCGATGCCATCGAGGTGGGAATCCCGTTCTCCGACCCGATGATCGACGGCGTGACCATCCAGGAAGCCTCCCGGCGGGCGCTCGAGCGAGGCACGACCCCCCATGGCGTGCTGGCCGATCTCAGCCGGGTCGACGTCGGCGTACCCGTCGTGGTGATGACCTACTACAACATCATCTTTCGCGGCGGGCACGATCGCATGGCCGGACTGATGGCCGATTCGGGGGTGGCCGGTGCCATCATCCCCGATCTGGCTCTGGAAGAAATCGAACCGTGGGCCGATGCGGCCGACCGGGCGGGTGTGGCCACGGTCCTTCTGGTGGCCCCCTCGACCCCTGAAGAACGCATGGCCGCGCTGTGCCGGCGCTCCCGGGGATTCGTCTACGCCGTCGCCCGCATGGGGGTGACCGGCGAACAGTCGGAGCTGGCCGACACGGCCCGAGAGGTGGCCGAGCGGGCCCGGGCGGTCACCGATCTCCCGGTGTGCGTGGGCATCGGCGTGTCCACGCCGGAACAAGCCGCCCGGATCTGCGAAGTGGCCGACGGGGTGGTGGTTGGATCGGCGCTGGTGCGCCGGTTGCTGAACGGCGCTGGGCCGGAGGGAGCGGCCTCGTTCGTGTCCTCGCTGCGCCGGGCGTTGGACGCCGCTTGAGCGAGCCCTCACCGGGGGGAATGGCGCAGGAAGTGCTGACTCCTCCCCGGCCGGTGACCCGCCCGATCGCGGTCGGTGACCCTGCCGGTCGTGGGCCAACCACCCGAACGGTGGCGGCCAACCACCCCGGCCGGCCAGGAGCCAGAGGGCACACCAGCCAGCCGCCCCCGGCTGGTCAGGGGCGCTGACGGCGGAGCGTCCGGAACAGGGCGCGTCGCAGGGGCCGGCGCCGCCGGCTGGCGCTCCGCTGTTGCAGGCGTCGGCGGATGAGCTCGCGCCGCTCCTGGAGGTCCTGGAACGTGATGGGTTCGCTCTCGTCCGGGAACCCCATGGCCGCTCGGTAGCCGTCGAGGTCGACCGGTGTCCGGGCCAGCTCGACGCCCACGTCGCGGGCGATCTGCTCGCCGTGGTGTTCGTTGAAGTAGGTGACCACGGCCAGGATCTCGCCGAGGATGTCCACGTCGGGCGCCATGGTGGCCATGGCTCCGTTGAGGAACAGGATGTCCTTGATGAAGAGCATGAGCTCTTTGGGCAGCCTGGCCCCGTATCCGAGCAGGGCCTTGGTGACCTCCCGCAACTCCTCGACCATCTCGTCGGCCGAGAGGGTGGTGGGGTCCACGGCCGGCCGATCCAGGCCGAGATCGTGGATCACCGCGTCTACGTCGGAGTCGGCCGGGAGCGCCCCGAGGTCGCGGAGCGCCTCGACCTGCACCGTGAGGTTGTTGGAGGTTGCGCCCATCTGGAGACGCAGGAACGCGAGTCGCTTGCGCTGGTCGAGCCGGCCGGTGATGCCGAAGTCGAGCAGTGCCACCGTGCCGTCGGGCTGGACCAGGAGGTTCCCCCCGTGGAGGTCACCGTGGAACACCCCGTACAGCAGGGCGCCCTCCAGGAAGGCGATGAGGCTCGAGCGCAACACCGCGGCGGTGTCGATACCGGCGGCCCGCATGCCGGCTGCGTTCCCCCACCTGAACCCGTGCAGGTGCTCCATGACGAGGACACGGCAGGTGACCAGCTCGGGGTGAGGGCGGGGCACCACGATGGTCCGCTGGTCGACGCCGGCGAACACCGCGGCGATGTCGAGCATGTTCTGCGCCTCCAGCCGGAAGTCGAGCTCCTCGACGATGGTCTCGGCGAACAGCTCGACCAAGGCGGGTGGGTTGGTCAGGGCGGCCACCGGGATCCGCCCGACGAGGATGGGTGCGATGAAGGACATGGCGGCCAGGTCGAGTCGCACCGACGAGGCCACGTTGCGTCGCTGGACCTTGACCACGACCCGCTCCCCGCTCCTGAGCGTGGCCGCGTGTACCTGGGCGATGGAGGCCGAAGCGATCGGTCGGCGGTCGAACGAGACGAATACTTCGCTGATGGGGCGACCGAGATCCTCCTCGAGCGTGCGGCGCACCACCCGGAACGGCTCGGGCGGGACCCGGTCGCGCAGCAGCCGGAACTCGTCGACCAGCTCCTCGGGGAAGATGCCCTCCCCGGCCGAGATGATCTGGCCGAGCTTGATGTAGGTGGGGCCGAGGCGTTCGAAGGCCGTCCGCAGGCGGCGGGAGAGCCCCGACCGCGAGGTGGCCGTGCCGCGCTCGCGTAGCCCCCAGGCCAGCAACGCGAATCCGAGCCGCCAGCTGACCGAGACCACCCGGGCACCGGGGGGGAGGCGGCGCGGGCGGACGAGTTGGCGGGCCAGACCGGCCGCGTCACGCCGCAGGCCGTCGATATCGCCGGCGAACTCCCGGGAGAAACGCCAGCTCATCCGGTCCGGCTCCACCGTCCAGGGTCCGTGAGGGGTGAAGGCCCCGATGGCCAGATCGGGGCGATCAGTGCCGTTGGAGGAATCTCGGTCGCCGCCGGCCGCCACGCTCCTGGATCGGTCGAGTTGGTCAACCATGGGACCCCAACGGTAGGGGGTGTAGGGCTGGTGCCGCGCGCCGGGCTCCCGACACCGATGCAAGCACGTGACGCGACCGAGCCGACGTACACCGCTCACCGGGCTTACCCGGGCGGGAACCGGCGGCTAGGCGGGGGTTATGACCAGGCAGCCGTTGTGGCCGCCGAAGCCGAAGGAGTTGGACAGGACCGGCGCCGGCTCCCAGGGGCGGCCAGGGGCAGCCACCACGTCGAGGTGGATGTCGGGGTCCGGCTGCTCATAGCCGGCGGTCGGGGGGATCAGGGCGTGCTGGATACTGAGCAGCGCCGCCACCGCCTCGATGGCGCCACACGCTCCGAGCCCGTGGCCAGTGATTCCCTTGGTGGATGTCACCGGAGGGGGTGAGGAACCGAACACCTTGGTGATGGCATCCGATTCGGCGATGTCATTGAGCGGAGTGGAGGTGCCGTGGGCGTTGATGTGCCCTACCTGCTCGGGTTGGACACCGGCGTCCTCCATCGCGAGGGTCATGCAGGCGGCCGCTCCGGATCCTCCCGGGATCGGGGCGGTGATGTGGTGGGCGTCCGCCGTGCTTGCCGCGCCGGCGAGCTCACCGTAGATGTGTGCACCCCGGGCGACGGCGTGCTCCCACGCCTCGAGCACCAGGGCACCGGCCCCCTCGGTCATCACGAACCCGTCGCGCCGGAGGTCGAAAGGTCGTGACCACCCCGATGTCGACAGGGCTGTCATGTTGCCGAAGGCGGCCATGGCGACCGGTGTCATCCCGGCCTCGGCCGCCCCACCGATAGCAACGTCACACCGTCCCGACGCCACCAGGTGGGCGGCATACCCGATGCTGTGAGCTCCGGCCGCGCAGGCGGTGGTCACGGTTTCGGATGGACCGTGCCAGCCCATCCGGATGGAAACCGCGGCGGCTCCGGCGTTCGACATCATCATGGGTACGAGTCGCGGCGATACCCGCCGCGGCCCTTTCTCCTCGAAGACCTTGATCTGCTGCTCGAGGGTCTCGAGGCCGCCTACCCCGGTCCCGATGACCACGCCCGAGCGCCCCGGGTCGGCGTTCACCTCGCCGGCATCCTCGAGTGCCATGGCCGCCACGGCCACGCTGAACTGGGCGAAGCGATCGACTTGGCGAGCCTCCTTGGCCGTGAACCAACGCTCCGGATCGAAGTCCGGCACCCGGCGCTCGCCAACCGGTGGGTCACCGAACAGGCCTGACCAAAATGACTCGCACCCGACGCCACAGCAGGAGACCACACCCATGCCCGTGACCGCCACACGACGGCCGGCGATGGGACCCTCTGGGCCGGTGCCGAGCAGCATCAGAGCTTGGCGGTGATCAGATCGAAGGCCTGCCCAATGGTTTCGATCCCTTCGAGTTCGGTCTCCTCCACCGAGACGTCGAACGTCTCCTCGAGGGCCATGACCAGCTCGACCAGGTCGAGACTGTCGGCTTCGAGATCCTCGGTGAAGCGCGCATCCTTGGTCACCTTGTCCTCAGGCACCTGGAGCACCTCAACCGCGCACTCCTTGAACTTCGCGAACGCCTCGTCGTTGTCCACACTTGCTCCTTTGTCGGGATGGGTCAGTCGGTGATGGTCGTCCGCCCCGACTGCAATTGGCAAATTCCAGTGCCTACCAGCCCTTCGTTGAAACGCTACCTCTCGCTCTACAACCCCATGGCCAGGCCACCGTCCACCGGCAGCACGGTGCCAGTGATGTAAGCGGCCCCGGCCGAGGCCAGGAACCCCACCGCCTCGGCCACCTCATCCGGCCTGGCCACCCTCCCGAGGGGTACCTGGGCGGAGAACTCGGACCTCCGTTCCTCTCCGAGAGCTGCGAGCATATTCGTTTCGACCAAGCCGGGGGCTACCACGTTCACGGTGATCGACCGGCTGGCGACCTCCCGGGCCATCGACCGGGCCATGCCGACCAGCCCGGCCTTGGAGGCCGCATAGTTGGCCTGGCCGGGCGACCCGATGAACGCACCGACCGAGGAGATGAACAGGATCCGCCCCCGGCGGAGGCGGATCATCTTGCCCATCGCCCGCTTAGCCACCCGGAACGCGCCCGAGAGATTGGTGTCGAGGACCTCGGACCACGCCTCGTCGTCCATCCGGAGGACCAGAGTGTCGCGGGTGATACCGGCGTTGGCCACCAGGACCTCGACCGGGCCCCAGGTCTGTTCGACGGCGGCGAACGCCGCCTCCACCTGGGAGGTGTCTTTTACGTCGCAGGCCAGAGCCAGCAACCGCCCCGTGTGGCCGCCGTCGCGGAGCCCGGCCGCGAGTTCGCCGGACCGCGAAGTCACCGCCACCCGGTCTCCCCGGGCCAGGAACCACTCGGCACAGGCCTGTCCGATTCCCCGCGATCCGCCGGTCACGAGGACCACCCGTCCCGGCTGCTGATCCGGCTCCGGGTTTCCTTCTGCACCCCCGTCTGTGGTCAAGAGACGCTTCCCGGGGTTCGGATCCAGGCCACTGGCTGGCCCTCCGCCACCCGCTCGCCCCGCACGGCCAGCCAGCGGATCAGGATGCCCTCGAACGGGGTTCGCACGTCAGTCGGCCCGACGTTCCCCACCCGGTCGCCCACGTCCAGCCGTGATCCGGGCTCGGCCCCGTTGCCACTGCCCGGTGCCGCGGTGGCCTCGGCCAGGGCCGTGCTCTCCAACGCGGCAAGATCGACGTTGGGCTCGAACACTCCGGGAGCCGGGCTCACGATGACCCGCTCGGACGTGTAGAGGTGCTCGCCCTGGTGGGCCGGGGCAGATGCAGTGAACTCGTCAGTGCCGGCCACCGTATCCATCAGCTTGTCGAGGTCGTCGGGAACCGCAAGGCTCACCCCCCGGACATCGGGGACTGTCCGCCGGACCATGCCGGTGAGCACCCCCCCGGGTCCGAGCTCGGCGACGACGGTCACCCCGCGGCCGCCGAGCGTCTCGAGGGATTGCCGCCATCGCACCGGGCTGCACAGCTGGGCCGAGAGGAGGCCGGGCCACTCACCGGGGTCGGTGTGGACCCTGGCGTCGACATTGGCCACCACCGGCACCTCCGGGGAGTGGAACTCGACGTCATCGAGCGTGGCCCGGAGCCGGGCCCGCGCCGGCAGCATCAGCTGGGTGTGAAAGGCCCCCGACACCGGGATGGGGAGCACCTTGCGGGCGCCGAGCTCACGGGCGCGTTCGGTGGCCGATGCGACCCCGGTCTCGGTTCCGGCGATGACCACCTGTCCCGGAGCGTTGTAATTCGCCACCCAGACCTCGTCCTCGGCCAGCTGGCATGCCGCGTCGGCGTCGTCGTCGGCGATGCCGATGAGGGCCGCCATCGTTCCCGGGCGTTCCTCGGCCGCGGCCTGCATGGCGCTGCCCCGCTCCATCACCAGGCGGGTCCCGTCGGAGAGCGAGAGCGAGCCAGATGCGACGAGCGCCGTGTATTCGCCCAGGCTGTGGCCGGCGCACGCGGCGGGGAAGAGACCGAGACGTTCGACGGCGTCGAGCACCACCAGGCTCATCACGAAGGTGGCCAGTTGGGCGTGGTCCGTCCGGGTGAGCTCGTCCATCGGTGCGTCGAGCAGGAGCGAGGTGAGGTCTTGTCCGGCGATCTCCGATGCCTCGGCGGCCACTTCCCACGATGGATGTTCGACCCAGGCACGACCCATCCCCGATCGCTGTGATCCCTGCCCCGGGAAGGTGAAGGACAGCACCAACCGACTCCTCTCGACTGCTCTGCGTTGCTCTGCGTTACGCCGGCTTGTTCGTCCGGCTTGGCTGAGCTGCCCGAAGGGAGGCTCTGCTCGCAACGACCGCTGTTGGCCGACAAGTGTGACACGGCACCGATGGCGGGAGTGATTACCCTCGGGTCAGCGCCGGCGCTGCGTCAGGCGCCTCCCCACCGGCCGGGGGCGCTCAAGACTCTGACTATCCGGCTCGACGGCCGGCCGCGATCATGACCGTATCGGCCATCGCCAGGACGGTTCCATAGGCGATTTCCTTTGGCATTCCATCCGTCGATTCGTTCTGCAACCGGGAGTGGAGGCGGATGACCGCGGGGGGAAACGGATTGACTCCGAAGAAGAACTTGCCGGGTTTGTCGAGATCGAGAACGACGGCGCCGACAATGGCGGCGGTGGTGGACCATCGATCCCGCCGGTCAACGGAGGCGAGCGCAGCGGCGATGGTCGCCAGCCCGAGCAGGCCGTCCCGCTTGGCAAGTCTCAGGAATTGCTCGTCGGCGACGCTATCGCCCTTTTCGCAACCCCAATGAGGGAAAGAGTCGAGTACCAGATGGGACCCGACGCCGGCGATGAAAGCTGTCGTCGGCCTGCCCCGGGCCGCTCGACCGATGAGCACCCCGGAAAGGACATGGCTCGTGACGAACACCGATCCACTCTTGCAGACCGGCTTGACGGCAGATGGTCGCGGAAACGACCGCCCCGCCGATCGCTGCTCGAGGTCGGTCCGTTCTTCCCGTCTCATGTCGTGTCGCACCCTCCTGTGATGATTCATCCATGACACGGACGAGGACGAAGGGCTCCCGCTCGGCGGGCACCGGGTCGGCGGGGCTGCTGGCCCGGCTGGACCCGGCCGCCCCGGTGCTGGCCGGCAAGGCCCTCCTGCTGGCCGCGGTGGAGGGGGTCTCACCCGGCCAGGCGAGGGCCACCCTGGCCGTCGGCCAGCGCCTCGGGGAGCTGCCCGGCACCGAGGCGGCGGTGCGCCGGGGGGAGCTCTCGGGCCCGAAGGTCGGGGCCCTGACTGGGGCGGCCATCGCCGACTCCACCCTGGAGGGCGACCTCCTCGCCGGGGCGGCCACCGAGCCCCTGGCCCGGGTGCGGGACCGCGGCGTGAAGGCCCGGGCCGACGCAGCCGGAGCCGACCCGGCCGCCACCATCCGGGGGGCGAGGCTGCTCGGCCACCTCGGCCCGATGGCCACCGGCCTGCGCCGGGCCCGGCGCCAGGCCGGGGCGGCGACAGAGCCCGAGGCCGCCCTGCGGGCCGATGCCCTCGTGGCCCTGGTGACCGGCCGGACCGGGGGCGAGGACCCCGTCTCCGACCCCGACCCCGACAAGCCGGGGGGCGACCGCCCCGACGCCCGTTCCCTCGACCGGCCCCCGCCGTGCTCGGTGGTGGTCCGGGTGGACCTCGAGGTCCTCTTCGGGGGCGAGGACCCCCGCGGGGGGACTGCGAGGTCGACGGCATCGGCCCGGTGCCGGCCGTCATGGCCCGGGACCTCATGACCATCACGGCCGCCCTCCGCACCGCCCTCGTCGACCGGGACCGCCGCTGTGTGGTCCCGGGCTGCCTGGTGGCGACCGGCCTCGAGATCGACCATGTCCTCCCCATCACCGAGGGCGGCCCGACCGAGCTCGACAACCTGGCCCGGCTGTGCCATCACCACCACCACCTGAAGACCTACGGGGGCTGGCGCCTCACCCGCACCGGCACGAAGCCCGACGGCATCCCGGCGTGGGCCTTCGCCCCCGAGGCCCCCTTCGGCCAGGAGCCCGGCCTCGGCATCGACACCCCCGAAGGCCAGCGGGACTGGCACCGGCGGCCGGAGTGAGGAACCGAGTCACGCCGCGAAGGATGCCTGCCCTCGGACAACTGAGGCACTAGTCCGCAACGACCTCGACCCAGCGTCGAACAGAATATGAGTGAGAGCCGTTAGCCGCGGGATGCACCGAATAGGACCACCGGCCGAAGCGACGGCGCGCCAACCGATTCCTCGTCGAGCAGCTCATCGGCACTGCGCAGTCGCCTGCTCAACTCGACGGCCATCTTGCTGGTCACCGACGGTGCTACTTCGCCGAGTGACCAGAACTCGGCACGTGAGAACACGAACAGAGACATGTCAGTGTCGGCGATGACGGTCGCGGTCCGTTGCCCGCCGTCGAGCAGCGCCAGTTCCCCGAAGAAGGATCCCGGGCCGAACTCGGCCAGCCAGAGTCCCTGACGTGTGGCCGTGGCTGTGCCCTTGACAACAACGAAGAACTCCCGACCGATCTGGTCCTCTTCGACCAACACGGTCCCTTGCTCGATCTCCATGAACATGGTCAGGGATCCGATGCGCCGGATCTCATCTCTCCTGCAAGCCGAGAACAACCCGGTGTCCTGCAGTAGTCCGACCCGGTCGTCGGTGCGCCTCCAAGGGGTTCTCATGTCCAATGTTCCTTCCGTTGGTTCGCGCGCAGGCCTGTCAGCTGACCCGATCCGCTTCCGACTATTGGTTTGTGAATGGGGGAGGGACCGAACCCGCCTGGGGCCATCCGCCTTGCCTTGCGGCGTGGTGCCGCTCCGGACCTCACTGGGGGGGTGAGGTCCGGAGCGGCTAGCCGGTTCCCGCCGGAAAACCTGCGTCGATGGGCCTGGTCCGACCCACGTCTGTCAACACCTCGGGAGAGGTGGCGGAAGCAACCTCGATGCGTCCGTCCCGCATCGGGTCGCTGCGGGTAAGCGACGGTGATCCGTCGACAGCGGTAGGCACCGCACTGCCGACCCAGCGTCCCATCGGCCTTGACCGCAGGTCCATCGGAAGGGTTGGTCTCTGGGTCAACCGTGCTTTGCATGGTCACCACCCTCCTCAACCTGCTTCCGCGGCCTGCGGAATGCGCTGGCATCGTCAGTGTGAGCCTGTTCCGTCAGAGTGTCAGTCACCAAGGAGACATTTGGGGGCAATTAGCTGGACAACACGGCCGTAACTTCCGGCCGTGTTGTCCAGGACATCCACCGAGGAACAGGAATCCGCCGCGTGTAGGAGACCCGATCAGGCGGCCGGCTCGGCGAAACAGTCAGAACTCGGCGAAACAGTGAGAACAGTCAGAAAGAGACCACTTGAGTCAGGGCCTCTCGGTCGAGGACGCGCAAGCTTCTCGATTCCATCTTGATCCATCCCTGCCGGTGGAACTCACGGAGACAGGCGTTGACCCGCTGACGGCTGGCGCCGATGTTGGCCGCCATCTGTGACTGGTTGATGTTCGATCGGGATGGCCCCTGGCGATCACCTGGCTCCATCTGCAGGAGATACTTGGCGACTCGCTGTTTCAGATCGAGAAATACCAGGTCGGTGGCCACGCCGGTCATCCGACGGACCAAATGGGACAACCGCTGCAACAGGGCGACGGCGAGGACCGGTCGCTCCGATATCAGGCCGACGATGGCGGCTCCCGGCAGGACTAGCACCACGCTCGCTTCCGTGGCCTGGATGGTTGCCGAACGTGGACAGCCGGACAGGACACCGACCTCACCCATCGTCTCACCGGGCATGACCGTGTTCACGATGAACTCGGAGCCGTCTTTCGAATACGTCAGCACTTTCATGTGCCCGGACACGAGCATCAGTACGGATTCGGAGGGGTCTCCCTCCGAGAAGAGGATTTGGCCCTTGTCGATCCGCTTGGTGCGGCTCCGCTGGGCCAGATACCTGCGGTCAGACTCCTCCAGTACACCGAGAACCGTGGCGCCGGCGAAGGGATCGTCTTCAAGGCTGCTCACCGGCTCCCCCAAGATCTCGCACCAGAGAACGGACGACTCTTCACCCTAATCCGGAGTGTTCCCTAGCTCCTCTCGACGACCAGGTTGCCCGCCCCCAGAGAGGCTCGGACATTGACCGTCGATGCGGCGGAGACGCGAACCCGTGTCGATCAGCAAGCTGTGATGACGGTGTCTCCGGAGACGACGGAGCAACGGAGACGGTTTGTACGCCTCCGACCTCGCCGATTCCGCCGGTTTGGTTCGGTTCGGTTGTGACGGCGTTCTGAGCCGAGAAGAGACTTTGGTGGCGTCCACCCGACCGAGGCCGGCACCCAACCAGCGAGAAGGCTTCAAACTGCCGTGCCCGGGGCGGGATTTGAACCCGCACGCCCTTGCGAGCAGATGGGTTTGAGCCATCCCTGTATACCGTTCCAGCACCCGGGCGAGCCGGCGCACCCTACCATCGGCCTATGACCCCTCCCCGGCGACTTCGCCTCCTGGCGCTCGTGTTGCTCATCGCCGTTGCGGGCGGGTATCGGCGCTACCGCCTCAACCGCGCGCCGCAACCGTCGTGGGACAACTGACGCGCAGACCGTTGGTGATTGGATCTGCGCGCATACCTCGCCGGTACGCTCGCGTCTGAAGTG
>DASZIO010000022.1:0-68277 GCA_035949055.1 Acidimicrobiales bacterium
CGGCGACCAGGACCAGATCGCCGAGCTGGCCGGCCCGCTCGGGCGGGCTGCGGCCCACCTGGCCCGGGAGCACTGGCCGGGGCCGCTCACCCTCGTGGTGCCGCGAGCAAAGGGGTTCGGGCCCGACCTCGGCGGACCACCTTCGGCCGGCCGGACCGTCGGTGTCAGATGGCCGGACCACTCGTTGATCGCCTCCCTCTGCCGCCAGGTGGGACCGTTGGCGGTGACCAGTGCCAATCTGCACGGCGCCCCGCCCGCGACCACGGCCGCCCAGTTGATCGAGGCGTTCGGTGGCGCCGGCGGTCTCGACGCCGTCCTGGACGGGGGGATCTGCGACGGGGTCCCCTCCACCGTGATCGAGTGCCGAGGGGCTTCGGCCCGGTGCCTACGCGAAGGGGCTCTGCCGTGGGTCGAACTGGCCGGCGTCGCGGTCGGGGTGGTGGCAGAAGGCACCGGGCCGGGCGGCATCCGCTGGGAGTCGGGGCCCGGGCGGGGTTGACGGGTCCGCCCGGAGCGGCGACACTGGGTGTTCGTGCACTCGCTTCCCGACCGCCGCGGCTCCGTAATCATCATCGACTAGGCACACACCCACCCGTGTGTGCCTGCGACCGTCCACTTGGTGGACGGTTTTTCAATTGGTGGTAACGGGCCTGGCCCCGAGCGGTGGGCAACGCCGGACACCATGAACGCATCAGTCATCAACACAACAGAGGACAGGGACAGAAGACAGTGAGTACCTACAAGGTCGGCCTCATCGGCGGCGACGGCATCGGCCCCGAAGTCGTGGCCGAAGCCCTCAAGGTGGTCGACGCGGCCGGCGTGCCGTTGATCACGACCGAGTACGACCTGGGTGCCGACCGGTACATGCGTACCGGCGAGGTCCTGCCCGACGCGGTGCTAGAGGAGTTGCGCGGCCAGGACGCCATCCTGCTCGGGGCGGTGGGCCCTCCGGTCGGATCCACGGCCGTACCTCCCGGCCTGCTGGAGCGCGGGCTCCTGCTGCGGCTTCGGTTCGAGCTGGACCTCTACGTGAACATGCGTCCCTTCACCGGCGTGCCGGGCGCGCCGGCGCCCGACTGCGACTTCGTGGTGGTCCGGGAGAACACCGAGGGGACCTATGCGGGGGAGGGTGGCTTCCTGCGGAAGGGCACGCCCTTCGAGGTGGCCACGCAAGGGTCGGTCAACACCCGGCACGGGGTGGAGCGCTGTGCCCGGTTCGCCTTCGGGTTGGCCGTGGGCCGCCGCAACCACCTGACGCTCGTCCACAAGACCAACGTGCTGACCTTCGCCGGCGACCTCTGGCAGCGTACGGTGGCCGAGGTGTCGAACGAGTTCCCCGCGGTGAGCCGTGACTACAACCATGTGGACGCCGCCTGTATCTACCTCGTCGAAGACCCGGGCCGCTACGACGTGATCGTCACCGACAACCTCTTCGGCGACATCATCACCGACCTGGCCGGGGCGATCGCCGGCGGCATCGGCTACGCCGCCTCCGCCAACCTCAACCCCGACCGCACCGGCCCATCGTTGTTCGAGCCGGTGCACGGCGCCGCTCACGACATCGTCGGGACCGGTCGGGCCAATCCCACCGCGGCCATTCGCTCGGCCGCTCTGATGCTCGAGCATCTCGGCGAGTCGTCGGCCGCAGCCAAGGTCTCCCACGCCGTCGCCCAATTCATCTCGTCCCAACCGGACCCGTCCCTGTCAACCGTCGACATCGGCAATGCCGTCGCAGAAAGGCTCTGAGCCATGCCCGTTACCCCTACCGACAAGATCTGGATGGACGGCGAGCTCGTCGACTGGGCGGATGCCACCACCCACGTGTTGACCCACACCATGCACTACGGCTCCGGCGTGTTCGAGGGCATCCGGGCCTACCCGACGGCACGCGGCGTGGCCGTGTTCCGGCTGCGCGACCACATCGAGCGTCTCTTCACGTCGGCCAAGGTCTTCATGATCGACATCCCGTACTCCATCGAGGACATCATCGACGCGACCCGAACCGTCGTGCGGGTCAACGGGCTCGACGACGGCTGCTACCTCCGACCGCTCGTCTTCCTGGGCTACGGCGAGATGGGGCTGAACCCCATCCCCTGCCCGGTGAACGTGGCCATCGCGGCCTGGCCCTGGGGAACCTATCTGGGCGACGAGGGCGTGGCCAACGGGGTCTCGATGAAGATCAGCTCCTGGCAGCGACACGACCCCAACGCCGTGCCCACCGCGGCCAAGGGCACCGGCATGTACGTGAACTCGTCGCTGGCCAAAGTCGAGGCGTTGAAGGCCGGGTACGACGAGGCCATCCTGCTCGCTTCCGATGGGAAGGTAAGCGAGTGCACGGGCGAGAACATCTTCGTCGTGCAGAAGGGACGGCTGATCTCCCCGCCCACGTCGGATTC
Organism: Acidimicrobiales bacterium; assembly: GCA_035949055.1. Classification (GTDB taxonomy): domain Bacteria; phylum Actinomycetota; class Acidimicrobiia; order Acidimicrobiales; family RAAP-2; genus Bog-756. The sequence goes on from DASZIO010000022.1 coordinate 2,397, forward strand.
GGGGGCTCTGGCCGGTATCACCCAGCAGTCTGTCGAGACCATCGCCCGCGACCTCGGCTACGCGGTGTCGTACGAGCCGCTCATCCGCACCGACCTCTACACGGCCGACGAGGCCTTTCTCACCGGCACCGCCGCCGAGCTCGTGCCCATCAGGTCGGTCGACGACCGGCAGGTCGGGGACGGCAAACCGGGTCCCATCACCACGAAGCTCCAGGCCACCTATTTCGCCACTGTGCGAGGCGAGGTGGACCAGTACAAGGACTGGTTGGACTATGTCGAGTGACGGTCCGACGCTCGGGGACGCACCTCGCGACGGCCATGGGCATGCCCACACCCACGGGAAGAGGGCCGGCGCCACGCGCCCGATGACCCCGGGCCAGCGGGCCCATGCCCGCGGTAAGGCGGGGGAAGGAGGTTCCCGCCCGGGTGGTGCTCACGATTTCGACCTGCCCGACCTGCCCGACGCGGTGGATGTGTTCGACACCACGTTGCGGGACGGCTCGCAACAGGAGGGCCTTTCCCTCACCGTGGACGACAAGCTGCGGGTGGCGGAGCAGCTCGACCACCTCGGGGTGGCCTTCATCGAGGGTGGCTGGCCGGGCGCCAATCCGAAGGATGCCGAGTTCTTCGCCCGCGCCCCCACCGAGCTCACGCTGGCCAGGTCGACGCTGGTGGCCTTCGGCGCGACGCGTCGGGCCGGGGTGAGGGCCGAGGACGACGAGACGCTTCGTAACCTGGTCGAGGCCGGGACCGAGGCGGTCTGCATCGTGGCCAAGTCATCGGAGATGCAGGTCGTCGACGCCCTCAGGACCACGCTCGACGAGGCGATCGCCATGGTGGCCGACTCGGTGGCGTTCCTGAGCCAGCGCGACCTGCGGGTCTTTCTCGACGCCGAGCACTTCTTCGACGGGTACAAGGCCAACCCCGATTTCTCTCTGGCCATTCTGCGGGCCGCCGAAGAGGCGGGCGCCGAGACCCTCGTCCTCTGTGACACCAACGGCGGGACGCTCCCGCACGAGGTGGAGCGCATCGTCAGCGGCGTCCTCGGCGGGTACGAGACCCAGCTGGGGGTCCATTTCCACAACGACGGCGGTTGCGCCGTGGCCAACTCGTTGGCCGCGGTGGGAGCGGGTGCCACCCACGTGCAGGGCTGCGTCAACGGGTACGGCGAGCGGGCGGGCAACACCGACCTGTCGGCCGCCATTCCCGACCTGTCGCTCAAGCTCCGGGTCGGCACCATCCCGTCGGATCGCCTGGAGCTGATCACCCCGGTGTCGCACCACATCGCCGAGCTGGTCAATATCGCCCCGAACCCGCAGCAGCCCTACGTCGGGTCGTCGGTCTTCGCCCACAAGGCCGGGCTCCATACCTCGGCCATCGCCCGGCGGTCCGATGCCTATGAGCACATCTCCCCCGAGCTGGTGGGCAACGGCACCCGCTTCGTGGTCTCGGAGATGGCCGGGCGGTCGACCCTGGCCCTGAAGGCGAAGGAGCTCGGTCTCGAGCTCGATTCCCAGGCCATGGCCTCGGTGCTCGACTCGCTGAAGCGTCTCGAGCACGAGGGTTATCACTTCGAGGTGGCCGACGGCTCGTTGGAGTTGCTGCTCCGCAGCGCCACCGGTTGGGAGCAGGGCTTCTTCGACCTCGAGTCCTACCGGGTCATCGCGGACCACGGCGACGCGCAGTCGACCGAGGCCACGGTGAAGGTCCTCGTGGGCAACGAACGGATCGTGGCCACCGCTGAGGGCAACGGCCCGGTCAACGCCCTCGACGGGGCACTCCGCCGGGCCATCGGCTCGCGGTACCCGGCCCTCTCGGGCCTGCATCTGGTCGACTACCGGGTGCGGGTCCTCGACACGGCCAAGGGCACGGCGTCGGTCACCCGGGTCCTCATCGACTCGACCGATGGCGACCGGACCTGGACGACGATCGGTGTGTCGGAGAACATCATTGCCGCGTCGTGGCAGGCTCTTTCGGACTCCATCGTCTACGGTCTGGTCCGTGCCGGGGCCCCCTCGGCCCGGGCCGGTACGACGAGCACGCCGGCGCCAGGAGCCTTGTCGTGACCCAGCCGAGCTTCGTGCCCATCGTCGAGGTCGATCAGGTGCGCCCGGCCTACCGGCTCAAGGTCCCGACCGTCTGGATACAGTCCCGCCCCTCCGAGCTCCGGGGCACCACCCAGCCCCAGGGCCACGGCTTCGGGACCCCCGGTCCGGATCAGGGGTTCGCGCTGCGGCTGGCCCGCCGATTCGAGGACCGGCTGTCCCTCGCCGAGGGCGAGTCGGGCGAGGATGCCAAGGTGGGCTGCACCGCCGTCGCCATGCGCCGCTGTGCCCGGTTCGGCCGGGCTCCGGTCATCCACGACCTGACGTTCGCCTTCACCCTGTGGGGGTTCATCGGCGATCCCCCGGCCGACCTGGTCGAGGCCCGGGCTCCCCTCTTTCGGTCCGCCGCCCACAACTACGAGGCCCAGCGGGCCATTGCCGCCAGCGTGGCGGAGGAAGCGCTGAGCCTCATGCCCGAGCAAGTGGCGGCGCGACTCGAGCACTGGCCCGAGCTCTTGACCCTGCCGAGCCCGGACTGAGCGTCCGCCTCCCATGAGGCCAGCCTTCGCCGTCACCCCGGCCCGGTGCGGGGCAGGACCGGGGTGACCCGGGGTGAGATGAAGGCCAACGGGTTCAGCTTCACCGTCCGCCGTGACGGGCCGCCTACCGGGCGATCGGTCATCCTGCTCCACGGCTTCCCGCAGACGTCGGCGTGCTTCGCCGATGGGATCACAGCCCTCAGCCGAGCTGGGTACCGGGTCCTCGCTCCCGACCAGCGGGGCTATTCGCCCGGGGCCAGGCCCGATCGCGTGGAGGACTACGCCGTGGTCGAGCTGGCCTCCGACGTACTCGCCCTGGCCGACGCCTCGGGGATGACCACCTTCGATCTGGTCGGCCATGACTGGGGCGGCATGGTCGGATGGTGGGTGGCCGGGCACCACCCCGACCGGGTCCGAACCTTCTGCGCGGTGTCGACCCCCCACCCGGCGGCACTCGCCGCCGCGCTGGCCGACGATGCCGACCAGACCCAGCGTTCCGCCTACCTCGAGCTGTTCCGCCAACCGGAGGTCCCTGAGCGGCTCCTCCTCGGCGACGGTGGCGACGGCAGCGGGCTGCGCCAGGTCTTCGCCGACTCCGGCATCGCCCCGTCCGCCGTCGACGACTACGTCGAGGTGCTCTCGGCGCCAGGGGCCCTCACCGCCGCGTTGAATTGGTACCGGGCCAACGATCTGCATCTCGCCCCGGGTTTGGGCCCGGTGGCGGTGCCCACCATGTACGTGTGGTCCACCGAGGACATCGCCCTCGGACGTCGGGCCGCCGAGGCCACCGCCGATCATGTGACCGGGCCGTACCGGTTCGAAGTGCTCGACGGTGTCAGCCACTGGATTCCCGACGTGGCCGCCGAGCCCCTCAACGCCTTGCTCCTCGACCATCTCGGTGGATCCGGATGAGCCCGGAAGCGACTCCGGCGTGGGCCACGGCCACCGCCACGCCACCGCCCGGGGCTGTGTGCGCTGCGGACCTCCCGCCCACCCGCCCTTGACTAGCTTGGCCGGCGTGGACGCGCCCGGATTCACCCTGACCGACACCCAGCGGGAGTTCCGCCAGACCCTCCGGAAGTTCACCGAGGACCGGATCGCCCCCCAGGCGGCGGAGGCGGACCGGGATGCCACCTTCCCCCGCCGGTCCTTCGAGGCCTGCGTCGAGCTCGAGCTTCCCGCCCTCGGGATCCCGACCCAGTACGGCGGCGCCGGGGCCGACATGGTCACCCAGGCGATCATGGCCGAAGAGCTGGCCCGGGTATGCGCCTCCACCTCGTTGACCCTTCAGATCTCCAAGGTGGCCATGATGCCGGTGATCAACTGGGGCTCCGAGCAGCTCAGGCGGACCTACGTGCCCCAGGTGGCGTCGGGGGAGCGCCAGGCCAGCTACTGCCTGTCCGAGGCCGACGCCGGGAGCGACGTGGCCGCCATGCGCAGCCGGGCCGTACGCCACGGGGACCACTATGTCCTGAGCGGCACCAAGTACTGGGTCACCAATGCCGGCGTGTCCGACCTCTACACCGTCTTCGCCGTGACCGACCCCGATGCCGGCCGGCGTGGGATCAGCTGCTTCGTGGTCGAAGCCGACTGGGGGATCGAGGTCTCCCGGAAGGAGGACAAGATGGGTCTGCGGGGCAGCCCCACGGCGGCCATCTCGTTCGACCAAATGTCCGTACCGGCCGGCAATCTGGTCGGGGAGGAGGGCATGGGGTTCACCATCGCCATGCACACCCTCGACCGCAGCCGTCCGGGCATCGGCGCCCAGGCCGTCGGTATCGCCCAGGGGGCCATCGACCAGGCCGCCGCGTACATGAAAGAGCGCCGGGCGTTCGGCCAGGCCATTGCCGAATTGCAGGGACTGCGCTTCATGTTGGCCGAGATGGCCATGCGCACCGAGGCGGCCCGGGCCCTCCTCTACCGGGCCTGTTCGTTGATCGACACCGGAGACCCCGACGGGGAGCTCACTGCCATCGGGGCCATGGCCAAGTGCTTCGCCTCCGACACCGCCATGGCGGTGACCACCGATGCCGTCCAGCTGCTCGGTGGGTACGGGTACACCAAGGACTTCCCGGTCGAGCGCTTCATGCGGGACGCCAAGGTGACCCAGATCTACGAGGGCACCAACCAGATCCAGCGCGTGGTGATGGCCAAGCACCTGCTCGGATAGGACCGCCCTCCGGCCTGGCGCGAGGCGCCGAGGATGAGAGGGGCCGCGATCCGGAGGAGCGGGTCTCAGCCGGGCTGGGCGTGTGACGCCACGTAGGCCGCGGTGCCCGACAGGAAGCCGGCCACGTCGGCCGCCTTGCCCGACGCCAGCTCGCCGAAGTATGCCGGCACGTACACCTGTACCGCACCTGCCTCCAGTGCGTCGAAGACCCCGTCGACGAGCTCGCTCACCGGCACCGCGTCCACCGCGGCGATCACCGGGTCGTTGTCGGGCAGGGAGAACAGCTCGGTGTCGACCAGCCCCGGGTAGACGACGAGCACCTTGATGCCGCTCTGCCACAGGTCGACCGCCATCGACTCGCTGAACGCCGTCAGCGCCGCCTTGGACGCGTCGTAGGCGGATTCGCCGGGGGAACTGAGCGTGGCGGCCACCGACGAGATGTTGATGATGCGGCCGCTGCCCCGCTCGAGCATGTGGGGGAGCAGGTTCAGCGTCAGCCGGACCGGGCTCAGGTAGTTGATGTTCATCACCGCGTCGACCGTGGCCATGTCCAACTTCGACACGTGGCGTCGCTTGGGGATGCCAGCGTTGTTGACCAGGATGTCGACACCGCCGAGCTCGGCCACGGCCTCGGCGGCCAGGGCGTCGACCTGAGCCGGCTGGGAGAGGTCGCAGAGCCAACGTCGTGACTCGGGGGCATGGATGCGGCAGCGGGCCAGCACATCGTCGAGACGGTCCTGGCGGCGGGCGCAGATGCCCACGGTCGCACCCCGACGGGCGAACTCCTCGGCCAACCCGGCGCCGATGCCCGATGAAGCTCCCGTCACCAGTACCCGCTGGCCGCTCACGTCCATGGCCATCATCATTCTCCTCGTTCGGCGGTGTCCGAGCGGCATGATACGCAGGGGCCGGAGGGCGCGCCGGGCGGCGCTGACCCGGGGGCGTGTGCAGCGCCCGGTAGGGTCAGGAGAAATGGACAGCCCGTTCGCCCCTCCCCGGGACCACACCTGGCAGCGGGTGTCACCGCGGTTGGGCCGGATGCGCCGGACGGTACTCGCCTGCGTCGGCGTCCCGTTCGGGGCTGCGGTCGCCGCGGCCTGCGCGGTGGGGTCGCCCACTGCCGGCCTGTCCGTGGCGATTGTCGCGCTGGTCTTGGTGGTCATGGCCTGGGTCGCGATCGGGCGGAACCAGCGCTCGTGGGGCTACGCCGAGCGGGCCGATGACCTCCTCGTCACCCACGGTGCCATGTTCAAGAAGCTCACCGTCGTGCCGTACGGCCGGATGCAGCTCGTCGATGTCGAGGCTGGTCCCATCGAGCGGTCCTTCGGATTGGTCAGCGTCAAGTTGCACACCGCGGCGGCCACCACCGACGCCAAGGTCCGCGGGCTCACGCCGGACACCGCCACCCGGCTCCGTGACCGGCTCACCGAGCTGGGCGAGGCGCATGCCAGCGGGCTCTGAGCCACCGAGAGCGGACCGGCCGGCCGTCGATCAGCACGAGGAGGTCTTTCGCCTCCATCCGCTCACGCCGATCGCCCTCGGGGGCCGCGTGCTCGGCCTGGTGGCCGCCTTCTCGTTCTTCAGCCTGATCCGGCAGCGCACCGGTGAGGGAGGGGTGAACTGGGTTCCGTACGCCATCTACGCGGCCGTGGCTCTGGCCGTGGTGGTACGGGGCTTCGTCAACGTGGCGGTCACTCGCTACCACCTGCTGGGTGGCGAACTCCGCATCGACTACGGGCTGTTCCAGAAGCAGTCGAAGCGGGTCCGGCTCAACCGGGTGCAGAGTGTGGATCTCCTGGAGCCGCTGGCCGCCCGCATCTTCGGCCTGGCCGAGCTCAAGGTGACCACCGCCGGCACCGAGCGCGCCGCCGTCCGGCTGCGCTACCTTGCTCTGCCGGTGGCCAGGGCGTTGCGCGCCGACCTGCTGGGCCGGTCGGTGGGGGCCGACGAGGCGGTGGCCGAGGCCCCCGAGCGACCCGTGCTCTCGGTCCCCCACGGCCGCCTGGTCCGGGCCGTGCTGCTCGAGATGGTCTCGTGGCGTCTGCTGCTGTTGTTGGCGGGGCCGGCGCTGGGCCTGCTCGGTCAGTCGAACGGGCATCGGCCCACCATCGGCCTCGGGGTGGCCCTGTTCGTCTCGTTCGCCGTGGTCATCCTGCACGCCATCTGGCACCGGGTGAGCAGCTTGTGGGACTTCACCATCTCCGAATCGCCCGACGGTCTGCGCATCAGGCACGGGCTGCTCTCGACCAGCCGCCAGACGGTGCCGCCCGGCCGCATCCAGGCCATCCTGGTCCATCAGCCGATGTCGTGGCGCCTCTTCGGGTGGGCGCAGGTTCGGATGAACGTAGCCGGGTACGCCGGCAACGCCAACTCGAAGTCGACGATGCTGGTCCCGGTGACCGACCGGGCATATGCGCTCGCCCTCGTCGGCTGGGTGTCTGGCGGGATCGACATCGACGCCGTGCCGATGTCTCGCCCGCCGGCCCGGGCCGCGCTCCGGGCACCGCTGTGGTGGAGGGGGCAGTGGGCCGGCTCGGATGAGCGGGTGTTCGTGGTCCGCCACGGGCTCCTCTCCCGCACGGTGGACGTCGTGCCCCACGAACGGACCCAGAGCGTCCGGCTGAGCGCGGGCCCCCTGCAACGGGCGCTGAGCCTCGCCACGGTGCACCTCGACTCGACCCGGGGGCCGGTCAAGACCCGGGCGAAGTACCGTGACGCCGGCCAGGCCCGCCACATGCTCGATTGCGAAGTCGAGTTGGGCCGGCAGGCCCGTGGGTACCTGGCCCCGACGTCACCGCTGCCGACGCCCGAGGGGGACCGGGCCCCCTCCAGCTGAGTCCGTCGCGTCGCTGACTTGCGACCAGCTCGACCGGCTCCCGGTCAGGAGTGCGACCGGTCAGCGGCACCTACCGGTTCACGAGTCGGTGAGTACCGCCGCCTGTGCCCGTCGGTTCTCTGCGAGCGCCGGCGTGTAGCGGAGCGGTAGCCAGGCTGGGTCGAGTACCGTCGGTGATGGTGGCGTACCACGGCGAGGTCGGGTCCGTGGCCTGCGAGTAGGTGCGGACGATCTCGGGCCATTCGCCGATTCAACCCAGTTGCCGAACTGCCACCTCGGTGGCAAAGACCCTGGTCCCGGCCTTGAGGGTGGCGGGCGTGAATTCCTGGAACGGATTGGCGGGACCGAGCGGCACGAGGATCCGGAGCCGGCCCTCCCCATCTGCGTCGAGGATCACGGTCCGCAAGCCCGACCCGCTCCGTATCTGGACCCGCTGAGCAGCGAACGGTGGGCACTCCGGCCGGGTGACGACGATCGCCGATCCGCTTCCGTACAAGGCGAATCCTCGGGCTCCGGCGTCGGCCAGCGTACTGAATTCGTCGGCGAGGCGATGCATGCGGACGTCCCATCCGTAGACCGAGTACGAGTCCTCGGCGGAGGTGTAGGTGAATGTCGGGGCCGGCACTGTGTTGTCGGCGAAGTCCGCCATCAACCTCGGGAGGACATCACGAAGGTCGCGGGCCCAGTAGGGGAAGGTGTGGGTTCCAGGTCCGTAGTCATCGAAGAAGCTGTGGATCCCGTCTGCCTGCAGCACGGTGTGGAACTGGACGGTCGACTCGTGGGCCAGCACCTCGATCCCGTCGACGCCGGTTCCGGGTGGATCAAGAGGTCCGGGCGCGCCGTTCCCCGTGTACAGGTACAGCTTGGTGTGCGCAAGGTTTGCCGCCAGCTGGGCCGGATCGTGGGCGCGCCAGTTGAGCTCCTCGGTCGTGTGGGGGCCGAATGTGGAGAACTCGCTTCCACCTTCCCCGGCGGCGCAGGCCGCGACCACGACGGTGGAGATCGGCTCGGCGACGGCAGGTGGGTCGGTGAGGTCGTCGGCACCCGAGAACGTGGCGGATTCCCCGAAGAGATCCGGATGGCGGGCGGCGTAGCTGAGCGATCCGAACCCGCCCATCGACAGGCCGGCGATGGCTCGTTCCCCGCGGGTGTCGATGGTGCGGAAGTTGTGGTCGATCCAGGGAACCAGCTGGTCGACCTGGAACGTCTCCCATTCAGGAGGGCCGCCGGCACCACTGTTGAACCAATTGGTCGAGGAGGCCGCCGACCCTCCTTCGGGCATGACCACGATGACCCCGGCGTGTGCCGTGGTCTGCTCGACTCGGCCGGCCTGGGTCCAGGCCATGTAGTCCAGCCCGTTGAACGGTCCATTGGGATCATTGGTTGCATTGCAACCGTGCAGCAGGTACAGCGACGGATACCGTTGCCCCGGCTCATCGGCGTAGTCGCTCGGCAGGAGGACGTCGACGTGCACCGGTGCCGCCAGAGCATCGGTCTGCATCTTCACGTCCAACAGGCGCGGATCCACCCGGCTGACCTGCTGCACCCGGATGCCGGCGAAGTCGACCAGGCCCGCTCGATCAGGGCGGTCTGCGGCCCTGGCGCCGGCCGGACCGGAGACGGCGATGGTCAGGGTCAAGCCGACCGCGGCGGACAGGACTCCGACGATCCGGACCAACCGACCGCTCCCGACCGTCACCGATTTCACGAGGGCAAGGGGAGGGTACTCAGTCCGCCGTCGACCGCCAGCACCTGGCCCGTGATGTAGCTCGCCTCCTCGGAGAGCAGGAACACCGTGGCCGATGCCACCTCCCAGGCCGTCCCCTGGCGACCGAGCGGGATCCGAATCCGGTCGCGCTGGGGTCGGGCGCTCGAAACCCCTCGGCCCATCGGCGTGTCCATCAGACCGGGCGCCACGAGATTGGCGCGGACACCCCTGCGTGCGCCCTCCATGGCGACGTGCTTGCACAGTCCGATCAGTCCCGCCTTCGATGCGTCATAGGACGGTGAGAAGGTTCCGGGCCGCAGGCCGGCCACCGAGCCGATGAACACGATCGACCCACCATCGAGTCGGGGCATGGCGCTCCGGGCCACCAGAAAGTGCGATCGAAGGTTGACAGCCAACACGTCGTCCCAGGCCTCGGGACTGGTGCCGGCCAGTCCCACGCCGCTGCCGATGCCGACGTTCAGGACCAGACCGTCGATCGACCCCATCGCATCGACGGCTTCGGCCACCAGGCGTTCGCAAGCGGCGGCGTCCCGGACGTCGCCTATCGTCGTTGACGCGACACCGCCGTGGCCGGCGATGGCGTCGACGGTGTGGGCCGCGGCCTCGGGGTTGACGTCGGCCACGGAAACATTGGCGCCTTCGCGGGCTGCCACGATGGCGATGGCCTGGCCGTTGGCGGCGAGCCCACCGGGGTCCTTCGGCCCGCCCGCTCCGACTACGAGGACCCGGCGTCCCGCCAGGCGGCGGCCGGAGGTGGGGGCGTCTGTCGCACGCTCCGACCCGGTGCCGTCTTCGTGTGGGGTCATGCCGCGTGCCCGCTGTCCCCCCAGCTCGCTTCGGACTCGAGCTCGGCCCGATGGCGTGCGGCCCATCCCGGCCCTCGCAGGACGTAGGACAGTCGCTCGGACCAGCCGGTCGAACCCGCCACGTCGCGCAGCATGTCTGCGTACTCGTGGGTGATGATCCGGCCTGCGTTGAACGTGTTGATGTTCTTGGTCAAGCCGTACACTACGGTCTCACGCTCGGGCTCGAAGGTGCCGAACAAGCGGTCCCACACGATGAGGATGGAGCCGTGGTTGCGATCGAGGTACTGGCGGTTCGAGCCGTGGTGTACGCGGTGGTGCGACGGGGTGTTGAGCACCGCTTCGGGGGATCCGAGCCGGCCGACGGTCTCGGTATGGATCCAGAACTGGTAGAGCAGGTTGACGCCTCGGGCGGTTCCGACCAGACCCGGAGGGATGCCGAACAGGCACAGTGCCCCGTACGGCAGCGCGGTGCCGAGGGCATCCGCCACCGGTTGCCGCAACGCGGTCGAGAGGTTGTAACGCTCGCTCGAGTGGTGCACGACGTGGAGCGCCCACATGTACCGGCTCTCGTGCATGAACCGGTGGTTCCAGTAGTAGATGAAGTCCCAAACCACGATGGCGAGGGCCAGCGCCGCCGGTCCGCTCCGGCGCCGACGGAGAACTCGGTGACGCCACAGGCGGCCGGGGTTGGTGGCCTCGGCCCAGGCCGTGGTCACCGCCACTCCTCCGGCCACGACCGCGCTGACGCCGGCGACGGAGGCCACCCGGCGAGCCGTCGACCGTTCCCCAGCCGGCGGCGGGGGCCCCGGCGTGGCGGGGTCTGCGCACCCGGGTGCGCCGGTCCGGCGAACCACCATGTCCGCTACCGTCGCCACTGCCCCGGCCCCGGCGGCCGCGGCTACCAGCCATTTGCCGTAGCGACCACGGCCAGGGGTGAGAGGCCGCAGCAACCTCGGAACGACCAGCGGTGCCACCAGGCTGCCCACCCCCATCGCCAGGCTGGCCACCGTGTCGCGCCGCTCGTAGTCGCCGGCCGTCGGTCCGACGGTGGCCGCCCTCCGCCGGAGCCAGAGGTACTCGGCGGCCATGCTGCCGAAGTAGAGAGGGACCGCGGCCACGGTGAGGTCGAGCGGCTCGTCCCGTCTGCGTCCCATCTATCGCCTCACGAACAGATCGTAGGTTACCGGTGGCGCGGCCGCGTCCGGTACCGAGGCCGTGAGGAGCAGCGGGCCGATGGTGGAGGGGGCGGTGGCCCGGCCGCTCGACACCAACCCCCGCCCATCGGTCAGAACGGTGGGCGACGCGCAATGGCAGCGGTCGAAGGTGGGACCACCTGCTCCGCCAGAGAAGGTGACCGGCACCCCGGCCAACGGAGCCCCCAGGGAGCTGGTCACCATGGCGGTCACATTCCGCACCGAGCGTCCGGTGCTCACGACCTGCGGGGTGCCCGACACCGGCGACACATTGAGAGCCGGCGGTACGGCGGTGACCCCGGCAACCACCGCAGGCGGGGGAACGGTCTCGGTGGAGAGGCTCCAGTCCGACTCTAAGGCCAGCACGATGAGGCCGTCGACGGTGACGGATGGGGCGGACGAGGGTGGGTACGCCTGGATGCGCACACCGCTGATCGGTTCCCCCTGCCACCCCGCCGGGAGCTTGACGACCGTGCGGAAGTGGCCGGTACCGTGCGCCGGGTAGCCCGAATGGAAGTCGCTGGCGTACCAGGTCGGCCCGTTGGCCAGTTGCAGCTCGACGGCCAGGGAGGCAACGCCGGTTCCCGACGCGCTGAGATCGATGGTGGCGTACTGGCGGGCGTCGCCCGGCGCGGGGGACCGTGGATCGGTGGACACGTCCCCGTACCACCGGGCTACTTCTTCGCCGGATATGCGATAGGTGAACGGGTTGGCGTCCATCACCGACTCCCGGGTCTGGCCGGCCGCCGGCCCCGCCACCGGGGCCAGTTGGAACCGGAAGGGCGTGGTGCCCGCGTCGGAGAAGTCGTTGTTTCCCGTGGCGTCGCGCAGGATCGGGTGATGACCGTCCCAGGATCCGGTGAATGGAACGTCAACTTCCTGGATGGCTCCCTGGCTGTCGGGGAAGCCGGTGGACGGCTCGCCTCCCCACAGGTAGCTGGCCCCCGAGGTGTTACCGTCGCTGGCAACCGTGAACGAGATGGCGTCTTCGATGTCGGTCATGCGCCCCCAGGTACCCCATTCGAGGAAGGGTACGAAGCCGGTGCCGGCATCCTCGTGGCTCCAGATCACCGTGTACGAGAGCCGGGTGGACCCGCCGTCCTCGGGGGTGGCGGTGGCGTCGATCAGCAGAGGGACGTCGTGGAGAGCCGAAGTCGATCGCCCGTACATCACGGGCGCGTAGGCGGTGACCAGGTACTGCGGGTTGGTCGGGCCGACCACCTCGAGCTCGGCGTCGACCACGTCGGCTCGCGGCACCCTGGTACCCGCGGGCCACGAAAGCCCCGACACGTCGTGTGACGGTTCGGCGCTCACCGTCACCCGGTACGCGTCGGCGGTGGTCACCGGCCCGGTGAATCCGGCATAGGTGAAGGGACTGGCCCCGGCGAAGAGCACGAACTGCTGCGTTCCGACAGCGAGGGACCGGGTGAGGTCGGTGAGGGTCACGTCGACCACGATGGAGCTGGGCACACGGGCTCCCCACGAGGTTGCCGGGGCGGACAGCGCCAGGCGGAGCAGACCCTCGCCGGCCAACGGGGTCACCGGGACCACCGGCGTGGGGAAGACGGCGGTGTACGGACCGGTGATCGCCCCAGCCGCGGTGAGATCGCCCGCGGGGGCCGCCGCTATCCCGAACACCACTGGTCGGCCCGGCGTAGCCGACCGGCCGGGGCCCGTCCCCGCTCTTGGGGCGAGGCTTGGGCCGGCGGGCTGCGCCGCCGTCGTGGTCACGCCCGATGGCGACCGGGTGGGCGGTCCGCCCAGCACCGGATCCCACGAGTCGTCCGGCGGGGTGCAGGCGTGGTGGGCCGAGCAGGCGTTGGCGGAGAAAGTGATGTCGCCGACCAGCACGGTCGGTCCGCCGGTCGAGTACACCGACTCGATGGCGATGAAGCACTGCACGGAACGGCAGTCGCTGGCCCCGAGCGCGGTAGTGAGGACGGCCTGCGGCTGCAGCGTGGTCGCCGCCACTCCGCCCGCGTCCACCGTCACCACCGCGTTGTGGCGCCCATCGCAGCCGTCCGAAGGAGTTTGCCCCCGGGCGAGCAGTGTGAACGCGGTCGGATCGCACTCGGCGACCACGTACGTGCTGCCGGCGCTGGCTCCGGTGAGGACGACCGAGACCGCCTGGTCGTCGACCAGGCCGTTCGAGGGCGTCACGGTGAGTGCGGCCGCCGGTGCCGCTGCGCCCGACGGGCCCGGGGCGCCGGCCACCGCCATGGTCGCGGCGAGCACCATCACCGCCCCGATCAGGGCGGCGTAGCTGCCGGGCCGGACCAAGGCCGGCCCGGCCCGGCCATTGCGCGCCACGTCATCCCCCCTTCGGCAGCTCAGGCCCGTGTACGGGCCGAGCCTCGGTCAGCACAAACTACCGGCGAATGAGCGGTCGAGCGCGAAGGACGACCCAATGGCGGCGGGCGAGGTCGGGCCCCACCTCACATCGGGCGGTGGGGCTCAGTCGGGGCCAGGCCGGCGCCGACCGACGCCCGAGGACCGGAGAGGGGTCCGGGTCCTGGCCGGTGCCCCAGGGGCGCGTTGCGGCGGGCGCCTCGGGGCGACCGAAGCGGACTTGAGGTGCTTGCGCGGCCCTGACCAGGGAGCCGGGGGCGCGGTCAGCCGGTCGGCCAGGCGGTAGGCGGTGGTCTCGTAGTTGACCCGCCAGCCGCGGAAGTCGGGCCAGGCTTCCTCGGCGGTGCGCTCCGTCGGGAACCCGACGCCCTCGAGCATCTGCACGGCTTGTTCGAACTCCTCGTAGGTGAGGGCGATCGGGCCTTCCGGGTTGGGATCGGGATCCACATGCCAGCGCAGTGCGGTGGCGATCCGGTTGAGTGCGGTGAAACCCATGCGCAGGCAGAGGCGGGCCTGGGATGTGGCCTTGCTCGGGGCGAGCGCCAGATGCATGGCCGCCCCGTCCAGCACCGCAATGAGCCCGATGAGCCACGAGAACCAGGGTTCGGGTGAGCGGAAGAGCAGCATGACCGGATAGGTGGTGTGGCTCTCGGCCACGTCCGCCGACCATTCCTCCCAGTCGGCGTAGAAGCCGGGAAGGGCGTCGGTGATCCCGACCAGTTGATGGCGGGCCAGCAGCTCGGGTCCCCACGCCGGGATCCCGGCGCGGCTCTCCAACATGGCCACCAGGTTCTCGCGGCGGTTGAACGCGCCATAGAGCGCCGGCAGATAGGCAATCTGCAGGGCCACGATGACCACCCACGTGGCCCCGGCTGCGATGTCGATGGCCCGATTGGCTCGGCCGGCGAGGTCGATCGTGCCGACGGTGAATACCGAGCCGGCCGCCTGGGCCAAGGCCGAGGGGAAGCTGTGGGTGGTTGCCTCGAGCATGAGGGCGAACCCGAGGATGAAGCATCCGGCCCAGAACGCCAGCTGGGCGATGAGGGATACCGGCGCCGTCGCGGCCAGCACCGCATCCTTTCCCTCATACCTCCTGGCGAGTTGCGCCAGGCCGACGAAGATCAGCCGTACGGCGCGGTTGACCCCCAGCGTCAGGCGTTCGAAGCCGCGAGGCTCACGGGGGAGCACGATGGTGAACAGCACGCTCGCCGACGTGAGGAGAACGATGACGAGGCCCACCGCGAACAAGAAGTCGTTCATCGGCTTCTCGTTGGCGCCATCGCCGACATCCGATCATGCTACGACCGGCCTGCCGGCGGTGTCCCGCCTCAGCTGCGGGAATGGGGTCCAGAGGATCGGAGTAGGGGTGTTGCGTGGTAGGCGTTGGGTGGTCAGGTGGTAGTGGACGGCGGTCGAGGAGGAAAGGCGATGGAAGAAACATCCATAGAGGTCGTCGACCGGCCCGACCTCAAACGCTTCGAATTGGCCGCCGACGGAAATCTGGCCGAGCTGACCTACGAGGTGCAGGGCAACTCGCTGGTGCTCATCCACACCGGTGTGCCTGATGAGCTGGGCGGTCGGGGGGTAGGGGGTCGGCTGGTGCAGGCGGCCATCGCTCGGGCCAGCCGTGATGGCCTCGACATCGTGCCCTGGTGTCCGTTCGCCCGGGGCTGGATCGACCGCCACCCGGAGGCGCTCGGCACGGTGCGCGTGGTCGACCGGGCCTGATGGTCCGGCGGGCCGGCCCCGGCTAGAACCAGTTCTATACTCGCTGGCACCGGAGGTGGTTCCGATTTCTCGCTTCTGGTCCGCACGAGACGCCGCCGCGCGCGACAACCTCCAGGGGGATGCCATGGCCCAACCAGTGATCGTCGAAGCAGTCCGCAGCCCGATCGGCAAGCGCAATGGCTGGTTGTCCGGGTTCCACGCGGCTGAACTCCTGGGCAACGTGCAGGTGGAACTGGTCAAGCGGGCCGGCATCGATCCCGGCGATGTGGAGCAGATCGTCGGCGGGTGCGTGACCCAAGCGGGCGAACAGGCATCGAACGTGACCCGCACGGCCTGGTTGAGCCAAGGCCTGCCGTACGAGGTGGCGGCCACGACCGTCGACTGCCAGTGTGGGTCGGCCCAACAGGCCAACCACTTCGTGGCCAACCTGGTCGGCGCCGGGGCCATCGACACCGGCATCGCCTGTGGTGTCGAGGCCATGAGCCGGGTCGGCCTGGGCGCCAACGCCTTCAACGGGCCGGGTCGCTCGCGGCCCGAGAACTTCCCATGGGACATGCCCGATCAGTTCGGCGCGGCCGAGCGGATCGCCGAGCGGTACGGCATCACCCGCGACGACGTCGACTGGCTCGGGTTCGAATCCCAGCGGAAGGCGGCCGTGGCCGTGGCCGAGGGCCGTTTCGACCGTGAGATCGTGGCGCTCGAAGCCCCGGTGGTCGGCCCCGACGGGCCGACCGGGGAGAAGACCATCGTGAGCCGAGACCAGGGCCCACGCGAGACGACCCGCGAGGGGCTGGCCGGCCTCAAGCCCGTGCTGCCCGACGGCATGCACACGGCCGGAAACAGCTCGCAGATCTCCGACGGTGCGGCGGCCGTCCTCTGGATGTCGGACAGCCACGCCGCCGAGGGCGGGCTTCGTCCCCGGGCCCGCATCGTGGCTCAGACCCTGGTCGGCTCCGACCCGTACCTCCATCTCGACGGGCCCATCGCCGCCACCTCGGACGTGCTCCGCAAGGCCGGGATGACCATGGCCGACATCGACCTGTTCGAGGTCAACGAGGCCTTTGCCTCGGTCGTGCTGTCCTGGGGAAAGGTGCACGAGGTCGACTGGGACAAGGTCAACGTCAACGGTGGGGCCATCGCCCTCGGTCATCCCGTGGGATCGACCGGGGCGCGGTTGATCACCACCGCGCTGCACGAGCTCGAGCGCTCGGATGCCAATCTCGCCCTGGTCGCCATGTGCTGCGGCGGCGCTTTGGCCACCGGCACCATCATCGAGCGGATCTGACTCAGCCACGCGGCGGGCCATCCGCCCGGCGACGGCGGTGGGCTTCGTTCCAACCGCCCTCTGCCCCCAACGAGCCGGGCCCCGGTCATCCTGCATGGCGCAATCGCGTCCGCGTCGGATAGAAGTGGAGGGTGACCGGCATCGCCGCGGCCCGTGGGCGCTCGACCATCCCGACGCCTCGGGCCCTGCTTGCGCTCAGCCTGGCCCTGACCTCGGCGTTGGCTCTGGCCTTCGCCACGCTGGCGCCTCCTCGGCCGGCGTCGGCGGCGGCGCGTCCCTCCGTTCCGGCTGCGTCCGATTGGACGACCTTCGACCACGACCCGTTCCGCAGCGGGGTCGACGCCTCGGGCAGCTCGTTCTCGCCGGCCACGCCGGCCTGGACGTCCCCGGCCTTCGACGGACAGCTCTACGGCCAGCCGCTGGTGTTCGGCGGGCGGGTGTTCGCCGCCACCGAGAACGACAGCGTCTACGCCCTGGCCGCCAACACCGGGTCGGTCCTGTGGTCGGACCACCTGGGCGCACCGCTGAACCCGGCGACGGTCCCGGGCCTGTGCGGTGACATCTCGCCGACCGTCGGGATCACCTCGACGCCGATCATCGACCCGGCGGCGGGCGAGCTCTTCGTGGTCGCGGCCGAGGCGGTCCCCGGTGGCGCGCAGCACCACCTGATCGGCCTCGATGTCTACACCGGCGCCGTCCTGCTCGACGAGGTGATCGACCCGGTATTCACCAACCAGGCCTTCCTGCTGCAGCGGGTGTCCCTCGCCCTCACCGACGGTCGGGTGATCATCGGCTTCGGCGGCAATGCCGGCGATTGCGAACCGTATAACGGGTGGGTCGTCTCTGCGCCCGAAAACGGCTCGCCCCCGGCGGTCTTCGAGGTGGCGGCGTCGAACAGCCAGGGGGCGGTCTGGATGGGGGGTGCGGCCCCGTCCATCGACGCCCAAGGCGACGTGTGGGTGGCGACCGGCAACAGTGCCAGCCACAGCGCCGCCGATCCCTACGACGACAGCGACGGGGTGCTCAAGCTGAGCCCGACCATGCAACTGCTGGACTTCTTCGCACCCACCCTCTGGTATCAGGACAACGCGGGGGATGCCGATCTGGGGTCGACCGCCCCGGCGCTGCTGCCCAATGGCCTGGTGTTCCAGGTCGGCAAGTCGACGACCGCCTACGTCCTGAACCAGTCGGGTCTCGGCCATGTCGGCGGCCAGGTGGCGTCCAGCAACGGCTTCTGCGGAGGCGACCCCGACGGGGGCGCGGCCGATGTCCTCGGCACCCTGTTCGTCCCGTGCGCCAACGGCATCCACGCGGTGACGGTCACCGCGTCGTCGCCCGTCGCGTCCTGGACCACGTCGAGCGGGGCTCACAACTCGCCCATCGTCGCCGGCGGCCTGGTGTGGTCCATCGGCGGCGGGACGCTCTACGCCCTGAACGCCTCGACGGGTGCCGCGGTCCAGCAGTTCGCCATCGGCGTCCCAGCCACGCATTTCCCGTCCCCGGCGGCTGCCGACGGCCTCGTGTTGGCACCCTCCTCTGATCAGATCCATGCCTTCGTCGGCCCGGCCGGCCTGCCCGGACCGCCGGCCCCCGCCCCGCCCCGCCCCGGCTACTGGCTGGTGGCCTCCGACGGCGGCATCTTCTCCTTCGGCGGGGCCAACTTCTTCGGCTCCACCGGGTCGTTGGCCCTCAACCGGCCGGTGGTGGGCATGGCCCCCACGCCCGACCGTCAGGGCTACTGGCTGGTGGCCGCCGATGGCGGCATCTTCACCTTCGGCGACGCCCGCTTCTTCGGCTCGACCGGGGCCATCCACCTCAACCAACCGGTGGTCGGCATGGCCGCCACGCCGAGCGGACAGGGCTACTGGCTGGTGGCCTCGGACGGCGGCACCTTCACCTTTGGCGACGCCCGCTTCTACGGCTCGACCGGGGCCATCCGGCTCAATCAACCGGTGGTCGGTATGGCCGCCACCCCCGACGGCGGTGGCTACTGGCTGGCGGCCGCCGACGGCGGGATTTTCTCCTTCGGTGACGCAGCCTTCGAAGGATCGGCAGGCGGACTGCCCCTGCGGCGGCCGGTCCTGGGCCTGGCCGCGACCAACTCGTAGTGAGCCCGGGGTACCGCGCGACCCGGCTATCCGGTGGTGACCCCGCCCGCGGCTGCGCCGGCCCCCGGCCGAGAAAGTAGAATGCGTTCTAGTCAACCTGCCGAGCTCGCCGCCCGCCGGGCCGGGCTGGTCGGGCGGTCCATCGATTCTCGGCCGCGGCGTGCCCACCACGCCGTGCTAGCCAGTCCCGGGGAGGAGCACTGTGGTCGGCACCGAACATCTGAGCTACGAACGCGTCGGCAGCACTGCGGTCGTGACCATGAACCGGCCTGAGGCCAAGAACGCCCTGTCGGGCCACATGTTGGTGGGCATGGCCGATGCCTGGGTGGAGATCGACGCCAACGAGGACATCCGGTGCGCCATCCTCACCGGCGCGGGCGGCACCTTCTGCGCCGGCATGGACCTCAAGTCGATGTCGGGCCCGGGCAACGACACCGTCCAGCAGCGGATGGCCGAGGACCCTGACCTTCACTGGAAGGCACTGCTGCGCCACTATGCGCTGAAGAAGCCCCTCATCGCCGCGGTCGAGGGCTGGGCGGTGGCCGGCGGCACGGAGATCCTTCAGGCCACCGACATCCGGGTGGCGGGCGTTGGGGCCAAGTTCGGCGTGTTCGAGGCCCGTCGCGGCCTGTTCCCGCTGGGCGGCTCGACCGTGCGGTTGCGCCGCCAGATCCCCTTTACCGTGGCCATGGACCTGCTGCTCACCGCCCGCGAGGTCTCCGCCGTGGAGGCGAAGGAGATCGGGCTCATCGGCCGCGTGGTTCCCGACGGCCAGGCGCTCGACACCGCCCTCGAGATCGCCGATGTGATCGGGGCCAACGGCCCCCTGGCGGTGGAGGCCATCAAGGCGTCGGTCAAGGCGACCGAAGGTGTGCCCGAGGAGGAGGCGCTCAAGATGGAGCTCGAGATCGGGTGGCCGATTTTCGCCACCGAGGACGCCAAGGAAGGCCAGAGGGCCTTTGCCGAGAAGCGCCCGGCCCGCTTCCGGCGTCGGTGAACCGGTTGCCGGGCGGGACCGACGCCGAGACCGGGTCGGACAGCACCCTGGACCCGGTGCCCACCCCGTTGGGCGGCGACGGCCCCCGGCGGCGGCTGGCCGCCGCCCTGCGCCCCGTTATCACCATGACGGTGGCCGGGCTGTTCGATGACGAAGACGTGGCCGAGGCCGCCCGGGCCCTCGAGTCCGTTTCGGCCCGGATGGCCGGCCGGGCCGGTCCCGGACGGATGCCTCGCCTGCACCCTGACATCTCGCGTCCGCCGCAGGAATTCTTCCCGACCAGCCCGGTCACCGGTCTCGACAACCCGATCTCCCCTCCGGTGCGGGTCGAGGTGGTCGACGGGGAGGGCCCCTACCGCGAGATCAGGGGCGAGGCGTGGTTCGACTACCCCTATGAGGGACCTCCGACCTGCGTACACGGAGGCGTGATCGCCCAGACGTTCGACGAGCTGCTGGGGGCGGCCAACATGGTGGCGGGCCACCCCGCGATGACCGGTACCCTCACCGTCCGGTACTGCAAGCCCACACCGCTGCGAACGCCGCTCCGGATCGAGGCACGGTGCGTGAGCCGGGCCGGGCGCAAGGTGCACACCACGGCGGCCATGTACCAGGGCGACCTGATGACGGCCGAGGCGGAGGGGACCTTCATCGAGGTCGCCCCGCTCCGGTTCGTGGCCATCGCCGAGGACAACGCGGGGGGTACCGACCCGACCACGCTCGAGATCATGCGGTCCGAGGCCGAGCGCCCCGGCGCCGCGTCTGACGTCCCCGGCTTCCTCGGCGTGCCCGAGCCGACCGACTGAGCGGTCTTCAGATCTTCTCGCGCCCCTCCCAGTACGGATCGCGCAACTTGCGCTTGTAGAGCTTGCCGTTCGGGTCCCGGGGGATGGCGTTGGTGAAGTCGATCGACTTGGGTGTCTTGAACTTGGCCAGCCGGCTCGAGCAGTACTCGAGGATCTCCTCGGCCAGCTCGGGCGAGGCATCCACGCCCTCGGCCGGCTCGACGACGGCCTTGATCTCCTCGCCCCAGTCCTCGTGGGGGATGCCGAACACGGCCACGTCGCCGACCTTGGGGAAGCCGAGGAGCACGTTCTCGATCTCGGCTGGGTAGATGTTGGCCCCACCCGAGATGATCATGTCGATCTTGCGGTCGCGGAGGAACAGGTAGCCGTCCTCGTCGATGAGGCCCACATCGCCCACCGTGAAGTACTTGCCGATGCGGTTGCTCTTGGTCTTCTTCTCGTCCTTGTGGTACGAGAAGTCGCTCGTCTGCATGGACATGTACACGGTCCCGATGACATTGGCCTCCTCGACCCGGTTGCCCTCGTCGTCGAAGATGGCGATCTCGGAAATGGGCCACGGCCGGCCGACGGTGCCCGGCTTGTCCAGCCATTCCTCGGCCGTCACCAGGGTGCCGCCGCCCTCGGACGCGGCGTAGTACTCGTCGATGGCGTTGCCCCACCAATCGATCATCTTGTACTTGACGTCGATGGGGCAGGGGGCGGCGGCGTGGATCATGTGGCGCAGTGACGACATGTCGTACTTGGCTCGAGTCTCTTCCGGGAGGGCGAGGAGCCGGTGGAACTGGGTCGGCACCATGTGGGAGGTGGTGACCCGGTTCTTCGCGATGAGCTGGAGCATCTCCTCGGGGATCCACTTGTCCATCAGGACGACGGTGTGGCCGAGATGGACCGACGCCCCAGAGAACCGCAGCACGGCGGTGTGGTAGAGCGGCGACCCCACGATGTGCACGTTGTCGTCCTGGGGCTGGATACCGAACAGGAAGAGGATGCCGGAGAGGCCGAGGGCGGCCTCCTCGGGGGAGAGGCCGCTGAGCGGGCGGAAAACGCCCTTCGGGTTGCCGGTCGTCCCCGAGGTGTAGTTCATGGTGTCGCCGATGGTCCGGTCGGCCGGGTCGTCGACGGTCTCGGCCTCGCGGAGGCTGTCGTAGGAGGCGAAGCCGTCGATGTTGCCCACCGCCAGGCGGGCGCCAGTCGGCAGCCCCGCCTCGTCGGCTGCCGCTCGGGCCACCTCCTCGAAGCGCTCGTGGGCCACGAAGGCCTGGGCTCCCGAGTCGTCGAGGATGTACGCCACCTCCGGGCCGATCAGGTGGTGGTTGATCGGCACCAGGTACCAACCGGCCTGCAAGACGGCCAGGTAGAGCTCGAACATCTCGACGCCGTTGGGCAGGAGGGTGGCCACGACGTCGCCGGGTTGGAGCCCGATGCCTCGTAGGGCGTGTACCACCTGGTTGGCCCGGCCCAGCAGATCGCCGGCCGAGTATTCGACGCCATCGGGAGCCACCAGGGCCAGGTGGTCAGGGTCCTCATGTGCCAGTGCCCAAAATCCAAGATCGCCCATGTGTGCGATGACCCCCTGCGCCGGTCGCGGCCGCGCTCGTCGTGACTCCCCGTCCTCGGGGAGGGAGCCCAACCGTGGGCGTCGAGGCCCGGGTGGCAATGGCCCGGGGAGGACGCTAGAACAGGTTCTCGTATTCGGTCAACACCGCCGGCGTCAGACGGCGAGAAAGAGGCGACCAGCACATGAGCGAGTTCCTGACGGACAAGGTGGTGGCGATCACCGGTGCCGGGGGCGGTATCGGGCGAGCGGTCGCCCTGGCCGCCGCGGCGGAGGGGGCGAGGGTCGTAGTGGCCGACATCGGGGTCTCGATGGCCGGTGAGGACCCGAAGAGCGAGGTGGCCGAGTCACTGTCCGACGAGATCGTGGCCTCGGGCGGCCAGGCAGTGGCCGCGGCGGAGAGCGTGACGACACTCGAGGGCGGCGAGAGGATCGTTGGCGCCGGAGTCGAGCGGTGGGGCCGGATCGACGGGGTCGTGGCGGTGGCCGGCATCCTCCGCGAGCGGATGCTGTTCAACATGTCCGAAGGCGAGTGGGACGCCGTCATCGAGACCCATCTCAAGGGCCACTTCACCGTGTTCCGGGCGGCGTCGGCCGTGATGCGCAAGCAGGAGGGTGGAGGGGCGCTGGTGGCCTTCACCTCGGGAGCGTTCGCCGGCAGCGTGGCCCAGGCCAACTACGCCGCAGCCAAGGGAGGGATCGTTTCGCTGGTCCGCTCGGCCGCCGCCGGGCTCCAGCGCTACGGGATCACGGCCAATGCCATCGCGCCGGTGGCCCGGACGCGTATGTCGGCCAATGTGCCGATGGACCTGGCGGAGATGGGTGACCCCGAGGACGTCGCCCCGCTGGTCGTCTACCTGCTGTCCGACCGGGCCAGGCACGTGACCGGTCAGGTCTACACCTCGGTGGGTCCGAAGATCGCGGTGTGGAACCAACCGCGCGAGGTGCGAGCCGTGTACGCGTCCGGGAGATGGACAGCCGAGGAGATCGCCGACCGCCTGGACTCGACCGTCGGTCAGGAGCGGATGCCGTTGCTCGACCAGCTCGAGGAGTACCGAAAGGCGGCCGAGGCCAAGGCGTCGGCTGACACCGGATCCGCCTCGTAGCTCGCTCGCCACCTCATCCTGAACGAGGCAGGCGCCTCCCGGCAATACTTGGGAAGAGGCGGGCCCGGAGCAAAGGTGGCGGAACCCCGCTCGACGGGCCCGCCGGCGGGGCATGGTACCGACGGCCGGTTGGCCCGGCCAATCACCCTGGTCACACTGTCGGCGGGTCCGCGATGACCGGCTGCTGCTCGCGTATTCCGACGTCACGGGCCATGCACCGGTCGCCGCGCGCCGCTCCGTACCATGAGGCGCGGGTGGAGGTCGTCGGCACAGAGCACCGCCTCCAACGATCGCCCGGAGGTCACCGATGGTTGCATTGGCAGTGGTAGTCAGCGTCGTCGTCCTGCTCATGGCGGTGCTCGTGGCCGGGCTCCTGCGAAGCCACGCCGACATCCTGCGGGCGCTGCACGAGCTCGGAGTGGGTGTCGGGGAGCCGGGGGGCGACCGGTCACGGGATCAGGGCCCGACCGGGGTGCCGGTCACCATGGGTCCCCCCCTTCCGGGTGAGCGGAGCTCGACCTCGGCGCGGTCCGTGGCCGGGGTCACTCCTGACGGGGACGCGCTGGCTGTGTCACCCGGCGGCGCGGGCCACGCCACCCTATTGGCCTTCCTGTCGTCGGGCTGCGCCACCTGCGCCGGGTTCTGGAGGTCATTCGAGCAGCCCGACCGGCTCGGTCTGCCGCCCGGCACCCGCTTGATCGTGATCACCAAGGGTCCAGAGCTGGAGGTGCCGGCCGAAGTGACGGGGAAGGCCCACCGGGGCCTCACCGTCATCATGTCCACCGAGGCCTGGGTCGACTACGAAGTGCCCGGGGCCCCGTTCTTCGTGCTCGTCGACGGCCGCTCGGGCCGGCGCATCGGGGAAGGCGTGGCCAACCACTTCCCTCAGGTGGTGGAGATGGTCCACCGCGCCGCGGCCGACGCCGACGGGTTCACCGCCACCACGACCAGTCGGCCGTTCGCCGATGGCCTTGACGGTCCTGAACGCGAGGCGGCCAACGACCGCGAGCTGCTGGCGGCCGGCATCCATCCGGGAGACCCGAGCCTGTACCCGCGCTCCCTTGACGACATCCACGGCGCGGTCACGGTGGATCGATCCGGTGGCCACCCGGGTGCGTCCCGCCCGGCCCGTCGCGCGGGCTGACCGGTGGCGACGCTGCGGGCTCACGGGATCGAGGCGCAGCTTCCGGCCGGCTTCGAGGGGCGCATCTTCACCCGGGCCTCGAGCGACGGCGCCGTGCCCTACCCGGTGGCCCAGTTCGCCTCCTTCCCCCTGCCGGTGCAGGTCGGGGACTTCGGCGGTGGAGCGGTCAACCTGCTCGGGAACTCCGACATCTTCACCGTGCTGTTCGAGTACGGCCCCGAGAGCGTGGGCCGGCATCTCTTCGCCCGCCAGGGGATGCCCCGAGCGCTCGGCTCCTCCGACTTCCGACCGTATGCCCTGCGGCGCGGGCTTCCCGGACAGTCCGGGACTCAGTGGTTCTTCACCGAGGGGGGCCGGCCGTTCACGCTGTACGTGGTACTCGGCAGCCATCTCGGACGGGACGCGCTCGTCCCGAAGGTGAACCAGCTCCTCGCCCGGGTGGCTGTGGTGCCTGCCGGTCAGTCGGAGGCGCCGCCCGGCCCGCCATCGGATGCCACTGGTGGTCTCCCGTGGAACTGATCGGCCTCTACCTGGTCGCCTGCTACCTGTTGGTGGAAGCCGGCCTGGGGAAGGCGATCCGCCCCGACGCCACCGCGCGCGCCCTCGCCTCGCTGCCGGTCAACCGGTGGCCGGTGCGGTGGGTACAAAGGCTCGTCCGGGTCGGGTCCCTGGCCGAGCTGTGCCTCGGGCTGGTGGCGCTGGCCTTCCCCGGCTCGCCGGCGGCATGGCTGGTGGCCGCCTCCTATGCCGCCTTCGCCGCGGTGCTCGCTCTCGTCCGGTGGAGCGGCGGGTCACTGGCCAGTTGTGGCTGCTTCGGCACCCCGGACACCCCAGCGACTGCGCTCCACCTCGTGGTCGACGTCGCACTCTGCGCCGCGGCCGCCGGGGTCGCCGCAGACCACCCGGCTGGCTCGATGTTTCGGGTCCTGGCCCACCAGCCCGCCGCCGGGGTCCCCCTCGTCGCCGTGTCTGCCCTGGCCGCCTGGCTGGCCTACCTGGCCGTCTCCGTCCTGGCTGACCTGCAGGCGGCCCGCGCCCTCGCCTCGGTCAGGTTCGGACGGAGCCGATGACGGTTTTGGCCGGGCTCCACGACCGATGACGCTGGTCGAACGGGCGTCCGGCTTCCTCGAGTCCCGCCTGTCGCGACGGAGCTTCATCAACCGCTCCGCCTATGCCGGCAGCGCGGTGGCCATCGGGGCCGGGCTCGACCTCGTCCTCAAGCCGGGGACGGCCTACGGGTTGGTCTGCAGCTGCGGCAACGGCAGCTGTGGTTGTGGCACCACCTGCTGCTCCGGGTTCTCGGAGTTCTGCTGCTCGGTGAACGGCGGGTACAACTACTGTCCGGCCGGCACGGTGATGGGTGGTTGGTGGAAGGCCGACAACTCGTCCTTCTGCGGCGGTCCTCGCTACTACATGGACTGCAACGCGACGTGTCAGTGCGAGACGGGCTGCGCCAACGGATTCGGGTTCTGCGAGCCCGGCTGTGACGCGACTAACTGTGGCTGCGGTCCGAACGGGTGCAATTCCTACCTCACCGGCTGCCTGCAGTTCCGCTACGGCCAGTGCAACCAAGACGTGGCCTGCATCGGGCGCATCGTCTGCCGGGTGGTGGCGTGCGTCCCTCCCTGGGAGGTCGACCCGTCCTGCACCACCGCCAACGCCCAGGACGACAGCACCGCCGAGCAGAACGAGCCCTGTTGGACGCCGGCCACCCCCTCGCCACCCCCGCCTCCGTGCAGTTCGCCCCTGACCAACTGCCAGGCGACCGGCATGGCTGCCAGCACCGACGGGGCGGGATACGGGATCGTGACTTCGTTCGGCCGGTTGCTCGCCTTCGGGGACTTCACCGGCCAAGGGGACGTGTCCTCCCTCGTCTTGAACAAGCCGATCGTCGGTATGGCCGAACGCGGCCAGGGCGGTTACTACTTCGCCGCCTCCGACGGCGGCGTCTTCTGCTTCGGCGACGCCCCCTTCTTCGGGTCCACCGGCAACCTCCGGCTCAACCAGCCGGTGGTCGGGATGGCCGCCACCTCCACCGGGCGCGGTTACTGGCTGGTGGCCGCAGACGGCGGCATCTTCTGCTTCGGCGACGCCCCCTTCTTCGGGTCCACCGGCAACCTCCACCTCAACCAGCCGGTGGTCGGGATGGCCGCCACCTCCACCGGGCGCGGTTACTGGCTGGTGGCCGCAGACGGCGGCATCTTCTGCTTCGGTGACGCCGCCTACCTCGGCTCCACCGGCAACCTCCGGCTCAACCAACCGGTGGTCGGGATGGCCTCTCTTCCCTCCACCCAGGGTTACTGGCTGGTGGCCGCGGACGGCGGCATCTTCGCGTTCGACGCCGGGTTCTTCGGTTCACCGGCCTGACGATGGGAGGCCCGTGACGCTCTGGATCGCAGCTGTGGCCGGATTGGTGGCGGTGGGCGCGGCCGCCCGCTCGACCTGGTCGCCTTGCGGACTCTCCATGCTCTCGACCATCACGCCGGTGGGCGAGTCGGGCAAGGGCCACCGCTACCGGGCCACCGCCGCCTGGTTCGTCCTCGGCGCCGCGGCCGGCGGGATCACCCTCGGTTCGGTGATGGCTCTGATGGCCGGGGCCGTGCGCGCCGCGTCGTTCCCTTCAGCCGTCCTCGGGCTGCTGGCCCTGGCCGCCGCGCTGGCGGCGGCGGCGAGCGACTCGGGCGTGGCCCGGGTGAGGGTGCCGATCCACCGTCGCCAGGTCAACGAACGGTGGCTCGATCGCTACCGCCCCTGGGTCTACGGCGCCGGGTTCGGCTGGCAGATCG
Organism: Acidimicrobiales bacterium; assembly: GCA_035949055.1. Classification (GTDB taxonomy): domain Bacteria; phylum Actinomycetota; class Acidimicrobiia; order Acidimicrobiales; family RAAP-2; genus Bog-756. Next base: position 29,576 of record DASZIO010000022.1, read on the forward strand.
GGGTGGGCGTGGCCACCTACATCACCACCGCGGCCGTCTACTTGATGGTGGTGCTGGCCGTCCTCACCGGACGACCCCTGGTGGCGCTGGCGGTGGGCACCGCCTTCGGCGTGCTCCGCGGCCTGGCCGTACTGCTCACCCAGCGACTCAACTCGCCTTCGGCGTTACGCGCCTTCCATCGCCGGTTCGCCGACCGGGGGCGGGCGGTGGGCCGGATGGTGACCGCTCTCGAGGCGACCGCCGCCGTCCTGCTGCTCGGCCATCTCCACTCCTTGGCCGCGGTGGTGCTGGTCCTCGCGGGCGGCGCGGTCGTGGCCCTACTGCGGCTGGCCGGGGCGGCCGGCCGGGCAGGCCGGGGGCGCGGTTCAGTCCGGTTCGGCGAGGACGGTTCCGCCGCGGGACGAGTGGAGGGGGGAGCCGCCCGGGGCCGAGGCGTCGGAGAGTACAGAGGGAACCGGGGCGGGCTCGGGGCCCTGACCCGGGCCGGGCTCCGGCCCGGCCGCACTCGGCTCACCGTGCCGCCACCGCTGGAGGGGGCCGATTCGGCTGATCAACAGGATGACGCCCGCCACGGCCAAGGCGATGCCCGCCCCCTGGACGAGCACGGAACCGAGGTGCCCGTCCTCGCCCAGCCATAGGTGCTCGTCGAGGAAGCGCTCGATGCCCCAGAGCACCATGGCCACCCCGATCACGATGCCGGCGGGCGGCAACGACCGGGCTACCGGTTCACCGCCGTCCGGTCCCACCGGTAGGGGGGTCGGGGCCACCGAGCGGAGCCACCGCTCGACCAGCAGCAAGATGGCGAAGATGGTGAAGTCCTCGATCGACTGGAAGATGGGTACGGGAAGGCGCTTGCCCACCTGGCCGGCGTAGTACATACCGAACCACTGATGGGTCGGATGCCCGCCTCCCGCCACCATCAACTGGGGTCCGAGCAGCCGTCCGATGCCCCAGCAGGCCATGAGCACCGGCGCCATGAGGTCGGCGAAGCGCAGGGTGGGCAGCTGGGGGCAGCGCCGGCGCGAGCTCACGATGGCCACCGGCACGGCGAACAGGAGGCCGCCGAACGAGGACAGCCCGCCTTGCCAGATGGCGATCACCTGCCCCGGGTGGTCCCGGTAGAACGAGAGGTTGGAGAGGACGTGGAGCGCCCGGGCCCCGACGATGGCCGACACGATGACCCACACGAACATGCCGGTCACCCACTGCCACGGGTAGCCCGCCCGGCGCAGCCGTCGTTCGGCGTAACGGAGGCCGAACCAGAAGGTGAGGGCCAACCCGACCCCGTAGGTGTGCACTTCGACGAACCAGACGTGGAACGCGACGGGGATGGGTCTCATCGGTGATCCGGTCTCTCGGTCGGGGCTCGGCTGTTGGGCAGGCGCCTGATCCGAGACACGATCGGCGCTCTCCCAGTATGCACCAGGCCCTGGCGGCGGTGGCTGCGGACCGGCTGAGCCAGGGGCGGGGCAGGATCCTCGAGCCGCCTACGGACCTGGGCGGAGCCGGTCGGCCACCTCGACCGGCAGGGGGGCGACCGGGTCGGCGCGGTCAGCCCACCCGGCCGACACCGGCGAAACCGCCGTCGGTGCGCACGCCGGTGATCCACACCGATGCCCCGGTGTAGGGCGCTTCGATCATGGAGCCCCCGCCGACGTACATGGCTACGTGGTCCGAGCCCCCGGGACCGTAGAACAGCAGGTCACCGGGTTGGATGTCGGCCAGCGGGATATGGGTGGTGGCGCCGTACTGGGCCCCTGAAGTGCGGGGGAGGCCGATGCCGACCTGGGCGTAGGCCCACATGACCAGGCCCGAGCAGTCGAACCCGGCCGGGGTGTCGCCACCCCATACATAGGGCACCCCCACCTGGCTCTCGGCTGCCTGCACGGCACCGGCTGCGCCGGCGGCGAGCGGTGGAGCCGGTCCGTCTGGGGCGGCCGGCGCGGCCGGGCCGTCGCCGGAGCCGATACCGCCCGACCGGGTGGCGGTCGGCGCGGCGGCCTGGGCCCGCTGGGCCGAGGCCAGCTTGGCGTTGAACGAAGCGGTGGCGGCTGCCTTGGCCGCGGCGGCCGCCGCGGCCTGCTGTTGGGCCACCAGGTTCTGGATGTTGGCGTTGACGCTGTTCAGGGTGGCCTGATCCTGAGTGGCCAGCGCGGTGGCCTGGCTCTCCGAGGCCTGCAGATTGTTGCGGGTGGCCGTCGCCTGGGTCTGTTGCTGCTGCAGCGCGGCCTGTGCCGTCTGCAACTGGCTCTGCGCCGTGTGGAGGTTGTCGACCGTGGTGGTCACGTTGCCGGTGGCGATGTCGGAGTACTCCGACCGGATGTCCGAGGTGTTCGGGCTCGACGAGAACATCTGGGTCACCTGGTTGGTGGTCCCGCTGCTGGTGTAGTCGCTGATGGCCTGAGCCCGGAGCTGGCTCTGGTCCTTTGTCACCTCGGCCTGGTCCTTGGCCACCTGGGCCTGGTTGGCCGCGATCTGGCTGTTCAATTGCGAGAGCTGGTAGTCGGCCGACTGGACCTGGCCCGAAAGACTGGCGATCTGCCCCTCGGTGGCCTGGATCTTGGCCGTGATGGCCGCGGCCTGTGCTTTGGCGTCGGAGATTTGGTCGGCAGAGGCAGCGCGCGAACCGGAAATCGCCGTGATGGTGACCCCGATTGTGACCGCCAGCCCGAGCACGGCAAACACCCGTTTGCGGGGGTTTTTACGGGGAGCGGGGGTCACAGCTGGCTCTGACGTCGAGGACGGCTCGGCGTGAGTCATACGGGAGACCTGTCTACTCCCTCTGGTCCCGCTCCACAAGTACCCCGTCCGTGACTGTGGCCCTGAACAGGTAATTCGATGACAAAAAGCTCTCCGCGCCGACTCCCCGTTCACCTCGGCCGACGCGTCCCGGGGTGGCAAGAGCGGTGACGGAAACGGGCATGGTCAGGGAGCACGGTAGGGTCCACTTGCATGGGTGAGATCGTCGAATTTCCGAGCAATGGAAGCCGTGGTCGTGGCTATATCGCTGTTCCCGCCAATGGTCCTCAATCGAGCGCGGGAATCATCGTGTTGCAGGAGTGGTGGGGGCTGGTGGATCAGATCAAACGGACCTGTGACCGGTTCGCCGGAGCCGGCTTCACCGCGCTCGCCCCCGACCTCTACGACGGCACCACCGTGCCGCTGTCCGAACCCGACGAGGCCGGTCGCCGGATGATGGCCATCGAAATGGAGCGCGCCGCCAAGGACCTTGGCGGCGGGGTCGACGAGCTGTTGCGTCGGACCGGCCGCGACTCGGTCGGGGCAATCGGATTCTGCATGGGCGGCGGGTTGGCCCTCGTGCTCGCTACCCAGCGTCCCGACGCGGTGAAGGCGGTCGTGGCCGCGTACGGGCTCATCCCGTGGCCGGACGCGCAGCCCGACTACGCGAAGCTCGACGCCGCGGTGCTCGTGCACGCCGCCGAGCAGGATGACTACTTCACCCCCGACGCGGCCACGGCTCTGCAGGCCCAACTGCAGCAACTGGGACGCGACGTCGAGGTCCACGTCTACCCCGGGGTTGGCCACGCCTTCTTCAACGAGGACCGGCCCGAGGTCCACCACGCCGAATCGGCCGACCTGTTGTGGGAGCGGTCGGTCGCCTTCTTCCGCCGTACTCTCGGCTGACGGCATGGGCGAGCCGGGGCTGGTCGAGCGGTACCTGATGCTCGGGCTCCGGCTCGGACGCCACATCGACGGGCTGGTCGACGCCTACTACGGGCCCCGCGCCGTGGCCGAGGCCGCCGAGGCCGAGCCGGTCCAGGCCCCCGAGCGTCTGGTCCGCGACGCCCGGGCCCTGGTGGCGGCCCTCGACGCCGGGGAGCCTCTCGACCGCTCCGGTGGGGTCGGAGCCGGCGGGGGCGACGCCCCGGCCCGCCGCCACTGGCTGAGGGCCCAGCTGGTCGGGCTGCTCACCACGGCCCGCAAGCTGGCCGGGGAGGCCATCGGCTACGCCGACGAGGTCGAGGCCTGCTACGGGGTGCGGCCGACGCGGATGGACGAAGGGGTGCTGCTCGAGGCGCACCGGGACCTCGAGGAGGTGCTCCCGGGCACCGGGCCGCTGGTCGCCAGGTTGGTGGCCTGGCGCGAGGCCCATGCCGTGCCCGTCGACCGGCTCCGCCCGGCCATCGACTCGCTGGCCGAGGACCTGCGCGAACGGACCGCCACGCAGTTCGGCCTGCCCGAGGGAGAGCACGTCGACTTCGAGCTGGTGTCCGACCAGCCCTGGGCGGGGTTCAACTACTACCTCGGTGACCTCCACAGCCGGGTGGCCGTCAACACCGACCTCCCCGTGCTGTCCATCGGCCTCGCCCACCTGGTGGCTCACGAGTCGTATCCGGGCCATCACACCGAGCACACCCGCAAGGAGGTGGGGCTGGTCCGCCGGCGAAAGTGGTGGGAGGAGTCGATGTTCCTCGTCGGGACACCCCAGTGCCTGCTGGCCGAGGGGCTGGCCGACCTCGGCCTGGAGGTGCTGATGGGACGCCGTCCGGAGGCCGCGGTCGAACAGCACCTGCGGCCTCTCGGGATCCGCTACGACGCCGACACCATCGCGGCCGTGTCGGAGGCGGGCGAGGCGTTGAGTGCGGTTCGCCAGAACGCCGCCTTTCGTCTGCACGAGGATGGAGCCGGTGCCGACACGGTCACCGACGAGATAGCGCGCTGGGGGCTGCTGCCGCGGGAGCGCGCCGCCAAGGCTGTCGAGTTCCTCACCCATCCCACCTGGCGCGCCTATCTCACCTGTTACGTCGAGGGGCTTCCACTCTGTCGCGCCTTCGTCGGCGGCGACCCTGCCCGGTTCGAGCGCCTGCTCTCCGAACAGATGACACCGGACCAGCTGCGTGACCAGGTCCGCGCCGACCAGGCCGCTGGCGCGGATCCATGATGCCGGTAGGAGGCGGGCGGGTCTCGATGGAGCCGGCCGGGCGCGCTCTTGACGACCCGGAGGCCCGCCGCTCCCTCGGGCGCGCGATGGTCGAGGTGGTGCCGCGGTAGCACCGTTTCTTGGGACTCGGTGGCGATTGGCCCTACCATGCAGGGCATGTCCGAACGCTCCCGCTACCTGCCCCGCCGCTCGTGCATGTCGACGCCCGGGTCGAACGAGCGCTTCCTGGCTAAAGCGCCGACCGTCCTGGCCGACATGAGCTTCCTCGACCTCGAGGACTCGGTGGCCCCATCGGAGAAGGAGGGCGCCCGGGCCAAGGTGGCCGACGCCATCAAGAACCTGCCCTGGGACGACCGGGTGCTTTGTGTCCGCGTCAATGCATGGGACACGGAATGGACGTACGGCGATGTGATCGACGTCGTGTCGAGCGCTGGCGATCGCCTCGACGAGCTCATGCTGCCCAAGGTGCAGACCGCAGCCGAAGTGGTCGCCCTGGACCTGCTCCTGGCCCAGGTGGAGAAGAAATGCGGCCTTCCGCCCGGGCACATCGGCATCGAGGCCCAGATCGAGACGACCCGCGGCCTCATCAACGTCGAGGAGATCTGCGCGGCGTCACCGAGGCTCGAGACGATCATCTTCGGACCGGCCGACTTCGCCGCCTCTATGGAGATGCCGGTGCTGACCGGCGGAGTGGCCATCCCCGAGTACCCCGGCGATCACTTCAACTACGTCTTCTCCAAGATCCTCATGGCCGGCCGGACCAACGGCCTGCAGGTGATCGACGGGCCGTTCCTCAAGGTCCGTGAGCTCGACAGCCTGCGCGAGTTCTCCATGCGCACCCGCATCCTCGGCTATGACGGCAAGTGGGCCCTCACCCCCGACCAGGTCCAGGTGCTCAACGAGGTCTACTCACCTACCCAGGAGCAGTTCGACCGGGCCTGGGCGATCCTCGACGCCTATCGCAAGGCCACCGAGCAGGACCGGTCCGGCGCCGTCATGTTCGGCGACGAGATGATCGACGAAGCCTCGCGAAAGATGGCAACCAAGTTCGTGAGCCGCGGGGAACGCGCCGGCCTCACCCGATCCTCAGAGTGAGGACCGGCGGGGTCGGTGGTCAGAACTTGAACTCGCGGTGCCACTCCTCGAGGACCGAGTAGTCACCGATCACCTCGACCGGACTGAGGGTCGGGCGATCGTACAGGATGAGCTCGAGGTCCGAGGCCGTTCCGGTGACGCGCAGGTCGCCAACCGGTGCTTCCTCCGAGCCATCGGACCGCTCGACGTCGATCCGGTTGGACTCCAGCCCGACCGACCAGGCAGCCGGTGCGTCGGTGCACCGCAAGAACAGGGTGCGGCCGGTCCCGGCTCCGGTCCGGTCGCGGGTGGTGACCAGCGCGCCGAGGATCTCCTCGATGCCGTCGAGCGCCAGCGCGGTCGGGATCGGCTGGCAAGCACCGTGGGCCGACTGCACGTCGTAGCGGTGCACTGCCAGCTCGTGTGCGCACCGCCGGGCCACGAACCTGGCCGTGTGGTCGGCGGCGAACCAGGTCCACACCTCGGTGGTGGCCGGTGTGGCCTCGAGCTCGACGACCAGATGGGTACCGAGCTGATCCAGCCACTTGACGAGAGCAGCACCCGCCGGGGGGTCGGGGTAAGGGGTCATCGGCCGCCCGGTGCCCTCGCACAGGATGTGGGTCCAGAACCCGCAGAACGCACCGAGGTGCACCACCAGGTCCTCGACGGTCCAGTCTTCACAGGTCGGCACCGGGGTGTCCATCGAGGGGTCGGACTCGAGCTCGTCCACGATCGACTCACCTTCGGTCCGCACTGCTTGCACCAGCGTGACGTGGTCCATGGCGACAGACCGGATCAGGCGGCCGCGCCGGCCAGCAGCCGGCGGGCGATCACCTTGAGGGCCAGGGTCTCGTCGGCCCCCTCGAAGATGGAGAGCACCCGGGCATCGACGAAGTAGCGGGAGACCGGGAACTCCTCGGCGTACCCCATGCCGCCGTGGATCTGGAGCGCCTCACGGGTGACCCATTCGGCCGCCCGGCACGCGTAGGCCTTGACCATGGAGGCCTCGAGGGCACCCTCGCCCTTCGACAGCAGCCGGGCGACCTGGTACGAGAACTGCCGGGAAGCCTGGATGAGGATGGCCATGCGGCCGAGCTTCGCCCTGGTCAGCTGGTAGTCGATGATCGGCGCGCCGAACACCACCCGGTTCCGGGCGTACTCGAGTGCCGCCTCGTAGGCGGCCTGCATGACCCCGACGGCCCGGGCCGCCGTCTGGAGGCGGCCGTTCTCGAAGCCCTGCATCTGCAGGTAGAACCCCTGACCGAGGCCGCCGTCCCCGCCGATCAGATTGGCCTGGGGCACGAACCAGTTGTCGAATGCGACTTCGTAGGAGTGCATGCCGCGGTAACCGAGGGTGTCGATGGCCCGCCCCTCCATGCGGCCGGCGGGGCCGCCCGGACGCCCGCCCGCCCCGGGCTCCTGGGTGAACACGAAACCGTGGCCTTCGGCTCTCGGTTTCTCCACGACGAAGAGGGACAGCCCCCGGTGGGCCTTGGCCCGGTCGGGGTCGGTACGGGCCAGCAGCAACAGCACCTCGGCGCGGGCCGCGAAGGTGCACCAGGTCTTCACCCCGTTGATCAGCCAGCCACCCTCGACCGGTACCGCCGCGGTGACCACCCCGGCCACGTCCGACCCGAAGTCGGGTTCGGTCACCGCCACCGCCCCCAGCACCTCCGCACTGGCCAGCCTGGGCAGCCAGCGCCGTCGCTGTTCCTCGGTGCCGCCGTGGACGATGGCCCGGGTGAGGATCTCCGGACGGGTGATGAGCGAGCCTCCCGCTCCGAGCGATCCCCACGAAAGCTCCTCGGTGGCCACCACCATGCCCATGTAGTCGGACTCGCCACCGGTGGCGAACCCGCCGTACTCCTCGGGTACCGACATGCCGAATCCGCCCATGTCGGCCATCCCCGAGATGATCTCCTCGGGGATGTCGGTGTTCGCCCGGTGGATGTGCTCGGCCCGGGGGCGGATCTGCTCCTCGGCGAACCGGTGAAAGGTCTCGCGCACCAGCTCGAAGTCGGCGTCGAGGTGGCGGTCGCCGGGGTGCTCGGCCAGCGTGGCCAGAAAGTCCGGATCCCTGAAGGTGGTCACGAACCCCTCCGCCGGGTTCATCCAGTCCGCCGCGACCCCCCACTGCCCGGCGCGTCCGGCGGTGCGCGCCGCCAGGTCGGCGAGGGCGTCGGCGACGAAGGCGCAGGCGATGCGGGCCTCGGTGTCACCGTAAGACCCGTAGGCCAGCACGGCATCGGCCGTCCGCACCGCGGCGGCGGCGTGGGCCACGTCGTAGGCCACTACCTGGGCCCGGTCGGGACCGCCGGCCGCGGCCAGCGCGGCGACCCCCGCATCGACCACCGACTGGGCCGTGGCCACCGCCCCGGCCGCGGCAGTCAGGTCCGGAGCCGGCGGTGCGGGTGGCGTCATCGGGAGCCAGGCTATCCAGGGCCGGCCGGCGGGCCGGCCGGGACTTGGGCCACCACGCTGACCAAGGGAGGCAGGACCACCGCGTCGTCACCCGGGTCGACTTCGGTGACCAGCTTGAGGTAGTCGGCCACCGGCCCCGGTCCGGCGCCGGCCGGCGCCTCGGCCCAGGCGTCGACCGTGACCAAGCCGGCGCGGCGGGCGAGGGAGGGCAGCAGGGCTCCGATGTCCGGGTGGAGGGCGGCCGGCATCGTGAACGGCTGGCCGCCGATGCGACCGGCCGAGGTGATCGGTTCCTGGGCCACCACCCACCCGCCCGGGCGCACGGCGTCCGCCATGCGGGCGATCACGACCGCCGGATTGGTGACGTGGAGGAGCAGGAAGCGGCAGAAGGCAAGATCGACGGCCTCGGGGAGGCGGAGGTCCTCGCCGGCTTGGGTGATGGCCAGCACCTGGCTGTGGGCGGCGGCGGCCTCGGCCACCTCGTCGCGCGCCATCGGATCGCTGTCCACCGCGTAGACCCGCCCGTCGTGCCCGACGATCTCGGCCAGCGCCACCGTCACGTCGCCACCACCGGCGCCGACGTCGACACAGGTCCAGCCGGGGCCGATCCCGAGGCGGTCGAGGGCGGTGGCCAGCGGTCGGCGGTAGACGTCGTCCCGCAGACCCCGGAGTTCCATGCAGATCACGTTACCGGGCCACCCGGTGTCGCTCGGGGCTGGCACGCGGTTGGGCTGCTGTCGCGCCTCCCGCACCGACGCCCCCCCAGACCAGTGGGAACGCACCGACCGGTTCTCACCGGGGCCTCGGGGCCACGGGAGTATCCTCGACGCCGTGAGAGTGACCATGATGTTGTGCGACGCCGCCCAGGTGTCCGACGGAAAGCTGTACGTGCTCGGTGGGGGATGGAGCATGACCGGCCCCGACCCCGTGCCTTCGGCCATCGCGCTCAAGATCGACGTGGGCTGGCACGAAGCCGAGTCCGCCCATCACTGGGAGCTCTTCTTGGAGGACGCCGACGGCCGGCCGGTGCTGGTCGAGACGCCCGAGGGCGAGCACCCGGTGGAGGTCAGGGGCGAGTTCACCGTCGGACGGCCCCCGGGGATCCCCGAGGGATCGCCGATCGACGTGGCTCTCGCCGTCAACCTGGGCCCATTGCCCCTCACCCCGGGCACCCGGTACACCTGGCGGATGGCCATCGACGGCGACTCGCACACCGACTGGGTGCTCGGATTCACCACCAGGCCGACGTTGGTGCGCGACTGAGCATGACCACGTTCGACCGCCCGTTCGGTCGCTACTTCGAAGAATTCGAACCGGGCGACATCTACCGCCACTGGCCGGGCAAGACCATCACCGAGGCCGACGACCACCTCTTCTGCATGATCACCATGAACCACCACCCGCTGCACACCAACGCCTGGTATGCAGAGCACGAGACGGTGCAGGGCCGCAATGTGGTGGTGGGCAACTTGGTCTACTCATTGGTGCTCGGCATGAGCGTCCCCGACGTGAGCGGCATGGCCATTGCCAATCTCGAGGTCGAGTCGCTCATCCACCGCGCTCCCACCTTCCACGGCGACACCATCTACGCCGAGACCAAGGTGATCGACAAGGTCGAGTCGAAGTCGAAGGACGACCGGGGCGTGGTGACCGTCGAGAGCAAGGGATTCAACCAACGCGGTGAGGAAGTGTGCTTCTTCCGGCGCAAGGTCATGGTGTGGAAGCGGTCCGCCGCGCCGCCGCGTCGGCGTCCCTACGGGGACGACGTCTGGGACTGAAGCGGGCGACCGCCGCCGGGACGATGGCGCCCACCCCGGTCCGCCACCCGCGCCAGGTTCGCGACCTCGGGCGGGCCATCGAGCGGTGGGGGGAGGCCGGCGGAGAGAGATCGAGGCGGCCGGACCTTCCCTGGCGCGCCACCCGCGATCCCTGGGCCGTGTTGGTGAGCGAGGTGATGACCCAGCAGACCCAGGTCTCCCGGGTGGTGCCGGCCTACCGACGCTTCCTGACCGAGTTTCCCACCCCAGCGGCCTGTGCCTCCGCTTCGGTGGGTGACGTGCTGCGGGCCTGGCGGGGCCTGGGCTACAACCGGAGGGCAACCAGCCTGCACCGCGCGGCCGGAGCGATCGTGCACGACCACGGCGGTCGTGTCCCGGTCGACCTCGCCTCGCTGCTGACGCTGCCCGGCGTGGGCGCATATACGGCCCGCGCCGTTCGCGCTTTCGCCTTCGGGGCCGACGTCGGGGTGGTCGACACCAATGCCGGTCGGGTCCTGTCCCGGGCGGTGGTCGGAAGGCCGGTCCGGTTCCGCGAAGCACAAGAGCTGGTGGACGCCATGGTCCCCGTCGGACACGGGTGGCAGTTCGGCCAAGCCCTGCTCGACCTCGGTGCTCTGGTCTGTCTGTCTACCGCTCCGCGTTGCCACCAGTGCCCGCTCCGGCGCAGGTGCCGATGGGCGCGCGCCGGCCGCCCGCCGCCCGACCCGGCCCGCGGCTCGGCCGGGGTCTCGGTCGCGGCAAGCCGGTTCGACGGCTCCGACCGCCAAGGGCGGGGACGGCTGGTGGATGCGCTCCGGCACGGCCCCGTGGGCAGCGGCGGTCTGGCCGCGGCGGCCGGATGGCCCGACGATCCGAGACGCGCCCGCCGTATCGCCGGAGCGCTGGTGGCCGAGGGGATGGCGGTTCGCGGCAGTGATGGCACCATCCGCCTGCCCTGACCCGCGGCAGTGGCGACGGCGGTCAGGCGGCGACGAACTCGATGATGCGGTCGCCCACCAGATCGGGCCGCTCGAGGTGGAGGAAGTGACCCGCCCGCTCGACCACCGTGAGCTCCGATCCGGGCGCCAGGAACTGGGTGACCGGGCCGATGGTGTCGATCCCCATGCAGCCGTCGTCGGTGCCGTGCAGGTAGAGGGTGGGCTGCGGGGCGATCCTCCCCGCCGCCGCCTGGGCCTCGGCCGCGGTGGGGTCCTCCGGGGGGCCGGCGAACATGGCCCGGTAGTACCCGATCGCCGCGCTCAGGCGCTCGGGGGCGGCGAGCGCCTCCTTGACCCTCGCCGCGTCCGAAGAGCCGTCGAATCCCGGCGACCAGTCCGCCCACAGCCGATCGATGAAGGCATAGCCGTCCAGGGACACCGCGTGCTCGGCCAGCGCGGTCTGGAAGAAGAACACATACCAGCTGCGCCGGAGCTGGTCGAAGCGGAAGAACCCGTCGGCCATCGAGCCTGGCGGGGCCACGGCGGCGGTGACCACGCGGCGCCACCGGTCGGGCTGGAATGCCGCCGCTCCATAGGCGGCCAAGGCGCCCCAGTCGTGACCGATGAGCACCGCGTCCACCCCCCCGCCCAGGGCGTCGTGCAGCTGGCAGGCGTCGACAGCCAGCGTGCCCGTGTCGTAGCGCCCGTCCTCGGCCAGCTGGGTCGGGGCGTAGCCGCGTAGGAAGGGGGCGACGGCGTGGAACCCGGCGCCGGCCAGGCGGGGGAGCAGATGGCGCCAGGTGTGGGCGGTGTCGGGGAACCCGTGGAGGCAGAGGGCCAGCGGCCCCCCGGGCGGGCCCTCGTGCAGGTAGGCGAACTCGAGGCCGTTGGCCCTCACCGTCCCGTGCTCCACGGAACGGCAGGGTAGCCGGGGGACCCGGCGGCCATCCGACTAGCCTCCACCCTCGGTGAAGGTCACCTTCTATGGCGTCCGGGGCTCGTGCCCGTGTTGTTCGGAACAGCAACGTCGCTATGGGGGCAACACGTCCTGCGTGCTGGTCGAGGCGGAAGGGGAGCCGCCCCTCATCCTTGATCTGGGCACCGGCCTGCGGGCCCTCGGTGATCGTCTCGAGGGGACCCTGCGGGCCGCCGGCACGCCACTCCGGGCCACCGCGCTCCTCAGCCATCTGCACTACGACCACGTGCTGGGCCTACCCTTCTTCGCCCCGATGCGTGACCCCGGTGCCGTGCTCGACGTGCACGGTCCGTCCCAGGGCGGGGAACCATTGGCCGATGTCCTCTCCGAAATCGTGAAGCCGCCGTTCTTCCCCGTCCACATGGCCGATTTCCGCGGCGAGCTGCGGTTCCACGACCTCGACGGGCCCGCCGACTTGTCCCTGGGCTCGATCCGGGTGAAGGCCCGATCGATCCCTCACCTCGGGCACACCCTGGGCTATCGCCTCGAGGCCGACGGGCGAGTCGTGACCTACATCTCCGACCACCAGGCGCCGGTCGACCGGATGAGTGTGGACAAAGAGGTCCTCGACCTGTGTGACGGCGCCGATCTGGTCATCCACGACGGTCAGTACTCGGACGAGGAGTTCCTGCGGCTGTCCGACTGGGGCCACTCGACGCCGGCCTATGCGGTCCGGGTGGCCGGCGAGTCGGGGGCCCGCCGCCTCAGCCTGTTCCACCACGACCCCGCCCACTCCGACAAGGAGATCGACCGATTGCTCAGTCATGCCCGGCGGTTGGCGTCGAAGGGGCACGGCGTCGAGGTGAGCGCCGCGGCCGAGGGGACCTCCATCGACCTCGGCCAGGCCTGACCGTGGGCATCGACCCGGATCGGTTCAAGGACGCCATGAGCCGGTTCGCCACCGGTGTCACGGTGGTGGCGGGGATGGAGGCTGGGACTCCGGTGGGTTTCACCTGCCAGGCCTTCGTCTCGCTCTCGGTCGACCCACCCTTCGTGGCGGTGGCGCCGGCTCGGACCTCGACCAGCTGGCCGCGCATCGCCCGGGCCGGCACCTTCTGCGTGAACGTCCTGGGCGACCACCAGGCCGAGCTGTGCCGGGGATTCGCGGTCTCGGGTGGGGACAAGTTCTCCGGAATCGAGTGGCACCCGGCGCCGATCACCGGCTCGCCGGTCATCGTTGGCAGCCTGGCCTGGGTGGACTGTGAGTTGGAGCTGGTTCACGACGCGGGCGACCACGAGCTCATCCTGGGAAGGGTGCTCGACCTCGGCACCGGCGAGGGGTCGCCCCTCCTGTTCTTCCGGAGCACCTTCGCTACTGTGGCCCGGGATCTGGACGACGAGGACGGGGAGTAGGGCGTGCCAGACATCAAGGAATCCGAGGTCATCGCCGATGTGGTGGTGGTGGAGCCCAACGCGCACGGCGACGATCGCGGCCGGTTCGTCGAGACGTACCGGCGCAGCTGGTTCCCCCTCGGACGCGAGATGACCCAGGCCAACCGGTCCGAGAAGCAGGCCGGGGCGATCGTCGGCCTCCATTACCACCTGCACCAGGCCGACTACTGGTACGTGCTGCGGGGGACCGCCCGCGTCGTCCTGCACGACCTGCGCCAGGGCTCGCCGACCGACGGCGCCACCCTCGGTCTCGACCTCGACGGTGGAAGAGACCGCGGGTTGTTCATCCCGCCCGGCGTCGCCCATGGCTTCGCCTCGCTCACCGACCTCACCCTCTGGTACCTGGTCGACGGCTACTACAACCCGGACGACGAGCTGGGGGTGGCTTGGGACGACCCGGCCATCGGTGCCGACTGGGGCCTGACCGACCCGGTGCTCTCCGAACGCGACCGCGCGAACCCCCGCCGGGCGGACATCCCCGCCGGCTTGCAGCCGCGAGCGACGCTGCGGACCTGATCGACCGGGGGCTCGTCTGGCAGACTGCCCCGATGCCACGCCACTCGGAGGGTGCAACGTCGACGGCCCGGGATGCCCCAACCGAACCGGGCACAAGGCTCGACCGGCTCGGGTGGCCGGCCACCGGCGTGCTCGTCACCGGAGGGGGCTCGGGCATCGGGCGCGAGACGGCGCTGGCCTTGGCCGAGGTGGGCCGGCCCGTAGCGGTGTGGGACGTCAACGCCGACGGCGCCGAGGAGACGGCATCCCTCTGCCGGGAGCGGCACGGCGTGGTGGCCGACTGGTCGATCCTCGATGTGGCCGACACCTCGGTCGTCGAGGAGGCGGTGCCCCGCACGGCAGAGGCACTCGGGTCACTCGGTGGATTCGTCCACGCGGCCGGAGTACCCGGCGCCGTGCCCCTCGACCTCCTCGACGACGAGGTGTGGGACGCGACGCTCAATGTGAACCTCCGCGCCGCGGCCGTGATCAGCCGCCTGGTGATCGAACCGTTCCGCCAGGCCGGCCCCGGTTCGGCCGTCGTGCTCATCTCGTCGATCGAGGGCCTGTTCGGCAGCTCGTACCTCACTGCGTACTGTGCGTCGAAGAGCGGGATCCTCGGGGTCATGAGATCGATCGCCCACCGCTTCGCCATCGAAGGCTTCCGGGTCAACGCGGTCTGCCCGGGGGCGGTGGCCACCCCCATGCTCGCCCCCGCCTTCGAGCTTCCCGGGTTCCGCCAACAGCTCGAGGAGCGCACTCCTCTCAAGCGGGTGTCGAGCCCCGACGAGATAGCCCGGCCGATCCGGTTCCTGCTCTCCGAGGAGGCCTCGTTCGTCACCGGCACCTACCTCGTCGTCGACGGCGGGCTGACCTCGATCACGGCCATCTGACCTGGGCTGACTCCCGGGCTCCACCGGAGGCCTCGGTCGGGTGCGGCCCACCGGGACGTCCGCTCGCCGGTCGGCCGGCGGTTCGGGTTGAATGGTCGGGATGTGGTACGTCCTCGGGGCAATCGCCGTAGTCGCCGTGGTGGTGGCCGCGGTCTCGGTCCTGCGCCGACCGAGCGCTGAGGACCTGAGCTCGGTGCGCCACTACCACTCGGCACTCGGTACCCTCGAGCATCTCTCCGAGCGGTCGGTCCTGACGACCGATGATCCCCGGTCCGAGGCCGGGACGGGGCCCGAGCCCGCCGATCATCCGACCACCGGCTCCGAGCCCCGACCCCGCTCCTACCGGCGACCCGATGCGGTCGCCCCTTCGCCTCGACTGGCCGGAATGGGCGGGGCGGTCGACGCCCCGCCGGCCACGCCGCGAAGCTCGAGCCCGGTTCCCCCGCCGGTGGCGAGAAGCGAGCGTCCCGAGCCCGGGATACCGCTGGTGTTCGACGACGCGAAGCTTCAGGACCGCTTCCACACCGAGGTCACCGCGGGCGCGCCACGGTCGCGCATGGACCGGGCTCAGCGTCATGCCCTCGAATCGATGAACCACCGCCCGCGACGGGGGCTGACGGTGGCGGCGGCGGTCGTGGTGGTGGCGCTGCTGTTCGGCGTGCTGGCCATCGTGGGGAGCCAGCGCCAACACCCGAAGCGAACGACCGGTGGGGCCACGTCGTCCACCGCCCACGCGGCGACTCCGACCGCGCCGGCGAGCGGGTCGCGTCACCGGACGAAGGCCACCCCGACCACCGCCCCGCCCCAACTTGTCGCCCTGTCATCGACAGCGGGCACCGCGGTGTACCCGGTCAGTGCCGCCGCCTACCGTCTCACCATCTCCACCTCCGGGCCATGCTGGGTGAACGCCACCTCGGTGTCGGACGGAACCACCCTTTGGACCGGCACCATGCAGGCTGGTGGGCTCCAGCAGATCCAGGCGACCGGCGCCACCCGGGTGGAGCTCGGAACGCTGGCGGTGGCACTGCAGGTCGACGGCGTGCCGGTCATGATCCCCGCCATCATCCGGTCCCCGTTCGTGCTCACCTTCGAGCCGGCGCTGGCCGCCCCGGGCGGTTCGGGCGTCTCCTCGACCACCACCACCTCGGTCGGTTGACCTCGCCGGCACCGGGTCGTACCCCCGGTGGGTCGCCGCATTCGTCGGCGTCCGGTCTCCCGTCCGGGAGGGTCTGTTCGCCGAGGCGGAGGGGGCCGCACTCTCCGACGATGTCGAGCGACCGGTGGTCGCCGCTCGCGATCGCCGTCGCTTTCTAGGCGTCGGCGAGGCCCACGGCGTCGAGGATGAACGAGTAGACGAAAGCTTCGTCCCGCCACGCGTCGTAGCGACCCGACGGGCCGGCATGGCCCGCACCGAGCTCGGTCTTCAGCAGGACTCTGTTCTCCGGATTGGCCGCTCGGAGCTTGGCCACCCATTTGGTGGGTTCCCAGAACCCCACCCGGGGATCACTCAGTCCGGCGGTGGCCAGGATGTCCGGGTACCGGACCGGGCGTCCCGTGGCGTCGACCGATCGGACGTTGTCGTAGGGGGAGTACGACTTCATGACCCGGTAGCTGTCGGCGTCGGCCACCGGATTGCCCCACTCGTCCCACTCGAGCACCGTCAATGGGAGCGTGTCGTCCAGCATGGTGGTCAGGCAGTCGACGAAGGGCACCTCGGCCACCACCGCCCGGAACAGCTCGGGGGCCAGGTTGGCCACCGCGCCCATGAGGAGGCCCCCGGCGCTCCCGCCGCGGGCCACCAACCGGTCGGGCGAGGTCCAGCCCTCGCCGATCAGCGTCCGCGCGCAGGCGATGAAGTCGGTGAACGTGTTGGGTTTCGCCGCCAACTTCCCCTCCTCGTACCAGGCTCGCCCCATCTCCCCGCCGCCGCGCACATGGGCGATGGCGAACACCATGCCCCGGTCGAGCAGGCTCAGCCGGAGGGACGAGAACGTCGGATCCATCGACGCCTCGTAGGAGCCGTATCCATAGAGGAGACACGGCGCCCCACCCGTGGCGCCCCCCGGCCCGGATTCACCGGGCCGGACCACCAGGTCGGACCGGTAGACCAACGAGATGGGCACCCGGGCCCCGTCCTCGGCCACGGCCCAGGCGCGTTCGGTGCGGTACCGATCCGATTGGAAGTCGCCGAGCACGGGCTGGCGCTTGCGCAACATGGACCGCCCGGTCGGAAGGTCGAGGTCGTAGACGGACCGCGGCGTGGCCAGCGAGGTGTACTCATAGCGGAGCGTCGTCGAGTCGTACTCCGGATTGGATCCGCCCCAGACCGTCGACGGAGTCTCTGGCCGGTCGATCGCCCCGGAGTCACCGGAGGCATCGATGACGCGGATCCGGGTTTCCCCTCCCGCCCGCTCGTAGACGACCAACCATCCGGCGAACGGGTCGACGTTGTCCAGTCGAACGCCGGACCGGGACGGGATCACCTCCACCCAATTGTCCCGGGCGGGCGAATCGTCCGGAGCGGACATCAACCGGAAGTCCTCGGCACCGTCGTTGGTCACGATGAGGAACCGGCTGTCGCGCCCGCCGTCCGGTCCGCCCCGGTCGTGGGTGACCCGGTACTCGACCCCGTGGCGGCGGGGCTCGATGACCACGAACGCTCCGAGGGGATCGTCGGCGCGGAGCGAGCGCACCTCGGTCGTCACCTTCGACTCCAGGTCCATCAGGATCCAGCGCTCGTCCTTGGTCCGGGAGACCGACAGGTAGAAGCTCTCGTCGGGCTCCTCGTAGACCAGCACATCGCTAGCCGGATCGGTGCCGACCTCGTGCCGCCAGAGCTGGTAAGGCCGCATGGCCTCGTCCACCCTCACGAAGAACACCGTGGTGTTGTCGTCGGCCCAGGCCGCCCCGTACGAGGTGTCCTCCAGCGACTCGGCCGACTCGATCCCGCCGTCGAGGTCGAGGAAGCGCATGGTGTAGCGCTCGGCCCCGTTGGTGTCGGTCGAGTAGAGCAGGCGGCGGTGATCGGGACTGACCTCGAGATTCCCGACAGCCAGGAAGTCGTGCCCCGCGGCCAGGAGGTTCTCGTCGAGGAGGACCTCCTCTCCGGGCAGGGGCTCCTGGCGGCCGGCGGAGGGTGAGCCCTCCGGCGCCGGTGTCGGCGGCCCGATGCCCGAGGCCGGGCACCGGCAGTGGATGCTGTAGCTGCTCCCCTCCAGGGTGCGGGTGTAGTAGAACCAGCTGCCCTTGCGGACCGGGACCGACAGGTCGGTCTCCTCGATCCGGGCCACGATCTCCTCGAAGAGGGTGTCCCTCAGTCCCTGGGTGACGGCGGTCGTGGCCTCGGTGTAGGCGTTCTCGGCCTCCAGGTGGGCGATGACCTCCGGATCGTCCTTGTCGCGGAGCCAGTACCAGTCGTCGACCCGGACATCACCATGGGCCTCGAGCTCGACGGGGCGTCGCGCCGGGGCCGGGGGCTCGATCGCCGGCCTGGTGGCGCCCGGGGTGGGCTCGGCAACCATCCGACCAGGATGGCACGTCCGCCTGGCCTGGACGTTCGCCCCCGGTTCAGGCCGGGGCGAGGGGTTGTTACTATCTGAATAGGAGAAATAGCGGCCCGCCGGGTCGCTGCCAGGGAGCGCGATGACCACGACCGACCTCGATCTCGGCAAGTACAAGCTTGGGTGGTCCGACGAAGAGGACTACGTCTTCAAGCCCAAGAAGGGCCTCAACGAGTCCATCGTGCGCGAAATGTCGGCCATGAAGAAAGAGCCCGACTGGATGCGCGACTTCCGCCTCCGCGCGCTGAGCCGATTCGAAAAGCGCCCCATGGCGGAGTGGTTCGCGGTCAACATGCCGGACCTCGACTTCGACGACATCTACTACTACATCAAGCCCACGTCGGGGCAGGTCGAGGACTGGAGCGATCTCCCCGACAGCATCAAGAACACCTACGAGAAGCTGGGCATCCCCGAAGCCGAGCGGAAGTACCTGGCCGGCGTCACCGCTCAGTACGAGTCGGAGGTGGTCTTCCACCGTAACCGCGAAGATCTCGAGGCCAAGGGCATCATCTTCTGCGACATGGACACCGCAGTGCGGGACTATCCCGAACTGGTCCACAAGTACTTCGGGAAGATCATCCCGCCCAACGACAACAAGTTCGCCGCCCTCAACTCGGCGGTGTGGTCGGGTGGGTCGTTCATCTACGTGCCGCCGGGTGTGGTCGTCGACCAGCCGCTCCAGGCCTACTTCCGGATCAACGCCGAGAACATGGGGCAGTTCGAGCGCACGCTCATCATTGCCGACGTCGGCTCCCAGGTGCACTACATCGAGGGGTGCTCGGCACCGGTCTACACGACCGACTCGCTGCATTCCGCCGTGGTCGAATTGGTGGCGCTCGAAGGCTCCCGCATCACGTACACGACTATCCAGAACTGGTCGAACAACGTCTACAACCTGGTGACCAAGCGGGCCCGGGCCGAGGCCGAGGCCCACGTCGAGTGGATCGACGGCAACATCGGCTCGCGGCTGACCATGAAGTACCCGTCGGTCTACCTGATGGGGCCCAAGGCCTCGGGCGAGGTGCTGTCAGTCGCCTATGCCGGCGCCGGCCAGCACCAGGACGCCGGGGCCAAGATGTTCCACGTCGCCCCCGAGACCACCTCGACCATCATCTCCAAGTCGATCTCCAAGGACGCGGGCATGACCACGTACCGGGGCAAGGTGCACGTCGAGGAGGGGGCCAAACGGTCCAAGAGCTTCGTGCGCTGCGATGCATTGCTGCTCGACGACAGTTCGGTGTCCGAGACCAAGCCCTACATGGAGGTGGCCGAGCGCGATGCCCGCATCGGGCACGAGGCCACCGTTTCGAAGGTCGGGGAAGAGCAGCTCTTCTACCTCATGAGCCGCGGCCTCTCGGAGACCCAGGCCATGGGCATGATCGTCAACGGGTTCATCGAGCCGATCACCCGTACCCTGCCGATGGAGTACGCCGTCGAATGGAGTCGGTTGATCGAGCTGCAGATGGAAGGTTCGGTGGGCTGACCACCGGCCGGATCGACCGGCGCGGCTCGGGCGCCGGCGAGCTGCGGGCGGCCGCTCGGAAAGGCAGAATGTCGCCATGGCGATGAGGGAAGAGTGCAAGCACTTCCAGAGCCGCACCTACGATTCGGGTGAGGTGGCCCGGTTCTGCAACCTGGACCTGGCCCCCGAGGCGCCCTGGCGCTGTCCGGACAACTGCCCCTCCTACTCGAGGCGCCTGGCCGACGTCGGCTGGGCCCACGGGTCACTGGTGGAGCCCAAGCTCGAACCCATGCCAGACGTCCCCGGCGACGAGGCGGCCAAGCTGCTCGACCAGGCTGAGAACATCATCAACTCGGTCGGTCCCGAGGTCGTCGCCGAGGTCGAGGAGGAGGATCGGCGCGAGCAGCGCAGCGAGCGGCGCTGGTGGCGCCGCCGCCGCTGACCGTCGAGTGGCGCCGTCGGCACCGGGACGATCCTCGACGCGAACCCGAGGTGGCCCGCCGATCAGTTCCCGGTGAACACCCCTGGCCGCTTCTCCATGAAGGCGGTCATAGCCTCGGTGAGATCGTCGGAGGCGAGGAAGCCGGCGTTCCAGGTGGCCACGAACTCGAGACCCTCCACCACCGATCGCCCCTCGCCTGCGGTGAGCACGGCCTTGGTGCCCTGGACGGCGAGCGGCGAATTGGCGGCGATGACCGCGGCCAACGACCGTGCGTCGACGAGCAGCTGCTCGGGGTCCGCACTGACGTCGTTGACCAGACCGATCGACTGCGCTCGGGCCGCGGTGATGTCTTTCCCGGTGTAGGCCAGCTCGGCCAGGTGGCCCTTCCCGATGATGTGCGGCAGGCGCTGGAGGCTGCCGAGGTCGGCCACGATCGCCACCTTGGTCTCCCGGACGGAGAACACGGCGTCCGCGCTGGCCAACCGGATGTCACAGGCCGCGGCCAGGTCCACCCCACCGCCGATGCAGTAGCCGTGGACGGCGGCGACGGTCGGCAGCGGGCAGTCGGCCACCGCGCTCACCGACGCCTGGAGTCGCTGGATCTCGGCTCGGGCCGATCGGGCCCGGGCGGCCATCGAGACCGGGGCGCCGTTGCCGGGGGACGGCCCGGTCAGGCCCGCCATGGCCACCAGGTCGAGCCCGACCGAGAAATGAGGCCCCCTGGCCGCGACCACGACCACCCGGAGCGCGGGGTCGGAACCGATGGCGGCCATGGCCCGGGGCAGGTCGGACCAGAAGGCGGGCCCCATGGCGTTGCGCTTCTCGGGACGGTCCAACCACAAGATGGCCACCGGCCCGTCCGCCTCGATGGTGAGGACGTCGGACGAGAAGGATTCGACGCCGGGACAAGATGGCGAAGGCATGGCACGAGCGTAGGCGCCGATGCCGCGGGGCGTCGCCCCGTCCGCCGCCCGGCTCGGGCCGGGCGGCTGGCACCGACGGGTACTATGGGCTGGAGGCTCGGGATCCGGGCCTCCCTTCGCGAGAGGCTGTTGTCCTGACCACCTTCACCCCCGAATTGGCCGCTGCCCTGCCCGGGCCCAGCTGGTTGCAGCAGCGTCGGGGGGCAGCGGCCGAGTCCTTCTCCTCGCTTCCCCTGCCCACCGAGAAGGACGAGGTCTGGCGATACAGCCGGATCGACCAGCTCGACCTCGACCGGTTCCACCCGGTGACTGCCCCGTCGAAGGGGCCTTCGGACCGGGCGGTGGTGCTTTCCTCGGAGCCGGTCCGCTCCCTGGTGGACGGCCTGGGGCCCCGGTCGGCCCTCATGGTGACGGTGGATGGTGTGCTGGCCACCGTGGCCTCAGCGGTCGATGACCGCCTCCTCGCCCTCGGCCGCCTGTCCGAGCTCGACCGGTCCGGCACCCTGCTCGGCTCGGTGGTGAGCGACCCACACGAATTCCAGCTCCTTAACGATGCCTTCGCGACCGAGCCCCTCGTCGTCGACATCGCCCCGGGTGCCACCGTCGACGAGCCCATCGTGGTCGTGCACGTCGTGACGGGCGCAGAGGGAGATGCCCTCTTCCCCCGGACGGTGGTCCGCGCCGGAGCCGGGTCGGTGGCGGGGCTGGTGGAGATCGCGGTGGGTACCGGCACCGCGCTCCTGGCCGACGGGACCGCGCCGGCGGCCACTCCCGTCGTCCAGCCCGGTGCCGCCGCGCCCGAGCACCTGGTAGCTCCGGTCACCGAAGTGCGGGTGTCCGACGACGCCACGTTGTCCTTCGTGAGCGTCCAGTCCCTCGGCCCCAACGCCTGGGTGCTGGCCCATCAGGCCAGCGTTATCGGCGACAACGCCACGCTCAAGAGCTTCGCGGTGGCCCTGGGTGGCGGCTACGCCCGGCTGCGAACCGACTCGGCCCTGGCCGGAGAGTCAGGGACGAGCCTCCTGCGGGCCGCATTCATCGGGCGTGACGACCAGATGCTCGACTTCCGCACGCTCCAGGATCACCTGGCTCCCCGAACCACCAGCGATCTCCTGTTCATGGGGGCCGTGGCTGACCGCTCTCATTCGGTCTACAGCGGGCTGATCCGGGTTCGACGGGGCGCCGTCCGGGCCGACGCCATGCAGACCAACCACAATCTCGTACTCGACGAGGGGGCCCATGCGGACTCCGTGCCGAACCTCGACATCGAGGAGAACGATGTTCGATGCAGCCACGGCTCGACCGTCGGGCCCGTCGACGAGGACCAGCGGTACTACCTGGAGTCGCGAGGGATCGAGCCGGCCATGGCCGAACAGCTCATCGTGGCCGGGTTCTTCGAGGCCATCGCCGACGAAGTCCCGATCAGCGGCACCCGACCGACTATTGCTCGGGCCTTGGCCGAACGGACCGGGGCGCACGGTGTCTGACGGCGCGGAGCGGGCCGACGAGGCCGAGTCCGTGGGGGCGGAACGGTCCGACCAGGCCGAGTCCGTGGCCGACGGTGCGGGCCGGTCGCACACCGTTCGCTTGTGCGGCCGGGACGATCTTGCCGACGGGGAGGCCATGCGCTTCGACGTTGCCGGGCTCCGCATCGCCCTGGTCCGCATCGGCGACCGGTTCCATGCCATCGGGGACCGTTGCAGTCACGAGGACTTCTCACTGGCCGAGGGAGAGGTGTGGGCCGACGAGTGCGAGATCGAGTGTGCCAAGCACGGGTCGACCTTTGACCTCCTGACCGGGGAACCGTGCTCGCTGCCGGCCACTCGCCCGGTGCCCGTCTACCGGGTGACGGTCGAGGGCGACGACGTGTCGCTGGTCGTCCCGTGAGCACCGGTGAGCTCAGTATCGAGGGCCTGCGGGCCGGGCTGCCGGGCCGCGAGATCCTGCGCGGGGTCACCTTGACGGTGCGGAGCGGCGAAGTCCACGCCGTCATGGGACCGAACGGGTCGGGCAAGAGCACGCTGGCCCATGTGTTGATGGGTCGACCCGGCTACGAGGTGCTGGACGGGTCGGTGACCCTCGACGGCATCGACCTGCTGGCCCTCCCGACATGGCAGCGCGCCCGGGCCGGCTTGTTCCTCGGGATGCAACATCCGATCGAGGTGCCGGGAGTCTCGCTGGCGCAGTCGCTGACGGCGGCCCGTCGAAGCGTGCGCGCTGACGAAGCCGGCGCCGAGCTTCCCGACGTCGGCGCCCGGTTGCGGGCCGAGGCGGGTCGCATCGGATTCGACGAGCGGTTCCTCGATCGACCGCTCAACGTCGACCTGTCGGGTGGGGAGCGCAAGCGGAACGAGACCATCCAGCTCGGGGTCCTCCGGCCCCGCTTCGCCGTCCTGGACGAGATCGATTCCGGGCTCGACATCGATGCGCTCGCCGCCGTCGGGAAGCGCGTGGAGGAGGCCACCACCGAGTGGGACCTCGGCGTGCTGGCCATCACCCACTTCCGCCGTCTGCTCGCCGTGCTGCGGCCGGACGTCGTCCACGTACTGTCCGACGGCCGGGTGGTGGCGAGCGGCGAGCCCGAGCTGGCTGACATCGTCGACCGGACGGGGTACGGATCCTTCTCCTGACCCGGCTCGCCCATCCGACCTTGCGCCGGAGGCGCCGTCGGTCCGGCTCGACGCCGGCCGGGGTTGTCCCGAATTCCCGAAGCCCGGTTGGTAGCGTCTGCCTCCATGGCTCGCCGGGACCGTCGACGAGGTGGAGCCCACAGCAAGCGAGGCCGCTCGTCCGCACCTCCTGGTGACAGCCAACCCGAGGAGGGAACCGAGGCCCCGGGCCCACCCACCGCATCGGCCCTGCTGGCGGCCGGCGCTGGCGTTCCTGCCGCCGACCCCGGTCCTCCCGAGTCCCGGAGCGGGCGACGCGCCGCCGCCCGGCGGACCGGCCGAGCCGGGCGGAAGAATGGCGCCGGGCGGAGGGCCAAGCGCAGCTGGCTCGACCGGGTCCTCCTCGCCGGGGTGGTGATCGTGGCCCTGGCCCTGGTGGGGGTGGGGTCGGGCTACGCCTACCTGCAGTACCGGTTCGACCAGGTGGCCAAGGTCACGGTGAAGCACCTAACCAAGGCGCCGGCGGGCCAGCCCTTCAACGTCCTCCTCATCGGATCGGATTCCCGGGTCGGGGTTAGCGCGGCCGACCAGGCTCATTTCGGTGACACGGAGGATTACGGCGGCCAACGCAGCGACGTGGTCAAGATCATGCACGTCGTCCCGGCCACCGGGGATGTCCGGGTGCTGTCGATCCCCCGGGACACCATGGTGACGGTGGCCGGCGACACGAAGCAGATCGGCAGCTACAACCGCATCAACGCCACGTACGGATCTGGCCCCGATCAGCTCGTCCAGACCATCGAGGCCGATTTCAACATCCCCATCGAGCACACCGTGCAGATCGACTTCGAGGGATTCCGCGGCGCGGTGGACGCCATCGGCGGGATCAACCTCAACTTCCCCGATCCGGCCCGCGACACCTACACGGGTCTCAACATCGTGCAACCCGGTTGCCAGCACCTCAACGGCGGGTACTCCTTGGCTGTGGCCCGGAGCCGTCACTATCAGTACGAGAAGAACGGCTACTGGCAGACCGACGGTACCAGCGACTTCGGTCGTATCCAGCGCCAGAACGCCTTCCTCAAGGCCCTCATCAACCAGGCCGAGACCAGGTACAACCCGCTGACCCTCAACGCGTTCATCGGGTCCGTGGTCCAGGGCGTGACCATCGATTCCACGTTCAGCATCGGCGATCTCATCTCGCTGGCCCGGCAGTTCCACACCTTCGCTTCGCAGTCCCTGCAGACCGCCACGCTTCCCACCTACTCGGCCTACAGCTCGCGGTTCGGTTCGCTCGGGGATGTGCTGTACGTGCAGCAGCCCCAGGCCGCGGCGGTCATCGCCCAGTTCCTCGGTCAAGCGCCCGGGCCGGCCTTCGCCCCGCCCCCGGGGCCCTACGGCCCGGTGCCGACCACCACGACCACCGTCCCGCCCTCGACGTCCCAGTCGACACCCGGCACCTCGGCCCCGTCCAGCACGACCACCACCATCGAGACGGACTTCGACCCCACGCCCTGTTGAGCGGTGGGCCGGCGCCGACGGATCAGGCGACCGACTCGGTCTCGTCGAGCCCCTGGGCGAGCGTGTTCCAGCTTAGCGTGGCGCACTTGATGCGCACGGGGAACTTGACCACACCCTGCAGTGCGGCGAGCTCGCCGAGCGAATCGACATCGACGGCCTCGGGCTCGAGCACCTCGACCTGCGCATCCGGCTCGCCGGAGTCGCCGTTCCCCGAGGGCAGGGTCGATTCGTGGATCGACATCATCCCCTTGAACGTACGGATTAGATCCCGCACTTCCGGAACCGGCTTGCCCTTCACGGCCGCCGACATGAGGGAGGCGGAGGACTGGCTGATCGAGCAGCCGGTCCCGGCGATCTTGATGTCGGAGACGACGCCTTCCTGCACGTCCAGGGTCACCACGACCTCGTCCCCGCACAACGGATTGAAGCCCTCGACCCGCCGGGCCGGGGGCGAGTCGAGCTCACCGCGGTTACGGGGCGAGCGGTAGTGGTCGAGGATGATCTCGCGGTACAGATCTTCGATACCGCTCATTCGACGGGGCCCTTCGGGACGGTCCGGTCGATGGCCGGAAGCGTTACCACAGGTCTCACGGGCTCAGCGTACCGTCCGTCTCTCATCCGAAGAACGCTCCGGCCTGGGCCAGGGCGTCGGCCAAGGTCTCCACGTCGGCCCGGTCGTTGTAGAGGGCGAGCGATGCCCGAGCGGTGGCATTGACGCCGATCCGGCGCATGAGCGGTTTGGCGCAGTGGTGACCCGCCCGCACGCAGACCCCGTACTCGTCGAGCACCTGGGACACGTCGTGAGGGTGGATGTCGCGGTAGGAGAAGGAGATGACTCCGCCTCGGTCTATCGGGTCGGCGGGCCCGAAGATGCGGATGTCGTCCCCGAAGCGGTCGGCCAGGGTTGTGAGCGCGTAGGTGGTCAGTGAGACCTCGTGCGAGCGGACGGCCTCCATGCCGACTGACCGGAGGTAGTCGACGGCTGCGCTCAGCCCGATCGCCTCGGTGATGGGAGGGGTGCCGGCTTCGAACCGCCATGGGATGTCGTTCGGGGTGAACCCGTCCTTGCGGACGTCCAGGATCATCTCGCCACCCCCGAGGAACGGGCCCATGCCGGCCAGCAAGTCCTCGCGTCCCCACAACACGCCGATGCCGGTCGGCCCGAGCATCTTGTGGGCACTGAAGGCCAGGAAGTCGACGCCGAGGGAGCTCACGTCGGTCGGCAGGTGCGGGACGGACTGGGCACCGTCGGCCACCACCACCGCGCCGGCGTGATGGGCGGCGGCCGCGATGTCAGCCACCGGATTCAGTGTCCCGAGGACGTTGGACATGCACGTGATCCCGAGCAGCTTCGAACCCTCGAGCAGCTGCTCGAGATGGTCCAGTGTCAGGCGGCCTTCGTCGTCGACGGGTATCCAACGGATGGTCAGGCCGCGCTCAGCGGCGAGGATGTGCCAGGGCACGATGTTGGCGTGGTGCTCCATCTCGGTGAGCACGATGCTGTCGCCGGCCTGGAGGTTGGCCCGCCCCCAGCTGTGGGCCACCAGATTGAGGGCCTCGGTGGCGTTCTTGGTGAACACGACCTCCCGAGTGGGCTCGGCCGCGCCGATGAAGGCACCCACATTCTGCCGAGCCGCCTCGAAACGACGGGTCGCTTCCTCGGCAATCGAGTAGACGCCCCGATGGACGTTGGCATGGGTGGTCTCGTCGTACTCGCGCATGGCGTCCAGCACCTGCACTGGGCGTTGGGCTGACGCGGCCGAGTCGAGGTAGGTGATGGGATGCCCGTGCACTTCGCGGGCCAACAGCGGGAAGTCCTTCTTCAGACGGGCGACGTCCAGTTCCCGCGGAGCCTCGGTCTTCACCTGCGCCATGCGTCGTACCCCTCGATCTCGAGCGCCGTGACCAACTCGGGTCCACCCCGGGCGACGATCACCCCGTCGACGAGGACGTGTACCCGGTCGGCAGCGAGCTCGTGCAGCATGCGCTCATAGTGACTGATCACCATGACGCCGAGCTCCGGTCGTGACTCCCGGACGGTCCGGATCCCCCGGGCCACGGTGCGCAGGGCATCCACGTCGAGCCCCGAATCGGTCTCGTCCAGGACGGCCAGCTCCGGCTCGAGGATGGCCATCTGGAGGATCTCGTTCCGCTTCTTCTCGCCGCCGGAGAACCCGTCATTCAGATGCCGCTCACCGAACGCCGGGTCCATGCCCAGTTTCTCCATCCACTCCATCATCATGAGTCGGATCTCGAGGGCCGACATGTCCATGCCGCGGCGGGCCGAGAGGGCCTGACGGAGGAACTGGATCACCGGAACGCCCGCGATCGACTCGGGCTCCTGGAAGGCGAGGAACATCCCGGCCTTGCCCCGGACGTCGGTCGGCCACGTGGTGATGTCCTCGCCCCGTAGACGGATCGAGCCGGCGGTGATGTCGTAGGCGGGGTTGCCCAGCAATACCTTGGCCAGTGTCGACTTGCCCGAACCGTTCGGGCCCATGAGCGCATGGATCTCGCCCGACCTGACGACGATGTCGATCCCCTTGAGGATCGGCGCGCCATCCGCCGACACGTGAAGATCGGCGATCTCCAGCAGGGGTGGGCCGGCCTTCCCGTCGACCACTCCGGTGTCGGCTTCTGTGTCTGTTCCGACGGGCACGCCACCGATCTTAGCGGGAATCTGTAGTTTCTCCTATGAGAATAGGGCTAATCCGAAAGGACCAGCCAGGGGCACCCCGGGCCGGACAGGGTGCTATCCAGTCGGCAGGTCAGCCGGTACCGTACCTCCATGGCCAACCCGTGGAATTTCGATGGCCCGGTGGCCAAGCTCGGATCCAGCACCGATGCCGTCACGCTGGTGGACGAATCGACCTTCGCCATCAGCACCAGCGCCGGCGACATGTCCCCCCTGGCACCCCACGGGCTGTTCGTGCGGGACACCCGCATCCTGTCGAGGTTCGAGATCCTGGTCAACGGGGTGCCCACCGAGCCCCTGGCTGCCGTGACCACCGATCCGTTCTCGGCCACGTTTGTCTCCCGCTGTCTGCCCACGACCGGCCGGGCCGATTCGACCCTCATGGTGTTCCGGGACCGCTACGTCGGCCAGGGGATGCGGGAGGACCTGGCCATCAGGAACTTCGGGGAGGAGCCGGCCCTCTGCACCGTCGAGGTGCTCATCGGGTGCGATTTCGCCAACCTGTTCGCGGTCAAGGAGGGGCGGGCGGGGAGCCAGCCGACCGCCGGCGAGCTGTCCGCCGCCGTCACCCCGGCGGGCCCCGAGCACCGGACCGACCCGTCGGTGGACGGCGACGCGGCGGACCGGAGCGCGGAAGGCGAAGACTCGAACTCCGGCGAGCCGACGACAAACGGGCGTTCCCCACACGGGGTCGTGACCTATTCCTACAGCCGGGGCGGCGTGGTCCGGGGCGTCGAGCTCCGCTTCGGCGGGGCCACCGGCCTGAGCCCCGACCTGGCCACCTTCGAGGTGATCGTGCCGCCCCGGGGCCAGTGGTCGACCTGTGTCGAGGTCGGGCCGGTGTTCGAGGGCTCGGCCATCGACCCGAGGTATCGGTGCGGCGAGCCGGTCGAGCGGGCCACTCCCTCCGAGCGGCTCGAGAAGTGGCGCCGGCAGGTACCCCACGTCGAGACCAGCCACCCGGGGCTGGCCGAGGTCGTCGCTCGCAGCGCCGAGGATCTCGGGGCCCTGCGCATCTTCGACCCGGACTTCCCCGAGCGGGTGGTGGTGGCCGCAGGCGCGCCCTGGTTCATGACGGTGTTCGGGCGCGACTCCCTCCTCACCGCCTGGATGGCCCTGCTTGTCGACCCCGACCTGGCCCGAGGGGTGCTCCAGACGCTGGCCCGGTTCCAAGGGAAAGAAGTCGACCCCCGACACGAGGAGGAGCCCGGGCGGATCCTCCATGAGATGCGCTTCGGTACCGCCGCCTCGCTGTCCCTCGGGGGAGGCAGCATCTACTACGGGACGGCAGATGCCACCCCGCTCTTCGTCATGCTGCTCGGTGAGATGCGCCGGTGGGGCGTGGCCCGCGAGATGGTCGACGAGCTCCTCCCCAACGCGGCTCGGGCCATCGAGTGGATCGAGCAGTTCGGCGACGCCGACGGCGACGGCTATGTGGAATACAAGCGAGCCACCGACCGGGGACTGGCCAACCAGGGCTGGAAGGACAGCTGGGACGGCATCCGCTACGGGGACGGCCGGGTCGCCGAGGCCCCCATCGCCTTGTGCGAGGTGCAGGCCTACACCTACGGCGCCTACCTGGCCAGCGCCCACTTTGCCTTCGAGGTGGGCGACACCGCCACCTACGACCGGTTCCGGGCCAAGGCCACCCAGCTCAAGGCGGCGTTCAACCGGGACTTCTGGCTCGAGGACAGGGGGTGGTTCGCTGTCGGACTGGATGGCGACAAGCGGCCGATCGACTCGATGACCTCCAACATGGGCCACTGCCTCTGGACCGGCATCGTGGACGAGGACAAGGCCCGGCACGTGGCCGAGAAGCTCATCTCACCGGCCATGAACAGCGGCTGGGGATTGCGCACGCTGTCGCAGGACAGCCCCGCCTACAACCCGATCAGCTACCACTGCGGGTCGGTGTGGCCCCACGACACGGCCATCGTCGCCGCCGGCCTGGCCCGCTACGGCTACGACGGCGCCGCCCAGAAGCTCATCTTCGGCCTGCTCGACGCGGCCCAGGCCCAGGGGGGCCGACTGCCGGAGCTGTTCAGCGGGCTCGACCGCACCGAGCTCGCCGTGCCGGTCGGGTACCCAACCTCGTGCTCGCCCCAAGCCTGGGCGGCGGCATCACCGCTGCTCTGCCTGCGGACCCTGCTCCGGCTGGACCCCTGGGTGCCCTACGGGAAGACGTGGCTCTGTCCGAACCTCCCAGAGGAGATCGGCTACCTCAAGGTGGACGGCATCCCCCTCGCGGGGTCCAGGGTGACCATCGAGGTGGGCTCGGAGGTGCCTGGCACCGTGGCGATCAGCGGCCTCCCCGAGGAGATCGAGCTGATCCGGGAGCCGAGGCGCCCCTCCACCGCCATCTGAATGCTCGGGGGACTCCCCGTCCTCCGCCCTACCAGCCCCGTTCGACCCACTCGTCCAGGTGCGGCGACTCGGCGCCGATGGTCGTGCCGCGGCCGTGCCCCGGCAGCACCAGGGTGTCCGGTCCGAACGAGCTGAACAGCCGATCCTCGATCGATTCGATGATGGTGGCGAAGTCCGAGTGCTCGAAGGTGGTGTTGCCCGGCCCGCCCGGGAAGAGGGTGTCCCCGCTGAACAGCAACGGGGTGCCCTCGACGGTGAAGCACATCGAGCCAGGGGTGTGGCCGGGGGTGGCGATGGTCCCCATGGCCAACCGGCCCACCTTGAGGACGGAGCGGTCCTCCAGGACCTGGTCGTAGGAGGGAAGCATCGCCGCGTCGGCCGCGGTGACGGCCACGTCGATCCCCGCGTCGCGGACCGCCTCCACGGCCTGGATGTGATCCCAGTGACCGTGGGTCTCGACCACCTGGCGCACGTCGAGGGCCCGGCACAGGTCGAGCAGCTTGTCGTGCTCGTTGGCCGCGTCGATGAGGGCGGACTCCCCGGTCTCCCGGCACCTGACGATGTAGACGTTGTTGTCCATCGGACCGACCACCAGACGGTGGACCTCGACGGCGCCGTCCTGGTAGTCGATGGTTGTTTCGGTCATGCGTCGAGCGTAGTGGGCATCCCTGACCCGTTGGTCAGGGACTAGCTGGGTCTGGTAGACAAACGGGGCACATGGGGCCCTCGCCCGAGGGGGCCCGCACAGTACGGAGAACACCATGAACTTCGCCTTCAGCGAGGAGCAGGACGAGCTCAGGCGGTCCGTCCACCGCTTCCTCGAGGACAAGTCGCCCGAGACTGAGGTCCGCCGTCTGATGGAGACCACCGAGGGCTACGACCCGGCCGTCTGGGCCCAGATGGCCGAGCAGTTGGGCCTGACCTCCATGATCATCCCCGAGCGGTTCGGTGGCGCCGGCTTCACGTACGTCGAGCTGGTCGTGGTGCTCGAGGAGATGGGCGCGAGCCTCCTCTGCGCCCCGTTCTTCTCGACGGTGGCCCTGGCCACCAATGCCCTGCTCACCTCGGGCGACGAGAAGGCGGAGGAATACCTGCTGCCGGGTATCGCCGCCGGGGAGACCATCGGAACCCTCGCCTTCACCGAGGATTCGGGGCGGTGGGATCCCGAGGGGATCACCCTGGCCGCCTCGCCCTCGGGGAACGGTTGGACACTGAACGGCCACAAGTCGTTCGTGGTCGACGGGCATGTGGCCGGCCTGGTCCTGGTGGTCGGCCGCACCGCGGCGGGGCTCTCGCTGTTCGGGGTGAAGGGCGACGCCACCGGGCTCACCCGCACCCCGCTGGCCACCATGGACCAGACGCGCAAGCAGGCCCGGCTCGAATTCTCCGAAACGCCGGGCTGGTTGATCGGCGCCGAAGGTGGTGCCGAACCGGGGCTCCGCAAGACGCTCGACCTGGCTGCGGTGGCGCTGGCCGCCGAGCAGGTCGGCGGGGCGCAGCGCTGCCTCGACAGCTCGGTCGAATATGCCAAGACCCGCATCCAGTTCGGAAGGCCCATCGGCAGTTTCCAGGCCATCAAGCACAAGTGCGCCGACATGCTCCTCGAGGTGGAGTCGGCCAAATCCGCCGCCTACTACGCGGGCTGGGCGGCGGCCGAGGACTCGGACGAGCTCCCGGTGGTGGCCAGCCTGGCCAAGTCGTACTGCTCGGAGGCCTATTTCCACGCCGCCGCCGAGAACATCCAGATTCACGGGGGAATCGGCTTCACCTGGGAACACCCCGCCCATCTGTACTTCAAGCGGGCCAAGTCGTCCGAGCTCATGCTGGGGGATCCCTCCTACCACCGCGAGCTCCTGGCCCAGCGCATCGGGATCTGACCTAGCGTCTCCGCGATGGTCGGCTTCAGGCACATGATCGGCTGGCTCCTGCTCGGGGGCGTGATCGTGGTCAGCGCAGGCGCCGCCGTGCTCGGCGTGTCGCAATCACCGAAACCCGCGCCGCTCCTCACCGCGGTGAGCAACACCCTCAGCGCTTCGAGCTACACCGAGGTCGGCGGCCAGAACTCGGGCCAGGGGCAGCAGACCTTCCACCTCGTGTACCACGCCCCCGACCGGCTGGGCGGCTACATCCAGAGCGGGGACAGACGAAGCTACGTCTTCGCCATCGGCACTTCCTACTATCAGAGCGTGACCGTCCCAACGAGCACCCCGCTCAGGCGCCTCACGTTCTACCGCCAGGACAATCCGGGCGGGGTCCCGTCGGTGGACCCGGCCCAGAACCTCCGCTACGCCACCCAGGCCAAGCACGTCAGCCAGTCAGGAGACACCTTCTCGTTCACGGTCACCAAGATGGGTCAGACCGGCACCTTCACCTACACGGTCAGTGGCCAGTACGTGTCACATTTCACCTTCACCGTCGGGAATGCCTCGCTGGAGCTGAGCATCTCCGGCGTGGGAACCTCGCCAACGGTCAGGCTGCCGGCCGGGGCCAAGGTGGTCGGCCCGCCACCGGCTGCTGCGGGCTGACGCCTCAGACCCGGCCGGCGTCGCACCCGGCACCGTCGATCACCGGCCGTCGCTCTCGAGCGTGTCGTCGATGATCTTGCGCAAGGCGCGGGCGTTGGCCTTGGCGTCGGGCGCTTCGGTCAGCCAACGGACGACCACGAAGTGCCGGGCACCGGCGGCCAGCAGTGGAGTGACCGTCGTCGGGCCGACCCCACCCGTCACCCACACCGTCCACGGGGCCCGCTGGGCCACGTCGCGCACGTAGTCGATCCCGGTGCCCGGCCGGCCAGGCTTGGTGGGTGTGGGCGACACCGGGCCGGCGGAGACGTAGTCGACGGGGAGCACACCTGATCCCGACCCACCCCGCCGCCCGTCTCCCATCGCCCGGTCCAGCTCGATCGGGGCGTGTGTCGAGAGGCCGACGATGGCATCGGCACCCATGAGGCGACGTGCCTCGATCGGATCCATGTCCGCCTGGCCGACGTGGACGCCGTCGGCACCGATGGACGCGGCCAGAGCCGGGTCGTCGTTGAGGACGAAGGGCACGCCGTAGTCGGCGCAGACCCGCTGGACGAGGGTGGCCCGATCCGACAGCTCTACCTCCCGCAAATGTTTCTCGCGCAGCTGGACGACATCCACCCCGCCCTCGATGCACGCCTCGACGAAGTGTTCGAGGTCGCTCCGATCGGGTGTGCACAGGTAGAGCCGCCGGTCGGCCAGGCCCCAGCGGGCCGATGGGCCGGTGGGCTGGCTCAACCGGCCTTCGTCGCCTGGGTCTTCGCCCGGGCCTTCTTCTCCTGCTTGTACCGTCGCACCTTGGCCAGGGTCTCGGGGGAGTCGATGTCGGCCACCGAACGGAACGAGCCCTTCTCACCGAACGGGCCGGCCGCCTTCTCCCAGCCGGGTGGCCGAACGCCGAGCTGCTTGCCCAGGAGGGCGACGAAGATCCGCGCCTTCTGGTCGCCGAAACCGGGCAGCGCCCTCACGTTGTCGAACAGCTCCTGGCCGGTGGCGGCACCGGTCCACACCGCGGCGGCGTCACCGCCGTAGGTGTCGACGATCCGGGCGCACAGCTCCTGGACCCGGGCCGCCATCGACTTGGGGAATCGGTGGAGCGCCGGCCTGGCGCTGAAGAGGCCGGCGAGGGCGTCGGGATCCATCGAGGCGACCGTGGCGGCGTCAAGGGTGCCACCCAACCGCTCTCGAAGGTCGAAGGGTGAGCGGAACGCCTTCTCGAGCGGTATCTGCTGGTCGAGGACCATGCCGATGAGAAGGGCCAGGGGATCACCGGTGAGCAGGGCGTCGGCATCCGGTTCACCGGACAGGAAGAGTGCCATCGCCCCAGTGTAGGAGTGCTCCCGGTCCGGCTCCGATCGGTGAGCCGGTCAGGCCGACCAGGGGTCGGTGGTGTCCGGATCGATGCCATACCGATCGATGGCGATGGCCACGGCGTCCGCTTTCGCCCTCCCCTCGGCCACCAGCCCGTGGAGTACGGCCACCACCAGATGGGCCGCGTCGACTTCGAAGTATCGGCGCAAGACCTCCCGGGTGTCCGACCGACCGAATCCGTCCGTGCCCAACGATGTGAACCGGCGCGGTATCCAGCGTGCCACCTGGTCGGGCACGGCGCGCATGAAGTCGCTCACTGCCACGACGGGACCCGTCCGCCCGGCCAGGCACTCGGTCACGTACGGGGTCCGCTCGGACTCGGAGGCATGGAGGCGGTTCCACCGCTCGGCCGACAGGGCGTCCTCCCGCAGCGCCTTGTACGACGTGACCGACCAGGTGTCGGCTTCGACGTCCCAGTCGGTGGCCAGCAGGCGCTGGGCCTCGACCGCGGCCCGCCAGGCGGTGCCAGAGAAGAGCAGTGTGGCGGACCCCGACGGGTGCTCGACCGCGGGCCGGTCGTCCGCGTCGAACCGGTAGAGCCCTCTGATCGTCCCCTCCCGGATGCGGTCGACCTCCCGCTGGCCGCCGGGCAGGGCGGGCATCGGGTAGTTCTCGTTGTAGAGGGTGATGTACCAGACGCGGTCCTCCGGATCGGGGCCGGTCATCTGCCGGATTCCCTCCTCGACGATGGTGGCTAGCTCGTAGGAGAAGGCGGGATCGTAGGCGGCCACGCTCGGCACCGTGGATGCCAGCAGGAGCGAGTGGCCATCCTGGTGCTGGAGGCCTTCCCCGTTGAGCGTGGTGCGTCCGGCGGTGCACCCGAGCAGGAAGCCACGTCCTCGGCTGTCGCCCAGCGCCCAGAGGAGGTCGCCGACCCGTTGGAACCCGAACATCGAGTAGAAGAGGTAGAAGGGGATGGCCGGTTCGCCCCAGGTGGCGTACGAGGTGGCTGCGGCGGTGAACGACGCGGTCGCCCCCGCCTCGGTGATCCCCTCTTGGAGGACCTGTCCCGATTCGCTCTCGGCGTAGTGGAGAGCGAGGTCGGCGTCGACCGGCGTGTAGCGCTGGCCCTCGGGCGCGTAGATGTGGGCCTCGCTGATCAGCGACTCGAGGCCGAAGGTGCGGGCCTCGTCTGAGACGATGGGCACGACCCTCGCGCCGACCGAGGGGTCCCGGACGAGCGATCGGAGCAGCCTGGCCAGGGCCATGGTGGTGGAGACGGCCTGGCGCCCGGAGCCGGCCAGCAGGTCGGCGAAGGCGGAGGGAGCCGGCGGGTCGAGCGGCCGGGGGCGGACCGAGCGCCGCGGCAGCGACCCCCCCAGGGACCGCCGGCGTTCGGCCAGGTACTCGGCGGCCGGTGAGCCGGGGAGAGGCCGGTAGTAGGGGGGGAGGTCGGCATCGAGCTCCCGTTCCAGGATCTCGTCGTGCAGGAAGAGCCGGTCACGCAAGGCGAGCAATTGGGCCTTGGTCATCTTCTTGATCTGGTGGGTGGCGTTGCGAGCCTCGATCTCGGGGCCGAGCGTCCATCCCTTGACCGTCTTGGCCAGGATGGCGGTTGGGGCACCCTGGTGCTCGGTGGCCGCCCGGTAGGCGGCGTAGAGCTTGCGGTAGTCGTGGCCCCCGCGGGGAAGGGCCTGCAGCTCCTCGTCGGAGAGGTGGGCCACCAGCGCGGTCAGCCGCGGATCGGGGCCGAAGAAGTGCTCCCGGATGTAGGCACCCGACTCGGTGGCGTACTTCTGGAACTCGCCGTCGACAGTCGTGTTCATCTTGTTGAGCAACACGCCCTCGACGTCCTTGGCCAGCAGCTCGTCCCACGTACGGCCCCAGATCACCTTGATCACGTTCCACCCGGCCCCGCGGAACAGCGCCTCGAACTCCTGGATGACCTTCCCGTTCCCCCGGACCGGTCCGTCGAGCCGCTGCAGGTTGCAATTGACCACGAAGGTCAGGTTGTCGAGGTGTTCCCGGCCGGCCATGCCCAGCAATCCGAGCGTCTCAGGCTCGTCCAGCTCGCCGTCGCCCACGAACCCCCACACCCGGCTGGACGAAGTGTCGGCGATCCCGCGGGCATGCAGGTAGCGAGCCACATGGGCCTGGGCGATGGCGTTGATCGGACCGAGCCCCATCGACACGGTGGGGTACTCCCAGAAGTCCGGCATCAGGCGCGGGTGGGGATACGACGACAATCCGTCCACTCCCACCTCGAACCGGAAGTTGTCGAGCTGCTCCGCGCTCAGGCGGCCTTCCACGAAGGCCCGGGCGTAGATGCCGGGAGAGGCATGGCCCTGGAAGTAGACCTGATCGCCGGGCCCCCCTCCGTCCTTGCCGCGGAAGAAGTGGTTGAAGCCCACTTCGTAGAGGGCTGCCGAGCTCGCATAGGTGGAGAGGTGGCCACCGATGGCCTCGGAGCGGACGTTGGCCCGCACCACCATCACCGCCGCGTTCCACCGGATGAAGGCCCGGATCCGCCGTTCGAGGAACTCGTCACCCGGGAACTCGGGTTCCTCGTCCGAGGGGATGGTGTTGACATAGGGCGTCGAGACGGTGGCCGGGAACTCCACCTGCTTCTGCTGGGCCCGCTCGAGGATCCGCATGAGGAGGTAGCGCGCCCGGGTCCGGCCATGGACGTCCACTACGTCGTCGAACGCGTCGAGCCACTCCGACGTCTCGACCGGATCGG
The DNA here is from genome assembly GCA_035949055.1 of Acidimicrobiales bacterium. Taxonomy (GTDB): domain Bacteria; phylum Actinomycetota; class Acidimicrobiia; order Acidimicrobiales; family RAAP-2; genus Bog-756. The sequence goes on from DASZIO010000022.1 coordinate 66,574, forward strand.
AGTCCGGGAGTTGGTGGCTCACGCCGTCGAACAGCACGCTTCCATGCTCCCACCGCCGGCCGCACAAGGGAAGGCAAGTCAGGGCAATCGCCCGGGAGCCGCTCCCATCGGGCATGCTTTCCCGATGACCACGGCTCCGCCAGACCAAGAGGTGACGGTCGTTTACACCGATGGCTCGTGTCTCGGCAACCCGGGACCGGGGGGATGGGCCTGGGCGGTGGACGGTGGGGACTCTGACAGCGGTGGCGAACCCCACACCACCAACCAACGGATGGAGATGACCGCGGTGACGAGAGCGTTGCAGGCGAATCCCGGCCCGCTGCATGTAATGAGCGACTCGACCTATGTGGTGAACTGCTTCCGTAACCAGTGGTGGGTCGGTTGGAAGCGGCGGGGTTGGCGCAACGCCCAGGGCAAGCCGGTGGCGAACCGGGACCTGTGGGAGGAGTTGCTTCCGCTGGCCCTCGACGGGGGGAGGCCGGTGACCTTCCAATGGGTGAAGGGCCATTCGGGTGACCGGATGAACGACCTGGTCGACCTCCTGGCCACCCGGGCGGCAGCCCGTCAGCAGTAAGGCCGGACCAGGTGTTCGGCAGAGGGCGATCGGGCGCCGTGGAGCGCCTGCACCAATTGGGAGCCGATCCACCGCTCCCGTAACCTGCTGGCATGGAGATCAACGGAAGTGCAGCCATCATCACCGGCGGCGCCTCGGGCCTCGGGGAGGCCACCGCCCGCCGGCTGGCCTCGGAGGGGGTTCGGGTCACCGTCTTCGACCGGAACGAGGAGCGCGGCAAGGAGGTGGTCGGCGACATCGGCGCCCGCGCCAACTTCGCCGGCGGCGACGTGACCGAGCCCGATGACTGCCAGCGGGCGGTGGACCAGGCGGCGGACGGAGGCAACCTCCGGATCGCGGTGAATTGCGCCGGAACAGGCTGGGTGGGACGGGTCATCAACCGTGACGGCTCACCCCACGATCTCGATCCCTTCCGGTTCATCCAGAATCTCAATGTCATCGGCACGTTCAACGTGATGACCAAGGCTGCATCGGCGATGTCGACGGTCGCACCACGGGCAGATGGCGAGCGCGGCGTGATCGTCAACACGGCGTCGGTCGCGGCCTTCGACGGCCAGATCGGTCAGCTGGCCTACTCGGCATCCAAGGGAGCCATCGTCGGCATGACCCTTCCTGCCGCGCGCGACCTGGCCGTGGTGGGCATCCGAGTAGTGGCTATCGCCCCCGGGCTGTTCGACACCCCGCTACTGGCCATGCTTCCCGAAGATGCACGCAATGCCCTCGGGGAGTCGGTGAACTTCCCCAAGCGCCTGGGCAACCCGGCCGAGTTCGGTGCCATGGTGAGCCATATCGCCACCAACGGCTACCTCAACGGTGAGGTCATCCGGCTCGACGGCGGCATCCGCATGCCGCCGAAGTAGCCACGTCCGACCGGCTCGGCACGGCAGTAGTGTCGAGCGGAGCGCCATGACCGCCACCGCGACCATGCCCCAGACCGTCGGCCCACCCGATAGCGCCATCATCCGCACGACCGGTCTGACCAAGATCTACCCCGGCTCTGACCTCCGCGCCGTCGACGGGCTGGACCTCGTGGTCGAGCCCGGCGAGATCTTCGGCCTGTTGGGCCCCAACGGGGCGGGCAAGACCACCACCGCCGGGATGCTCACGACCCGGGTCATCCCGACCTCGGG
>DASZIO010000023.1:0-216020 GCA_035949055.1 Acidimicrobiales bacterium
GTTCTTGCCACGGTGCTCTTCACCGACATCGTCGACTCCACGGCCCAAACGAGCGCTCTCGGAGACCGCGCCTGGCGCGACCGTCTCGAGCGTCACGACGCCATGGTCCGGCGGCAACTCGAGCGCTTCCAGGGTAGAGAGGTCAAGACGATTGGCGACGGATTCCTCGCTACCTTCGACTGCCCGGCCCGGGCCATCCGATGCGCCGGCGCCATCCGTGACGGGGCGGCGCAGCTCGGAATCGAAGTCCGCGCTGGCTTACATACCGGGGAGGTGGAGCTCCTCGGTGACGACGTGGGCGGCATAACCGTGAGCATCGGCGCCCGGGTTGTGGCCTTGGCTGGAGCGGGCGAAGTCCTCGTGTCTCGCACCGTCGCGGACCTCGTAGTGGGCTCGAGAACCGAGTTCACGGACAGGGGTGAGCACGAACTCAAAGGGGTGCCTGGGAGGTGGAAGCTCTTCGCCGTGGGGGGCGATACGGACTGGTAGTGCCCCACGGATATCGAAGCGCGTGCCCATATTGCGTGGATTCGACGTTGCCCTCGCCAATAAGCTGGGAGATCTTTCGTTAGTGGGAAATCATCGCCCGTCGGTGCTCACGGCTGGTGTCCATGTCCAGCCTCACCTTGATGACGACGGCCCAGAGGTTCACTCCGGGTTCAGTCATCGGTCGTCCCCGGCTGAGTTCCAACCGACAGAGGTTGCCCAGGGCTCAGCCAACGCGATCACCATATCGACGACAGGGTCTTTGATGTCGGTGTAGGTTCCGATATTCCCCGCGATCGCAGCGAGAGAACGCTTGAACGCAGAGTAGGCAGGAACTGCCTCCGGGTGAACGCGAAACCAATCTCTGAACAAAAGCGCGAACCTCTCGTTCGGGGAACCCGTCACGCGGACGTGGAGATTCACGTCCCCTTGGGGATGCTCCCTCCGCGTCCACAGGCGTTTCTCCCATAGCTCAAACTGAGCAGGATGTCCGGCTGGCAGATGATCGCGATCGTAGGACGACCTGTGGAAGCCCAGATTCTCCAAGGGTCCATCGAAGGCCGTGGCGGCCAGCTCCAAGTCACCGACGCTCGCCTGTAGGTCGATCACGTCTTTGGCTGCCATGTTGGGTATCGCCGTACTGCCAATGTGCTCGACTCGTTGTACGGGACAGAGAGCCTCTTCCAGCACTGTGATGAGGTTGGCGGCTCTGTTGGGCCACTCTTGGTCGTAGTCCATCACGACGACTCCGCTCATCTAAACAGCCTCCGCTCTGGGACGCGACCAAATTCTCACAAAGTGGTCCACTTCCCGGGGTCGAGGTCAAGATCGGGCAGTGTCCCGAGGTGCTCAGACTAGAAGCCCCCTGCCGCTTCGACAAGGTTCGCCACGCTGGTGCGGGCGGGGTCTGCTGTGGCACCGTGACGGGCGCGCCAGGCGGCTTCCAGACGACCCAACTCTGTGGCCGGCGGTCCGTCGTGGCGGATCTCGCGGTCGATCGACTTCCAGTCGGCGGTGGCATAGAGATGCCCGAGTACGGAACTTGCGCCGAAGGTGATCCGATTGAGGAAGAGAAGATCTTTAGGCATCTGAAGGCGTCCCACGATGTCGCCCCACGGCCCCAATGGCTGGTACGTCCCGGTCACGATCTCTGCCACCGACTCCGGCGTGTAGGTGAACGGCTGCGTGTCCCAGCGGTCCCGCAACGCGGCGCGGTAGTACTCGAGCAGCCGATCCGGGTCCAGCCCTTCCGCGGCGTCCTCGGTAAGCAGCCCCACGCTGATGAACGCCTTCAGCACTCCCTGTGCGTCGCATGCGAGGGCGGCGTCGACTAGAGCGGACATCACCGAAACGCGCTCCGAGCTGAATCTCTTGACACACCCGAAGTCGAGGAAGGTGACGGTGCCGTCCTCGTGGAAGAGGTAGTTCCCCGGATGTGGGTCGGCATTGAAGAGCCCGTGTTGGTGCAGACTGGAGAACACGAAACGGAAGATGGCCTCACCCCAACGCGAGCGGGTGGCGTCTGCGGCCGCGGTTGCCGCCGACCAGCGCATTCCATGGACGTAGCCGGTCGCGAGGACCCGGCCGGTCGAGAACTCGGGGTACACCGCAGGTATGTGGATGAACGGATGCCCGTCGTAGAGCCTATGGAAATCCTGCTGGCTGGCGGCTTCGAACCGGTAGTCCAGTTCTTCTGTCACGCGGTCGCGCAGTTCCTCCATGATTACCTTCGGGTCGAGCCTGGGCGCCTGGGGTCCGACCAGGGCCAGTCCGGTTTTGATGACCGAGGCGAGCAGGTTGGTATTCGCCAGATCGGTTCGCACTGCTTCCGAAACACCCGGATACTGCACTTTGACGGCCAGCTCCGTACCGTCCGCCAATCGGGCCGCGTGGACCTGGCCGATGGAGGCCGCGGCGACGGGTCGGGGCGAGAAGAAGGCGAAGATCTCTTCGGGTCGTCCCCCTAGCTCGGCCTGGATCACCCCGGCTATCTCGTCGGGAGCGAGCGGTGGCACATCTCTTTGGAGCTGGGCCAGCGTTCCCTGGAACAGGTCACGCTGTGCCGCGGGGAGCACGCCGCCGACGTCGACAAACGAGAGGATCTGGCCCACCTTCATGACCGCCCCCTTCATGTCGCCCAGGACCTCGGCGTAGCGGGAGGCGAGCCGGGCCTGCCGGGCCCGCTCCGCGGCCTGGGCTGCGTCGCCGCTGGCACGGGCGTGGATACGGGTCTGGGCCCTCACGGCAACGGTGTGCCCGGCCAGCCCGGCCAGTCGAGCCGTGCGGCCGACTCGTCCGGTAGGCAGCTTGTAGTCCGTCATGACCGCTACTCCGCCGTTTCCGTGATGGGTGCGCTGGCAAGCGCCGTCACGGTGGAGGGTCGAACATTGGGAATCGACCCAAACCGAGGCGTTCCGCACTGTCCAAACGCGATCGGCGCTCTCGGTGGTCTGGACAATGGTCCTCCTCGGTGAAGCCTGCTCAGGGATAGCCGGCGTGGTTACATCGACAGACGGTTCCACAATGGGATCGGACCGTGATTCGGCTCCGTGGACGAGTCGGGATGTAACCCCCGCGGATATGAGTTCGTATGGACGTCAATGCCTTCTGCACCCAAAGCTCGGTTCTGGTTGTCGCCGGCAAGGGTGGAGTCGGCAAGTCGACAGTGAGCGCCGCTCTGGCCACGTTGGCGGCTCGCAACGGGTTGTCGGTGCTGCTGGTCGAGCTGGAGGAAAGGAGAGGCCCGAGGACAGCGGTCGGTCACCACGTGCTGACCCGCGACGGCGCCGAGCTGTCCACCGGTGGAACGGCTGACGTGCTGTCCACCGGTGGAACGGCTGATCAGCCTCCCCGGTCGGCACCGATCCGCGCCTGGACCCTCACCCCGGACGACACCCTGGTTGAGTACCTGGTCGACCACAGGTTCAGCCGGGCGGCGAGGCGCCTGGCGAAATCAGGGATGCTCGACGTGGTGGCGACGGCCATTCCGGGCGTCCGGAACATCCTGGTCCTGGGCAAGATCGTAAATCTGGAGCAAGCCGCGGCCGCCGATCTGATCGTCGTGGACGGCCCAGCCGCCGGCCACGCCACCACGTTCCTCACCAGCGCCCAGGGACTGTTGGACTCGACCCGGTCGGGACCTATCCGCACGCTGGCCACCGATGTGGTCGGGTTGCTGACCGACCCGGCTCGATGCCAGGTCGTCCTCGTGACCTTGGCGGAGGAGACCCCGGTCAACGAGACCGTAGAGACGGCGTTCAACCTCGAAGACCGGGTTGGAACTCACCTCGGTCCGGTGATCGTGAACGACCTCTACCCCCGACTCGACGATCTCGACGCCGACCCCCAGGACGCCGCTGCCGCGGCCGGCGTCATCCTTCGGCCTGGTGAGGCCGATGCCATGCGGGCCGCCGCGGCGTTCCGCCGCCGCCGCGAGGAGATGCAGGCCGAGCAGGCGACCCGCCTGGCCGATGCCCTTCCCCTTCCCCAGCTGTGGCTACCCCACTTGTTCGCTGGGGAGATCGGTCTACCGGAGATAGATCGGCTCGTCGACGCTCTGGAGACCGGGCTGCTCTACCTTCGCGAACCAGCCGGCCGAACCGGTTGGACCGGCCAAGAACCGGCGCCAGGGAACCGGGTACACGGACTTGCCGCCGCCGGTACGGGCTCCAGGTCGTGAATGGGCTGCTCGACCTCATCCGTGAACGCCGGATCATCGTCTGCTGCGGCTCAGGGGGAGTGGGCAAGACAACCTGCATGAACCACAACTTCATCCGCCCGGAACTGCGGCAGCCATCGCGGTCGAGGGCGCCCGCCAAGGCCGACGGACCTGTGTCGTCACCATCGACCCGGCTCGACGGCTGGCCGACGCCTTTGGACTGGACTCTCTGACCAATGAGCCGGGCTGGGTGGACGGAGCATGGGGCGGGGAGCTGTGGGCGCTGATGCTGGACACCAAGTCCACCTTCGATGCAGCGGTCGTCCGTTACGCCCGCGATCCGGCTCAAGCCCGGGCGATCCAGGAGAGTCGGCTCTTCCGCAACCTCCGCGACGCGTTGTCCGGAACCCAGGAGTACATGGCCGTCGAGAAGCTGTACCAGCTCCACCAGGAGGGTGGCTTCGACCTCATCGTGGTGGACACCCCACCGACCCGTCGTGCAGTGGACTTCCTCAACGCCCCACGTCACCTGACCCGGGTTCTCGACAACCCGGCCATCCGGGTGCTGGTCATGCCCAGCCGCGCCTACCTTCGGGCCGTTTCCGTCGTCGCACAGGCGCCGCTGACAGCGGTAGCCAAGATCGTCGGCTCGGAACTGGTACTCGACACGGTTGCATTTGTGCGGGCTTTTGAGGGAATGGAGGTTGGGATCCGCACCCGGGCCAAGCGGGTCGTCGAATTGTTCGCAGAGCCCTCGACCGCCTTTGCGTTGGTCATCGCACCCCGTCGGCATGCCATCGACGAGGGTCAGTTCTTCGCGGCGCGTCTCGGTCAGCACGGTATTCCGGTCCAGGCTCTCGTCGTCAATCGCCTCCATCCCCACTTCGATGCGCTGTCCGCTTCCCTGCCGCCGACTGCTCCCGGTGGGGAACCGCGCCGGACACGGTGCAGCGGGAGCGCCCAGGCATTCAACGTCCTGAATGGAAACTGGGAGGAGCTACGCGCCGTGGTCGAGGGCGAGGAGAACTGCCTCACCGCTCTAGCCGCGCAGCTGGCCCCTGCACTCGTGGCCCGAGTGCCCCTTCTCGACGGCGACGTCCATAACCTCGACGGGGTGCAGGCCGTGGCCGATCACCTCTCCGGCCGGAGCGGCGCCGGCAATCTCCCGGCCAACTCCGACGCTCAAGGTATTGGGGCATGACTCCCACTGAAGGGCTATCACGACGCTCGAAGGGGAGTCGACCATTCGCCTCCCAAAGATCCGACGGCACACTTCACACGGTGCACCGGGCCCTTCGGATGGCGGCTACCTTCTCGGAGCCGGACTCGGCCAGCGTAACCAACGCGATGGCACCGATCGAGCGGCGTCTCGCGTGTGGCGGTTCGCTCGACAACGTGCGACCGGACGAATGACCAACCGGAAGCAGGCTAAACGCCGGATCATTCGTGGCGGAACTGGCATGATCTTCGTCGCATCAGTGATCATTGCTGGACTGGCGATCGGCGGATATGCAGCCCCGGCCGCCAGTGAGTCAAACGTGGATCGGACGCTACCGGCGCATTGGGTGTCATTTCGCCACATCCCGGCAGTCGTCGATCTCGCGGGTCCAAGTCGGAACGGACAGCTCACGCTCGCGCTCGGAGGACGCTTATCGCTATTCGGCCCGAGCGGCCTAGTTGAATTCGCACGAGGAAGGTATGGCTACTCGACGGCCCGTGGGACCGAACCCTATATAGCTCGTGCACCAGGTTCTGTCGCCGGTGTCGGCAAGCGTTCTTTCACTCGAGATGACGTCTACGCGCTGGAGCCGAGCAGGGCCCCAGCCGTCATTCGCATCGACAGCAGGGGTGACGCGACGCGGTTTGCCAGTTTGCCAAGAGGCTCGTTTCCAAACGGCATTGCCTTCGATACAACTGGGGCTTTTGGTCGTCGTCTGCTTGTTAGTGCCGCGGCAGACGGGTTGACCAGTATCTTCTCGATCGATGGGCAGGGTGCAGTTCAAACAGTGACCCGACGAGCGCCTCGTGTGGAGGGTGGCATCGCCGTCGCACCGCCGTCCTTTGGCTCCTTCGCCGGAGAGCTGATCGCGCCCGATGAGGTTAGCGGCACGATTTATGCGGTCGACACACGCGGCAACGCTCGGATTGTCGCAAAGTCTGGACTGGCACACGGAGGCGACATAGGAGTCGAGAGTGAGGGGTTTGTGCCAAGCGGATTCTCTGGTCAAACTGCGGCCTACCTCGCCGATCGTTCGGTTCCGGGCAATGCTCATCCCGGTACCAACAGCATCCTCAAGTTACCCGGGGCCGATCTCACCCGGGCGGGCGTGAAGCCGGGAGACCTCATTGTTGCCAGTGAGGGAGGGGCCGAAACGATAGCGGTGCGATGTCAACGGACCTGCATCGTGAAGCACATCGCGGCTGGGCCGCCGGCTACCCATGCCGAGGGCCACATCGTATTCGCTAATGCGCTTTAGGTGTGCCGCCGGACACCGGTTGTCCAGGTGCTTGCGGGAAATGGGAGCGCCCTACCGCTGCCGGATGAATCGGCAGATGCCGCATGGTTCTCCCTTGTCATTCAGCACGTCCCAGACCTAGGAGTCGCCGCACACGAGATCCGCCGCCTTCTCCGCCCCGGTGCCCCCGTCCTCATCCGACAGGGCTTCCCGGACAGATACGAGCCGCTTGCTCGGCGCATCGAGCTGCTTGCGGAGACCCACCCTCAACCCCAGTCCGCGGAATCAGGGAATAGATCCGAGGCCGGGCTGGAGAGGCTGCCAGCGAAGCGCAAGAGCCAGCTCGACCGGCCCGTCCCGGCCAGACACTGTTCATAGGGGTGGTGTCGCTCTGACGCGGATCGACCCCCGGAGGCGGACCGGGGGTCGATCACTCCATGCTGATGGGCATGGTGTATCGGCGATGGAGCCTACGCACCGGACGCGGCTCGGTCCAACGACAACCCGCAGAGAGGGGGGACTGGGATATTGAGACACTCGACGTGCGTAGTAGGGGACGCTTTTTGGCCGCGCCGTCTCGGCCACCCTCTGCGCCATGCACGCCGACGGTGACGCCAGGCTTCGACTACCTCTGCCGACGGGCGCTGAGCGTCCGCCGGGGAATCGAGGGGCTCTGCCGGATCCGGGTACCGGGGCTCGTCGCCGTCGCCAGTCGGTCTAGCCAATCGCTGAGAAGCCGTCGCTCTGCAGCGGACAGGACACCAGATGCCTCGGTGAGCAGTGCTCGCAGCGCGACAGCGTGCACCGCGACCCGTTCAGCTGCTTGTGCTGCGTCGGGTCCTTTTTTTAGGTCCTCGGCGACGGCCGGGACGGTGATGGCGGTGAGTATTGCCTCGCGCATGGTCTCAGAGAGTCGAGGATCGCGTTCCTCGGGTGGGGTGGCGGCGAGAGCGAGCGTGACGCCGGTACCCGCGGCGTGGATCAGGTCGGTGGCGTGATCAACATCGACACGAAGCCGCCCGGCCTCGGCGATGCGGTTCACTAGCCCCTGCAGCACCGCAACTCCTTCGTGTATCGCTGATACGGACGCAGCGACGGACGGGGCGCTATACAGCAGCGCGAACGCGTCGGGGTGGGCCAGGCCAAACGCGATGTGGAGGTCCCACCCTCGCCTCAGGTCCTCGACCGGGTCGTTCGTCAGTGCGCGGGTCGCCTGCTCGCCTATGTGGACGGTGAGCGTCTCGCGAGCGACCTCGTCGAGTAGTCCCTGCATGTCGCCGAAGTGGCGATAGATCGTGGGCGGTTGCACCCCGGCGGCGGCGCTCACCGCTCGCGTGGTCACCGCGTCGCGTCCGCCGGTCGCCAGCAGTTCGGTGGCGGCGCGCAGTATGCGGGCTCGAGCGTCCGGCCTCAAGTCCCTCGATGCCACAGTGGTAACAATAACGCGTTATCGCCATTGACTCACAGTGATATCCGATTAATATTATCGCTGATACTACCGAGATCGGGATCGCAAGAGGTGGGCTGGGTCGTCGGTGAGGGTTGGATCTCCTGCTCCTGACGGGCCAGAGGCCGAGCGAGGTGCTCCTGAGGGTCCGATCCAATGGAGGTGACGACGTGATTCTCGTAACCACGGCCGGCAAGGTGGGCTCGGCGGCGGCCCGCCTGATCGCCCAGCGAGACATTCCTCTGCGCGTCCTGGTGCGCCACCCCGAGAAAGCGGCCGAGAAGGTGGCCCCTCTCGCTCAAGCCGGAGTCGAGATCTTCCCGGGCGATCTGGACTCACCCGAGAGCATCGACCAGGCGATGCGGGGTGTCTCGAAGGTGATTCTCGTCACCGAGCCGGTTCTCTCACAGGAGCTGAGCGTGATCGACAGTGCCCAGAGGGCCGGCATCGAGCACGTCGTCAAGATCACCAACAAGGCCGACCCGCACTCGCCGATCGCCCGCCGCCGCATCCAGAGCGAGATCGAGGACGCCCTGGCCGCCTCGGGACTTCCCAATACCCTTCTGTGCAACAACGCCTACATGCAGAACTTTCTGATGATGGCGGCAGGGATAGCCCAAACCAGCAGTTTTCGCACTGCGACCGGCGACGGTCGGATCGGCCACGTCGATGTGCGGGACGTGGCCGCTGCCGCTGCCGAGATCGCGGTCTCCCCAGCTGGCCACGCCGAAAAGAGATACTGGCCGACCGGGCCTGAGTCGCTTTCGGGTAATGACGTGGCCGAGATCTTCACCAAGGTTCTTGGCCGACCGATCACCTTTCATCCGATTTCCTGCGAGGAACAGAAGCAAGCGATGATCGACGTCGGTCTCCCCGAACCCGTGGCCAAGGACAACGCCATAGCGGTCGCCTGGATGGCCGACGGCGATTGCGACTACGTCACCGGCGATGTGCCACAGATCCTCGGCCGACCGGCCGGCTCGTTCGAGCGGTTCGCCATCGACTACGCCGAGGCGTTCTCATGAGGGTACGGCGTCGACGGCCTTGACCCTCCAGGCGTCGTCCCGGCTGCCGCCACGACCAGGGCCTTCGCGTCAAGAGAGAAGCAACCAGCAGAAAGGCCACCTGATGACCATCAACACGGAAACGACGGGTCGGACCAAGCACCTGCTTGCGCTCATGACGAGGGGCGACGATCTCTTCAACGCACGAGACTGGACGGCGTTGGACGACGTGCACCACCCAGACATGATCGCGTTCATCCCCGGGAGCGCAGAGCCGATCTACGGGCGGAAGGCCCATGGGGCTGCGATGCATGAGCTGGTCCGGATGTTTCCCGACGTCCGCGTCCACACCCCATACCCGATCCAGTTCGGAGGGGACGACTGGATCACGGTGGTCACCAACGCCACCGGGACGTTCACGGGAGAGATGACCCTGGCCGACGGCAAAGTGGTTCCGCCGACCGGAAAGGCGTTCGACCTCGAGTTCGCCCAGACCAGCAAGTGGGAGGGCGACCAGCTCATCGTCATCTCCGCCTTCTGGGACTCCGCTGTTCAGAGGCAGCAGATCGGCCTCGCCTAGCAGCCGAGTACGCCGGCCGGATCGCAGGAAAAGAACGATGCCCCGAGCGACTCCGATCGTAAGGAAAAGGAAGGCCGATGACCTTCATTCAGGACAAAGTCGACTCCCCACAAGCGGAGACCAACGAGGCGCTCCAACGCTTCCTCGATGGCTTCGCCTCGCCACCGCGATCGCCGGTCTTTCACTCACCGTCCGAGCACGATCTCGATTACAAGGACGTCACCTTTCTCGCAACTGACGGTGTTCCGCTCGAGGCTTGGTTCATCCCTGCTCGTGGATCGAACAAGCTGATCATCGCAAATCACCCTCTTGGGTTCAGCCGATCTGGCATTCCCACCCAGTTGGACCCATGGCACGCAGCCTGGGCGCCGAGCGGCAACGGATTCGAAGTCGACTTGGTGCCCGACTACAAGATCCTTCACGACGCCGGGTACAACGTGCTTACCTACGACTTGCGCAACCACGGACTCAGCAGCGCGGCGAACGGTGGGGTTGTCACACACGGGTTTACCGAGAGCCGTGACGTCGTCGGCTCTCTCCACTACGCACGCACGTGTCCCGACACTCGTGACATGATCATCGGGCTGTTCAGCCGCTGTTTTGGTGGTGTGTCCACGCTAGCTGCAATGGCGCGATTCCCCGAGGAATTTGGTGACGTCCAATGCCTCGTCTCGCCCCAGCCGATCACCCCTCGCTACATCGCCAAACGACGCCTCGAAGTGTTGGGCAGGCGACCGCCTCGATGACTTCAACACGCTTCTCCGCTTGCGCACCAGCGTCGGGCTCGAACAACGGATCCCACAGGAGTGGGCCAAAAACGTCCGCATACCAACTTTCCTCTATCAGGTTCACGACGACATCCTCACCGAGCCGGAGGACGTCCAAGCCATGTACGACAACATTCCCATGGCCGATAAGAAATTGCAGTGGATCGAGGGCACGACAGCCCGATGGGACGGCTACCTGGAATTCCAACGTCGACCTGAACCGATGCTCGAGTGGTTCGACCAGCACATGGCCTGAATCGGTGAAACCGGGGGCTAGCGGTATCGCACGGTAGGCGACCGAGCGGGTCGCGACCGAACCGCCTAATCGGCACGGTCGGCGGGGCATGCCAGCTCGCACTGTCACAGAACGAACGGGGCCGGGGAGCGACGCCCGGGCCTCGTGCCATTAAACGCCAAGCCAGCGCGTCTGGGCGCTCAAGCCCAACCGTGCGGCAGCCGATACCACGGGACAGATCCTTTCGACAAGACGGCGGGCTGCCTTCCAGGTAGGGGCGCATGGAGAGAGTCATGAGTGACACTTCACAGGGCTCTGGGTGGTGGCAAGCCTCGGACGGAAAGTGGTACGCACCCGAGCTCCACCCGAACTACGTACCGGAACCGCTGGTCACCACTGTGGCTACACCACCACCGACCCCGCCTCTGAGCGTTCCAACGTTGCCACTGGCAGAGTCACCGACCGGAAACGCAACGCCGAACTTCCTCCCCTTCACCAGCGGCGGAACTCCCAATAGAGATCCAGCGACGGGTCACAAGGGGACGCCCGTCTACAGGAGGTGGTGGTTCTGGGTAGTCGGGGCTGTCGCGCTGATTCTGGTCATAGCGGTAGCGGCAAGTGCTGGCTCAAAGAAAACCACGTCTGCCAGTAACAGCTCGACCACCGTTGTCCCGACCGCGACGACGCCGTCGACGGGCTCACCGACAACGACACCACAAGCGGCAGCGCCATCATCTTCAGGCCGACAGGTTGAGGGAACTCTGGCAACTCTCGGAGCCGGCACCTTTACCGGAGGGAAGGACGTAGCCGTTGGCCTGTATGATGTGACGGCACCGTCTGGACAGAGTGGGAACTTTCGAGTTACCGGGACTGACCGTTACAACGAGATCCTCGGAACCGACGGCGCCGGCAGCGGTGTTCCCGTTGTCAGGACAAAGATCTCCCACGGTGACCGGATTCAGATCTCTGGCCTGAGCAATGTGACCTTCACCCCTGTAACAACGCCGTTTGTTACTACCCACGCAACGGTGAATCTGTATGCGGGAACGTGGGTCGTTGGCCAGGACATCGGGGTTGGTAGGTACGTCGCCACTCCCGGCGCGGGACAGAGCGGGAACTTTATCGTCTCGGGGAGCAACGGCTACAACGAGATTCTTGGCGGCGACAGCTCCTTGGGAGGAGTTCCGTCAGTGACCGTTACCATCTCCAAAGGTGATGTGATCGACATCTCCGGGTTGAGCCAGGTAACGATGACTGCTCAGTAGGCCCACTCACTTTCAGCCTTGCCTGCTTGAGATTGCAGCGCCACGCTGGCATCAGCTTTGAGCTCCAAGTGCCGTCTCGCCTCCTTTCGCTTGGCATGTCAGCTGACCGATCACAGGCCAAGGGGACGTTCTCCGATCACGCCAGCTTCTCGCAGCTCTGCGAGATCGTTGAGGTCGATGCCGAGCACCTGGGTGAGTACCTCCTCGTTGTGTTGACCGAGTAGAGGCGCAGGCGATCGGTAGCTGCGCTCGGGACCACCACTGAGACGCATCGGCCACCCGGGAAAACGATGCTCGCCCACGACGTCATGGTTCACCGGCTCCCAGAAACCCCGCGCCTCCATCTGCTCGTTCTCGTCGATCGCATAGGCCCCAATAACCGGCTCGGCCCCGGCTTTACCGAGCGCCTCGATGGCAGCACCCAAGGATCGCCCGGCGCACCAGGCGCCGATCTTTCCGTCCAGTCTGTCGTGTGCCGAGCGACGACCTTCGAGAGTGGCGAACTCCGGCAGCTCGAGCCACGAGACCGCGCCGATGACCTCGCACAGTGCCGACCACTGGTCGTCGTTGACCACCGACAGGGCGAGCCATTCGCCGCGTCCAGCGCATGCGTAGACGCCCTGGGGGGCGGCTCGAACGCTTCGGTTTCCCTGCCGGGTCATCAACTCGCCGTAGGCCTCGAACTCGAGGATCTGTTCGGCTGCGACATTCACGGCCAGATCGATCATCGGCGCCTCGATGTGCTGGCCCGCACCAGTCAACCGGCGCTCCTGAAGAGCGGCGAGAACGGCGAAGGCCACGTGGATACCCGCGAGCGGGTCGCAGAGGCCGGGCGCCATGGGGGAACCATCCTCATATCCGGTCACGAAGGCCATGCCTGAGGCTTGCTCCATGGTCGTGGCGAAGCCGGGACGGTCGCGCCAGGGTCCGTCGAGGCCCCAGCCGGGCATGCGGACCATGACGATATCCGGCCGCACCTCGCGCATCGTGTCGTAGGTCAGTCGGAAGTGCTCCATCACCCGTGGCGTGAAGTTCTCGACGACGACATCTGACTGTGCAGCCAGCCCAATGAACAGCTCGCGGCCCCGGTCGTCTCCGAGATTCAATGTGATGCCCCGCTTGTTGAGGTTGGCCGAGTGGAAGAGGTACCCCTGCTCCCACCACTGTTCGGTGGTCGGGGACACACTGACGTTGAATCGCATGGCGTCGGGACGCTGGATCGACTCAACCTTGATCACATCGGCGCCTAGTGCGGCGAGGTATTGGGTTGCGGCCGGACCGGCCCAGAAGGCGGTGACGTCGAGCACGCGGATGCCTTCCAACGGCAGGTCGGCCCCAGCGCCGGGTCGCGTCGGTCGAGGTGCAGAGCGATCCGATGCGAACGGGACTGCCGCGTGCTCATCGATGCTCGGAGCGGCCACTGCTGGCCGCGGTTTGGTGGCGGAGCTCAGGAAGGGGGGACGCGGATGGGAGAAGCCGCCCCGAGGGTTGGGCGAAAAGAGCCCGCTCTCGGCGAACGGCCCGAATTGCGCCAAGGTGGCACCGTTCAGGACGGGAGCTGCGGGGACCCGAAACATTGCAGCTCGCTCGACGATCTCGGCGACCTCATGCCCTCGCATCCAGGCATCGATGACGTCGTGGAGCTCCGACGCGTGGGCGATCCTCGAACGCGGGCTGTTGAACTCAGTCCGGTCCATGAGGTCCTGGCGATCGATCATGGCCAGGAAGTCGCGCCACTGCTGCACAGTCAGGGTCGTCAGTCCGACGAAGCCATCCTTGCATCGCTCGATATCGGGTTGCATGCGATAGGTTCCCCGGCGGCGAGCACCGCCTGGGAACGAAGCCGCTACCGAGGGGTAGCAGACGAAGGTGACGGCGAGGGATTCCAGTGTCGACACGTCGATCTGTTCACCCCTGCCCGTCTGCTCCACGCGGGCTCGCGCGGCGAGGGCGCCGGCCGCGCCGTACGCACCCGCAACCCACTCTCCGAGGCCGCCGCCGACGGCGAGTGGATCGCGGTCAGGAACTCCATGGTTGTGCAACGAGCCAGAGAGAGCCTGGAGGAGGAAGTCATTGGCGCTCCGGCCGCGGCGCGGGCCGGTGAGGCCAAATGGCGTGATGGAAATGCTGATGATCTTGTCGTTGATTTCGAGGATGTCGGCGAAGCGGAGTTCTCGATCTGCCAGCTGCTCCGGTAAGGAGGTTGTGACGGCGATATCGCTTGATGCAAGGAGATCGAGCGCACGAGCGCGTCCTCCAGGTTCGTCGAGCGCGGCGACGACGCTCCGTTGCCCGGCGGCGAGATAGCGGAAGAGCACACCATCCGGATCGCCGTCCCGACCGACGGACTCCGACCTTGACCACTGCCGGAGGGGGTGACCCTCTGGAGGCTCGATCTTGAGGACTTCGGCGCCGGCATCGCAGAGCAGCTTGGTGCAATAGGAGCCAGCGATATCCTGCGAGAGGTCCACCACTCGGACACCGGCGAGCGAGTTGAGCGGGCCCCCGGGCACTTCGCAAGAATATCGAGTCGGCCCGTCTCACGCTAGGTGTTCGTGACGGTTGTGATACGGTCCGACTCAATATTCGCAACCGATGGCATGGCGGGTCGACCCATCGATCCGAGAGGTGGCAATGATGCGATGGTCATGACCGACGACCGATATGCATTGCGGGAAGCCGGTGGGATGGTGGTCGTCCCGGGGGCTCGCTATACGTCTCAGGAGTTCTTCGATCTCGAGATGGAGCGGCTCTGGCCGCACGTATGGCAGGTGGCATGCCGCGAAGAGGAGATCCCCGAACCAGGCGACTTCCTCGAATACACCATCGGCGACCAGTCGATCCTCGTGGTACGCAGAGACGATCGCGACATCAGTGCGTTCTTCAACTCCTGTCCGCATCGCGGCACCCGACTGGCTTCCGGGGTGGGCAGCTTCGCCGCGTCCCAAATCCGCTGCCGCTACCACGGGTGGCGCTGGACTCTTCAAGGGAATATCACAGAGGTGGTCGACCGCCATGACTTCCCGCCATCGTTGACCGACGATCTGGTCTGCCTCGGCGAGGTGCAGGTGGGCCGGTGGGGTGGGTTCGTATTCGTGAACATGGATCCCAGCAGCGAACCGTTTGACTCGTTCCTCGACACCATTCCCGAGCGCTTCGCAACCTACCGGTTTCAGAATCTGCGGTTTCGCTCGTACCGGACCATCGTCTTCGAGTGCAACTGGAAAACGGCGGTCGACGCCTTCAACGAGAGCTACCACCCGCAAGCTCTGCACCCGCAGATGCTGACCTGGTTCAACGACACCCTCTTCACCTACGAACAGATGGGGCAACACAGCTGCTACTACGTCCCAGAGGAGCGTCAGCGCGAGGCGGGGCCGAGCCCGCGCCTCGGCCTGAGGCGGGAGGACGTCGACCCAGCAGAGCAGCTCGCGGAACGGATCGACGCCGTGGCGGGTCTTTTCCCCCGCGAAGACCAAGCGGTTTTCGAGGACCTGAAGAAGAACGGCCCTCCACCGGGGAAGTCGCTGGGGAAGGTGTTCGACGAGCTCCGCCTCAACGCCATGCGCCGCCGCGGGATCGACGTCGAAGGCCTGACTGACAAGGACCTTCGCGGGTCAGGGACCATCCACCTCTTCCCGAACTTCCTCGGCCCCATCACCCACGGCAACGCCACCCTTTATCGCGCTAGGCCGAACGGACTGGACCCCGACAGCACGTTGCTCGACTTCTGGGCCCTCGAATGGGTGCCGCCGGACGCGGAACCCAAGCCTGTCAAGCGCAAGTTTTACGAGGACTGGACCGAAAAGGACTGGGGCACCATCAACAATCAGGACTTCGGGAATCTCGCGGAGGCCACCAAGGGCATGAAGTCCGCGGGTTACCGCGGCGCGTTGCTCAACCCGGTGCAGGAGGTCAACCTTATCCACCACCACCGAGTACTCGACCAGTACCTCTCGACCTGAGGACCGCAAGACGGTGAACTCGACACCGGCGAACTCCGCTGACGCGTGCGAGCTGGCCAGGACCTTCGGCTACTGGAGCCCAACCTACGCGGCCGATCCCTATGCGCTGTTCCGACGGCTCCGCCGCGACGGCCCAGTAGCTCACAGTGACAAGCTCGAGGGCTACTACATCCTCTCCCGTTACGAACACGTCAGCGCCGCCCTCCGAGACCACGGCATTTTCACGTCGACGGTTCTCACCGCATCGGCGATCCCTGTCGAAGTACGCCCTCCGGTCCCGCCCCTCGACCGGGATCCGCCGACGCACGCCCGCTGACCGGCATGGGACGAAGAGGCCGCGGGCGACCCCGCGACACCAGCATCGAGACGGCAGTGCTGGAAGCGTCGGTCGCTGAGATCGCGGAGAAGGGCCTCGATGCCACGACCATGGAAGGCATCGCCGACCGCTCCGGCGTCAGTAAGGCGACGCTCTACCGCCGATGGCCGAACAAGACGGCCATTCTCTACTTTCTCGCCGATCAGCTCGTGGACATGATCGAACCGGCAGACACCGGCGACCTCCGCAAGGACCTCCTCACCGTCTTCGAGCCGCTTGCCGAGCAGTCCTACGGCGACGGCCCCTTCGCGTTGCTCGCTCCGACGTTCATCGCCGCCGCGGCGCACGATCCGCAGATGCGAGTCTTCGTCCAAGATCACGTGGCCTCTCGACGAGCCGGCGCGACCAAGGCTCTCCGGCGAGCACAGCGGCGAGGGGAGCTGCGTGGCGGCGTCGACGTCACGCTGACTGTGGAAATGATCGCCGGGGCACTCTCCGAGCGGGCATGTCTGCTCGGCAAGCCGGTTACCTCCACGTATGTCCGCAAAGTCATCGACCAGGCCATCGCGGGGGTCGTGGTCGACAAAAGGTCATGACAGGGGCCTGACCCCACGTTTGGTCACGGCCGTATCGCAGACGGGATGCACTTGGCATGCGAGGCGGATGTTCTTTCCGGCATAGAACGACCGCCCTTCAAAGAGCTTCAGCCCGTCCAGTTCGAGCGACGTGGGCTCCTCAAAGGCGCTGCGGTCGTCAACCTCGATCCAGCACGCTGTGCATTCCGCTTGTCCGTGGCAGAGGGTCGGCCAGTAAAACCCGAGCCTCTCGGCGGCCCGCATCAGGGGCTCATCCTCCCGCACTTCGATGACCACGCCTGACGGTCGGACGCGGACCCTGGTAGTTGGTCCCGAGTCCGTCACATTCGGGTTCCCGCCGTGATCATGGGCATCGCCGGAGATTGCACCGCCGCGACGCTCGCCGAGAGGCCCGGTCGAGCAGGGGTCTTGGGGAAGGCGCCACAGCAAACCACCCCTGCGACGAGGTCGCTCGCGGCCGACGGTCTGCCCGTAGCCTCATCACGTGCTCGATCCTTCGTTCACGACCATGGGCTGGCGGCAGTTAGCTGTGGGACGCGCAGTTTGGGCAGGTGCCGAGGACTTCGACGGTGTGGGTGACGTCGACGAAGCCGTGTTCCATGCCAGTTTTGGCGGCCCAGCGTTCCACTTCTGGTCCCTCGACCTCGATGGCGCTGCCGCAGTCGCGGCAGACAAGGTGGTGGTGGTGCTCGGCGCTGGCGCAGCGGCGGTAGCGGGTCTCTCCGTCGTCGCCTCGCAGAGCATCGAGCTCGCCTGCGTCGGCCAGCGCTCGGACTTGGTTGTAGACGGTGGTGAGGGCGACGTTCTCGCCTTGGGCTTGGAGCTCTGTGCGAAGCTCTTGCGCCGAGAGGAACCCGTCGGACGCTTCTAAGACGGCGGCCAGGGCGCGTTTCTGTCGCGTCGAGCGCTCTTGGGGCGCACGGCGCGGCGGACCGTCAGCATCGGCATCGATCACCATGGGTCCGTGCTCGAGGGTCTCAGTGGTCGTCCCAGTGGCCTTCGTGGGAGGCATGGCGGTGCCCGTCGTGTAGATAGTCGACGTGGCCGTCGTGGGGGATGGCTACATGTCCGCACCCGTCACCGTGAACATGGGTGTGACTGGAGTGCTCGGTGTGGCTCTGGGTGGTGCATTCGTCGAAGTGCCCGTCGTGGGCGACGTGAACGTGCCCGTCATGGAGGTAGTCGACGTGGTCGCCGTGGGGGATGGCGACATGTCCGCAGCCGTCACCGTGAACATGGGTGTGGCTGGAGTGCTCGAGGTGGGTGGTCATGGGTGATCCTCCTGGGAGTGCCGGATGGCGTCGTTGACGATGTGACCGACGTGGGCGTCGGCAAGTTGGTAGGTGATCTCGGTACCGCGCCGAGTAGAGGTGACCAGGCCGGCTTCGCGCAGGACCTTGAGGTGCTGGGACAACAGCGGCTGGCTCACCACCCGCCCGGCGGCCTCGAGCGACGTCTGTAGTTCG
Organism: Acidimicrobiales bacterium; assembly: GCA_035949055.1. Lineage (GTDB taxonomy): Bacteria > Actinomycetota > Acidimicrobiia > Acidimicrobiales > RAAP-2 > Bog-756. Next base: position 18,242 of record DASZIO010000023.1, read on the forward strand.
TGGACGCAACGAGGTCCTTCGCAGAGCTCGACGACCGTGGCCAGCCGGGTCGTAGAGGCGAGGGCCTTGAGCAGATCCGCAGCCCCGGTTAGCTGGTCAGGCGCCTTCGTGTCGACCACCCTCATACATTAGCACTTCCTTATATAAGGACCAAGCCATGGATGGGCATAGAAGGGTCGTCCGCTCGTATTTGCAACTATTCCAGTTACGGGTCTAGGTTATCTGCAACTGATCCAGACAAGCTCCAGGTGCTCTTTCGCCCGGGTTGGAAGAGGGTCGGTAGGAACCCGTGTCGGCGATGCCGACGATGACCAGAAGAGACCGGAGGAGGATGTTCAGGTTCGTGCGGGCGGCCGTTGGGATGGTGGGGATCGGGGCGGTGCTGTTGGCCGCGGGGTGCAGTTCGTCGTCGGCGCCAGCGGCGTTGGCCAACGGATCGAGTAGCGGGAGCACGGTGGCGGTGGTGGCGGGGGAGAACGAGTACGGGAATGTGGCGTCTCAGATCGGCGGCCCGTACGTGAGCGTCTACTCGGTGGACTCGAACCCGAACACCGATCCGCACACCTATGAGGCCACGCCGAGCGTGGGGCAGAAGATCGCCACTGCGAACCTGCTGATCGAGAACGGAGTGGGCTATGACTCTTTCATGGGTTCGCTCGCTTCGGCGTCGCCGAACTCGGCTCGAAAGGTAATCAGCGTGCAGCATTTGTTGGGTCTGCCGGACAGCACGCCGAATCCGCACTTATGGTACGACCCGCAGACGATGCCGGCGGTCGCTCAGGCGTTGGCGTCGGATCTGTCTGCGCTGGATCCGGCGCACGCGTCCACGTTCCAGGCGAACGAGACCAAGTTCGTGGCTTCGCTGCAGCCGTGGATCCAGGCCGTCGCCGCGTTCAAGGCCAAGTACGGGGGGACGACGGCGGCGACGACCGAGCCGGTGGCCGACTACCTGTTGACGGCCATGGGGATCAACAATCTGACGCCATTTCAGTTCCAGGCCGACATCATGAATGGCACAGACCCCACCCCTCAGGACGTGTCGCTGGAGAAGGGGTTCTTCAGCAACCACCAGGTGAAGGTGTTCTGCTACAACCAGCAGGTCACCAGCCCGCTCACGGCCTCGATCCGTCAGACTGCGCTGGCGGCCGGTATACCGGTGGTCGGCGTCTACGAGACGATGCCGGTTCCCGGCTACAACTTCCAATCATGGATGATGGCCGAACTCAACGCCATCCAAAAGGCCATCACTAACGGTGCATCCACCCAGCACCTGTGATGGTGAAGACTGATCCCGTCGCGTCACCCGGAGGGCCGCTCCGAGACGGCACAGACTTGGCCGCCCCCGCCCTCGTGCTTGAGGTCGATGATGTGAGCGTGTCGCTGGGAGGCCGCCGGGTTCTCGACCAAGTGTCGTTCTCAGTACAGGCTGGTGGGTTCTGTGGGCTCATCGGCTCGAACGGAGCAGGGAAGACCACCCTGTTGCGGGTGATTCTCGGCCTGCTTACGCCAAGCGGAGGCCGGATCGCGGTCACCGGCGGGACCCGACGACGACGTGATCCACAAATTGGTTACGTTCCGCAGAAGATCCTCCTCGAGGCGGACCTGCCGCTCCGAGCTCGGGACCTGGTCGGACTCGGTCTGGACGGGCACCGCTTTGGGCTCTCCTGGCCGGCGTCGAAGCGTCGTGTGGTAGTTGACGAGATGCTCGACGCGGTCGGAGCGATCCGGTTCGCGGATGCCCGGATCGGAAACCTCTCGGGTGGGGAGCAGCAGCGGGTCATGATCGCCCAAGCGCTCATCTGCCGCCCGAAGCTGTTGTTGCTCGACGAGCCATTAGCGAACCTGGATATCCGCTCCGCCGCCGAGGTGGTCGAGCTCCTGGCCCGGATCGCCGCCGAACAGCGCATCGCCATCCTGCTCTCCGCTCACGACATCAACCCCCTACTGCCAGTCATGGACCGCGTCGTCTACCTCGCCGATGGCCGGGCCGCATCAGGCACTACCGATCAGGTGGTCCGAACCGACACCCTCAGTCAGCTCTACGGACACCACGTCGAGGTCATCCATGTCCAGGGACGGGTGCTGGTCGTCTCGGGCGCTGAGCATCAGGCCCACCATGCTGGTGATGTCGATCCCTTTTTGCGAGGGGTTTGATGCTCGCGGCCTCCTGGTCCACGCTGTTCGAACCGGGATTCTTCTCGTCGGAGCCGGTCCGGGTGGCTCTGATCGTCGGTGCGATCACGGCGATCGTGTCTGGAGTCGTCGGAGTGTTCACCGTCATTCGTGGACAGTCGTTCGCCGGGCATGCCCTCTCGGACATCGGCACCGCCGGCGGTTCCGCCGCGTTCTTGGTCGGTGCGTCCACCCTCTATGGGTTCGTTGCCTTCAACGTGGTCGCCGCCGGCGTTATGGAACTCATCGGCATCCGCAAACCCCGAGGGCGCGACCTCGCCACAGGCATCGTGCTCGGTGCCTCGCTGGGGTTGGCGGCCCTGTTCCTCTACGAAGGCACCATCAGCACGAGCACGACCGGGGCCACGGTGAACGTGCTCTTCGGATCCATCTTCACTCTGCCTCCCGGCATCACGACCGTCATGGCTGTGCTCGGCGTAACCGCGGTGGTGCTTATTGGCGTCTTGTACCGGCCCCTGCTCCTGAGCTCGGTGAGCTACGAGCTGGCTGCGGCGCGCGGTGTACCCGTCCGCCTGGTCGGCGCCGGCTACCTCTTGGCTCTGGCGTTGGCCGTGTCGATGTCCGCAGTGACGATCGGGGCCATCCTCTCGACGGCTCTGTTGATCGGACCAGCTGCCATCGCACTTCGGGTAGCGAGCCGCACCGGGGTTGCCATCGCGATCGCGGCCGCCGTCGGAGTGGTCGCCTGCTGGGCTGGAACGTTGATCGCCTACGACAGCACCGTGTGGGCTGGCGGGAACGGGTGGCCAGTCAGCTTTTGCATCGTGGTCGTCATTTTTGTCTTCTACATCGCCTCGGGAGTCGTTTCCCGCTTTCGAAGGAATAGGCGACGGGCGACGACCACCGATCAGCCACTGGCTGTCAAACCGGTCGAGGCTGCCTGATGTTCGCCAGCTTCATGATCAATGCGTGGGAGGCAGCCACCATCGTGGCCATCGTTGCTGGCGTGGTCGGGTTCTTCACTGTGCTGCGCGGCGAAGCCTTCGCCGCGCACTCTCTTCCCAACGGGGCTTTCGCCGGAGCGGCCGGGGCCTTCCTGATTGGCGCCAACACCATTGTTGGCCTCGGCGTCTTCTCCCTCGCCGGGGCCGGGATGATCGCCGGGTTGGGCCGGCGGGCCCGAAGCGATGTGGCCACCGCCCTGACGATCGTGCTGATGCTGGCTCTCGGCGATCTGTTCCTCTCGCGCACCAGCGAGTATGCCCCCGAGATCTTCGCCCTGCTATTTGGTGAGGTCCTCGGCGTCTCCACCAGCAAGCTCGGGCCGACCGCGGTGATCGCCGCGGTGTGCATCGCTTCGGTCATCGCCCTTTACCGTCCGCTGATGCTTTCTTCGGTCACCCCCGAGGTTGCTGAAGCCCGCGGCATCAACCCCCGGGTGATGGACCTGGCATTTCTGGTCGTAGTGGCGCTCGTGACGACCATGGCTGTCCCTGTCGTTGGATCGCTGCTCATCTTCAGCCTCCTCATCGGCCCGCCCGCCGCCGCACGGTCCTTCACCAGCCGTCCCCTGGTGGCAATGGGCTTGTCAGTGCTGTTCGCGCTCGTCACCGTGTGGGTGGCCATCGCCGTTTCCTACGAGTCGAACCTGCCCATCGGCTTCTTCGTCGGCGCCATCAGTGCCTTCGCCTATACCGTGGGGCGAGCGTGGACCGCCTGGCAGCAAAGCCGCGGGCGAAAAGTGGCAAGGTGAGGGCCGCGGGTTGGAGTCCTGTCGTCCGCTCTGGGGGGATCCGCTGGTTGGCGGTCCGTGGGTGCTTGATTGCGCCGGACTCTGAGATTCCGGTCGGCTGCCGTACCACATCCGCACCGCCAATAATTCGATTTGTCCGGCCGTGTACCAATGAGCATCACCTATTGCGCGTGGAGCTCAGTCACGCACAGCGGCGAAGTCGTTGGTACTGAGTGGTACCCGGCCCTTCGGCAAGCAGCTCGTCCGACGTGTCGGTGACCGCTGCCTCGATCTCCCTGTAGCCGGCCGAGACCTGTTCGGCCTTGAGGAGGATCTCGAAGACAGTCGAGCGATGGTGCCCGTGGCTGTTGGTGGAGAGCATGTCGAATTTCACCGACAAGCTACCCGTACGCGGCAGATCTCGCGCTGAGGTTCTCCATCGATGCCAGTGTCGGCCGTCGTCGTGATCCGATATTCGGGCGCGAGAGACGCCAGGCCGCCGGGCTTGAACACCAGCCCGCCGACGACTGCCCCGGCCACGAAGATCAAGGACGACCATAGGAACGCCGTCGTGTAACTGTGTAGGGCAGCGGCCTCGAGGTTGGCCGGGTTCACCGCCCGACCCACCAAGTAGGCCGTGGCCGCACCGGCGGCCAGCGTATTGAGCAACGACGTGCCGATTGAACCCCCAACTTGCTGGGCCGTATTGAGGGTGGCCGATCCCACGCCGGCGTCCTGGGGCGCCAGACCGAGGGTGCCGGTGCTGAACGAGGGGGCGACGCTCAGGCCGAATCCGAAACCCAACACGATGAGATACGGAAGCACGTGGCTGGCGTACGAAGAGTGCAACCCGACCAGATGGAGCCCGAACAATGCCGCAGCAGCCATGAGCAAGCCGATAGGAACGATCGGCTTGGGACCGAACCTCGGCAGGAGGATGCGGTTCGACACCTGGGCCATCGCGGCCAAGGCCGCCACCATCGGGAGGAACGCGACGCCGGTCTTTACCGGACTGAACCCCAGAGTGTCCTGCAGGTAGTAGGTGAGGAACAAGAACACACCGAAGAGCCCGATGCTGGCGAACAGCATGGCCAATATTGATCCGCCCCTGGTTCGGTTGAGCACGACCCGGGGCGGGAGCAGCGGGTACCTGGCCTTGGTCTCGAAATAGGCGAATCCAGCCAGCAGGACTACCCCGACAACGAGGAACCCGATGGTGAAGGGATTGCTCCACGCGGTGGTCTCGGCGTGAGAGAAGCCGAAGACGAGGGAGAACAGCCCGCCGGCTACGAGGAATAGGCCGGGCAGGTCCAACGGGTCGTGGTCAGCGCCCTCGTCGTTCTTCAACCAGAGCAGGGCCCCGACGGTGGCGCTGGCAGCGAACGCCAGGTTGACGAAGAGCGTCCACCGCCACGAGGCGTAGGAGGTCAGGATGCCGCCGAGCAGGAGCCCCAGTGCCCCACCTGCGCCGGCGATGGCGCCGTAGATTCCGAAGGCCTTGCCACGCTCCCCCGGATCACTGAACGTGGTGGTCAAGAGGGCCAGCACCGAGGGGGCGAGTAGAGCGCCGAATGCGCCCTGGACGGTCCTGGCGATGACCAGCATGGCGAAGTTGACCGAGGCCCCACCGATGGCCGAAGCGACAGCGAAGCCCACGAGTCCGGTGATGAGGGCCCGCTTGCGTCCAATGATGTCGCCGATCCGACCGCCGAGGAGGAGCAGGCTGCCGAAGGCAAGGGAGTAAGCGGTGACGATCCACTGTCGGTCGGCGTTGGAGAAGTGCAGATCGTGCTGGGCAGTGGGTAGGGCGATATTAACGATGGTGCTGTCGAGAATTACCATCAACTGGGCGATGCCCAGCACGGCGAGGATCCACCACCGCCTGGTCTCGTTGGTGCCATTGTCGGGTGCCTCGTCTCCGCCCGACCGTTCCACTGTCATCAATGTGGTCATCAGATCCTCCGTCCATGCAGAGGGGAGTCAATTCTGATCCTACCGACCCACAGAAGAAACTGTCTGTGTCGCAAGCACCAGACGTGAGTCTTCCGCTTCCCCACGACGGGCTGCGGCACGGCCGCACGTTGGCTACTCTCCTATCCCGCGGCACCTATGGCCACGGTGTTCGATACGCACGGACAGGCGGCCGCCTGCGCCCCGCGGCTCCCGGTGGGGGAGTCGCGCCCCACGTCGTCGGCTAGGCGACCAGCTCCGCAACCGCGTACTGGCGCTGAGACAACGACTGATCATACGGCTGATAAATCCCTAGTTATCCGTCATGACTAGGCTTTTGAAAGTCGTACGTCGCTCCGCGGCACAGAATGGGGACCCAATAGTGGCCCAACACTTCGCCTACGCAATCGACAAGCGCTATTTGCCATTATTGGTACCCTTCGGGTTACGCGGCTCAAAAGATGGTGTGACGCTCACCGACGATGATTCCTTCTTGGCGACCTTTGGATTTTTCAAGCTGGCAACGCCGCTGAAGAACATCACCGGTGCGCACATCACTCGGAATTACCGCTGGTGGACAGCGTTCGGAGTTCGGGCTTCGCGAGTTGACGACGGCTTGACCTTTGGAACGAACCACGACGGAGGAGTGTGCATTCACTTCGATGAAAAGGTACCGTCACCACTTCGCCGAAGTGGGCACTCCGCGCTAACGGTAACCATCGCTGACCTTGAGGGACTGACGAGCATGTTGGGAGTGGACCGTGACGAACCGCCATCTGCCTCAACAACGTGAGTCGATTCGTCGCCACGACTGTGCGGGGACGTGGTGGTCGATGCAGGCCAATGAACTGCCCCACAGAGGTTGAGCAACCGATCGAACCCTAGGTTGACCGGCTCCGAACTTGTGGATGCCGAAACCCCATCCGGACCCGCCGCGAGTGACGATGCAATTCAGATCGGCAGTGTCGAGACGTCTGCAACGACCTGGCTGGCTCACCTCTGAATGTGGCCATCGGGAGCTGCGCTGATTGGAGCCCTGGCTAACGACGATCCCCAGTTATCGCACCTGACTCTGGCGTCATCGCCGATCAGACCTGGCTCGATGGATCAGCTCTTCTGCCACGAACGTAGGTCCTTACTTCGAGCTAACTGTTGTCAGTCAGACTCTCGTGCCGCCAACCGTCTTTGTATTCAGCATCATGTAACCGACGGACCAGCTGTGCGTAATGGTCCAGGCGATCGGCAGAGGTTTGAGCTTCGTGGTAATCCTTGCCGTGGTCGCGCGCTGCCGTCTTCTGTTCGGCTCGCTTCCGAACGATGCGAAGCTCCTCGTGGGCGTGCTCAACAATCTTCTCTAGAGTTTGCTCAAGGTTCATCGTTAACTTCTCCATTAGAGGGTTGTTGGTTCGGTGGAAGGAGACACGCCGATCTCAGCTCGTTCAGGATGGGACAGGATGCCTCGAGGCCGGGCGCAGCGCTCCGCTCTACTCGGCGACGGGCGCCGTCAGCGCGTCCAACAGCGGCGCCAGGAGTGAGGGGTCGAGTACGCCGACCTCAGCCCAGGTGTAGCGACCGTCGAGCACCAGCTGGGCGGCTGCATAGTTCTCGTCGTCGTCGTTGTACCAGAGCTCGTGGAACGATCCGGTCACCCGCCGCCGAGCGGCCCGACAGAACAAGTCTGCCAACTCGACAGACTCCTTCGCGTCGGCCGATCCTTCGTCGGTAAGCATCTTCGCCCGCACGCACGCCGCGCTCATGGCATATAGCTCGGCACCGATGTCCACCACCCGACCGAGGAATCCTTGCTTGCGCTCGAGGCGGCCCTGCCAGCGCGACATGGCATAGAAGGTCGAACGAGCCAGCCTCCGACTCGAGCGCTCGACGAAGCGCAGGTGGGAGGCGAGCGGGTCGCCGAACTCGGCGTAACTGCCGGGCTGCTGGCCGGGACCCACCGCCAGCTTCGGTAACCACTTGGCGTAGAAGGCACCGGCCTTAGCCGCGCCCTTGGCCTTTTCGGGGAGCTTCACCTCGGGGTCGATCAGCTTGCCCGCCACCGCGAGATGCTGGTCGACCGCCTCGCGGGCGATCAGGAGCTTCATGATCTCGGTGGACCCCTCGAAGATCCGGGCAATCCGCAGGTCGCGAAGGATCTGTTCGGCAGGGATGGGGCGTTCTCCCCGCGCCCTGAGGGACTCTGCGGTCTCATAACCGCGCCCGCCCCGAATCTGGATCATTTCGTCGGCGACCTGCCAGGCCATCTCGGAGCAGTACATCTTGGCGAGGGCCGCCTCGATCCGGATGTCATTGCGTTGCTCGTCGGCCAACAGGCTCGAGAGCTCGACGACTGCCTCCATGGCGAACGTCGTGCCCGCGATAAAGGCGAGCTTGTGGGCGACCGCCTCATGTTTGCCGATTGGCGCGCCCCACTGCACGCGCTCGGAGGCCCACTCGCTGGCGATCTTCAGCGCCAGCTTGGCAGAGGCCGCGCAGGTGGCCGGAAGCGAGAGGCGACCGGTGTTGAGGGTGGACAGGGCCACCTTCAGCCCTCGCCCTTCGCCGGCGATCACGTTCTCGGCGGGTACCCGGACGTTATCGAATCGCGTGACGCCGTTCTCGATCCCGCGCAGTCCCATGAACCGGTTGCGGTGCAGCACCGTGATGCCCGGTGCATCGGCCTCCACGACGAACGCCGTGATGCCGCCGCGGTGGCCATCTGAGGGTGGAACGACCGCCATGACTACGAGGAGGTCGGCGATGACCCCGTTGGTCGTCCACAACTTGGTTCCGTTCAAAGTGTAGGCCGATCCATCCACGGAGGGGACGGCTGTCGAACTCATCCGGGCGGGATCGCTGCCCACGTCCGGCTCGGTCAGGAGGAAGGCGCTGACCTCGTCCTTGGCCACGCGGGGAAGGAACTTCTTCTTCTGCTCGGGTGTGCCGAAGAGCTTGAGCGGCTGGGGGACGCCTATCGACTGGTGGGCGCTGAGCAGGGTGCTGATGGCCGAGTGGGCCGAATGGGTCAGCGCCAGGGACCGGTTGTAGTAGAGATACGACAGCCCAAGACCCCCGTACTCCTCATCGATCTTCATTCCGAGCGCCCCGAGCTGGCACAAGCCCTTGATCACGTGGTCCGGGAGCTTGGCGTCGTGCTCGATCTGAATGGGGTCGACCTCTTCTCGGAGGAAGGCCTCGAGCTTGGCCAAGAAGGCCTCCCCATTGCGCCGTTGTAACGCGGAGGGGCGAGGGTGTGGATGGATGAGGTCGAGCCGAAATCGCCCCAAGAACAATTCCTTGCCGAAGCTTGGCTTGGTCCACTCATGTTCGCGGGCGGACTCTGCGACCTGCCGGGACTCCTTCTCGGTGACTGAACTCATCAACGAACCTCCCCTTTGGTAACTGGGCTCATCTTTCCACAGCGTTACGTTGGACCGGCCCGGACTCGGTTGGTGAGAGAGCAAGATGCGCAGGAACGTCGGACTGACAACCGGCCGAATGGCGGTTACCGTCGTGCTCGTCTCGAAAAAGGGAAGGGGTGCTTCGGCCGTGGTCAGCGAATTTTGGTCGCCGGCGTCCAGCCGAGTCTCCGGTATCACCTCGGTAAGGCGACACCGGGTTTCACCGAAGCGCCTCGGATCTTCATGAAACCGCAGGTCAATCAATGGACAGAAGCTCGCCTCGCTCGACCGAGCAATGTGATCTCCGAGGCGGTGCCCGATCAACATGCGCATGATCCAGCGGAAGTACCCACTGGCCGTGACGGATAGGATTCTGGGTAATGACGCATGGCGTCCGGAGTACAGAGGAGCGAGAGTCCGGGACCAAGTTGATCGAGGCTGAGGATCCGGGCCGGTTCGGGTGCTGTGAACGGAACAAAATACCAGGTCACAGTGGCTAAAATCTCGCCTCGTTGTGGTACATGGTACAAAGTTCTGTGGTACGGGGTACCACAGAACCGAGCCTGCGGCCATTGACAATCACGTTCGATGGTGGCTCACTATCGTGAGTCAAAAATGCCGAGCGTCCCGCATCTATTTTAAAGTGTGCAGGTAGGTAACCTGATCTCCTATTTATTGCCAAGACGAGGGTAGCGGGTTTGAGTCGTCGTTCTCTCCAGCCGAAGGTGCAGGTCAAATGCGCTAAATGGCCGCTTCGCCGGTACGGGAATGGCCACCAACATGCCTTTTCGTCCGTCTTTCGTCCGTCCCGTGAACTCGGCTGCGTTGCGCAACAGGGACAACGCCTCGGTCCTCAGCGAGCACTCGTGCGAGCCTCGTCGACGGCCGGACGGAAGTGGCGCCTAGAACGTTGCGGTGCCGGATGGGTCTGCCCTCACCGGCGATGGTGACGAAACCTGTGGCTGCAACTTCGCGTGCGGAGAGCCGGTCAGCTTTCGTACGCGAAGAACCGGTCAGCAGCCGCTTGATCCTCGAAGAAGACTTTGATGACGGACAGAAGATCGTCCGGGTCGAACTCGAGAAGATAGAGGTGATGTCCCCGGTAGACGCGGCCAGGAGTTTGAGCCTGGGCATACTGAAGCGCCGTGATGTGTGTTTCGCCGATCATCCAATCCATCCACTTCAGCACCTCAAATGTGCCTCGGGAGAAGTCGATCAGCTCGACAATGTGACGCCGTACCTCATCGGGTCCTTGGAACACCCCAGAAAGTCGACTGCGTCCTGGCACCGAATACACGACCTCGGGCGACAGTAGCCGTACCGCCTCGTCGACGTGCTCTCTCGAATAGCTCAGAAAGAACCGCCTTGCGTTGATCAAGCGTTGAGGCTCTGACGTACTCACCGTTGACTGATCCTAGATCACTCCCTTGTCCTTCGATCCAGGCGACCGCAATGAACGAAACGGGCCGGGCTCCTTCTGTTTCTGTTGGTGGGGCCACCTGGATCTCAGATGTCGTTCGCGGCATGTGAAGCAGTCAGGCCTCGGGCGGCGTTCACGATCCCGACATGGGTGAAGGCTTGGGGAAAGTTCCCGAGCATGCGCTGATGGCCCGGGTCATACTCCTCGGAAATGAGTCCGACGTCGTTCACCAAGGCGGCAACCCGTCGGAAGATGGCCGTTGCCTCGTCGAGCCGGCCCATCCGCCGTAGGCAGCCGATCAGCCAGAGGGTGCACGGGAGAAACGCTCCCTCGCGGCCCGGTAACCCGTCCACCCCCGATTCGTTCTCATATCGGAGGACGAACCCGTCCTCGGTGAGGCGCTCTTGGATGGTCTCGACGGTCCGGACCACTCGTTCGTCGTCTGGGGAGAGGAACCCAACGAGCGGCATCCTGAGCAGGCTGGCATCGAGTTCGACGGCTCCATAGAACTGGGTGAACGCCCCGACGTCGGCGTTCCACCCTTTCTCGCAAATTTCGGCATGGATCGCATCCCGGATGGCGCTCCACTTCTCGGCAGGTCCCTCCAGACCGTGGACTTCGACACCGCGCACGGCGCGGTCGAAAGCGACCCAGGCCATGACCTTGGAGTGGGTGAACTGCCGACGAGTACCACGGACCTCCCAGATTCCGTCGTCGGGATCGGACCAGTGGTCGGCGAGGAAGCCCATGATCGCCACTTGGATTCGCCAAATGACCTCGTGAACGGCGATATCGTGGCTTCGAGCCCGGTCGATGACGTCCATGAGATCCCCGTAGACGTCGAGTTGGAACTGCCCGAAGGCGGCATTGCCGATCCGCACCGGTGAAGATTCTTCGTATCCGGGGAGCCAGTCGACCTCCAGTTCGGTCAGGCGACGCTCACCAGCCGGTCCGTACATAATCTGCAATTGCTGGGGATCACCAGCGGCGACGCGTCCCAGCCATGCCAGCCAGCTCTCCGCTTCGTCACGCAAGCCCGATTCGATCAGGGCGTCGAGGGTCAACGCTGCATCACGGACCCAGCAATAGCGGTAGTCCCAATTGCGTACGCCCCCGAGGGATTCGGGGAGCGATGTAGTCGCCGCGGCGACGATGCCGCCCGTCGGACCGTAGGTCAGGCCCTTCAAAGTGATAAGCGACCGCAATGCAAGATCATTCCATTGGCCGTGCACTGGCAGAACTCCGGCACACCAATCCCCCCAGAACTTCATCGTCTCCTCGAGCGCCCGTGCGGTATCGAGCACGTAAGGGGGATCCTCGTGAGACTGGTACCAGGCGAGGACAAAAGCTACCTCCTCTCCGGCATGAACCGTGAACTTTCCTTCGTGGTGCATCTTGATGCCTTTGAGCCGGATGGGGGAGTCGAGAACGAGGGCGTTCGGCCCGGCAATGGCGGTGAGGCCGCGGTCCGTCCGCCGGACCCACGGAACGTCGTATCCGTACTCGAGCCGCATTATCAGCTCGGTCCGCATCTGTACTTCGCCCTCAACGCCCCGTACGATCCGGACAACTCTCGGATGGTGATGCCGGGGTGGCATGAAGTCGATGACCTGTACGACACCGGTGCCGGTGGTGATCTCGGTCTCGAGCACCATCGATCTACTCCGATAGCGGCGCACGTGGGAGGTGACCGGTTCGTCAGCGATCATCTGCCAACGGCCGTGCTTCTTCTCGCCGAGCAGTTTGGCGAAACAACTCCCTGAGTCGAAGCGAGGAAGACAAAGCCAATCGATGGAACCATCTCGTCCGACGAGCGCGGCGGTCTCGGTATCGCCGATCATCGCGTAGTCCTCGATAGGTTGAGTCACTGTCCGCAACCTCAGGTTGAACGGTCCAAACAGCCGGGTGCGCCTCGTCGTCACCTAGGCATCGCGTCGTATTGTGCCATCAATACGGCCAACTTCGACGAGGTCTTCCGTCCGAGCGGATCCGGATCTGTCGCACGCCGGTCCGAGCCCCGCGGACCGACGCCTTCGCCGAGCGGTCTGTTGGCACGATCGTTCCTGATTCAACACCGGACTGCGACGCATCTGTGAGTACCGGTTTTCACTTGATGATCGGCGGACACGCAGGCCTACGGCGTTCACTCACTGGGAACGCCGTAGGCGGACCTGGGCAGACGGCTCGACTGCGGGGGCTCGACTGCGGGGACACGACTGCACGCACGGCGAATGGACAACGCTGCCATGGCGACGTGTGTGCCTCGACGTCCACGTGAAACGATAAGCGGCATGGTGATCCCGCTCATGCTGGCCATGTTGACCGACCGTCGCGATTTCGGCGACGATTGGCTGCTGGAGCGCAAGCTCGACGGTGAGCGCTGTGTCGCACACAAAGTGGGCAGCGACGTGCGACTCGAGTCACGCACCGGCAAGGATCTCACCTCCACCTACCCCGAGGTCCGCGCCGCTGTGGCGGTTCAACACCCCCGGGGCCTCCTGCTCGACGGAGAAGTGGTGGCCTACGACGGTGACCAGACGTCCTTCACCCGACTCCAGCAGCGTCTCGGGATGAGCAGGCCTTCTCCTGATCAGGTGGCCAAGTACCCGGTCGTCTACTGCGTCTTCGACCTCCTCGAGCTCGACGCAGAGGATCTCACCGGCCGGCCACTCATCGAGCGCCGCGCTCGGCTGACGAGGACGATCAGGTCGAGCTCGGCATTGCAGCACACGGAGGCCTGGCGCGACGACTCTCAGCGGCGGTTCGCGGCGGCTTGCCGATCCGGCTGGGAGGGGCTCATCGCCAAGCGCGCCGACGCACCGTACGTCGCGGGCCGCTCGAGGGACTGGTTGAAGCTGAAGTGCGTCTGGGAACAGGAGTTCGTCATCGGCGGTTACACCGATCCCGGCGGCAGCAGGACAGACTTTGGTGCCCTGCTCGTCGGTTACTACGAGCAGGGCTCCCTCCGCTACGCCGGGAAGGTCGGCACCGGCTACACCAAGGCGACTCTCCACGACCTCGGTATCCGGCTGCGGAAGCTGGAAACGGCCGAGTCGGCGTTTGTAGACGCACGGCCGATTCCCCGCGGCGCGCACTGGACGCAGCCCAGCCTCGTCGCTCAGATCGGATTTGCCGAATGGACGAGCGACGCTCGGCTGCGGCAGCCGCGCTTTCTCGGACTCCGCGACGACAAGAGCCCGGCTGAGGTCGTCCGGGAGCGGCCCCAGTGAGCATTTCCCTGGCTGCTCCCACCAGGGGTTTGTCGGCCAGCGGCCCACCACTTGTCTCGAGGGCGGGGGGCTTGCTTGCATTCGCCAGGTGGGCAGTCATGATCAGGTTCCATTTACACTCCACGCTGATGGACGTCGACAATCCGAGATGAGAGTTAGATGACCGAGCGCGATCGCGGCACCCGATCGGCGCTGGCCATAGCCGACCCGTCGGACCAGCGGTTTCCCGTGTTCTCGCCGGAGGTCCTGGAAGAGCTCGCTGAGTTCGGGGAGCACCGGGAGCTGGCAGCCGGAGATGCCCTTTACCGTGCGGGCGAGGCGCGATGGGATTTCTACGTGCTGATCGAAGGGGAGGTCGAGGTCGTTCGAGACGATGAGTCCGAACAGCTGGTGGTCGTATACGGGCCTGGACAGTTCGTCGGGGAGCTGGGGCTGCTCACCGGGCAGCGCACGTATCTGACGGCCCGGGCCACCCGGAACGGGTTGGTTCTAGTCATTCCTCACGACGCATTCCGTCGACTGATGGCGACGAAACCGACGATTTCGGACACAATCTTCGGTGCTTTGATCGGCCGGAGGGAGACCCTGCGAACCACCTCGGGCGGCCAGGCGGTGCAGATCATGGGTTCGCGGTTCTCACGGGACGCCCTGGCCCTGCGCACATTCGCCGCCCGCAACCGTTTGGCCTACGCCTGGATCGATCTTGAGGAGGCCGACGATGTCGGGGTGCTGTTGGCGAGCCGAGGCCTGCGCCCCAGTGACACCCCGGTTGTCATCACTCCGACCGGAATCCTCCGTCACCCGACGCCGGGTGAGTTCGCCGAACAACTAGGACTCACCTACCATCCCATCCCCGGCCGAACCTTTGATCTGGTCGTGATCGGGGTTGGGCCAGCGGGCCTCGCCGCCTCGGTCTATGGGGCCTCAGAGGGTCTTGACACCGTCTCGCTTGACGCCGTCGGCCCGGGCGGCCAAGCCGGTTCCAGTTCGCGCATCGAGAACTATGCGGGATTCCCAAATGGCATCTCGGGCGGTGACCTTGCCGCCAGAACGGCCGTCCAAGCCCAGCGACTCGGAGCGTGGCTGGTCAGCCCCTGTGAAGTTTCAGGCCTGCGGGTCGAGAACGGATTCCAAGTCGTGTCGCTCGTCGACCAGAGTGAAGTCCCCACTCGGGCGGTCATCGTCGCGACCGGTGCCCGGTATCAGCGATTGGCAATCTCTAACCTTGAACAGTTCGAGGGGAATGGTGTCTATTACGCCGCGACGGATCTCGAAGCTCGATCGTGCAGCGGTTCGGATGTTGTCGTCGTGGGTGGTGGAAACTCGGCCGGTCAGGCCGCCCTTTACCTGAGCCAGGAAGGCAGCAGGGTTTCGATTGTTGTTCGCCGATCGGACCTATCGAGCAGCATGTCGAAGTACCTCATCGACCGCATCGCTGCCGATCCGACTATCGAAGTGCTGACTGACACCGAGGTCCGAGCCCTCAATGGCGACACCCACCTTGAGAGTGTGGTCTTCGAACACACGCCTTCGGAACATCGCTACGCCAAGGAATGTGTTGCGCTCTTCTGCTTTATCGGCGCAGAACCCGCCACGTCATGGCTCAATGGCGCCGTCGCCGTGGACGAGAAGGGGTTCGTCCTCACTGATCGCTCGCTTCCTGCTGAAATCCTTGCCGACTACCGCTTAGCCGGCAGAGAAGCCTTGCCATTCGAAACCTCCGCGCCGGGAGTATTTGCCGTAGGCGATGTGCGGCTGGGATCCATGAAGCGGGTGGCGGCGGCGGTTGGCGAGGGGTCGAGCGCCGTGCGTTCGGTCCACGAGTATCTCGCCACGTACGCCTGAGCCGAACATCTCGCGACTCTCGGGGATCGGCGCCAGCGCCATGGAATTGCTTCCGGGGTCGTGAACAGCAAGGGAGCTTGGACGCCGCGGTGGATCCGGCCGGCCCATGGCGACGCATCGCACGGGGATGCTCCGTTCTCCAAGACGGGCCGGCGAGAAGGCCACTCGGTGGCTGCTCACCTATCCTGCGGCCCCTATGGCCACGGTGCTTGACACGTACGGACGGGCGTCCACCGATGCCCCCAGCCATCGGGGGAGTCGGCCCGATAGACGACTGGGCGACTTCGTCCCCCAGTCGTCTCCTGGCGCTGAAAGAACCAGCTGACCATACGGGTGAAAGTCCGCAGTCATCGTCGAATCGAACATATGTTCGTGGCTGGGTTAGAGTAGCCGTGTGGCATTCACCGCGACGTGCGAGCCCCCGCAATGGGCACGCGGCCTGAACGGCATGCAGCGAAAGGCCGTCGACCACGAGAACGGCCCGCTGCTGATCGTGGCCGGTGCCGGTACCGGCAAGACGCGGACCCTCGTGAGCCGCCTGGCGCGCCTCCTAGACGATGGGGTGGCCCCCGAGAGGATCCTGCTAGTCACGTTCAGTCGCCGGGCGGCTTCGGAATTGATCCGGCGGACGGCGCAGCTGGCGGATCCCGCTTCAGCACGCCGGGTGGAAGCGGGGACGTTTCACTCTGTCGCCCATCGTTGTCTGCGCCGGTATCGGGCGGCCTTGGGCTTGGCCGAGGGCTTCAGTGTGCTCGATCCAGGCGACGTCCGCGACCTGATTGGTCTGGTCCGTGCGCCAATCGCCGCCAGTCTCGGCCGCCGATTTCCGCGCGCCGAGACGGTCACTGCGATCTATTCCCGCGTCGTCAGTAGTCAGGTGGCACTCGAGGACACGGTGCTGCAGGTGTTCCCCTGGTGCGCGGAAGACGTTGAAGGATTGAGCAGGATCTTCTCGGCCTATACCAAGCGAAAACGAGCCCAACACCTCCTGGACTTTGAGGACCTGCTGTTGCACTGGCGTGCCGCGGTTCTCGATCGTGATGTCGGCCCCGTGCTGGCTGCGAGCTTCGATCATGTTCTCGTTGATGAGTATCAGGACACGAGCGTGGTTCAAGCGGACATCCTGCGGGCCCTTCGGTCCCGGGACGCCCGCCTCACGGTGGTGGGCGACGACGCACAGGCCATCTACTCGTTTCGCGCAGCCACCGTTCGCAATATCTTGGACTTCACCGTCGACTTTCCTGGGGCTTCGACGATCACCCTGGAGCAGAATTATCGTTCGACCGGTCCGATTCTCGACCTGGCCAACGCAGTGGTGGCTGATTCAGGGGAGGGCTATCGAAAGCAACTTTGGACCGAAGACT
The DNA here is from genome assembly GCA_035949055.1 of Acidimicrobiales bacterium. Taxonomy (GTDB): domain Bacteria; phylum Actinomycetota; class Acidimicrobiia; order Acidimicrobiales; family RAAP-2; genus Bog-756. The sequence continues at coordinate 35,311 of DASZIO010000023.1, forward strand.
CAAGCGGGGTGCGTCCCGTGTTGGCGACGTGCCCGGATCAGCAGAGCCAGGCGGAGGCGGTATGCCAAACCATCCTCGAACACCACGAGTCGGGGATCACCCTGCAAGATCAGGTCGTGCTGTTCCGCACCTCCCACCATAGCGATCTGCTCGAGGTGGAGCTCGGACGGCGCAACATTCCGTACGTCAAGTTCGGCGGGCTCCGTTTCTTAGAGGCGGCCCATGTCCGCGACTTGCTCGCTGCTCTGCGGGTCATTGTCAATCCCTGGGACGAGCTGGCATGGATGCGGATGTTTCAAATGGCCGATGGAGTTGGCCCAGCCTCAGCGAATCGGATCGTCGAAGCCCTCGGCGTGCGAAATCCCGAACGGGGCGGCTCGGATCCTCTGGTCGCGTTCTGTGCGAATCCGACCTCAGAAAGAATTCCACGCCGATCCGTGGAGGATCTGAATCAGATTGCTACTGGACTTGGTATATGCAGCGCCGCAGAGCTTCCCCCAGGAGCACAAGTGGAGGCGCTGCGCCACACGCTCGAGCCGATGATCCGACGCCGGTATGACCATCCCGAGCCGCGCCTGGCCGATCTCGATGTGCTCGCCGCTCTGGCATCGGGCTATGTCAACAGCGAGGGCTTCATTGCGGACCTTACGCTGGACCCGCCTTCTTCGACCGGTGACCTGGCCGGAAAGCCGACCTTGGATGAGGATTGGCTCACGCTTTCGACAGTGCACTCCGCCAAGGGTGGGGAGTGGGCGGTCGTCCACCTGATCCATGCGGCGGACGGAGCGTTTCCGTCCGATATGGCCACCGGAGACGCAGAGAGCGTGGACGAGGAACGACGTCTCTTCTACGTGGCATTGACGCGTGCTCGGAGGCACCTGCACATTTACGCGCCGTTGCGCTACCACCACGGAGAACCGTTTGGCCGGACTGACAGGCACAGTTATGCCCAACGGAGTCGCTTTCTTCCACCAAGCGTCGATCGCCTTTTGGATCATCGAGCGATACGGAGCGCAGTCGACCTAACCGTCCCGGTTGCGGCCATTCCCGTCTCCAGTGCCGTTGACACCGAACTCCGTGGGCTTTGGTAGGCCAAGTGAGCGACTGGGAGATGAGGACCCCTGATCGGAGCTCGGGATCGTGAGGTTGGATCTTGAGCATCGCCGTGAGGCCGTCAACCGCTGGGAATCTGAACCTCGAATGCCGGGACGGGATCCGGGAACCCCTTGAGGTCGAAAGCACCCATGGAGTTGAACTCGAATCGTTTGCCCATGCACAGGTCCCGGGCCGCACTCGATACGGCAATGCCGCCACGCGGGGCGATCGCGCACAGTCGGGCCGACAACTGAACCACCGCGCCGAAGAGATCGCCAAGCTCGGTAACCGGCTCGCCCACGCTGATGCCGATGCGGACATCAATGGGTCGCACAGCCTCCTCGTTCCGCTGTCGCAGCGAACGTTGGATATCGATTCCGTACTCGATGGCGGCCGACACTGAGGTGAACGAAGCCATAAGCCCGTCGCCCGTGTGCTTCACTTCGTGTCCACCCCGCGTGGACAGAGCCCCCCGCACGACATCGTCATGCTCGTGCAGGACGGTCATGAACCCTTCATCGCCGAGCTCTTGAGTCTGACGTGTGGAATCGCAGAGGTCGGTGAAGACGATGGCCCGGACGGCGGAGTCGACGTAGGCCTCTCCTGGGGGGTGCTGGGGGAGGGGGCCGAGGAACGCACTGACCGGCCCTTCACCGACCTCGATGATCCTGTCAGCCACTAGGCCGTGGGCTTCTCTGTGCACCGCCTCGAGGGACTCGCGGTCGGGTCCCTCGGCCAGGCAAAAGACTGCCCCTTGGTCTTCGTCGAACCAATATGTGACGTAGCGGACTCCGTACTTGTCCTGGACAGTGAGGTCGAGCTCGTGCGCGGCCGCGATCGCTGAAGCGGTTGCCTCCGGGGCATCGTGTCGATCTAGAAAGAGGGCCATGTCAGCCTTCCCGTGGCGGCGGGGTGTCCGAGCGCTGTCCGGCGGCGAGCGGGTCGGCCAGCGCCACAGCCGTGGTCATCTGCTTCTCACCCCTCGTTGCTCGCGCAGCCAGCCGCGAGGCCCGTGAGGAGCGTCTCCACCAGCGTTCGCACTTCGTCACGGGCGGCGCCCTGGTCGTCTGCGTCAGCTACGAATAAGCACCCTTCGTTCAACGCGCCCATGACCATCAATGCGAGCGGGCGGAGGGGAGCGGTGCGGATCTTCTTGAGGCGCATTGCCCTGCGCAACACGCCACGCAGTGGCACCGCTCCGTATCGGGCCTCGACGTCACGTACCGTGTCCCAGCCCAAGACCGCCCTCGCGTCACGCATGACGATCCTCTGTACCACAGGGTCGAGGTTGGCGTCGATCCACAGTTCGCACCCCTGCACGAGGGCTTCCCACGGGTCCGGCCGGAGGAACTCGGCGACCACTTGGTCGGAGACCTCGCGCTGGACCTCCTCGTAGACCGCGGCGAACAGATCCTCTTTGCCCTGGAAGTGGTGGTACAGGGCTCCCTTGGTCACCTTGGCATCGGCCACGATTTCGTCTAGCGAGGTTGAGGCAAAGCCGTGCTCGGCGAAGAGCCGGCGTGCCGCGTCGACGAGGGCGGCCCGCGTCGACGCGCCCTGCGCCGCCCGTGTCCTCACCGGTGCGCCGCCTCCCTTGACAACCGTACTCACAGTATGGATAATAACACACTGAGAGTATGTAGTCGAGAAACCTTTGGTATGTCAAAGGGGAGCCCAAGAGAAGGGGGTCGGAGTGCCCAAGTACATGATCGAGCGTGAGCTCCCTGGGGCCGGAGAGCTGAGTGCCGCCGAACTGCAGGCCCTCGCCGGCAAGTCGAACAAGATCATCGCGCAGCTAGGTCCAGAGATCCGATGGCTGACCAGCTATGTGACCGACGACAAGCTCTACTGCGTCTACGTCGCGCCCGACGAGGACATCCTGCAAGAGCACGCCCGGTGCGGTGGGTTCCCAGCTGACACGATCACCCGCGTGGCCACCGTGATCGACCCGTCCACCGGTGACTGACTCCGGCGACGGGGCGCTCGACGCGGCCCGGAGCACCACCACCACCACTGCTTCGCCGATCCGGCCTGAATACGACCAGGAGGTTATCCGATGACAACAATGAACGAGTCGGCCACCGTCGACACCGACAAGCTCATGGCCTTCGTATTCAAGGCGGTCGACGAAGTCGGCGCCACCCTCAATTCCGCCCTCGTTGTCCTCGGGGACAAGCTTGGCCTCTACCGGGCAATGGCTGGAGCGGGCCCGCTCACCTCGGACGAGTTGGCGAAGCGGACCGGTACGGCCGAGCGCTATGTCCGGGAGTGGCTCAACGCCCAGGCCGCCGGCGGCTATGTCGAGTACAGCCCGGTGACCGGGCGCTACGTGCTGCCGGCCGAGCAGACCGTGGCTCTCACCGACTCATCGAGCCCGGCCTTTCTTCCCGGCTTCTTCCAGATCGCCATCGGCTCGGTGATCGACTCGCCCCGGATAGCAGAGGTGGCGCGCACCGGTGACGGGATCGGGTGGCACGACCACGTCGACGATGTTCACGAGGGTTGCGAGCGGTTCTTCCGGCCCGGTTACAACGCGCACCTGGTGACCGAGTGGCTACCTGCACTCGAAGGCGTGGTGGACAAGCTCGAGGCTGGCGCAACGGTGGCCGATGTCGGTTGCGGTCATGGGGCATCGACGCTGCTGATGGCCGAGGCCTTTCCGGTCTCGATCTTCCTCGGCACCGACTACCACGCCGGGTCGATCGACACCGCCCGCCGAAGAGCTCGGGAGGCCGGTGTGGCTGAGCGCGTGAGTTTCGAGCGGGCTCCCGCATCGTCGTTTCCCGGCCGAGACTACGACCTGGTCACGATGTTCGATTGTCTGCATGACATGGGTGACCCTGCCGGGGCCGCCGCACACGTTCGGGAGGCGTTGGCCGACGGAGGCACGTGGATGATCGTCGAGCCGGCGGCCGGCGACCAGATCGAGGACAACATGAACCCGGTGGGCCGCGCCTACTATGCCTTCTCGACCCTGCTTTGCACCCCGTGCTCGCTGTCCCAGGAGGTCGGCCTGGCCCTCGGGGCCCAGGCCGGGGAGGCTCGCATCCGGGACATCGTCACCCGCGCCGGGTTCAGCCGGTTCCAGAAGGTGGCAGCAACACCGTTCAACAGTGTGTTCGAGGCCAGGCCGTAGCTCCAATGGGTACGAGCCCATGACGGGTAACGGAGCATTCGAGGCCGACTACGTCGTCGTCGGGGGCGGTGCCGTCGGCATGAGCTTCGCCGACGTCATCTTGGCGGAGTCCGATGCCACGGTGATTATGGTGGACCGGCGAGCCCATCCGGGTGGGCACTGGAATGATGCCTATTCGTTCGTTCGTCTTCACCAACCCTCCCGTTTCTACGGGGTGAACTCGACCGAGCTCGCCAGGGGGAGGAAGGATGAGCGGGGTCCGAACGCCGGACTGTCTGAGCTCGCTTCGGGCGACGAGATTCGCGCCTACTTCGACCACGTGCTGCGGGACAAGTTCCTACCGTCCGGCCGTTTCACCTACTACCCCATGAGTGAGTACACCGAGGATGGTCGGGTGACCTCTCTGCTCACGGGCGCTCAGTCGGCGGTACGAGCCCGCCGGAAGGTCGTGGACGCCCGCTACATAGGATCAGATGTGCCGTCGACCCAGCCTCCTGCCTATTCCGCCGCGCCGGGCGTCGAGCTCGTCCCGGTCAACGATCTGGCCAGAATCGATCGTCGCCATCCGGCCTACGTGATCGTCGGGTCGGGAAAGACCGGGGCTGATGCCTGTCTTTGGTTGCTCGGTCTCGGCGTCGACCCGTCAGCGATCGTCTGGATACGACCGCGCGACAGTTGGTTCTTCAACAGAGCCAGCTTCCAGGGGAGCCTCCAGACGCTCGGAAGCTTCGCCACCCAGCTCGAGGTGGCTGCGCAGGCCACGTCCATCGAGGACATCCTTCAGGGGTTCGAGGCGACTGGACAGATGCTACGGATCGACCGGGATCACTGGCCGACCATGTTCCGGGCGGCCACGACGACGGTCGGCGAAGTCGAGTTGCTGGGCACGATCACCAACGTCATCCGGCTCGGCCACGTCATCCGCATTGAGCGAGGCGGGTTGGTGCTGGAGCATGGGACCGTTCCGACCGAAGACGACTGCCTCTACGTGGATTGCACGGCTCGTGGCATCCCCAATCCCTCACCGGTTCCGATCTTCGGCCAGCAGAGGATCACGTTGCAGTACGTCGTCTACGGCGGGCTACCGACTTACAGCGCAGCCATCGCCGCGTTCATCGAGCTCGTCTGCGAGGGTGACGACCGCAAGAATGCAATCTGCCCTCCTCTGCCCATCACCGGGGAGCTCACCGACATCCCGCGCAACCTGATGACCGACCTTCGGGTCCGCGAAGAATGGTTTGGCGACGACCGGATCCGTGAATGGATGGACGAGGCACGCTTGAACCCGACGGCCGGGGCCGCGAGCGTGGAGTCCGGTGACCCGGAGAAGCAAGCGGTTCTGGGGCGTCTTCTCGCCGCGATGGGCCCAGCTCGATCGAACCTGGAGCGGATCGTCGCCCACGCACCGCCAGCATCGGCCGGTTCGGGGCCGGAGCCCATCAGCACCGCGTCGCGAGCATCCCACTTGTAGCCAAGTAGCTGAATATGACATGGCATCGTTGCCGATCCAACTGCGCAGTCGAAGGACGAGACCTCAATTCAGTCGATGGGCGTGAACTCGAGGTAGAGCCGGTCGTGCCCCCGAAGCATCCACGTGGGCGTGTACTCCCAGTGTCGGGCTCCGGCCGGGCCGTGGTGAGATCCCGAGATGCGGATCTCCCCCATTCGGTCGAGGATGCGCTGCAGCGAGACGTTGGACTCGGCTCGGGCGAGTGGGGCCCCGGCACAGGTATGGATACCGTGGCCGAAGGCGATGTGCTGGCGGGCGTTCCTACGGTCGAGACGCAGCTCGTCGGGATCCTCGAACTCACGCGGGTCGCGGTTGGCGCCGCTGGGCAAGACCATGACCGTGCTGCCCGCAGGGATCTCGGTGTCCCGGACGGTCGTCGGCGTCCGCGACAGACGGAAGGTGCCGTTGATAGGAGGCTCCAGGCGCAGTGTCTCCTCGATGAAGGGGGAGACGAGGCTGCGGTCGTCGCGGAGCTGCTGCTGGAGGTCGGGGCGCTCACCCAGGGTCTGGAGCGCGGTGCCGAGGAGCCGGGCCGTGGTCTCCTGACCGGCCGCGAACAGGTTGGAGGCGATCTTCATCACGTCCTCCACCGGAGGCAGCGAGCCATCGGGGAAGGTGGCCGTGGCCAGCCCGGTCATCACGTCGTCCCGAGGCTCGCGCCGCCGATCCTCGATGTAACCGGTGAACTGCGCATAGAGGTACTCGAGGGGGCTATGGGTCATCTCCAGGGCGTCGTGGTGCATGAGTTTCTCGAGGAACTCCGGATGGTCCTCCTCCGGTACACCGAGCAGGTCCGCGACGACCAGCATGGTGTAGGGCTGGGCGTACTCACCGATGAACTCGCACTTGCCCCGGGTGTGGAAGCGGTCGATCTGGTCGTCGGCCAGCCGCTGCAGTGAGCCTTCGCTCTCCTTGAGGCGCTTCGGGGTGATCAGCCGCATCAGGAGCCCGCGCTGAGCGGTGTGCTTGGGGGGGTCGAAGGTGGGGAGCTGGTCACCGAAGGGGAGGCCGTCGCGGTACGTCTCGATGATCTCGGTGACGTCGTCACCTTCCAGGGGCACTGGGAACTTGGCGAATGGCCCGATGGCCGAGTTGCAGGCCGAGAAGGTCTCCTGGTCGTGGTAGACCTCGATGGCCTCGTCGTACCCCGTCACCATGTACACGTCGTGATGCGGCTCTTTGACTACTGGGCACTGCCCACGCAGGTGCTCGAGGTAGGGGTAGGGGTTGTCGATGAGGTCCTTGGTGCCGAAGAAGTCGATGGAATCGAACTGGTCGTCGCTCAACTGTGCTCCCGGGTGGTCACGGGCGGCTGCTCTGATCGGATCGATACGCCAGTCGAGTGGGTACGTCGAGGTCGGCTGCCCGAGGTATGTTCACATCGCGCCGGGCTCGGAGGATACGGCGGGGTAGCGGAGCCGAGGTGATCGTCCGGTGACGGATATCCGACAAAAGGAACCGCCGCCCATGGCCGGGAACTCTCCGCGAAGGTTGCCATCGTCACCAGGGTGCGAGCGGGATCGGCCGCCGCCGAGCTGTTCACCGAGGAAGGCACCAAGCTCGTCGTGGCCGACGTACCGGGCCGGCGGTTGACGGCCCTCGGGTGCCGGCGGTGACGGGTGTCATGTCGGCCCCCGGCCGTCCCGAACGGCACCCTCGACCAGTCTGATGACCCAGGAGATCCCCTCGACGGCCCGCTGGTGATCGATCTTCCAGTCGACGACCAGTCGCTCGTAGGCGGCAACGCTCCAGAGCACATCGAACACCGCCGCCGCGACGATCCGTTGCTCGTCGGGCCACTCCTCGGCTCTCGTCTCGATGGCCGCGAGGAGCGCCTCCTGTTGGCGGCCCTTGGCCGCAACCAGGGTCGGATCGAGCGGCGGACGGGGCTCCCTCGGGTACTGGGAGACATGCTCGAAGATCTGGGTCGCCACCGTGGCGATGTGCTCGAGTTCCATGCCGGCGAGGTCAATCCCGGCCTCCTGCTCGTTGCGGTGCATCACCGCGTCCCTCAGCCCTCGCTCACTCCCGAAGTAGCGGTAGACGGTCCGCTCGTTGACGCCGGCCCGTTCGGCGACCGCCCGCACGGTCAGCTTCTTCCAGTCGCGGACGGACGTGCGGTGCAGGAGCTCGGAACCGGCGACCAAGATCCGCTCCCGCGTGCCCGCGGCCCGCTCGCGGCGCAGAGTGCCGTCGTAGGTGCGTCCGAGCCGAACCGAAGGATCCGGCGCGGACTTCTTGGCTGAACTCATGGTGTTCATTCTGCTATGCCAACTTCGCCGACCAACCTCCATCGACCGGGATGACCGCACCGGTGACGAACGAGGCCCGATCGGAGGCCAGAAATGCGCCCACTTCGGCAACTTCATGGGGTAGTCCAGCTCGGTTGAGGGCGGCCTTGGCGGCGATGTCGGGAATGAAGTCCTCGGCTCCCACCGCCATGATCTCGGTGACGATGAAGCCGGGGCAGATGGTGTTGACTCTGATCCCCCGCGTGCCGTATTCGATGGCCGCCGATTTGCTGGCGCCGATGATCCCGTGCTTGGCCGCCTGGTAGACGCTGGTGAAGGCGGAGCCGTTGAGGCCACCGACCGAGGACCAGTTGATGATCGAGCCACCGCCGGTCGGGAGCATGGTGCGGATGCCGTACTTCATTCCGAGCATCACCCCCCGCAGGTCGACGTCCATCAGCCGGTCGTAGAACTCCATGGTCAGGTCGGCGAGCGCGCAGCCGTCGGCGATGCCGGCCACGTTGAGAACGGCGTCCACCCGGCCGAACTCCTCGACGGCGGCGGTCATCAAGGCCTCGACGTCGGCCTCCTGGGAGACGTCGCAGTGCACGGGGAGGACTCCCTCACCCACCTCGGCGGCCGTGTCCTCCTCGGCGCCGCTGACGTCGGCGGCGACCACCTGGGCTCCCTCACGGACAAAGACCTTGACCGATGCCTTGGCCATCCCAGAACCCGCCCCGGTGATGACGGCCACCTTCTCGTCCAGCAGTCCCATCACGCGTCGCCAGTACCGCCGGGTCGGCCGGATCGCACTCGATCGCTCCCGGGAGTCATTGGGTGAAGACCGGGAGCGTCTCCCACCCTCGGACCGTCGAGGTGGGGGCGAGAGTGGCCCGGTCCGTGTCGACCTCCCATGTGGGGAAGCGGTTGAGTACTTCGTCGAGGGCCACCCGGCCCTCGAGACGGGCCAACGCTGCTCCCAGACAGAGATGGATCCCGTGTCCGAAGGTCAGGGGCTTCCCCTCACTCCGGTGGATGTCGAAGGTGTCACCGTCCGGGAAGCGACGGTCGTCATGGTTGGCCGATGCCGGCAGGAGCACCATGATGCTGCCCTCCGGCACCGTCTGGCCGTGGATCTCGACATCCTGGACGACGTACCTGGCCGCGTGGGGCGCAGGTGTCTCGAAGCGCAGGAGCTCTTCGATGGCGTTGGGGAGGAGCGATCGGTCCTCGACCAGCTCCTGTCGTTGGTCCGGATGGTCGGCCAAGACCTTTCCGGTCCATCCGATCAGCCGGCCCGTCGTCTCATTGCCGGCGCCGGTGATCACACCGATGTAGGTCAGGAGCTCATCACGAGTCAATCGGCGGACGGTCCCGGTCTCGTCCTCGAACTCCGCCTGGAGGAGCTCGGTCATGATGTCGTCCGAGGGGTGGTCGGCCCGCCAGTCGATGTACTCGGCGAACATGTCGGTGGGGACGAAGTTCTCCGAGACCTCCATCGGCTGACCGGCCTCGGTGCGGAGGTTGGCGTCCACCTTGTCCCGCACGGCCTCCTGGTCCTGCTCGGGGATGCCGAGCAGCATCCCGATGACCCGCATGGGCATTTGGGCCCCGAGGTCGGCGATGAAATCGAACTCCTTGGCGCCGACCAGCGGGTCGAGGCTGCGGGCGCAGAACTCCCGGATCTTCGGTTCGAGCGCCGCTACCCGGTTCGGTGAGAAAACCCGGGACATCAGTCGCCGGTGGATGGTGTGCACGGGCGGGTCCTCGAAGATGAGCACACCGGAGGGCATCTCGATGTCGGCCCTGATGAGCTCGATGATGCCGCCCCGCCCGGAAATGAAGGTCTTCGGTTCGAGATAGGCGCGCTCGACGTCTGCGAACCGGCTCAGGGCGTAGAAGTCGTGGGGCTCGTTGTAGTAGAGGGGTGCCTCCTCCCGTAGCCGGCGGAAGACCGGATACGGGTCGGCGTCGATGTCCACGTCGTACGGGTCGTAGTACACGTCGCTGGCGCCCCGGGTCGTCACTCCGCACCTCCCCTTGCTTTCATGTCGCACTGTGACACTAAGCTCCTGGTCGGTCAAGTGCCGCGCCATGCCAGGGGTGGGGGATTGCCCAGAGGATGGGGGACCATGAAGACGCATGCAGCGGTGTGGGCCCGGGAACAGGACTGGAAGCCCGAGGAGGCCGATTCCGACCTGCCGTCAACCACGAGTATCAGGACATGCTCGAACGCGTGAAACTCCGAGGCGTGGTCATCTTCGAGTGAGCGCTCGCCTGCGCTCGGTTCGCTGGCCGTGTTCGACGGCCCCGAGGACGTGGCCGTCCGCCAAAGATCTGTTCGGCCCAGCCGGGACCCCAAAGGTCGTCGTGGTCGGTGCCGGGATCGGAGGGATCGCAGTCGGCGTGAAGCTGCAGCGGGCCGGGATCCACACGTTCACGATCTATGAGTCCTCGCCCGGCATCGGCGGCACCTGGTGGGACAACACCTATCCGGGTGCCGAGGTCGACGTGCCCTCCAACCTGTACCGCTACTCGTTCAAGCCATACGACTGGACGCGCACCCATGCACGCCAACCCGAACTGCAGTCGTATCTCGAGGAGACGGTCGATGATTTCGGCCTCCGCCCGCACCTCCAGCTGGGCGTGACCGTCCTGTCGGCCACCTGGGACGACGATCGACATGTCTGGGCGGTCAAGTTGGATTCCAGCTCGGTCATCGAGTGCCACGTGGTCATCAGTGCCGTCGGCTTCCTCAACGTCCCCCGGTATCCCGACTGGCCGGGGCTGGACGACTTCGAGGGTCCGAAGTTCCATACGTCGCGGTGGGAGCATCGACACGATCTGTCCGACCGCGTGGTGGCCGTCGTGGGGACCGGGTCGACGGCCACCCAGGTCGTTCCGGCCATCCAGCCCACGGTGGGCCGGCTCTTCCTGTTCCAACGGGAACCCGGGTGGGTGATTCCTAAAGGAGAGCGGGAACTGACCGATGTCGAGCGCCACCGCCTGGCCCAGCCCTGGCGACGGGCCCTGGACCGTGCCGCCTTGCGGTGGACCCTGGAGAAGGGCCTCATCGGGGCGGCCACGTTCCGTCCGGGGACCGAGCTGCACCGGAGGCGGCAGCAGACCTGTCTCGACTACATCGCCCGGGAGTTCGCCGACCATCCCGACTTAGAGAAGGCCGTTACTCCGACGTATCCCTACCCCGGCAAGCGGCCGGTGATCGCCAGCACCTTCTATCCCTCCCTGAAGGAGGCCAACGTCGAGCTGGTCTCGAAGGCTGTGTCGCGGGTGACCTCGTCGGGCATCGTCGATGCCGACGGTGTGGAGCGGGCCGTCGACGTGATCGTCATGGCCACGGGATTCCAGGCGGCCAACTACCTGGCCCGGATCGAGGTCACCGGGCGGCGCGGCTTGACCCTGCAGGAGCACTGGGCGGGCGAGCCCCGGGCCTATCTGGGCATCACGGTGCCGGGCTTCCCCAACTTCTTCATGGTCTACGGTCCAGGCACCAACGGTGGTGAGCTGGTGTCGATGCTCGAGGCGCAGGCCGACTACTCGGTCCGGGCCTTGAAGCGGATGCGGCGGCGTCGGGTGAGCGCCGTCGAGGTCAAGCCGGTCTTCGAGACCCTGTGGTTCGTGTGGCTCCAGGGGAGGATGCAAGGGACGTCCTGGACGATGACCAACAACTACTTCCGATCGGCCACCGGCAAGATCGTCACCCAATGGCCGTCCGGCAACATGGTCTTCCGGGTGCTGACCAAGGTGTTGGGGGGCGTCTACGAGGCCACCGGACGGCGGGACATGCGGCCGTCGTGGGCCCCATGAACACGCGTCGCCACCGGGTGCCCGACGTGACCGAGCGGGCCAAGACCAACAGGAAGGGAGACAACCAGATGGACGAGACGAGTATCTACTCCTGTGACGATCACCTCGACTTGCGCGCAGTTCCGACAAAACTGTGGCAGTCCCGGTTGCCCAAGGATCTCGCCGAGCGCGGCCCACGAGTGGTGACGGGTGAGGGTGATCCCATGTGGGTCTGCAACGACCGCATCCTGGGCCGCAGCGGACTGCCGCAGGGAGACAAGCTGCAGGTCCTCAGCGCCGTGAGCCGAGCCGGGCTCGAGGACGACGGCTTTCGGGTCAGTAACCCGAAGCTGCGGCTGGAGGACATGGACCTCGACGGGGTGTGGGCCTCGGTCATCTACGGTCCCATCCCCCTGACCCTCTCGATCCCCGAGGCGGACCTCCAGAACGCCTGCTACGCGGCCTGGAACGACTGGGCGATCGAGGAGTTCAACGCATTTGCACCCAATCGACTGTGTGCGCTCCCGTTCCTGCCCAGTCATTCGCCGGAGGCCGCGGTGGTCGAGCTCGAACGGGCTGCCGAGATGGGCCACCGGGGGGCGATCATCGACGTGTTCGACTTCGACGCCGGGGATCCGGCCTGGGATCGCCTGTGGTCGGCCGCCGAGCGGACCGGGCTGCCGCTCAGCTTCCACATCAAGGAAGGGGCGTCGCCGAGGCTGAGCTACCAGGTGGGCAAATGGCAGTCTGCGGCGTTTGCCACCCTGCTTCCCCTGCAGCTCGACGAGGCCCTGGCCATCATGGTCTTCTCGGGGGCCCTCGAACGCCACCCCGGACTCACGTTGGTGCTGGCCGAGGCGGGTGTGGGCTGGCTGCCGTACTTCTTGAGCCGGATGGACATGGAGTGGGAGAACCTCCGGGACAAGGTCGACTACGCCCCGAGCGTGGCGCCGAGCGAGCTGTTCAAGAGACAGGTCATCGCCACCTTCGAGGAGGAGGTGCTGGCCTACCAGTACATTCCGCACCTGGGAGCCGACTCGTGCATGTGGGCCGCGGACTTCCCCCACACCGACAGCACCTTTCCCGAGTCGCAACGCTCCATCCGAGAGACACTGGGCATGCTCCCCGTCGAGGACCGTCGGAAGATCACGGCGCTCAACTGCGCCAAGCTGTACGGCTTCGAGTATGTCGATTGAGGAGGCGGCCCTCGCCCAAGACGGAGCCGTGCTCGGCTTCGATCATGTCGCCCTGCCGATGATGAACACCGAGGTCATGATCGCTTTCTACCGCTCACTCGGCCTGCCAGTAGCCGAGAACCGGTATCTCGTACAGGTCTATCTCGGTGATCAGATGATCAACTTCCATCGGCCGGAGGTGTGGCAGGGGGACGTTTCGCTTCGGGCGGCGGCAGCCTCACCCCCGTGCGGCGATCTGTGTTTGGTCTGGGAGGGCTCCCAGGATTCGTTGATAGATCTGCTGGGGCGAGCGAAGGTCGAGATCATCGAGGGCCAGGTCGAGCGGCAGGGAGGGCGGCGGGTGGTCGCCTCGAGCGTCTATGTCCGCGACCCGGACGGCAACCTGATCGAATTCATCACCTACCCGGACGATCCTGCTCGGCGCAGACTTTGAGCCATGGCTGACTTGCGACGTCGAGGAAGTGATCAGCTGCGTCTGACCGGGCCCGACCCTCGTCCGTACTATTCCTCACGGTCGTCGGGATGATCGACCGAGGGAGAAGCAACATGTCTGACATGGACGAGATCAGGGCGCTGGTGCTCTCCTACGCTCGCCTGCTCGACATGGGTGATGTGGACGCCGTGGCCGACCTCTTCGAGCACTCGACCTGGCGGTCGTGGCCCAACGGCTCCGTTCTACGCGGCACCGCGGAAGTGAGGCCGGTCTACGAGAACCTTGTGGACCAGGTCGGCGCTCATCCTACGAAACACCTCATCACCAACCTGAGCATCGACGTGGAGCCGGGTGCCTCCACCGCCTCGTCCCACTGCTACTGGACCGTCCTGCAGAGCGCGAGCGCTGGGTGCATCGCGATCACTTTCTCGGGTCAGTACGCGGACTCCTTCGAAAAGGTCAACGACAGCTGGCGATTCAGCGACCGGTTGGTCAGCGTCGACCTGACCGGCGGCCCGTCGAGTCCCGTCAAATGACTCGGCTGACGCCGTCCGCGCCAATGCGGAGGCGCGTGACTGCGCACCTCTAGGTGCCACCGCCGGAATTGAGTAGCAAGGGTGTTCGGAACCAGTTTGGATACGGGTGTTCCGGATCGAAGGGCGCGGGCTACATTCGAGGGATGATTCGGGTCGTATACGAAGGGCCTCCCCATCCCGTCCTTGGTTTCGTGTCGATGCTGGAGGACGAGGACTATGAGGTAACGTACGACCCGCCGGACCTGCAGGCGCAGGGGTCGGTCGAGGTAGAGCTCTGTCTCACCGACATCCAGTTAAAGGGTGTCGACGGCGTAGAAGCGGTCATCCAAGAGTTCAATCATCGTCATGTCGACCTCCCCGCGACGATTCGGGTCCAACCCGACGAATGAGACCTACCCTGCCCCGGGTTGGCCTCGTCAGCTCGGTGGGTTGGTCCCGCGCGATTCTGAATCGCGGCATTCACCACGAGCCAGAAGATGGCTAGAACCGGGTGCCGCTGGTCACCGACCGTGCCTTTGGGGACGGGGGTCCGGGCTGCAGAACGCTAGCGGCTGGCCGTTGCACCGTCGGGGCTCCGGGGATCGGCAGCACCGACATATCGGCGTGTGCGGTCCGAGCCGTCCCTGACGACGGTGATGACTTGGGCGCACCCGACCGAGACGGGGTCGAACGCGCCGATGGTCTGCACCTGGTGCCCACGGTCAGCCAGGCCTTCGTGCCATCCGGGCAGCGCGTGCGATTCGACCCGGACGACCAGTTCCTCACCCCACCACAGACGGAACGGACCCGCGCTGGGTGCGTCGAGGGTCAGTCGGGCTGCGGCCAGGGCGGTGGCCGGGTCCTGGGAGCCGGGAAGCATTCGTGCCAACAGCTGGAGGAGGATCTGTGGCTGGACGTCACCTCCCATGGCTCCGACGAGATGGGTGAGTGAACGGTCCGGCGCGGTAACGAGCATCGGCGAGAGTGTGTGGGGTGGCCGACGCCCAGGTCCCAGCTCAGCGGGGTGTCCCGGTACGAGGGAGAACCCGATCCCCCGGTTGTGCACGAAGATCCCCGTGGAACCGGCGACGAGATGCGACCCGAAGTCGAGCGCATTGGACTGGGTCAGTGAGACACCGAGGCCGTCGGCGTCGATTGCACACAGGTGGGTGGTGTCCCCGTCGCCGAGGCGGGAAGCCCTGACACCGGTGTCGCCGACCGACGGCGGCACCGGGTCCGACGGCGCCGTCCGGTCGGAACGGACACGGGCCGCGGCGTCGACGAGCCGCCGCTCACTGAGGAGTGACGGCCCATCCGCACCGTCGTAGAGGACGCTCGGACGATCGTGCCCTGCTGCTCTCGAGGCTTCGATCACCAGGTGCGGCCAGCGAGGGTCAGAAGGGTCGGCTCCGAGGCCCGCGTGGTCGGCGATCCAAGCGCTGGCCAGGGTGAGGTAGCCCTGGGATGGGGGAGGAACGGTCCAGAGCACGTGACCCCACGCCTCGAGCGACAGGGGATCGCACCAGTGGGCGAATTCGACCGCGAGATCCCGCGCCGCGAAGACGCCATCTCCGAGCTCGACCAGTGCCCGTCCGAACTCGCCCGCGTAGAAGCCATCGCGACCCTCGAGCCCGATGGTACGCAAGGTCCGGGCCACCCCGGGAAGTCGGACCCGCTGGCCGGGTTGCAAGGGCCCCCCGGGACACAGCTCGTGGGCCCCGGACACGTCGGCGATGAGATGGCTGGCCAGAGCGAGCAGGAGGGAGGCGGCATAGCCCTCCTCGGCGAGGGCGACCGCTGGTTCGAGAACGGCGGCGACGGGAAGCCGGCCGAAGCGGTCGTGGAGTGCCAGCCAGCCGTCGACCGCTCCCGGTGCGGGGACGCTCCGAGCGTCGCCCCGCAGCGGCATGACCGAATGTCCCTCGGATCGCAGTCTCGCCGGATCGGCACCCGACCCGGCACGGCCGACGGCCAGCAAAGCCACCGGATCCGAACCGGGGGCGCAGACCATGGCCAGTAGGTCCCCTCCCATCCCGCACAGGTGCGGGCTGGTGACGGCCATGACGGCGGCCGCGGCCACGGCGGCGTCCGCTGCGCTGCCACCTCGCTCGAGGGCGCCGATGCCGGCGCTCGCCGCCAGCTGATCGGCCGCGGTGACCATGCCCCGCAGACCGGTGCGGGGACTGAAGGGGACCCACGGGAATGGCATCGTCTCGGCATACCACGACGGGCGGCTCAGTCGGCGCGACCAGCGTGACAGCTGCGTCGGGGCGCCGGGTCGAGGCGGGCCGCCGTGTCCGAGAGCGACCGCCTCGACGACTCCTCGATGAGCGTGGTCCATGCCGCGCACCAGGTCGGGAGCTCATCGGGCGGGACTCGGGCGGCGGCGGATCGCTCGATCTGGAGAGCGCCACGGCACCCCTCGTGGAGCTACGTTCGACAAACCGGACATGGTTGTCGGAGCACCAGGATCTCGACGTCGAGCTGGAGATTGGGGGGCGTGAGGTGTCGCTCTCGAGCCGGCCCTGAGCCGGTTCAGGGTTGAGCCGAGCGTCACGTCGGTCAGCTGGTCGGTGGTCGATGCCGAGGATGCGGCCCTCGGCCTCAGCTTGCACGAGTGCCCCCCGGCATCCCCTCCACAACCGTGCTGGTCTGGTATTCCTGGGAGATGCCACCTGAGGCGACCGTCATTGTGCGAGTGCTCCTCGGCACGGCGCTCGGCTTCGTTCTCGGATTCGAGCGTGGGCTGCGTGGCTCGCCCGCGGGTGACCGAACCTTCTCGCTGATCGGTGCCGCCGCCGCCGCCGTCACTGCCGTCTCCTACCAACACTCGCCGCAGACGGTCGCCGGCATCATCACAGGGATCGGATTCATCGGTGGTGGTGTGGTGTTCCACGGCGAAGACAGCCTCATTCGCGGTATCACAACGGCCGCCGCGGTCTTCGTGATGGCTGCCATCGGCATACTGGTCGGCACTGGCGACGCTCTCGCTGCGATCGTGCTGACGCTACTCGTCCTGCTCGTGCTTGAGGTCGGCCATCTGCGGATGCTTCGGTGGTTCGATGCTCAGTACTACCAGGGTCGCTTCAAGCAGGACTCGGACGGTCCAAGGAATCCGCCGGAGTAGCCGCCCACACCGGCACCTATGCCACGCTCGGTCTGAGGGCCATCAGGGTCGATGCCGCCCTCCCGGCGGACTGCTGACTCCACCAATAGCGTGTCCCTATTGCCGGGACGGTGATAATGGGGTGGTGCTCCTTGTCGATGCTGCGAACGTGATCGGGTCTCGGCCGAACGGCTGGTGGCGCGATCGACCACGAGCAGCCCGGGAGTTCGTGGAACGAGTTCGTGCGGCAGTGGGAGCGGGCCGACTTGCCGAACCCGTTGTCGTGGTCCTGGAAGGCGGGGCTCGTCGCGGCGTCGAGGCCGAGGTGATCGACGGCGTCGCCGTCCTGCACGCGTCTGGTAGCGGCGACGACACCCTCTTGGCGGTCACTGCCGCGGCTGAAAGTCAGGTGACGCTCGTGTCGGCGGACCGTGCGTTGTGTCAGCGAGCCGAGGACCTGGGAGCAGATGTGGCAAGGCCCGGATGGCTCATCAATCTACTCGACCCGTGAAGCCGGGGCCCCAGACGCTCCATCGGAAGTACTGAGAGGTGGCGGTCACGTGATTCCGCGACCCGTTCCAACCGCCAGCTGGGGCGATCCCGATCACGCGTCCCGATTTGCAGGCTGCGATTCCTCTCGTCGAGGTGCTCCAGCCGCCGCGTGCCGCGAGCTCCCCGTCCCCGATGGCGATATCCCGACCTGACCTAGTATCGCAGCATGCCTGAGCTCCATTCGACGGCTGCGAGCTACGACCCAGAGGCCGTCCAGGCCAAGTACCTCGCCGAACGCGACAAGCGCCTGGTCCCCAACCGCGCCGCCATCCGCGACCTGCGGACGGACAAGCACTTCGCCGGCTACCGCCATGACCCCTTCACGCCGGTCACGGAGCGCGACCCGCTCGTCGACACCGTCGATGCCGTCATCGTCGGCGGGGGGATCGCCGGGGTCCTCGCCGCCGCACAACTCCGCAAGGCCGGCCTCGAGCGGATCCGGATCATCGACCAGGCCGGCGGCATCGGGGGCACCTGGTACTGGAACCGTTACCCGGGCGTGATGTGCGACGTCGAGTCGTACATCTATATGCCGATGCTCGAGGAGCTCGGCTACATCCCCACGCGGCGTTACGCCTTCGGCGAGGAGATCCGGCGCCACCTCGAGGCGATCGCCGACCGGTTCGACCTTGTGCCCGACGCCCTGTTCCACACCGGGGTGACCAGGGCCGAATGGGATGATGACGCGGACCGCTGGCGGATTCACACCGACCGCGGCGACAAGGTCAGCTGCCGCTGGTACGTATTGGCCGTCGGCATCCTCAACCTCATGAAGCTGCCCACCATTCCAGGCATGGAGGACTTCGCCGGACACTCGTTCCATACGGCGCGATGGGACTACGAGTACACCGGCGGAGGCACAGACGAGCCCCTGACCGGCCTGACCGACAAGGTGGTCGCCCTCATCGGCACAGGTGCGAGCGGCATCCAGTGCGTGCCGCCCCTGGCCGAGTCGGCCAAGCACGTCTATGTGTTCCAACGCACGCCGTCGGCCGTCGGCGAGCGGGGCAATCGGCCCACCGACCCCGACTTTGCCAGCCACCTCGAACCGGACTGGCAACAGGCCCGCATGGACAACTTCCAAGCGGTCATGATGGGCCGGCCTGTCGAGGTCGACCAGGTGGATGACGGGTGGACGCACCACTACGCCGCGGTCCACCATCCTCCACACCGGGAAGACATGACCATGGACGAGTACATGCGCAGCGCCGAGGAGCTCGACTACGGGATCATGGAGACGCACCGTCGCCGAATCGATGAGCTGGTCGCCGACCCATCCATGGCCGAGGTCCTCAAGCCGTACTACCGGTACCTTTGCAAGCGGCCGTGCTTCCACGACGAGTACCTGCCTGCGTTCAACAACCCCAACGTCACGCTGATCGATTGCCCCGGCGGGATGGACCGGATCACCGAGCGGGGCCCGGTCGTCGGCGGCCGGCTGTACGAGGTCGACTGCATCGTCTACGGCACCGGCTTCGAGCCCGAGCTCACCCCGCTGTACCGTCGAGTCGGCCATCAGATCGTCGGTCGCGGCGGCATCACTCTGGCCGAGAAGTGGGCCGACGGTGCCGCCAGCCTGTTCGGGATGATGAGTCGTGGCTTTCCGAACATGTTCGTCATGCCGGCACCGGGGCAACAAGCGGTGGTGACCGTCAACTACACGCAGCTGGCAGTGCTCGGAGCCGAGTTTGTCGGCGCCGCTGTGGGGCTGCTCGAGAAGCGAGGCGTGGAGGTATTCGACGTGAGTGCCGCGGCCGAGGAAGCGTGGACGCAGAAGATCATCGCCTCCTACGTCGACAGCAGCGCTGTCATGTCCGCCTGCACGCCGTCGCGCATCAACAACGAGGGCCACCCGGAAGCATTGAAGCCCCAAAACGGCAACTACGGCCGGGGCCTGGGTGACTATTTCGGCTACCGCGAAATCCTCGAGCAGTGGCTGGAGGACGACAGCTTGGAGGGTCTGGAACTCAAAGTCCGATCGACGGCATCGTGAGCGCGCGTCAGCGGGTTGCCGTCGTGACCGGCGGTGGGGGCGGGATCGGAGCTGCGATCGCCGAGGAGCTCGGCCGCGGCGGCTGGTTCGTGGTCACTGTCGACCCCCTCGTGACCCTTGACGGCTCCGAGGTGCTCCCTGAGGCGGAGGAGAGCACCGCCGGCCGCATCGTGGCCGCGGGTGGCTCGGCCCGGGCCTCATCCGCGTCAGTGACCGATGGCGAGGCGGTCCGGGCACTGTTCGGGGAGCTGGTCGACGAGCACGGCGGACTCGACGCCGTCGTCAACGTGGCCGGCATCACGCGGCAGACCTACTTTGGCCAGGGCACCGAGGAGGACTGGCTGGCGGTGCTCGCCGTGCACCTGAGCGGCTATCTCAATGTACTGGAGGCCGCGCTGCCGCTCATGGCCGCCGCCGGGCACGGCCGCGTCCTCGGCGTCACCTCCGGCTCTGGGTGGCGGGCGGCCGATGCCGGTGCCTACAGCTGCGCCAAGCGGGCCGTCGCCGCCCTGACGTGGCAACTGGGCCGGCTGGTGCCGGCGGGCGTGACCGTCAACGCCATGTCGCCCATCGCGGCCACCCGAATGGTCGCAGCCGCCCTCGAGCGCGCCCGTCAGGCGGGTAGGTCGGGTGGTGGTGGAATTTCGTTTCTCTCGATGCCGGGCCCGGAGGACCTCGGCCCGCTCGGCGCATTCCTCGTCGGGGAGGGATTCGGGTGGTGCACCGGCCGGGTGCTGTTCGCCGGTGGTTCGGAGGTGGCAGTGATCGACGAGCCCCGACTCCTCGAGGTGGTGCGCACCGACGGCGTGGTCTCCCTCGCTCCGGTGCTCGACGCCGTTATCCCGCGTGCCTTTGCCGCGGCCGAGCGCGGCCAGGCAAGCGACGGTGGCGGCAACCCTCGGTTCGGGCCGGTCTTCGACGAGCCGGCTCCCACCGAGGCGGCCGCGGGAGATCCTCGATCCTGCGTCGTCGTCACCGACCGCCCGGAACTGGCCGCGCCGCTGATCGCCGCCCTCGAGGCCCGATCCGTCAGCTGCCACCGAGTCGAGGTGGCGCGCGGCTTCGCCGAGGCCGGCAAAGCGCTGAGTGCCATCGTCGAAGCCATCGGGCCGATCGACGCCATCGTCGTTGCCGAAGCCAGTGGTCAGCCGATGGCCACTTCGACAGATGGTTGGGAACGGGTGCTCGCCGAGCACCGCGGGATCATCGAGCACATCCACACGGACGCCGGATGGGCTCGGGCGGCAGCCGACTACGCCGCCGCCAGCGCCCGATCAGTCCAGCTGGTGACCCTTACCGACGCCACCACCGGCGAAGGTCGGAGTCGAGCCCAGGCCTCGGCCCAGCAGGCCCGGGTCTCTGTGGGGGCAACGGAGGGGCGGGTCACCGCCTTCGCGGTGAGCATCGAGGCTTCGGGGCAGGGAGTCGGCCATGTGGCCGGTCAACTGGTCGCCCATCTGCTCGACCATCCCGAGGCAACAGCTCTGGCCGGCGCGGAGCTGGTGATAGGCATGGGCTGGTTCGGCCTGCGCAGTCATCCCCGACCGATCGGCAGCATCACATACGGTGGTCCCGCCGTCCCCGTTTGGCTCGACGCCACGCTCCGGGAGATCGTGGGTGTAGCCGGTCAACCATTGCACCTGGAGGCCTGATGGCGGCGGAGCCCACCCGCATCGTCGATGCGCACGTGCACCTCTGGGACCCTGCCCGCACCGACTGGTACCCATACCTCTCGCGTCCTCCGGAAGACGGCGCCGGCGACGCGTCGAGGATGTACCGTCAATTCGGCGTCGACAGCTACCAGGCCGAGACAGGCCGGTGGAATGTCGAGAAGTTCGTCAACGTGGCTGCCGCGACCGGTCGTCACTCGATCGAGGAAACCATCGAGCTGGATCGCACGGCTCAAGACCAGGGCGGTCCGGACGCCATTGTCGGTGGTCTCCCGCCGACCGACACCGTGGCCGAGGCCGTCGACCTCCTGGACCGGCAGATGAGCGCTCCACGCTTCCGTGGGGTGCGCCCGATGGGGATCCACGGGGGACCCGTCCCCTCCACTGACGTACTCCATGCGCTCGGGGAACGGAACCTGTTGTTCGAGCTGATGGCCCATCCCGATCAGCTTCGAGGAGCCGCGGCGGAACTCGCCGGGATCGACGGTTTGGTGGTTGTCGTCGAGCACACCGGGTGGCCCCGCTCGAACTCCGACGAGGAGCGCGCCCTCTGGCGAACCGGCATCGACGCGCTGGCCGGCCTCGGGGACAACGTCGTGTGCAAGCTATCGGGCCTGGCGATGCCGTTCGGTTCGATGCAGGTCGATGTCCTCGCACCGTGGATCGAGTATGCCATCGAGACCTTCGGCGTCGACCGCTGCCTGTTCGCCAGCAACTTCCCCGTCGACGCGATGTGCGGCACCTTCGACGAGCTCTACACCACGTTCAGCGACGTGGCGGCCGGTCTGGACAGTGAATCCCGCGAGAAGCTGTTTGCCGGCAATGCAGAGCGCGTCTATCGCTGTTGAGTGGGCTCGGTGACGTGGATCGGTGTGGTCGGTTCCATCATCGAATCGGCGGGTACCCGCAGGCGTGGTGGCCTTTGAGCACCTAGCTTCCGGTATAGCCGGGCTTGCGGTTCTCGGATCTTGCCGCCTTGAACTCGGCGAAGTCCGAGGACTTGTTGATGAAGGTCTGGTAGATCATCTCATCGCCCATGGATGACCGAATCGCCGGTTCGCGCAACCGTTGTAAGACTCGACGAGCCATCTTTACGGCCACCATCGGAGCCAACGCGATCTTGTTGGCCATCTCCCAGGCGGTGTCGTCGAGGGTCTGGCTTGGCACCACGCGGGAGACGATCCCATGCGAGTAGGCCTCCTCGACGCCCATCGGTCGTCCAGTGAAGATGAGGTCGCTCGCCACGCCGCTCCCACAGATTTGGTACAGAACGCCCATCCCGCCCGTGTCGGGAATGACGCCGTAGCTGATCTCGGGAAGCAGGAATTGCGCGCCCTCTGCGGCTATCCGTATATCGCAGAGGAGCGCGCGCTGAAACGATCCACCGATTGCCCATCCCTGAATAGCGGCGATGACGGGAACGTCCAGTTCGAACAGTTGAAGGATTCCGCGGTGGCCGCGTTCCATCAGTTGATGGTGGGTGAGATTCGTCGCGTTGAACCCGATGACCGATACGTCCCGGCCGGCGGACCATACCTCTCCCTCGGCGCGCCAGATCACGGCCCGTACGTCACTCCGCTCCTTGAGCTCAGCGAGAATCTCAAAGAGGCGCACATCCATCTCGTCGTCGAAGGCGTTTCTCTTCTCCGGATGGTTGTTGGTGATCACGGCGATGGCGTCGCTCACCTCCAGTGTCACTTTGTCTGTCATCGGTTCCTTTCGGCTCGGGTGGTGGACGCGCCCACATCATCCCAGGATGCGATCATCCTATTGTCAAACCAAGCCCGTTCCTCCTCTGGTGTGCACGTCTTCGGGACCACCGCGTCAGCTGGCGCACGAACGGCAGCAGTGGACCGTCCGGGTAGATCGGACGTCGGTCGAGTCACCACGGGGAAGAGGGAGTCTGCGGCCGAACTGTTTCCGGTGACCCCCGTCGTTCGGTCAGAGCACCTCGGCGATCATCGTCTCGGACATCGGTTCTTCCGTTCCATCCAGAACCTGGTCGTGCGAGAGACGGCCGCCCTTGAGGACCAGGGAGCCCAGGACAATTCCTGCGATCACACTGAGCAGCGCGATGGAAAAGGCCAATCGGTAACCACCGTCCAAGGCGTTGCGGACCGAGTTCCCATGGGCGAGAAGCGCTGCCGTGCGGCTGCTGGAGACGGCCCCGAGAACGGCCACCGACAGCGCCGCCGCCACCTGTTGGGAGACGTTCACAATTCCCGAGCCGATCCCCGCGTCCTTCGCCGGGACCTCGGCCAAGGCGATGGTCAGCAGGGGTGTGAAGGCCGTGGCCGCGCCGAGACCGATCAGGAGCACCCCGGCGAACAGCAGCGGGAAGTAGGCCGTGCCCACGCCAGAGCTTATGAGCAAGGCCAGACCCAGGGCGAGGACGGTGAGGCCTGCGAGCGCGGTGTACTTGGGTTGAAGCCGGCTCATGATGCGGGCCGTCAGCCCGCCGGACATCAACGCCACCGTCAGCGTCTGGGGCAAGAAGGCGAGGCCCGTGCGGATCGGGTCGTATCCGAGCACGTGCTGGAAGTAGAGGACGCCGATGAAGAAGGTGCTGTACATGCCCACCACCATCAGCCCTCGCACCAGACTCGAGGTAAGGAGACCGGGGGAGCGCATCACGTGCATTGGCATCATGGGATTGGCCAGTCGCTTCTCCAGGAGGGCGAACGCGCCAAGAACCGCAACGGCTGCGGCGCCGAAACCCAGGGTGTGAGCCGAATTCCAGCCGTATTGGCTCGTGCTGACGATGGCGTAGACAGCCAGCATCATCCCGGCGGTGCTCAAGACCGCGCCCGCGATGTCCAGTCCAGCGCGTATCCCGATTCCGACGTTCTCCTCGATCAGGGCCGATCCCGCCAGGAATGTGGCGATGCCGATGGGGATGTTGATGAAGAAGATCCAATGCCAGCTGAGCGCCTGGGTGACGTAGCCTCCCACGAGGAGCCCCAGTGACCCACCGCCGACGGCCACGATGATGTACGAGCTCATTGCCTTGGCCCGCTCGGCGGGGGCGGGGAAGTCGGCCACGATGATGGCCAAGATGACCGACGACGAGAGGGCGGCGCCCAACCCCTGGACGAACCGGGCCACGATGAGCAGGGTTTGGCTGTCGGCCGCGCCGCAGGCGGCCGAAGCCAACGTGAACAGTGCGACGCCGAACAGGAAGACCTTCTTGCGGCCGACCAGATCGCCGAGTCGGCCGGCCAGCAACAGCGAGCCGGCGAAGGTGATCAGGTAGGCGTCGATCACCCAGGCCAGGGAAGCCTGAGAAAAGTGCAGGTCGCGCTGGATGGTGGGCAGGGCCACGTTCACGATCGTCTGATCGAGGATGTTCATCAGCATGGCGAAGCAGACGACGATCAGGGCGATCCAGCGGCGGCGGTCATGCACGAAGGTCAGCAGCGACGATGTGATGGTGGGTCTCCTTTGGGCACTTGGCAGCGTCAAGTTCCCTGGGTATTGATAGTCACCCCTCTAATGAGTGTCAAGACGACAGGATAGTCGACGATCCTGCTATAATCCCCGGCCATGCCGACCAAGACCACACCGGGAGTGACGGTGCTGCTGACGCAGCTCTCCCGAGTCGTCTATCGCCGCACTCCCGAGGAGGTGCTCGGCATGCGACTGAAGGAGTTCGTCATGTTGGCGCACCTTCGCGAGCACAATCCGATTCCGCAACAGGAGCTCGGCGAGATGCTGTGCATCGATGCCAACAACCTCGTGCTTCTGCTGAACGATCTGGAGACGAAGGGGTTTGCCCTCCGCCGTCGTGATCCGTCGGATCGACGTCGACATCTCGTCGAGATCACCGAAGGGGGGTTGCAGGCTTTCGAAGGGGCCGAGCGGGGAATAGAGAGCGTCGAGGACGACGTGCTCGCGTCACTCAGTGGTCGGGAGCGCAGCGAGCTCCAGGTATTGCTGGCCAAGGCACTAGAAGGAGCACCGCCGGCCCTCGGGACCTGATCGGTCTAGCTGCGTGCACCGGTTTTCAAGCTCGTCGAGGAAGCATGCACTCCGGACTTGCTCTCATCGCGCGTTCTGCGAATACGGCTGACGATGTCGGTCAGGTCCTCTCCGGAGATCGTCTCCCGCTCGAGGAGTGCTTCGATGATGGCGTCGAGGGCGTCACGATTCTCGCTCAGCAGCCCGCGTGCCCGCTCCTCGGCCTCGGTGAGCAGGCGGCTCACCTCCTGGTCGATGAGCTGTTGCGTGCCTTCGGCATAGGGACGTTCCTGGCCGAATTGAGGACCGCTCAGGTAGGGGAGCTGGTCCGATCCGTAGCCGATGGGCCCGAGCCGCGAGGACAGCCCCCAGTCCCTGACCATCTTGATGGCCAGCTCGGTAGCGCCGGAGAGATCGTTGGCCGCTCCGGTGGAGGCCTCCCCGATCACCAGTTTCTCCGACGCCCGGCCTCCCAGCCGGATGGCCAGAGAATCGAGTAGGTAGCTCTGCGCGTACAGGTGCCGCTCGTCGACCGGGAGCTGCTCGGTGACGCCGAGGGCGCGTCCGGCCGGCAGGATGGTGATCTTGGCCACCGGGTCCGCGTGCTCGGACAAGAACGCGACCAGGGCATGGCCGGCCTCGTGGACGGCCACCGAATGCTTCTCTTCGGGGAGCAGGGCGTTGGAGGCGTCTCGGCGGCCGAGGATGACCCGGTCCCTCGCTTCGTCGATGTCCCGGGCGAAGATCACATCTCGGCCGTCCCGAACGGCGACGATGGCCGCCTCATTGACGAGGTTGGCCAGGT
Source organism: Acidimicrobiales bacterium (assembly GCA_035949055.1). Lineage (GTDB taxonomy): Bacteria > Actinomycetota > Acidimicrobiia > Acidimicrobiales > RAAP-2 > Bog-756. The sequence continues at coordinate 61,317 of DASZIO010000023.1, forward strand.
CGGCCCCCGAGAATCCCGGGGTGGCTCGGGCCACGGCATTGAAGTCGACATCCGGTGCCAGGTGCTTGCCCTCGACGTGCACCGCCAGGATCGCCGCCCGCTCGGCCTGATTGGGGAGGGGAATCTCCACTTCCCGGTCGAAGCGGCCCGGTCGGAGCAGGGCCGGATCGAGCACCTCGGGCCGGTTGGTGGCGGCCATGACGACAACCCCGGTCGTGGGGTCGAAGCCGTCCATCTCGGCCAGGAGCTGGTTGAGAGTCTGCTCTCGTTCGTCGTTGGAGACGATGGAGCCACCCCGGCGCTGGCCGATGGCGTCGATCTCGTCGATGAAGACGATGGACGGGGCTCGCTTGCGGGCATCTGTGAACAGATCCCGGACCCTGGACGCGCCGACTCCGACGAACAGCTCGACGAAACTCGAGCCGGTGAGGGCCAGAAACGGAACCCCCGCCTCGCCGGCCACCGCCCGGGCCATGAGCGTCTTGCCGGTTCCGGGTGGCCCCACCATCAGCACGCCCCGCGGGCCGATGGCGCCCGCCCGTTCATAGCGCTCGGGGTGGCTCAGGAAGTCGACGACCTCGGCCACTTCACGCTTTGCCCCCTCGTAGCCGGCGACGTCCGAGAACCGGGTCGTCGGTTTGTCCTCGTCATAGACCTTGGCCCGGGATCCGCCGATACCCATGATTCCGCCGGCGAGCTGTCTGGAACTCCTCCGTCCCATCCAGACAAAGAACGCAATGAGCAGCAACAGCGGGAGGAACGAGAGGAGGTCGCCGAGGAGGGCCGACCCCTGGCCGACGCCGGTGACGTTCACCCCATGGGCCCTCAACGTCGGTGCCAGCTGGTTGTCCGTGATCGCCGTCGGGATCTGGCTCGTGTAGTTGTCACCTCCCTTGAGAGCGCCGCTGATGGCGCCGCCCGGGTTCACCGACGCCGTGCGGACGTCGCCCGCATCGACCTGGAAGAGGAACTTCGTGTAGGAGAAGTTTTGGGTCGGGGTGCCCGTCATCCGAGGGATGGTGAGGAGCAGGAGCGTGATGAGGACGCCTGCCGGCAGAAGCCACATCCGCCATCTCGGTGGAGGAGGGGGGGCGGGCGCGGGCGGTCGGTCGTTGGGCTCACCCGATCGGGCTGCTCCTGTCGGGTGACGGATTCTGTGCACCATGGGGGAACTCCCTTTGGCGTCCTGGTTGCCCCTGGGCCTGGGCGCCGGACATCTTGACTACGGACTACTACGTCAGCGCTTTCCCGTCCACCAGGACTACCTCGCCCACCCCTGTGCCACCGGCCCGACGTTGGCGCGGCTGCACGCCCCCACCTAGGGTCGCGCGTGGCAGCGGGCATAGGAAGGTGGCCATGGTCCAAACGACACAATTCAACATAGGGGCCGAGGCGAGGTGCTCCGATGGTGTTTGCGGCGCGGTGACTCGTGTGGTGGTCGACCCGATCGCTCGGGCCGTCACCGATCTTGTCGTGGAACCCAAGCACCGACAAGGTCTCGGCCGTCTCGTCCCGCTAGACCTGGTGGACAACGTCTCGGCTGTCGGGCAGGTGACACTGAGCTGCACCATCGCGGAGTTCGAAAAGCTCGATCACGCCGAAGAGACGCAATTCTTGCCGGGTAGCGGTGGCCACGCGGACTACACGGCAGGAGAGGCTCTTTCTCAGCCCTACTACGGCCTGACCGGGGTCATCGGTGACGTTCCACAAGTCATCACCTTTGACACCCTTCCCCTGGATGACGTAGCCGTCAGGCGAGGTGAGCAAGTGGACGCCACGGACGGCAGAATCGGAAGCGTTCAAGGGCTGGTCATCGATCCCCGGAACAACGGTGTCACCCATGTCCTTCTCCAAGAAGGGCACCTCTGGGGCCGCAAACAGGTGGCCATCCCGATCGGCGCGGTCAGCAAGGTCGACGACGGCATCAGGGTCAGCCTCACCAAGCAGCAAGTGGAGAATCTGCCGGCTGTGCAGATCGAGCATCCGAGCCGCTGAGCCCCTCGGATCCCGTCCACGGCGTCCCGCGGCCCTACCCGATAGTCCCTACCCAGTAGCCCTTGCGCTCGTTGGCCCTATCGGGCAACAGGCTCGGTGCGGTGGGGAAGGACCCAGCCAGGACGCGGGAAGTGGCAGGTGTACCCGTTCGGGTAGTGCTCCAGGTAGTCCTGGTGCTCGGGCTCTGCCTCCCAGAAGGGTCCTGCCGGCGTCACCTCCGTGACGACTTTGCCCGGCCATAGACCAGACGCTTCGACGTCGGCGATCGTGTCCTCGGCCATCCGCCGCTGGTCCTCGTCGAGGTAGAAGATCGCCGACCGGTAGCTCATGCCGATGTCGTTGCCCTGGCGGTTCAGCGTCGTGGGATCATGGATCTGGAAGAAGAACTCGAGCAACTCGCGGTACGTGGTCTTCTCCGGATCGAAGGTGATCTCGATCGCCTCGGCGTTGGTTCCGTGATTCCGGTAGGTCGCGTTGTCCACGTCACCGCCTGTGTATCCCACTCGCGTCGCAATGACTCCTGGGCGTCTCCGGATGAGGTCCTGCATCCCCCAGAAGCACCCCCCGGCCAGAATCGCCTTATCTGTCGATCCGCTCATCGCTCCACCTCCTCCTTTTCCTTTGTCAGCCCCTCGTCAAACAGCTTCCGATACTGGCCGTACCCCTCGGCTTCGAGGTCGGCGTAGGGAACAAAGCGCAGTGCGGCCGAATTGATGCAGTAGCGAAGGCCCCCTTGGTCAGCCGGTCCGTCATCGAAGACGTGGCCCAGATGGCTGTCCCCGTGAGCCGAGCGAACTTCGGTCCGCATCATCCCGTGGCTCCGGTCTTCCTGCTCCACGACGTTTCCCGACTCCAGCGGTATCGTGAAGCTCGGCCAACCGCATCCGCTGTCGAATTTCTGCTTGGAGGCGAAGAGGGGCTCGCCCGACACCACGTCCACGTAGATGCCCGCCTCTTTCTTGTCCCAGAACTCATTGTCGAATGCCGGTTCGGTGGCGCCCTCTTGGGTCACTTCGTACTGTCTCGGGGTCAGCTGCGAAACCGTTCCGGGATCCTTGCGGTAGCGATCTGTCACTATTCCTCCTTCGCTCACCATTTCCCATTTCACCTCGGACTTTCAGCGACGTCAACGCCCGACGGCCCCCCTTCATTTCCCCGGGACCCACTTTTCCGGCGAGCGCTCCTGGGGTCCTGGTCCAGCCCTCGTTGACGGCCGCCAGGACCTCTCGAGCGGTCTCTCGGCCGAGTCGGGTCCGAGGCCGAGCGCGGAGAACCAGGTGTTGGCAGCATCGGCCCCGGTGGCGGTAGATGCCGCCCCGTGTCCTTCCGGTCAGGGTCGAAGAGACGAACTCGCCAATCTCGCCAGGACCTCGTCGACGACCTCCGTCGTCGAGGCACTACCCCCGAGATCGAAGGACCGGACACCGGCGCCCGCAGCTCCAAGGGTCGCGTTGCGAATCGCCTGTGCAGCATGGGCAATGGCCGGGTCTCCCCGTACGGCCGCGTAGTCGAGAACAGCCGCACAGGCCAAGATCATCGCCATCGGATTGGCCAGGTCCTTGCCGGCCAGCGAGGGTGCGGTGCCGTGGGGTGCCTCAGCCATGGCTACCACCGGGCGCAGGTCGTCATCGAGTGCCAGGAGGACCGACTCGGCTCCCCCGATGGAGCCGAACAGTGCCAGGACGAGGTCGGAAAGGCTGTCGCCATCCCGATTCAGCGCCGGGATGACCAGCGCCCGCTCGCCGGCCTCTGTCAGAAGGCCGGCGTACGCCGCGTCGATGAGCGTCGGCTGGTAGTCGACGTCCGGATGGCGGGCCGCGGCGGCGTCCATTTCCTCTTTCAACATCCCCTCGTAGAGAGTTGAGACCGTCCATTTCGGTCCTCCATAGACGCAGGCATCCATCCGCAACGCGGTCCGAAACGAATATTCCGCAACTGCCCGACAGGTGCTCCGTTGGATGCGCTCAATCCGCCATGCCGTCTCTTGTAGGTCGCCCGGTGCCCCGGACCGACCCTCCTCGGCGCCGTACGCATCGCCGACGGCCATACGCACGACCACGATCGGGTGCACCACGGGTGCACGCGGAACGACTCCGGGGATGCGCCTTCCGGTGCGTACGATCACCGATCCGTGAACCCCTTCCCGGAGGATCCGGTTGGGCGACCCGACATCACCCACCCCTGGGGGTGTGATCGTCGCCGCCTTCAAGCCGAGCCCGGTCCGGAGCATCGCTTCTGCGGCGCTGCGCACCACCCCATTGTTCGTTCTTCGCCGGTTCTCCAGCGAGAGGTCGAACCGTTGGAGTTCGATGGCCAGTCCGAGCACGTCCGCCTCGATCACTCGGAGGGCCTGGTCCAGCAACTCTTGGCCCGTCTCGTCTCCCTCGCACACGACGATTGCGATTGGATCTGGCATGCCATTGACGCTCGCGCATCTCCGACGGGTTGCGCCAACGCTCTCCACTGGTCATGGCAAGACGCCGGAGTGTGGCGACATCGCCTGGCTGTGATGATCGCTAACATTCCCCCGGGGACCGGACCGACAGCGAGGAGCAAGCATGGACGAGGACAAGGCCAGGGTGCTGCTTCGTTCGGACCGGGCCCGCACGCAACGCCTCCTGGCCGAGGTGACGGGGGAGGGACGGGCCGACCGGACAGCAGCCGCCGAGCAGGGGGATATGTTCGATTCGGCCCAGCCCCTGGCCGAGCAGGGTACCGACGACTCCATCGCTGCGGAGCTCGAGCGGCATCTCGAGGCGATCGATCGCGCCGAGAAGCGGCTGGATGCCGGCACGTACGGCTATTCGGTCCGGAGCGGTGAACCGATCCCGGACGATCGGCTCGAAGCGGATCCAACAGCTGAGCTGACGGTTGCAGAGTCCGGCCAAGTTCGGTGACACCCGGACCGGCGGCGGACGGGCGTGGCGGCGGCTGGAGTTGAGGGGCCCCGTAGCCCCGTCCCTAGGCCGGGATCGGGTCCCCCGAGTCCCGTCGTCGACGTGGCCCTGGGAGCGGCACTGCCGTGCTCGAGCAGAAGCCCGCCGGCTGAACCGGTGGTAGCTCAGGAGAGAGACTCGTCGAGTTCACCTAGCGATCGGATGAGCTCGCGGTTCGCCGAGTAGTCGACCGGACAGGCGATGACCGACACCGTGTCATCGGCCAGGGCGGTTCGCAGAGTTGGCAGCAGTTCATCAGCGGCCTTGATGCGGTAGCCGACAGCGCCAAAGCTCTCGGCGTAGGCGACGAAGTCCGGATTGGTGAAGGCGGTGTCCAGATCATGGCCGATCTCGAGCTCCATCTTCCAGCTGATCAGGCCATACGCCCCATCTACCCAGATCAGGATCACCATGGCGATCTTCTCGCGCAGAGCGGTCTCGATCTCCTGGGAGTTCATGAGGAAGCCCCCGTCACCAGTCGATACCAGGACGCTCGCTTCAGGACAGGCGATCTTGGCCCCGACGGCACCGGGTACCGCCCAACCCATCGTTGACAACCCGTTGGAGATCAGGCACGTGTTGGGGGCGAGGGTGGGGTAGAGGCGCGCCATCCACATCTTGAGCGCCCCTGTATCCACGAGCACGATGTCCTCACGACGCAGGGCGGCCCTCGTATCGGCCACAATTCGTGCCGGGGCCAGCGGGAAGCGGTCGTCGGCATGCCCACGCTCGAGTTCATCTGCCAGGAGGCCGCGAATGCGTTGTTCGTCTCCTCCCCCACGGAAGTTCCGCTCTACTGCGGTGGCCAGGGCATCGAGGCTGCGACCAATCTCTGCCTGCAGGCCCACCGCAACGTTGTAGTTGCGATCGACCTCGGCGGGAAATCGATGAACATGAATGATTCGCTTGTCGCCGTTCGGATTGATCCGTACCGGGTCGAACTCCTGCAGTTCGTAGCCCACCGTGACTATCACATCGGCGCGGTCAAAGCCGAAGTTGACGTAGTCGTGACGCATGAATCCGACCGCACCAAGGGCCAGCGGATGATCATCCGGAAACACACCCTTACCGTGAAACGTGGTGGCAACAGGTATTCCGAGAACCTCGGCAAAGCGGCGAAGGCTCTCCGACGCGTTTGCGCGGGTGGCGCCGTGTCCGGCCAGCACGATGGGGTGGATCGCCCCCTGCAGAATTGACGCAGCCCGAGCTACCTGTTCGGGCGAGGGCTCGTCAGGGCGGGGGACGTTGATCGGCAGTGGCGCGGCACCGATCGGGGCCGCCGCAGCTTCGATGTCCTCGGGCACCGCCAGGAAGACGGCACCCGGACGTTCTGTCTGAGATAGTTTGAACGCCTTCCGGATCATCTCGGGAACAGCGCCCGGCGTGGCGATCAGTGCCGACCATTTGGTGACCGGTGCGAACATCGACACCACGTCCACGCCCTGGTGCGACTCTTTGAAGCTGCGATCCATCCCGACTTGCGCGGAGAGGCCGATCAGCGGCGTGGAGTTGGTGGTCGCATCGGCGGTCCCGAGAATCAGGTTGATGGCGCCGGGGCCGAGGGTCGCGGAGCAGACGCCGGCCAGCCCCGTGAGGCGCCCATAGGTCTCGGCCATGAACGACGCACCCTGTTCGTGGCGCACGAGCACATAGCGGATCGAGGACCGCGACAGTGCCTCGACCAGGTGGATGTTCTCCTCACCTGGGATCCCGAACACATGGGTCACACCCTCGTTCTCCAGGCACTGGACCACCAGCTCGGCAACACTCCGCGAGGATTGGTTCACCCACCCGAATCTAAAGGACGGGTGCCGATCCAGCTGTCGGCCTACGGTGAGGAAGGTCGGCCGTGCCGGTGGGGACGAGGGGCGTGGTGCGGGCCGGTTCGACGCATCCGGCGGTTTCACCCTGTCGTGGGCTGGGTACTTGCCCATTGGGAGTAGGGTCGGCCAAAGAGGTGGCCTGTCTCGGTAGGAGGTCAGGGTGTCTGGATTCGATGCTGCAACGATCGTCACCAAATGCCTGGGAGCTTGGACCACCGGCGACTTTGCCACCGCCCGCTCACTGCTCCGAGATGACGTCAGCTCCGTGGGTCCCTTTGGTGCCAACGAAGGTGTTGACGACTATGTCGCCCAGCTCGAAGGGTTGTCGAAGGTCATCAGAGGCGCCGAGCAGAAGAAGGTGATCGTCGACGGCGACGATGTGTGCATTCTCTACGACCTCTTGACCATTCCCGCAGGCCTGGTGCCCACCTCGAGCTGGTATCACATTGCCGAGGGGAAGATCGATGCGGTGCGCACGTACTTCGATGCGAGGGGGCTCGTCCAGAGCGGCACCTTGCCGGCCACGAGCTCCGCTAGCGCCGACCGTCCGGCCGAGGGACGACCTGCCACTTCCACCTCGCCCGTGTTCGTCTCGGCGGAGATGGAGATCGCTGAATGGGAGGGTCCCTAGCCGTCGGCCCACTCGGATGTCGGAATCTAGAGTGTCCCGCTGGCCTGGACTCCGGCCGAGCTGATTCGGACGGGAAGAACGCGGTAGTTGGGGTTCGAGGCTGCGATGCGCGATTCGAAGTCCTCTTTGCCTCGCTTGGTGGCACTCAGGACCGTGACCGAGCCCCCATCTCCGCCAGCACCATTGACCTTCCATCCCAGCGCCCCGTGCGCGGACGCGATGGCCATCACGGTCTCCGCGTCCGTACCCACCAGCATTGGATGCAACGACCGCTGTGCTTCCGTGTTCTCAATCATCGCCCGACCAAAGGCGGTGAGATCGGCCACGAGGACGGCATCGCGAGCTGCCGTTGCCGCGGCTCGCAGCCGGCCGAACGCGTCCGATTCACGAGTCTTGAGGTGCTCGATGACCTGGCGGTGCAGGTCGGACGAGTTGTGGGCTCGGCCCACGAAGACCAATGTCAGTCGGTCGTCGAGATCCTCCCAGGCGGGCATGGCGTGCACGCTTGCCTGCGGATACGCGTCGATTTCAAGGTAGTTGATCCCGCCCATCGCCGTGCTCAGCTGGTCTTGTATCCCGCTCTCGCCCAGCGTGTCGACCTCGAGCTGATGTGCCGTGTAGGCCACGTCTCGCGGCACCGTCGTCTCACCGCGCACTGCGGCCAACGCGCCCACCAGGGCAACCGCAACCGCCGCGGAGGTACCGACACCACAACCTGGCGGGACTGAGGAACGCACGGTGACTTCGATACCGACGTCCCCGAATGGTGGGAACGCCTCGATGGCCGCTTCCAACAACGGGTGGCGACCCACTCGAGGCGCTCCAGCAGCTATGGCGTACCGGTCGCCGAAGGATTCGACGTGGAGCATCACTCGACCTGGCTCCGCACGTGCCTCGATCGAAACCTCGACACCCGGCCTGACGGCGATGTTCAAGACTCGTCCCGGACCTCCGAACCAGGAATCGGTCCATCCTCCGAGGTCGCACATCCTTACCGGTGCCGAAGCGCTGATCAAGTTCGCACCGTGTCTACGTCGACAAACAACTCAGGGACTCCGCCGGTGAGGAATGAAGCCGCGCATGCTGAGCGGCACGCAATTCCCGGATCGGCACCTGGCGGTGTCATGGCCACAAGATGATCGGCTTGCACATGCCAACGACGGTCGACGCCCGCTTCGAGGATGATCGATACCATCGTATCGGACCTGTCTGCTCCGGGTAGCACAGTTATCACGACTAGAGGATAGGTATGGAGTACGAGTACCTCGACAGTGACCATATCGGTCCCGAGCGAATCTCGACTGGGGATCTGCCCTCGGATGCTGACGTTCAAGCCATTGTCTCTGCGGGCTACGATCGCTTTCTTCATCTCGACGAGGGAACGGTACCCGGCTACATCCCTGCTCTTGCCGAAGCCTCCTCCACCGCCTTTGGGGTCTGCGTGGCCGGAGTGCACGGGCGGCTCTTCGCTATCGGGGACGCCGAACAGGAGTTCACGATTCAGAGCATCGCCAAGGTCTTTGTCTTCGCTCTGGTGTGTCAGATTCTGGGCCCCGAGGAGTCACGCCGAAAACTGGGCGTCAACAGTACCGGCTTACCGTTCGACTCGGTAATGGCAATCGAACTGAACGCCGATCGCACCATGAACCCGATGGTCAACGCGGGCGCTCTGGCCACTACGAGCCTGGTGCCGGGGGCCACTGCGGACGATCAGTTCGAGTGCATCGTCGCTGCGCTCTCGCGGTTCGCAGGCCGACGATTGGTCATGGACGAGAGCGTTTACAAATCCGAGGCGGCAACCAACTTTCGCAACCGTGGCATCGCGCACCTCCTCTACGGGTACGGGCGCATGTACTGTGATCCTGAGGTTGCCACAGACGTCTATACCCGCCAATCTGCGCTACGGGTGAGCGCGCGTGACCTAGCTGTGATGGGGGCAACGCTCGCCGATGGCGGAGTGAATCCGATAACTGGCGAGCGGGCCATCGAAACTCACCATTGCCGGCGAGTTCTGGCTGTACTGGCCACGTCCGGGCTCTACGAGCGCTCTGGTGACTGGCTCTACGACGTCGGCCTACCGGGCAAGAGCGGGATCAGTGGGGGCATCGTGACCGTGTCGCCGGGCAAGGGAGGGGTCGGTACTTTCTCCCCACTCCTCGATGAGGCCGGCAACAGCGTGCGGGGCCAGCGCATCACCACCTATCTCTCGGAGACACTCGGGCTCAACCTGTTCGCCTCGGCTCCGCTACGGTGAGCACGCCGCTCCACCTGCACGTGGCCTCGGCGAAAGGTTGTGGTCCGGGGGCGATGCAGTCTGCGCACCCCGCTGCCCGTGCGGCGCTGGCTGCACCAGGTCGAGCGAAGGAGCGCTCCAGTACTTCGGGGAGGACGGGTCCGATGTCGTCGGCGTCGGCTGCGATGATCGTCGAGTGCTCGTCAAGGTACGGCGACTCCTGCCGTGACGGAGAATCCTGAAGGGGCCGACGCTCCAACTAGGGCGTGCGATCTCCGAATACGCGCACCACCACCGCAACGACGATGAGGCCGAAAGCGGAGGCCGCTAGAACGGTGATCAGGCTGGCTGCGGAGCTCATGGTTCCTCCCTCGGAACTGGTTGTGGATTTCTCCAACGCGGCGGGTGGTCATGATCTTCGGACCGGCGCCCGACCATGTCAAGGGTCGTCCGGGTGGCCCGTAAAACCTTCCGAGGCCGCGTCGATGGCGACCAGATGTCGCCCCTTGTCCGACTCATCGAGAAATGAGGCCTCGAAGGAGTTGCGGGCCATCCGGACGATGGCCGCACGCCCCAGGTCAAAGGCCTCGGTGACCGCAATCATGTTGTCCGACACGTACCCGCCGAAGTAGGCGGGGTCGTCTGAATTGATCGTCACGAGAAGCCCCCGTTGAAGAAGGGTTGGAAGATTGTGCTCTTGCAACGATGGAAAGACCCGCAGTTTGACGTTGGACAGCGGGCAGACGGTGAGAGGGATTTGCTCGGCCTCCAGGCGCCGGACGAGCCGCTCGTCCTCGAGGCACCGGACGCCATGATCGATTCGACGAGCGCCAAGGATGTCGAGCGCCTCCCAGATGTAGCTGGGCGGTCCCTCCTCGCCGGCATGGGCCACCGCGGCCAGGCCCATCTCCGAGGCCCGCCGGAACGCCTCTGCGAACCTGGAAGGGGGATTGCCCACCTCGGAGGAGTCGAGGCCGACCGCAGCGATCCAACCCACAAAGGGCTCAGCTCGCTCGAGCGTTCCCAGAGCTGCCTCGGCGCTGAGGTGGCGCAGGAAGCACATGATCAATCGCGACGAGATTCCCCACCTCTCCTGCCCCTCCTCGAGGGCGCGATGGATGCCGGTGATCATGGTCTCGAATCGGACACCCCGATCAGTGTGGGTCTGGGGGTCGAAGAAGATCTCGGCATGCCGGACGCCCTGGCTCACCGCACGCGATAGGTATGCGGTGGTCAGATCGTAGAAGTCCCGCTCGTGAATGAGAACGGCACAGCCGGCGTAGTAGATGTCGAGAAAGGATTGAAGGTCTTCGAATACGTAGGCCCGACGGAGGGCGGTCACATCGGGATAGGGCAGCGATAGTTCGTTTCGGGCCGCCAGCTCGAACAAGAGTTCCGGTTCCAGGGTCCCTTCGATGTGTACGTGAAGCTCCGCTTTGGGCAGGCTGCGGATGAACGCGTTCCGGTCAGTCACCGCCGGTATCTCCTCCACGGGTGGGTTGTCACGACAGTCCAAAGGATCAGGGCGAGAGTGGTATCCACGGGATCGGCTTCTCGCCCCGGCACTGACGGGCGACTTCGCCAAAGGCCCATCGTCGGACAGCAATGGTCTCTTGAGTCGGCGCGATCGTCACCAGTCCTGTCTCGTGGCAGTACGAGTCGGCCTCTTCCAGCAGTCCCTCGTACTGCTCGACGAATGGTGCAACTTCGGCCGGCAGACGGAAGTACAGGTCGATGTGTTCACGGTTCTCGCGCAGGGCCTGTTCCCAGGCTTCCTCGGGAGTCCTCCCGAATCCCAGAAATTGGGAGCCAAGATCCTCGACCAGCTTCAGAAGCCGTCCGGGCGCGAGCTGACGCTTCGAGTCGTCCAGTTCGAGAATGAGGCGGAATTCCCGGTACATGGCGTCGTAGTGGGCACCACTGCGGATCATCGCTCTGACTGGCGCGCCGAGCAATGCGACCTGCATCCCAGATGGGTAAGGCTCGGTTATGTCGACGTCGCACTCGGGCGGCGAGGCCTGGTGGCTGCTCACCACCGATCCGTCCTTGGCGCGTGCCAGTTCGAACCACACGACTTTCCCCGAGCGAGTGGGTTGCCAACCCCAGGCGGTCGCGAGCCTGTTCAGCAGCTGTACCCCACGACCAGTCGTGTCATCCGGGTCGTAGTGCTTCTCGGTTGGTGGCAGTCGACCGAGGTCCCTGATCTCGACCCGGTATCGGTCACCTTGCTGCCTGACGTCGATCGTGATCGGTCCCGCTGCGTGGAGAACGGCATTTGTGACGGCCTCAGAGGTCAGCAGCCCGGCGGAGCTCCGAATCTCCTCGGGCGCTTCCGCGAGAAGATCAACGACGAACTTCCGGGCCGCGGGACAACTGGATGCGTCGGCCGGCAAGTTGATTCTGTGTGAGGGCATCGATGCGACCCTGGCTCGTGGTGTCTGGCAGCAATCCGCCCGATAGCCCCGAGATCCGAGACTACCCCTTCCAACCCGGCGACGTCGGGCTCAACGGTGGTGACCGTCGGCGGAACGGGCACCAGGCGCGGCGGAGCGGATACGGGGTTCCCTGCGGGCGACGAGCCAGTGGGAACCGATTGATGGCCACGCCAGCGCAACGGGCCGCTCAGCTGGTTGGAGGCGGCACGCGCGGTCCCGCGGCCCGCCGGACCCGACCGGCGACCTCTTCAACGGTTCCGGAGCCGTCCACCTCGACCAAGATGCCCAGCCGCCGGTAGAAGCCTTGGAGTAGTTCCGTGGATTGAAGACTGATGGTGAGACGTCGGGAGATACCTGAGTCCGTATCATCTGGACGCCCGATCCGCACTCTTCGGTCCCGCAGACGTGTCAGAAGGTCACTGCGTGGCACAACCAACCAGATCGCAATACTGGGGGCGAAGCCGAACCGGTGCCCTTGTTCTTGCCAGGACTCGGCCTGAGGAAGGGTGCGAGGGAAGCCGTCGAGAACATAGGAATCCTTGGCATTCGAACGAGTCAAGTAACCCAAGAGCACCTCGATGACCAAGGAATCGGGCACCAATTCGCCTGCGGCCACCTCTCGATCTATCCGCCGGCCGGAGGGTGTTCTCTTGGCGCCCTGTTCACGCAGGAGCTCGCCCATCGAGACGTGCGGTACGCCGTAGGACCGGGCCAACTCGTGGGCCTGTGTGCTCTTGCCGGCGCCAGGGTCACCCAGCAACAGGGCGCGTAGCCCTGGAATCGCCGATGTGGCTGATCTCGCTGGGGCTGCGCTGTCTGGTCGATTGGGAAGAGACATGCTGTTGAGCATCCCAGATCGTGTCAGTGGCTGAGCCGGCACGGTAGGCATCGACGTCACTCGGGAATGGTCGCAGCACCGCTGGGTTCAAACGGCCAAGCGTCTACGGTGCAGGCGGGCTATTGACCTCCAGCCGGCGGGCGCGCTTGCTGTCGTTGCCCTCCGGCCGGGAAGTACCGGTTGAGTTTCGAGTGATCATCGGATATTGCATCGCATCGAAGGCGGCCACGAAGCGGCGCATCGGCTTTGACAGCTGGATGAGCAGTCGACCCGCAGGACGGGAGTCATGCGGGTTGACCAGGGTGATCAACATCGAACAATGACCGACGGTGATGGCCCGCACCTCTGCTTCAGTACCCATTTGCGCAGACAGGTAGAGGGCAACAGCACACGACCGGTTGTCCTTCGGGATTCCCTTGACGCCCGCTGCTTGCAACGAGGCTGCCACCAGATCCGGGCTGTCACCCAAATCGCTGAGAAGTGCCCTGGTGTGCTTCTTCAGCTGTCGCAGACGGCTCACATCGACCTCACTGCCGGTTCATTGTATGCGGCTGCCATCCCGCTCGGGGCCGACAGTGGCCTTTGCCCGGCGAGGAACCGGGACTGGGGGGGGCGGATGCAGGGCTAGGTACGCACGCCCTCTGTCAACGAGAGCGTGTTTCCGTCGGGGTCCATGAACCAGGCAACGAGATCGCCTCCCGGGCTCGTCCATATCCCCTGGTCATCCTGATCCAGCTCGTCGTAGAGCGTGAAGGTGACGCCGGCGTCCGTCAACGAGGCGACCGCCTCGTGGACGTCCGGTACCTCCCATCCGGCGATCGTGAAGGGCTGAGGCTGGAGCTCGCCCACCGCGGTCAGGCGCAGTGTCGTCCCCGCCGACTCGACGGCGACGGCGGCCGGGTTCTCGTCAAGCACCGAGAGGCCGAGGACGCCCACATAGAACTCGCGGGCCACCGTCAGGTCCCGGACAGGCACGAACCCCACGAGCGGCGCGTTTCGCAGGCCGGCCCGACCACCCCGCCTCTCCCTCTGCCCACCCGTCGGCCCCGTCATCAGAATGCAGCCGTTCGACTCATTGTCGTGGGAGCACCGAAGGGGCTAGCCGATCGGCATGGCCTCGTAGACTTCGATGGCTCCACCGCTGGTCAGGACCGGGCAACCATTGGCCTTGTCACAAGCCTCCCCCATGGAGCTGGCGTCAATGATCGAGTAGCCGCTGAGCCCGGAGGCGCCCCGGTCGCTCACCTTGCCGTCGGAATCGACGGTCGCCGAGGGCCCAAATGGATTGCCGGCATCGACCACCGACTCGCCGAGAGATCCGAACCAGTTCATCCATTGGGTCATGGCCTCCTGCTGTGCTGCCTCGGTTTCGGCCATTGCTCCGCCCGTATAGGCGAGTACGTACTTGCCCACTGTTGCCTCCCGGCTGTTCGAACGAGGGATTCTGATTTGGCAAGGGCTAAATTAGGCACGTGGCGAACAAGCTGCAACCGGGGCCCACACCGACCGGGAGGACCGGAGCGACCCGGGACCTCCAGAAGATCATCGGCGCGCTGACCTCGCCGGTCCGGCGCGAGATCCTCTCGTTGATCTGGGAACGGGAGGTGTCGGCCGGCGAGATCGCCAAGGCCTTCCGCGTGACCAAGCCCACCATCTCGCAACATCTGTCCGTCCTACGGGAGGCAGGGCTGGTGACGACCACGGCGGTCGGCACTTCACGGTTGTACCGGGCACGCCCGGAGGAGCTGCACGGGCTCTACGGCGCACTCGGTGGTGCGGGCAAATGGGCCAATGCCGACCAGGTCCCGGAGAGGGAGCTCTCGGTGGCCCGCACCTCGGTGGCTGTCATCGTCGAGGTCGAGGTGGAGACCGACCAGCGAGAGACGTTCCGAGCCTTCGTCGATCCCATCGTGTACTCCAGGTGGCTCGGAGTTCCGGTCAACATCGAGGACGGCCGGTTCGCCTGCACGCTCGAGTGGGGGACCAACGTCAGGGGTCGCTACGAGGTGGTGAGCCCACCGGAGCTCATCGCCATGCGGTGGGACTTCGATGACGACAACATCCCGGTGCCGGGGGGTGAGATGACGGCCTACCTGCGGGTCTCGGCCCGCCCGGCGGGGTCTCTCGTGGAGGTGCACCAACTCGTCGACACTGGGCCGCAGGCCCACTTCATGGAGGCGGCATGGTCGGTCGTCCTCGGCCGCTTCAAGCTCGGCGTGGTCCGTGCTCTCGACCTCACCCTCGAGATGCCGCCCCGCTCCCCGAGGAGGAAGCGGCGGCTCGGTAGCTGACACGGCGAGTCCTCAGCCCCCTGGCTCGGAGGGCGCGTCCCCGCCTCAGGTGACGGCCAGCGCCGGCTCCGAGGCGCTGGCCGGGAGGGCCCGGGGCCGGCCGTTGACCAGCACTGCGCTGGCCAGGGCAGCCAGGACCAGCATCGCCGCTCCGAGCGAGAATGCCACCGAATACCCATGGACCAGCCCCGCCGGCAGGAAGGCCCGACCATGGGCCTCGACGTAGCTGGCTGTGGCCGTCGCGGCCACGGTGTTGAGCAGAGCGGTTCCCAGTGACCCACCGATCTGCTGGGTGGTGTTCACCAAGGCACTGGCCACGCCGGAGTCCTTGTCGTTCACATTGATCAATGCCGTGCTGCTCATGGCCGGGAAGGCGAGACCGAGGCCCGTGCTCATCAGGATCTGCGGGCCGAAGACGTAGGCCCAGAATGAGGTGTTCACGCCGATCTGGGTGAGCCAGAACAGTCCGATGGCCCCGACCAGGAGCCCGGCTGTCATGGGTATCCGTGGCCCGATTCGAGGAACGAGCGCCGAGGAGGCTCCGGCGGCAACGATGATCCCACCCGCGAACGGCAGGAACGCCACCCCGGCCTTCAGCGCGGAATAGTGCAGGACGCCCTGCATGTAGTAGCTCAGGAAGACGAACATGGCGAAGAGCCCGGCGCCGGTCAGGAAGGATGCCAAGAACGACCCACCTCGATTGCGCTCGGCCACCACACGTAGCGGCAGCAGGGGATGACTCGAACGGGTCTCCACCAGTACGAACGTGGCCAGCAGCAGCACGGCGAGGCTGAGGAAGAAGAGTGTGTTGCCTGATGCCCAGCCATCCGAACTGGCCTTGGTGAACCCGTACACCAGGCTGACCAACCCGGCGGTCGAAAGGAAGGCACCGGGAAGGTCGTACCGGGTCGTCCCCTCGGCCCGGCTCTCATGGACGACGCGGCCGGCGGCCAGTGCGGCCAGCAGGGCGATCGGCACATTCACCAGCAAGCACCAACGCCACGAGACGTACTCGGTGAGGACCCCCCCGGCGAGCACACCGATGGCGCCACCGGCGCCGGACACGGCTCCGTAGGCCCCGAACGCCTTGGCCCGCTCGCCGGGGTCCGCCTGGAAGGTAATGGTCAGGATGGAAAGGGCCGCCGGCGCCATCAGGGCCGCGAATGCGCCCTGCAACGCCCGGGCCCCGAACAGCATGGTCTGGTCCACGGCCAGCCCGCCGAGGGCGGATGCCAGGGCGAAGCCCACTAGGCCGACGCCGAACATGCGCTTGCGCCCGCCGAAGTCGGCAATTCGGCCGCCGAGCAGGAGCAAGCCGCCGAAGGCGAGGGTGTAGGCCGTGATCACCCACTGCCGGTTGGCGACCGAGATGTGAAGGTCGCGCTGCGCCGATGGTAGGGCGATGGTGACGATCGAGGCATCGAGGACCACCATCAGCTGGGCGATGATGACCACGGCCAGGATCGACCACCGTTTCGGGTCGGGTTCGGCCGCCATTGGTCCGGCATCTCGTGTTTGGCCGGTCTCAGAAAGGTCGATGTCGCTCACATGATCTCCAGGCGGTCGAGGACGAGCACGGGCTGATCGGATTTCGGCTGGGACGGCAGCAATCTCACCACCGACCAACCTCTGCCAACGCCATCCCGCGACGGGGCATTCCGAGGAGGTGGACCGAGGCGAAATTGGCTGACCCTGTGTCACCGGATGCCGAGCGGCGATCGCGCCTCGGAGGGGTCCGGCTCGACCAGTCCACCCTCGCCCCGGCTCGAGGCACCGGTTCTATGGCACACTCGGACCGGCTCGGCGGTCCCGTCCGCCGGCCTGTGAAGGGGGACCATGGGCTTGCAAGTAGTCGGCGCCGGGCTGGGCCGGACCGGCACGCACTCGTTGAAGCTGGCCTTCGAGCAGCTGCTCGGCGGTCCTTGCTACCACATGTTGGAAGTCATCAACCGCCCGGATCAGGCGGCGGCGTGGGCTGCCGCGGTCAGGGGCGAGCAGCCGGACTGGACCTCGTTCTTGGCGGAGTACGTGGCCACCGTCGACTGGCCGGCGGCCGCCTTCTGGAGGGAGCTGTCCGAGTCCGCCCCGGACGCTTTCGTCGTGCTGTCGGTCCGTGATCCGGAGGAGTGGTGGGAGAGCGCATCCCGGACCATCTTCTCCGTGCTCTCCCGGGGTGCGCCACCGGACGATGCCGGAGCCGTGGCGGAGCTCGCCATGATCACCTCGCTCTTGGAGCAGCGCTTCACCCCGAATTGGATGGACCGAGCAGCGGCGATGGAGGCGTTCGAGCGCCACAACACCGACGTGCGTGCCTCGGTGCCCCGCGATCGACTGGTCGAGTGGTGCGGCGGTGACGGATGGGAGGCGCTCTGCCGCCCCCTCGGCGTGGACGTCCCCTCGGAGCCCTTCCCGCACGTCAACACCACTTCCGAGTTCCGGGCGTTCACCGGTCTCGACGAGGGCGCTCGGGCGTAGGGCCCGGTCGCCTCACTGGAGACGCTGGTTCCGGGGCCGGACGTCCCGGCGGAACGGGACGTGACTTCCTGCGGCGTCAGCCTGCTGGGGTCGAGTGGGCCCGGTACGGCCCGAGGTCCATCCCGGGATAGCGGCGCGCCACGTCGGCCAGGGTCTGGTCGTTCCAGTAGGGGTCACCCGGCCTCGGAAAGCCGAACAGATCCCGCTCGCGAACCGTGCACTGCGGGATGAGCTTGGCCCACCGTTGCGGGGACTGTTTCGGCCAAGCCATCTTCCCGCCCCACGTCGTCCCCCGCACCTGATAGTCGGCCAGTAGGGAGAACCGGGAGGCCCCGACGCCGGTGATGTCCGAGCCTCGGTGCAGGATGTCGGTCCGGTAGACGAGCAGGCTTCCGGCCGGTCCGACCGCCGGAACCTCGACGTCCGACAGCGCGCCGAACTCGAGATACAGGGGAGTGAACGGCACATCCCGGCCCCGGTCGTAGGGAACGATGCGGGTGGGGCCGTCTTCGGCCGTCACATCGGACAGGTAGATGAACGAAGTCAGTTGCTGATAGCGGCGGTCGGGCCGCGGGACTACCAGGCTGTGACTGCCGAAGTCGCGATGCAGCGGCTGGTCGTAGTTGGCCGCTCCGCCGTACTTCGCCCACAGCTCCACCTTGTAGAGGTGCAGCTCCGTGGTCCGGAGATACCGTTCGGCCGCATCGACCAGGTCGGGATGGAATGCCAGGCGATTGAGCTCCCAGGCACGGTATGGGTACTCCTCGACCCCGCCGAACTGGTCGCCGCGGTAGTCGGGATACCGTGAGGGGTCACAGAAGTAGGCCTCCGGCTCGGGGAAGTGCAGCCACAGGGCGTCTTGGGCGGCTTGTAGTTCACCGGGGGTCAAGAAGCCTTCGATCAGACAGAAGCCGCGATGGTGTATTGCATCGAGATGCTCATCGGTGAGCCGCACCACCCGCGATCCTAAGCCACCACAGGGTGGATGGTTGCCGTCCAATCAGACGGTGGATGATCGCGCCGCCCACTGGAAGGTGACCGAAATGCGCCTACGCTGGCCGCGTGCGCGCTGTCCAGTTCGACATGGTCGACCCGGCGTTCCCGGCCTCGCTGGTGGACCTGCCCGACCCGGAGCTACCCGGCCCGGCATGGGCGCGCATCGACGTCGTGAGCGGCGGGATCTGTGGGAGCGATCTCCATCTGTTCTCGCAGAACGTGGGACCGTCTCCGGCGCTGGCCTCGATGGGCACCATCCCCTTCCTGCTGGGCCACGAGATCGCCGGGCAGGTGACCGAGCCGGGAGCGGAGTGTCCCTACCCGACCGGAACGCGGGTGGCAGTCGACCCGTGCATTCCGTGCACGGCTCGGGGCATCGATCCTGCCTGTGCCAACTGCGCCCGGGGATGGACGTCGTCGTGTCTCAATCTCGACAGCGGGGTCGTCAGCCGCGGGCGAACACTCGGATACACGTCTGACCTGGGCGGCGGGTGGGGCGAGCAGGTACTGGCTCACACGTCGATGCTGCATCCGCTCCCCGATGGCGTACCCGACTCGATCGCCTGCCTGCACGAACCGGTCTCCATCGCCTGCCACGGTCTTCTGCGCGCACCACCGTCCGACGGAGAGCCGGTGCTCGTGGTCGGCGCCGGGATCATCGGGTTGGCCTCGATCGCGGCGCTTCGGGGTCTCTTTCCGCGGTGTCCGGTGACGGTGCTGGCCCGGCATCCATACCAGGCCGAGGCGGCCGCGCGGTGTGGAGCCGACCACGTGGTGACGACCGACCCGGACAATCGGCACTACGAGGAGCTGGCGAGCCTGGTCGGGGCCCGGGTCGTCGGTCACAAGGCGCACTTGATGTTGATGGGCGGCTTCCCCCATGTCATCGAAGCCGTCGGGACGCCGCAGTCGGTGACCGAAGCCCTCCGCGCCGTGGCCCATCGCGGCACCGTCCTCCTGTTGGGCGCGGCCGGCATCAGCAAGGTCGACCTGACTCCGGTGTGGTACAAGGAGGCGGCCCTGGTGGGTTCGATCGACCACACGGTGGATGCCGGCCCGGCGCCCGGACTGGCCGGCGGTCCTGACCGGCACTCGGTGGACCGGGCACTCGACATCTTGGCCGAGGGCCTGCTTCCCGGCGACGCAGTCATCACCCACCACTTCGCACTGGACGATTACCAGGAGGCCGTGTCCACGGCGCTGGCCCGGAGCCGTTCGCAGGCCATCAAGGTGGTGTTTCGGCCCTAGCGTCATGAGAACCGGTACTCGGCGCAGAAAGCCCTACCGGGCGAACGTCGTACCGAGCAGGCGCAGTACCAAGCGGATGCCGTACCCAGGAACAACGGAGGCACGATGAAGGGTCTCGAGGGCCGATGCTTTGTCGTCACGGGAGCCGCCTCGGGCATCGGCTGGGCGTGTGCCCACCGGCTGGTCGCCGAAGGGTCCCGGGTGATGGGCGCTGATATCAACGACCTCCCCCTTGGCCGGTCGGACGAAGCCGAATGGCTCACTGCGGCCGGGGACGCCTCCGCCTTCCGTCGGGTCGATGTGGCCGACGAGGGCTCGGTGGTGGCGCTGGTGGACGCGGCGGTCCAGTTCGGCGGCCGCATCGACGGCGTGGTCCACGCGGCCGGGGTGGCCGGCGGCGGGCCGGTCCACATGCTGCCGGCCGCAGAATGGCACCGGGTCATCGGCGTGAACCTCACCGGCACCTACCTGGTGGCAAAGCATGTCATCAAGTCGATGCTCGATCATCCGCGAGAGGATGGACCGCAAGGCGCGGTCGTCACCGTGGCCAGCATCGAAGGGCTCGAGGGGACGGCCGGGGGGAGCGCCTACAGCGCATCCAAGGGCGGCACCGTCCTGCTCACCCGAAGCATGGCGATCGACTATGCGGGTCGGGGCATCCGGGTGAACGCGGTCTGCCCGGGATTCATCGATACGCCCATGACCCGGAGGGTCTTCGACGGACCAGGGCTGGAGGAGGCCAAGGCTCTCGCCGTCGCCGAGCACAAGCTCCGCCGGCTGGGCCGGCCCGAGGAGATCGCCGGTGCGGCGGCGTTCCTGCTGTCGGACGACGCATCGTTCATAACGGGTCACGCCCTACCGGTGGATGGCGGGTATACCGCGGGGCGAGACCACGGCGTCACCGAGATGCTCGGACTGTCCGCACCGTCCGATCCCGGGGGGTCATCGTCCGAAGGCTGAGGCCCCGTTCGCCCGCTCGGTCCTCCCTGGACACGTTCGGCGTCGCGCACCGCCGACGGCTCGATCGGCACCCGCAGCGATCGGAGGACGGTGGACAGCATCAGGTAGTGGCCGATGAGCATGACCAGCTCGACCAAATCACCGCTGTCCAGACGCCCAGCGATGCGGTCCCAGGTCTCGTCCCCGACCGCTCCCTGGTCGGCGGTCTCGTCCACCGCGGCCAGGATCGCCCGCTCGAACCGGTCCCACGTCACGTCGGACAGCTCGCCGCCCAGCGCGGCCATCTCCTCGGGCGTCACGCCCTCGGCCGCTCCCAGCCGGACGTGGTGCGACCACTCGTACGGTGCTTCGCAACGGAACGCCACCCGCAGGATCACCAGCTCCCGCAGTCGACCCGACAGCTGTCCCCCGAGCAGTGCACCACCGAATCCGAGCCACCGCCGGAAGAGCCCGGGCTGGCGCGCCAGGGTGGTGAAGATGTGCATGGGCTCTTCGAGGCCCCCCGGCGAGCGGGCCAACAGCCGGGAGAGCGACTCGTCCCACTCGGTGGGCGGTAGCGGAGGAATCCGTGGCTCGGTGGTCGACATGGGCCAGACCCTACTGAGGCGTCAGGATCCTCTGCTCCGGTGAACCGCCGGAAATGCTGGAGGGTGGGTTGCCCGCCCCCTAGGAAGGCGCGAACTCGAGCGGTAGATGGTCGGCCTGGCGTATGCCGGGAGAGAAGTGGATCTCGACCCCGTCGGGGATCCGGTAGTCGGGGATCCTGCGGTGCAGCTCCTCGATGGCCACCTTGAGCTCCAGGCGGGCCAGATGGGCGCCGAGGCACGAATGGTTGGCACCCCCGAACGCAACATGCCGGTTGGGTTGCCGGGCAAAGTCGACCATGGGCTCGCTGAACTCTGCCTCATCGTCGTTGGCCGCCCCGATGGCGAGCATGACGGCATCCCCGGCCTTCAGGTCTACCCCGCCGATCGTCACGTCCTGCTTCACCGCTCTCGGTATGGCCATGACCGGGGTGAGCCACCTGAGCAACTCCTCCACCGCCGCCGGTATCAGGGAAGGGTCGTCGACCAGCTGGTGCCGGTATTCAGGATGCCCGGCGAGGAAGCCGACCATGCAATCGAGGGTGGCGGTCACCGTGTCGAGCCCACCCAGGAGGAGCAAGTGGCTGATGCCGAGCAATTCCTCCTCGGTCAGATCCCGACCATCGATGGTCGAGTGGACGATGCGGGACAGGAGGGTGTTGGACGGCTCCTCGCGGCAGCGGGCAATGGTGGTACGGAAGTACTCACTGATCTCATGGGCGGTCTGCGCCCGTATGCGTTGCGCCCCCTCGAAGTCGCCCGGTTCGACCGGCGGCCTGATCGAGTCGTCCCGCCAACGGAGGAAGCGAGGCAGATCCTCGGTGGGCAGTCCCATCAAGGCCAGGAATATCTGCGACGGCAGCGGTGTGGCGATCTCCTCGTGGAAGTCGCACCTGCCCCGTCCGGCCACCTCGTCGATCAAGCCTCGAACGATCCGGCGAACGTCCGGTTCGAGCTTGGTGATCTCCCGGGGGACGAACTCGGGGCTCAGCAGTCGTCGGTATGCGGTGTGTTCGGGCGGATCGACCTCAAGGGGGATGAGCGGCTGTTCCCCGAGGTTGAGGTTCCCGCCGGCGGAGGTGAAGTACTCGGGATGGCGGAGAGCCCAATTGACGTCCTCGTAACGGCTGATGAGCACCACGGCCAGGTCCCCCATGGCCGTTCGCGCCACCGGGCACGAGGTTCGGATCTGGCGATAGGTCGGATGGGGATCGTCAGCCACACCGGGCGAGAAGAGGGCCGATGCCACATCGGAGTCGAACACGTCGGTCATTGGATCCTCCCCAAACGAACGTTCACTGTCCACGATAGGCGCTCGTAGGGACGCCGGCTTGGAGGCCGCGGCCGGCGGACGCTCGAGATGAGCCCCGGTTGGACCAGTGTCTTTGCCGCGGTCACCGTCGCGGGCCAGATCGCGGGGTGGCGGCCGGGTTGCCGCCCGGGACGCAGCCTGGTCAGGATCCCGGGGCGGTCAGTGGGACCTGAGGCTGTGGCGTCCCCGCTTGGTGCGTCGGAACGGGAAGACCCGCTTCGAGGCCCGCCGCACAGCCCGGGGGGAAAGCGACGACGTCTTCCCCGGTGACACCGGTCTCGTCTCCCATCGCGGGTCGTCGAACAAGTCCACCCGCTGGGTATCGGAAAACACCAGAGAGGAATCCGACCACGGGTCTGAGGTCTTCAAAGCCGGCCGCCGCTTGATCATGGCGGGCAATTTAACGGCTGGCCCCGGGGAAAACGGGGATGGGGGAGGGATCCGACTCGGTCGGCGATGGGACGGGCGACCCGGCCGCCCAGCTCCGATCAGGTTCTTCGCTCACCCAGCTTGGAGCGGAGATCTTCCTCAAATGCGAGGACGGCCGGTGCCATGGCCTTGGCCCGCAGCGCAGTGAGCTCGGGGTAGCCGGCGTCCCGCTCGGCATCCCATTCGTCGGCAAATTGCCCGGTGGCGATGTAGTCGACCAGCTCGCGCATCGTGCTGGCAATGTCGATGTGCTGATAACGATCGGCGCGAGACAGCTGCCCGTACTGGCTCGTGGGGGAGTGGTAGGCCATCTGCGCCGCCCCACCCTCGAGCCTCACGAGACGGTAGGTCCGTTCCACCTCCCCGGACAGCACCAGCTCGGTGACGATCGCCTCGATCGGTATGCGACGCTCGAGCATCACCTGGACGAACGATTCGCTGACCCGGCGCAGCACGGGTGACAGCGCCTGCTCGACGGCCAGGTCGAGCACGGCCTCCTGCTGGGCGGTGAGCTCGATGGCGCCCTGCCGGAGCCCACCGATGGCCTTCGCCACGGCCAGCACGCGGGGGCGAGCCATCCCCGTGGTGTCGCGGTGCACCCCGATGGCGGTGATGAATCCCACACCTTCGAGATAGCACCGTCGGACCTCCGGCCCGAGCATGCGCGGTGCCACCATGCCGACGTCACAGGCCAGGTCGAGGCGCCCGAAGGCGAGGGTGTACCCGCTGGCCACGATCACCAGTGCATCGTCCCGGGGCCTGAGCGGGAGGCTGGGAATGACGTCGTCCGGGACGAGGACGCAGATGACGTCAGCACGGCTGGCTTGATCGAGATCGCTGGGGGCGAAGCCGTCGGACTCGGCGGCGTCCCGCGTCGGGTCCGCTCGTACGCACACGGTGACGTCGACCCCCGAATCACGCAGATTCAGGGCCCACGACCGGCCTTGGTTTCCGTAGCCGACCACTGCAGTCCGCTTTCCGGCCAGGGCGTCGAGGTCGGCATCGGCTTCACCGAGAATCGCAGACATGCCCCCGACCGTAGTCCCTGCCTCCACTCGGCACTACCGCCCCGCTCCGGCGTCGGCGGGCACCACAGAGCGGCAGATTCGCCGAGGACTCATTAGTCTCGGGCACCAGCGAAGAGGATTGGATCTGATCGACCGTGCTTCTCCGTGGGGTCCACCGGTGCCGCCGACAGCCAGGCCGACGGTGGAGGGCAGCCGGACCAGGGCTTGCATTGCTCCTTGTCACCGGAGCCTGTTCCGCGACGCCCCCGGCCGTGGTTTCCCCCCGAACGAGCATGGCGGCCGTTCCCGCACACGAGGTCGGCGCGGTCACCGACACGTTCGTCGACCCGTCGAGGCCGACCGCGGCCTGGGGGCCGAGCCCGGGCCACGCGTCGCGAACTCTGGTGACCACCGTCTTGTATCCGACGGCCACGCCTGTCTATCGGACCGGCGGGTCCGGGCCGCAGGTGGTGGTGGGTGCGGCTCCGGACAGAGCCAAGGCCCCCTATCCCCTGATCGTCTTCGCCCACGGGCTCGGGGCCGCTCCGAGCGACTACAAGGAGTTGCTTGCGAGCTGGGCCGCCGCCGGGTTCGTTGTGGCCGCGCCGCAGTTCCCGCTCTCGAGCCGCCAGACACCGGGCGGCCCTGACGGCGGTGACATCGTCAACCAGCCTGGGGACGTCAGTTACGTCATCGGCTCGGTCGTCCAGGCTTCGGCGGAGGCCTCGGGACCACTTTCGGGACTTGTCGACCCGCTGGAGATCGGGGCCGCCGGACATTCCAACGGCGCCATCACGACGTTGGGGCTCGTCGCCAACACCTGCTGCCACGACTCGCGGGTGAAGGCGGCGGTCGTGATGGCCGGGACGACCGAGGGGTTCCCGTCCGGGCAGTACGACTTCTCGGACACTCCTCCGCTGCTGGTGGTGCACGGCACCGCGGACGAGCTCGTGCCCTATCGGAGTGGGGTCCTCGTCTTCAATCAGGCTCATGGGCCCAAGGGTCTGCTGACCATACGCGGCGGATCCCATGGTGCGGCGGCTGGGCTCTCACCGGGTTCGTCGTCAACCGTGATCTCGTCAACCGTCGATTTCTTCGACGCCTACCTGCTCCATGAGGCGCCCGCCGCCGAGCGCCTTTCTGGTCCGGATCGGTCAGGCATGACGTCGCTGACCTTCGCTTCGGCGCTCGGGTCTCGTTCCCACCTACCGGTTCCGCCGGCTCCGGTGACCCACCTACACGCCAGCGTGATACCCGACAGTGGACTCTCCGACGGGGAGACGGTTACCGTCCGGTGGAGCGGATACACCCCCGGAAAGGTGGTCAACGTCCTCGAATGCTCAAACCTGGAGCTCTCGACGGCCAGTTCGGCCGGGTGCGACTTCTCGAACGCCAAGATCTTGTACCCGGATCCGAAGGGGACCGGGTCGTTGACTCTCAAGGTCGTCACCGGCACCGTCGGGAACGGGGTTTGCGACTCGACCCATCAGGGGTGCTCCATCATCGTCAACAACAGCAGCTCCACCGATCCGTCGGATTCCCGCCAGCTGCCGATCCACTTCGCGCCATGAGAGATGTCCGGGCCCGGCGGGTGTCGGCGCCGCTCGTCGGGGTCGGGCGGGAGCCGCCTGGCAACAGAGCCGACGATGGAGGAGGGCGTTGAAGACGGAAGCCGCCGTTCTGTGGGGGCCTGGCCGGACATGGGAGATTGAGCCCGTCGAGCTTGACCCGCCCAAGGAGCAGGAGGTCCTCGTCCGGATGGTGGCGTCGGGCCTCTGCCATTCCGACGAGCATTTCCTGACCGGCGACATGCCGTTCCTTGGTTCGATGATCGGCGGTCACGAAGGATCGGGCGTGGTCGAAGACGTAGGTCCCGGTGTCAGCTCCCTCGCCCCCGGCGACCACGTGGTCGCCAGCTTTCTCCCGCCGTGCGGCCACTGCCCGTCGTGCATTGACGGCCATCAAGGCCTATGTGACATGGGGATGCATATCGCCGACGGCTGGCAAGTGACCGACAAGACCGCCCGCCATCACGCCAAGGGTCAAGACCTGCGGATCTTCTGCATGCTCGGGACGTTTGGGCGCCACACCGTCGGTCACGAGCGGTCATTCATCAAGATCGACGACGACATACCGCTCGACCGCGCCTGCCTGGTGTCCTGTTGCGTGAGCACGGGATGGGGTTCGGCGATCCACCGGGCGGAGGTCGAACCGGGTCACGTGGTGGCCGTGATCGGCGCCGGAGGGGTGGGATCCGCCGCCATCCAGGGAGCGCGATCTGCCGGCGCCCGCCGGATCGTGGCTGTCGACCCGGTGGCGTTCAAGCGGGAGATGGCTCGGGAATTCGGAGCCACGGACGCCGTGGCCACCATCGGCGACGCCTTCCCCCTCATCCAGGACATGACCCGAGGTCGGATGTGTCACCGAGTGATCTGCACTATGTCAGTCGGCCGCGGCGAGCTGCTCGCCCCCATCATGGCTCTGGCAGCCAAGCGCGGCAGGGTGGTGATCACCAATGTCCACGCCTGGACGGAAACCGATGTCTCCATGAGCATGCTCGACCTCATGGTGATGGAGAAGGAGCTGCTGGGGTCGGTCTTCGGGTCCTCCCGGCCCGAGGCCGACGTTCCGCAGCTGCTCGAGCTCTACCGCGATGGCCTGCTCGATCTCGACAGCATGGTCACCAGCACGTATCCGCTGGAGAAGATCAACGAGGGCTACCAGGACATGCGCGACGGACGCAACATCCGTGGCGTCATCGTCTTTGATTGACTGTGCCGATGTGGTGATGGTGCCGGTCACATGAGTCTCAGCGTGCGTCTGCGCAAGATCCCCGTGCTCGAGACCGAGCCGCACGCCCGCGGGTTCCTGGGTCCTGCCGAGCTCGTCGTGGTGGGGACGGTTCTCGTCGTGCTCACACTGCTGGAGGCGATGAACGAGCTGTTCGGGATCGGCGGTCCGAGCCAGCTGTACGAGGTGTGGTTCCACGATGTGGTCCTAACCGCCGCGGCGCTGCTCGTGCTGGCCCGCGCCATGCTCGTTCCGGCACACCGCCGAGCCTGGTTCTCCTTCGGGCTGGCCATGATCACCTGGAGCATCGGGACCATCGCCTGGAGCGTGGCCTACGGCGGACAGTCCAATCCTCCCTATCCGACATTCGCGGATGTCCTATGGCTTCTGTGGTATCCGGCGATGGTCGTCGGCATCGTCTATTTGATCCAGGGACATGTCCGGCGATTCGAATTGCATCGTTGGATGGATGGGATCGCCGTCACGTTGCTCGTGCTGGTGGCCGGCTTCGCCTTGATCGTGCAACCGGTGGCCGAACGGACCTCGCAGACCCTGTTGGCGACGGTGGTCGACTTCAGTTATCCGGTTCTCGATGTGCTGATGATCGGGGCCATCCTCGGGGTCTACGGCCTCCTGGCCTGGAGGCCCGACACCATGTGGGTGCTCATCGGCTTCGCCGTGGTGACGATGGCTGCCGCCGACGCGGCGTTCGCCGTCCAGCAGGCACGGGGTGTGGCCGACAAGGGTCACTACGACTTCGTGTGGACCGTGGGCGCCCTCGCCTGCGCCCTCGCCGCCTGGGCCCGGACACGGGGTCCCGATGCCCGGTACGAGCACGTGACCGGCATGCGGGCCATAGCGCTCGCCTTGGTGGCCCAGGCGCTGGCCATCGGGATTCAGATCTACGCCATCTTCGGCGAAGTGGGGAAGAGCGAACGGGTCGTCACCGCCATCGTGCTCGTCGTCGCGTCGGTTCAGATCATTCTGTCGCGACCCCGGGCCGCGCCGAATTCGCTGTCCGGTGGCCCGGGTGAGGTGGGGGAGGGGCTACCCGACCGGCCGGGCTAGCCGGGTTTCAGCGGATGGGCTCGGAAGAACCGCCACATGGCGGCATCGGCAGAGATGGAGAAGGTGGTGCGGCCGAGCAGACTGCTCAAGGCGGCCGAGTCGTAGCTCCCCGGCCAGGTGTGGCCGCCACCGCGGATTCGGTACAGCTCAACGTCGGCCCGGGGCGGACAGCCCCAGGCCAGGAGACTGACGTCGGGAGCGATCCGGGTGGTCACCACCGTGGTCGAGCAGCCGTTCCGCCGGGCCCAAGCGGCCGCCTCTTCGGGGATGGATGGGCCCTTGGCGAAGATTCCCTTCGTACCGAACACCTTCGCCTCCTGTTTGGTGATCGTTCCCGTGCCGTCGGGACTCGGAAGGCCCTCGGCTGTCTTCGACGGTGTGCCGTTGTAGTGGACGAGGGGGTCGGCCGTGCCGTGGAACGCCACTACCGGCACAGGGCGCTTCGATCGACAAGGCGAGTCGGCCTGGATGCCCGCCACCGGGGCCACTGCCGCCACCCGGGAGGAGTAGTGGCAGGCGATCAGTGAAGCCATGAACGCGCCGTTCGAATAGCCGGTGACGAACACCCGGTTCTCGTCGACGCACGATGTGGCCTCGACATGGGTGAGGAAGTCTCCGATCCAGGCCAGGTCCCGGCTGCCGGCAAGCGACTGCCACAACGGCACCGGCCGGTTCACGATCCAGGGGGTGACCGTGATGAATCCCTCGGTCTTCCCGTAGGGGCCGAGGCCCGAGAGGGCCACCTGGAGCTGGCCCGGTTCCTGGTAGGCGTGCAGGTCGACGACCAGCGGTCGAGGTCTGGCTGCCACCGCCGTAACGGGCGCCTCCTCGGTATAGGCGCCGTTGTCTCCGTCGGCGCTGAAGGGCGTCCCCTGTTGGTCCGTCGCGTCGAGGCCATGGAGACAACCGGGGGACGGGTGAGCCGGAACGCCGGTCGCGGCCCCGGCGCCGCCAGTCGATGTGGCCGCGGTGACAACTCCGGCGGCGGTCAACACCATGACCAACGTGCACGCGAGGCGGGCGAGTGTTGCCCGTTGTCCGATCCGGCGTTCCACGCGGCTCAACCGTACTGGCGCGAACCGATCGACGACGGCTCGGACGAACCATCGACAGGGTTGCGGTGACGCGACGAGCGGGCTTGGACCGGTCCGGTCCTCACCACCCCGGAGGCGACCAGGGAGTCGAGCAACAGGTTGAAGTACACGACCCCACCCCACGGCCACCACTCGGCGGCCAGGCGGGAGAGGACCCCGTGGTCAACCGCGGCGGGCAGGTCGAGGCGTCGGCGCAGGTTGTTCTGGGCCGCCACATCATCACCGGGCAGCACGTGCCAACGGCCGAGCCCCCGCAACAGGGTGTAGTCCGCGCTCCAGCGGCCGAGGCCGGCCAGAGCGGTGAGGGCGCGCCGCGCCCCATCGTCGTCAAGGGTTCCGAGGGCCTCGACGTCGAAGTCCCCTTCGTGGAATGCTCGTGCCAGGCTCACGATCGCGCCGGCTCGGGCGGTACTGAACCCGAGCTCGCGGATGTCGACGGGCTGGGCCTCGGCCAGCTGATCCGCGTCAGGGAAGGCGGTACCGCCTCCCGGGCCCGACCGACCGTAGGCCCTGGCCAGCCGGCTGAGGCGGTGGATGCCGGCGGTGAGGGTCAGCTGCTGACAGGCCACCGCATTGACCACGGCCTCGAAGACGGAGGGGAATTTCACCGGCCGCATCCCGACGAACCGTTCCGCCAGTGCGGTGAGACGGGCATCCCGCCCGGCCAACTCGTAGAAGCCGCCGAGATCGACGTGGAGGCCGAGCAAGCCGATGAGCGCGGCTCGGGCTTCGGCCACGGCTCGGTCCGACGGCGACCGGCCCACACCGGTCAGCGTGACTTCGAGAGCCGGGCGCCGCCCATCGCCGGCTTGGCGGACCTCGGTGGTCGTCGGCGAGCCATCCAGCACGAGCACGCGCCGGAAGCGGTGCCCGTCCCAGTCGTCGATCTCGTTGTGCGGCCGGCGGCGGAGGGCCCACGCGGTGAGGTCCAGGCGGTAGGGGCCTTTCACCTCGATCTCGAACGTAGGGGTCACCGAGTGTCGATGAGCGCGTTGATCCGATCGTTGAGTGCGGCTTGATCGGCGACGTGCACATAGACCTCGTCTGCGGGACGAAGCCCGTTGGCCCACGACAACCCGCCCTGGGCATTGACCACGGCTCTCCCGCCTTGGCCGAGGACCGAGAAGATTCCTTGCCGCCCCCCGACGGCGTACAACATCGTGGGCCCGTCCCAGTCACCGTCGCCGGGCGGACCGCACCCGAACAGTGCCTCGTAGACGATGCGCATCGGGTTGGAGGGGGGCACCGCGGTGCAGAGCATCCCGCCGACCTTCGTCTGGATCCCGTCGTACCCGTCAACCCACGCGATCGGTGTCGGCCAGCCCTTCGCCCCCACGACCTGGAGCGTCGCGGGTACGTCGAGGCGCTCGTTGGTGAAGGCCGGGCCGCCGGCGGGGAAGAGCCCGTCCTCGATGACCAGCCGCTTGACCTTGGCGGCGACCAAGTCTCGTCCGTCGAGCGGACTTCCCTGACCCGGACGGGAACTGAGGAGCTGGGCCAAATTGGTGTAGCCACCGATCGACACCACGGTGACGCTCCGGTCTGGCTGTCCGGCCAACAGGCGGCGGCAGAGGGGGACGGCCGCCACCGCGCCTTCGCTGTCCCGGATGGAGTGAGGGAGGCTTTCTGCCAACGTGTCGCTGTACCCGTGCGGCGCGGTGTTGGCCGGGCTGTCGAGGACTGCACCGACCGGTATGCGGCTATGGCCGTAGGCGGTGTCGATGGCGTCGATGGCGGCCACCGCCACCGGGTTTCGGATGTCCGACATGACACCGAGGACCTGCACCTTCCCTTGTCGTTGGAGCACGTTGGCCATGCCCACGGCGGTGGCGTCGTCCCAGTAAAGGGACAGATCGGTGTCGATGATCACCCGGAGTGGCGCCGCGGCAGCCTGGTCCGGCATGGGTCGTGACGTGCTGCACCCGGCCAGGGCGACGATGACCAGGAGGGCGAGGACGCCGACGGCACTCGACCACGTCCTGCCGTCGATGAGGCGCCCCCACCGGCTGGTCCGCAATGCTGCACCTCGGGAAGGTCGTCGGGCGGGGCGAATCCTACCGTTCGCCTCCTGGACATGCTGGAGCTACGGCGAGGTCTGCCCAGTTGCCGGCGTCAAGGGCCGATGCCCAGGCGACGTCCCTACACTCGGTGGTCGGTCAAGCCCCGTTCAGGTGGCTGGTCGCCTGCGCCGTCAGATCGTGGATGGTCAACGAAGCCGGTTGTATGTACGCGGACATCTGTGCGTAGCGGCCGCTCTGGCCGGCAGTGGCCACCCGGCTCACCGTGGCCGGGGTCTGCTCCCATTCGCGCTCGATGCTGGCTGTCGGCGCGGCGGGTGCGGCCTCGGCTTCTCCGGTGACGTCACCGGAGAAGGCATGGCACCAACTCGGCAACCCGGCCGGACTGCCGAGCAGACTGCTCAGCTCCTGGAGGCCGGCGGTGAATTCAGTTGCGTTGGGCTGTCCCGTGCTCCTCCACCAGACGTCGAGCTGACTCGAGGAGGTGGGTGACGCGCTGGAGGAAGAACCGGTGGCGAGGTAGGCGAGGACGGTGTGGCGGAGCGGGTGACCACAGGCGGAGAATCATGGGGCGGAGCGGCCACGGAAGCCGCCCGGCGCGGTACCGCGACATGTGAACGAGTGGACGGCCCGCCCGCCGGGTCGCCGCGGGTGGCGGTGTTCGCGGCCAGCGAGCTGACGAGTAGGACCGCCCCGACCACGACCGCCGCAGCCGTGCCCTTTCGAGCGTTCGGACGCGGGCCGACCGAAGCACGGCGGTCCGTATGCGGCGCCGAGAGAGAATCTCGGTTTCCGTACCGTCCATTGGCGCCGGCTGGGACGTAGCCGATGGGCGCGTAACCGGAGGCGGTGGGATGGAGGACAGGAGGACCAGCGAATTGGGTCAACAGCTCGTCGACCGACACGGGGAACTCCACGGAGATCAAACCGACCGAGCTCACCCTTGTGGTGGCCAATCCATAACCCAACGTCACGTCGACATGAACGTTGGGTGAAGCCGACGAGCTCTCTCGCGGGTACCGCTGGTGTTTCGCTAGCGCAGCCTTCGTGCCCGGACGATCCAGCACGCGCTCCCGAGCCACACGCCGTCGCCCTGGTGGTGCTCGGTGAGTACGTCTCGAACAGCGGAGCGGGCCCGGCCGGCCCGGTCGGCGTCGGCATTGCGGAACATGGCGCGGGCCATCCCGGTGTGCATGAGGAATTCGAGCGCGTGCTCAACGGTTCCCCCGCCGGCGACCAGCATGGGGAGCTCCATGGATTCCAGCGTCACGTCGGAGAACCCCGCCGTCTGCAGCAGGGAGACCACAGCATCGGGATCGGCCAGGGAGAAGGGGCCTGGGCCGACATTCGCATCCGGGAGGGGCAGGTGCGCGGCAGCAGCCATGCCAGGCAGGAGCAACCAGTCGTTGCGGGCGAGCGCCTGCCAGCAGCAGAAGACCAGCCGGCCATCGCGCCGTAATGACGATGCGATGTTCGAGAACGCCGCCACCGGATCGTCGAAGAACATGACGCCGAAGCGACTGATGGCGATGTCGACGCTTTTCGGCGCGAAGCGGTGGGTCTGGACGTCGGCCTCCAGGAATTCCACGTTGGCGACGCCTCGTTCCACCGCGTCGGCGCGTGCCCGATCGATCATCGGCTTCGAGATGTCGATGCCGAGCACGACCCGCCCGACCACGGCCGCCTGCAGGGCGGTCGATCCGCATCCGCATCCGATGTCGAGAACGCTCGATCCCGATCCGATCTCCGCCGCACTGAGCAACGCTCGGCCGAAGGGCTCGAGCTGCCGGTCGTGCTCGAGCTGCTGGTCCACCCATTGGCGTGCGTCGGGGCTGTTCCAGTGCTCGATCTGTGCCGCGTTGGCTTCTGTCATCGCAGGCCCTCCCGGTGTCGGTGGGATGGAGAGTGGTCGCAGTAGTGTCTGCCTTGATGGCCGATCCTGACCGGTTGCAACTGAACGGGATCCACCACTTGGCCCTGGTGTGCCGGGACATGGACCGTACCGTGGACTTCTACACCAATGTGCTCGGGATGCCCTTGGTCAAGACCGTCGAGCTCCCCGCCGGACTCGGCCAGCACTTCTTCTTCGACTGTGGCGGAGACGACTGCCTGGCCTTCTTCTGGTTCCCCGACGCCCCGGACGGCATCCCGGGAGTCTCGGCACCGGTTGATCGGCCCGACCGGGGTGAACTGACCAGCGCCATCGGGTCGATGAACCATGTCGCGTTCAGCGTGCCCGCGGACAGGCTCGAGGAGTATCGGGACCGGCTCCTGCGGGCCGGCGTCGACTGCACCGAGGTGGCCAACCACGACGACAGCGAGCTTGGGCTGAGCGAGTCCCTGCATCCCGGGGTCTACGTCCGTTCAGTGTATTTCCAGGATCCCGACGGGATACTCCTTGAGTTTGCCTGTTGGACCCGGCCGCTCGACGAAGGGGACGTCGCCCGTCCCCAGCAGGCGTCGACACCCACCAAGTCCTGAGCGCTGCCGGCCTGCACTGGCGCCTGGCCGCCGAGCCGGGCAACCGAAGGACAGCCCCCGGCTCAGCTCTGCCCGGCGGTTAGGCCCGGTCGAGCCGGGTCCGGCGATCCCGACGACAGGCGCGACTTCATCTCGCCGCTCAGCCCCTCGATGTGCAGCGAGCGAATATGGCCGTCGACGACGACGAACGTATCGACCACCATGCTGTCCGTGCCGGCCACGTGGAGGTCGATCTCGACGACGAGGCCGTCCCCCCTGTCGGTGAAGGGTCCGGGATGAGGGAGGAGATCGTCGAACCGGAACGCTCCGTCCTGGTAGAACCGGACGATGGCGTCAGCGCCCCGGTACACACTGCCCTGGGCATCGAGGACCGCGTCGGGGGCAAATAACAGGCGGAGCGCTCGAGGGTCCCGCATGGTCACGGCGCCGAAGTAGTCGGACACCACTGCGGCTGCTCCGCTCCAGCGGGGCGGGAGGCCGTAGATCCTCCTCGCGTTGCCCCCGAGCACTCTGGCCTGATCATCGACGCGGAGCGGTTCGAGGGTGCGACGGAGGGCCGCTACTGCGCCGGGGAAGGTGGCATCGTGGTGTGGGTAGTCAGATCCCCAGACCACTCGGCTCTGCCCGACGAAGGGCAGAAGCGCCGGTAACGTCGCTTCGTCCACCTCGAAGCTGATGGCGCACTGCCGGGCGAAGTACTCGCTCGGACGGAGAGGCATGTCGGGGCAGAACCCCCCGAAAGTCTCGGACTGTTCGTCGAGGCGTTCGAGCCAGAACGGCGCCCAACCCCCACCAGACTCTAGGAACACGAGGTGCAGACCGGGGTGGCGATCCAGCGTGCCGAACGCCATGAGCTGAGCGCACGAGAGCATCGATTCGAACGAATGCGACACCGCGTGCAGGATCAGGGGATTGAACGGCCGGTCCGAGCCCAACGTGGGCACGATCACCGAGCTCCCTTCGTGGATGCCGATTGGGACCTGCAGCTCCTCGGCCGCCTCCCAGACCGGCTCGTATGCCGGGTCCGAAAGCGACCGGCCCATGCAGGGGTTGGGCCTCACGAAGGCCGACTTGCACCCGAGCTCGGCTACCGATCGGCGCAGCTCCTGCGCCGCGGCTGGGGGATCCTGCATGGGCAGCATGGCCGAGCCGAACAGCCGCGCCGGATCGGCGGCGCAGTAGCCCGCCAGCCAGTCGTTGTAGGCGCGGGCCAGCCCGATGGCGGCCTGGCGGTCGGTCAGGGCCCAGAAGTAGAGCCCGATGGAGGGATAGAGGACCGCCTGGTCGATGCCCTCGGTGTCCATGTCGGCCAGTCGGGCGACGGGGTCCGATCCACCCGGTTGAGCCTCCGCCAGCGGGGTGAAACGCGTGGGATCGGCGAAGTTGGCGCCTGGAGTAGCCAGTGTCCCGAGGGGCACGGCCAGTATCTCCTTGCCCCCCACCGTCACGTGCTCGAAGCCGCCGGCATCGCGGTGGATGACCGGGCGCAGATCTTCGGGCATGTCCTTCCAGACGACGGCGGGCTCGACAACATGGCCGTCGGCGTCGGCGACCAGGGTCGGGACGTGCACCCCCATCACGCCCTCGAGCAGGTGTCAGGCCCAGGCCCGCCGGGTGGCATACGGGAACCCTAATCCTGCCTTCGCACCCTCGTCCCGGTAGGGGATGGGCGAGCGACTCCGGCACCCAGTGCACGATCCACCTAATCTGACCACGGCGCGAGGCCCAGCTGTGGGGAGGCGCAGAGTGGCAGAGCAGACGCACCGCAGATGGCGAGGTGCAGGCTGGGTAGCGCCGGCCACCCTCCTCCTGGGGTCGATCCTCACCGCCCTCTCCTTACCGGCGTCGGGCACCGCTGCGGCCGGCCGGTCGGCGCTGCCCACGGCGGAGGTCAGCGCCGGGTCGGCCCAGACGATGAACGGTTTCGGGGCCTCGGGCGCATGGTGGCCGAATGACCTGGTGCGGTTCCCCGCCTCGGTGCAGGAGCAGGTGGCCGATCAACTCTTCACGTCGAGCGGCATCGACCTGAGTGTCTACCGCTACAACATCGGGGCGGGAGGCGTGGGAGTGACCTCCCCCACCCGCTCGGTGCAGAGCTTCCTCGTGAGACCAGGCGTGTACGACTGGTCAGCCGATCCCGGCGGTACGCGGTTCCTCGAGCTGGCTCATGACCGTGGCGTGCCCATTCTCGAGGGCTTCGCCAACAGCGCCCCGCCGGAATGGACCACCGATCACCGGAGTTGCGGAGGCCAGCTGACTCCGGGTGACGAGCGGAGCTACGCCGCCTACCTGGGCGAGGTGGCCCACCATTTCGCCGTGGACGGAATCGACCTGCGGGTGGTGAGCCCGATGAACGAACCAGACAACAGCTTCGGCTCGTGCGGCCAGGAGGGGATGGCCGTGCCGGTGGCCCAGCGGGCGACGGTGGTTCGGGATCTGGGTCGGGACCTCGCCCGTCGGGCACCCTTCGCTCAGGTCATCGCCGACGAGTCGAGCCTGGCCACCTTTCAGTTCCTGCCCGAGGTACCCCGGTGGCTGACGGCCGGTAGCACCTCGAGATGGTTGGCCGCCTTGGCCCACCACACCTATGAGTACCCCACCGACGCCGAGGCGGCGATGGTCTCGACCCTCGGGCCCCGATTCGGCCAGGCGTTATGGATGACCGAGATCTGTTGTTACGACGGCAAGGGGCCACTGGTGGGGTTCGGCCCGCAGTACGACCCCACCATGACCAGCGGGCTGTGGCTGGCGGACTCGGTCTACCAAGACGTTGCCGTCATCGGGGATGCGCAGTTCGATTGGTGGACGGCGCTCTCGAGCCAACTGGGTTGCCAACCTGTCGACCACCCGGGCTGTGTGGCCGGGGTCAACGGCTCGGGATGGAATGACGGCCTGCTCTACTACGACCCGGCCTACGCCCAGGACGGCGACCACGCGATCACCGCCACCAAGCGCTACTACGTCCTCGGGAACTTCAGTCGATACGTACGCCCCGGGGCGGTCCGCCACCCGGTGACCGGAGTCCCGTCGGGCGTCCGGGCCCTGGCCTTCGAGGGGCACGGTGACTGGACCGTGGTCGTGATCGACGACGGGGTGCGTGGTTCCGCCGCCACCCGGCTCGGCATCCGACTCCCCGGGGGAGCCGCGGCCCGGCCGGTCGGCGCCGTTCGGACGAGCGCCGTCGACAACCTCGCCAACGTGTCCCTACCCCACGCCTCGCACGGCATCGCCACGGTCACGATTCCTCCGCAGAGCGTGACCACCTACACATTCGGCGCGTGAACCGGTTCGGGCCAGTTCCCCCGGCGCTTCCGATGAGTTTCGCGGCTCGCCCCAGTCAGAATGATCCAGAGCAATCACCCGTACCGGACGCCCGGGGATGGGGTTACCCGGCCAGTGGCCTGCAATCGGGGCGAGGAGAACACCATGAGCAAGATCATCGTTACTGAATTCATGTCACTCGACGGAGTGATGGAAGAGCCCCGCTGGACCTTTGAGTTCGACCGCGGGCCCGACGGGGACAAGTTCAAGTTTGACGAGCTGTTCGACGCCGAATCGCTCCTGCTCGGGCGGGTCACCTACCAAGGATTCGCGGCGGCTTGGCCTTCGATGGGCGGCGATGATTTCGGCAAGCGCATGAACAGCATCCACAAGTACGTAGTGTCCTCGACGCTGAATGACGCCGAGGCGGCATGGGGAAGCACCACGGTCATCCGGCAGGATCCGATCGAGGAGATCGCCAAACTGAGAGATCGGTCCGGTGGCAACCTGTTGGTCGAGGGAAGCGCGCAGCTGGTTCACGGGTTGGCTCGAAATGGTCTGGTCGACGAGTACCGATTGATGGTGTTCCCGGTCGTACTCGGACGCGGCAAGCGGGTGTTTCCCGAGGACTTGGCCGAGGCGTCGAAGCTGACCCTGGCCGACTCGAGGACCGTGGGCTCAGGGGTCCTGTTGCTCACCTGTCATCCGGCCGGCAAGTGACGAAGGCGAGG
Source organism: Acidimicrobiales bacterium (assembly GCA_035949055.1). Classification (GTDB taxonomy): domain Bacteria; phylum Actinomycetota; class Acidimicrobiia; order Acidimicrobiales; family RAAP-2; genus Bog-756. Next base: position 98,953 of record DASZIO010000023.1, read on the forward strand.
ACGGAGCCGCGCGGCTGAGGCCGCCCGGGCCGGTTGGGGGATGAGGGGCGGGGACGTGCTCGAGGAAGCGCGACAGCGCCGACCACCAGGCGTCGGGGTTCTCGAACTGCGGGCTGTGACCGGCGTCGGGGATGACGACCAATGACCCTCCCGGTGCCGCCGCCGCCATGCGCTCGGAGGGACCCACGAACGGCATGTCCTGCTCGCCGACCATCACCAGCACGGGAAGGCGGTCTGGGAGGTGGCGCAACTGGTCGAGGCGATCCTCGGCCTCGACGAAACGAGGTGCCATGGCTGCGTAGAGGGCGGCAGCCGTGGACCGGAACTTGCGGTCGCCGAACTCCGCATAGCCGGGACGCTCGGAAAGGACTCGCTGGTGGGCGGGGGTTTCGAGGGGGCTCTGGTGCTGGGCCAGCAGGTCGGCGAGCCCGTCGACGCCCTGGGTGCGGACGATGGAGACCGCCAGTTGAACCTGATCGGGATCGAGACCCCGGACCGGACCGTGGCCGGTGTCCATGAGGATCAGGGCATCCAGGCGATCGGGAGACGCGTGGGCTACGAATTGGGCCACCATGCCGCCCATCGAGTGGCCGAGTAGCGAGTACCGGCCCCAACCCAGCGAGTCGACCAGGTGCGCCGTGTCCGCGGCCAGGATCTCGAACGAGTAGTCGTCCTCCCGGGTGGGCTTCGAGCTCGCCCCGTGCCCCCGGTGGTCCGGTGCCACCGCGTGCCAACCGGCTTCCCGCAGCGGGTCCAGCCACTCGGCGAAGTCCTCCTTCGCCCCGGTGAACCCGTGGAGGAGCAGTAGCGGGCGCCCCCCGACGCCGGCCTCGACGATCGACAGATCCACGTCACCGAGTCGAACCGTCCGCTCGTTCACAGGGTGCATGCTGTCACAGCTGCTGGTTGGGACGGGCCAGTCGGCCCGGTGAATTCCAGCTGGCCGCCCGACGGACGGACACCCGACGTTCCCTGCAGCCCGGAGCCGGTCCGCCCACCCGGGCGGAGCCCGGGTGGGCGGTTGGCTTCAGGCGGTGGAGGGTTCCTGTGGGTTTCCGCCGTACACGGCCAGCCCGTAAATCACCAGGATGGCGATCAGCAGGTAGGTCAATGCCCAGATTGGATAGAACGGCATCCACCAGATGGAATCGATGGCGGCGATGACCGCGGCGAAGATGCCCACCCACCGGCCGATATTGGAACGGCCCATCACCGCGACCGAACACAGGATCAAGATGGCCGCCACGGCGATGTTGATCCACCCCCATGTCTTGAGGTTGTGCCCGAATATCGCACCCTCGAGGTTGGCGGGCAGGACGCCATGGTACGAAAACGCCCAAATGGCGTCGAATATCTTCAAGATGCCGCCGATGAAGAGAATGATGCCGGCAAACAGTACCCAGCCCTCTCCTCGCTGTTCCATGCATGTTCCCCCTGTCTCGAGCCATCCCGGAAGGGCATGGCATGTGGGTCCACCGCCACAGCAATCGTACCGAGGGCGGGGTTCCGGGGCGCGGAGTGCGGTGGCCGGTCGCCACCCGCTCAGGTGGCTGCGGGGTGGGTCAGACCGGCCCCACCTCGGCGAGGAGCTTGGCCGGATGCCGGCCGTCGACGTAGCCGATGAACGGGGGATAGATGTTGTAGCCCAGCAGCTCCTGCAGGCGCTGGGGCAGCCGCGCCGCCTCGGCCGGTGGTACGGCCAGCACATGGTTCTCGACCGGCCGCAGCCAGCCGACGGCGTAGTGCAGCACGACACCGAGGCGCGCCCGGTCGGTCCGGTTGGCGCCCCCGCCGTGCCACACGCTCCCGAGGTACAGGAGCGCGCTGCCGGCCTCCATCTCGACCGCGACGCCACCGGTCTCCGGCCCCGGGCGTTCGTCGACCCAACGGTGGCTACCGGGCACGATCCTCGTGGCTCCGTTGGCCTCGGTGAAGTCCTCGAGCGGCCACATGACGTTCACCACCAGCTCGTCATGGGGTCGGGGTACGGGATAGATGGCGTCGTCGGGGTGCAAGACCTGGGCCCGTTCTCCCGGGCCGATGGCGATGGCGGCCGGCGCACTCAGCTGGTACCGGCCGAGGACACGGTCGAGCACGCCGAGCACGACCGGGTGGGTGGCCAGCGCGTCGAGGGCCCGCGTCTTGGCGAACAGGGCGTAGACCCGCCGGGTCTGGTGGCCCTCGAAGTCGTCGCGCCCGGGTGGGGTCCTGGCGACGGCCTGCTCCAGCTCCGCGCGGGCCCGGGCCACCTCGGCGGCACCGATCGCACCGGGGACGAGGGCGTAGCCCACCTCCTCGAGGGCCGACACCGAGCCGTCGACGTCAGGGCTGAGCTCGGCCATCTAACCTCCCTTGGGGAATATCGTTAGTCTGCAACCTTCCAGAAGGGAATGTCAAGGGTGGTCGAGCTCAACGCCACACAGGGTTCGCTCCTCGGGTTCCTCTACGACGATCCGAAGACCGGCTGGGACCTCGTCCGGGAGATCGAAGCCGGTCTCGGGCGGTTCTGGAACGTCACCTCCAGCCACGTCTATCGCGAGCTGCGCCAGCTCGAGCGCTCCGGCCTGGTCACCGGCGGGCAGCCCGGGGCGCGAGACCGCCGTCCCTTCGCCATCACTCCGGCCGGCCGGCGAGCCTTCAAGCGATGGATCGGGGAGCCTCCCGGCCACGAGCAGATCCGCTTTCCGTTGTTGGTCAAGCTGTGGTTCGCCCGTCATGTCGACGCCGACCGGCTAGAAGCGTTCTTCGAGGCCGCGGCCAAGGACCACGAGGAGCGCCTCTCCCTCTACCGTGACGTCGAACGGTCGCTCGACCCCGGGGACGATCGCACCACGGTGGTGCGTTTCGGTATCGCCTACGAGCAGGCGGTGCTGGAGTGGCTCGACCGCAGTGCCAGCCCCAGTGCCGGCCGAACGGTCGGCACCCGGGGTCGTGGTCCGGGGTCCTAGGCCGTCGGTGCTAGCGGTCGGCGCCTGCCTGCGTCCCGGCCTGAGCGGCCTGGTGCTCCCACCTCTGCTCGATGTCCCCGAAGTGCCAGACCGCCAGGGCGACCACCCAGGTGACAACGAAGACGCCGGCGATCACCAACCCGGCCCGGTTCATATCGAAGCCCTGGAGGAAGCGCCAGAATCCTCCGGTGAGGCCGGACTCCTTGGCCAACAGTCCGAGGATCTCGATGGTCCCGATGAACAGGGCGACGAACACGGATAGGCCGGTGATGGTCAGGTTGTAATAGAGCTTGCGGATCGGCCGGGCGAACGCCCAGCCGTAGGCGAAGTTCATGAAACAGCCGTCGATGGTGTCGAAGAGGCACATGCCCGCCGCGAACAGGACAGGGAGGGATAGCACCGCGTAGAAGGGAAGACCCCCGACGGCGGCTGTCCCGGCCAGCACCAACAACGCGACCTCGGAGGCGGTATCGAATCCCAAGCCGAAGAGCAGCCCGACCCCGTACATCTTGGCCGGCCCGTCGATCCGCTTGGCGTAGCCCCCGAGCAGACGGTTCATCAACCCGCGGCTCTCGAGCTGTCGCTCCAGCTCGGTCTCGTCGTAGCGTCCCTGTCGCATCTCGCGGGTGACTCTGATGATCGACACCAGGACGACCAGGTTCAGGAGGGCGATGAGGTACAGGAACGTCCCCGAGATCGATGTACCGACGATGTTCGTCCACTGGTGCCATCCGGAGGATCCATTGCGCACTGCACCGTTGACGGCCCGGATGCCGAAGTTGAGCACCACGGCCAGGAGGAGGACGACCGTGGAGTGGCCGAGCGAGAAGAAGTACCCGACGCTGAGCGGTCGCTCGCCGTCGTGGATCAGCTTGCGGGTGGTGTTGTCGATGGCGGCGATGTGGTCCGCGTCGAAGGCGTGCCGCATCCCGAGCGTGTAGGCGAGAACCCCGGTCCCGAGACCGAAGACCTCGCCCCTGGCCACGTGGTAATGCCCTCCGGCCGCGGCCAGCAGGGCCCAGCCGGAGACGTTGAGCGCGAGCACGGTGACCGCCATCCCGCCGACCCGCAGCCATTCGTGGGAGGTCAGGAGGTGACGGATGGTGGCGATGCGACCTGGGGGATCGTGCTGCACGTTCGCTCTCCGTGGCCTCCGGCCGGCTTGCTCGCGGGGACGCCGGCCTCGTTCCTGCCACCGTAGAGCAACTGCGAACCACTTGCAAGAGTCCGGGACACCCTGGTCAGGGTCGGGCTCGGCCGAGATGATTCCTCAGGTCCCGGCCAACGCCGACACCACCGGTCCCAACGCCTCCCAACTGTCGGACTCGATCGACCAGTAAGAGATGCCGTACTCCTCGCGTCGCCACTGCAGCTCCTCGGTCATCTGTTCGAGCGTCCCGAGCAGGGCGAGCGGGACATGGAGCGCCTCGTCTGGAGTGATGCCGAAGTGCGGCGCCATGGCCTCGGCCACGCCGGTCGCATCGTCGGACACCATCACGAAGCCGATGAGCGCGTTGAGCTCGAGCTCATCGAACCGGCTGCCGGCCGCCTCCCTCACCCATGCGATCTTCTCCCGGGTCCGCTCGGGTGTGGCGTTGGGCGCGGTCTCGGCACCTCCGGTACCTGCGGCCAGGTTGACGTTGATGCTCACGATGTCGGCGTGGCGACCGGCGAAAGAGAGCACGCGCTTCCCGCCCCCACCGATGATCAGTGGCGGACCCGGCTTCTGGACGGGCCGGGGTAGGAGGCTGTGCTCACTGACCTGGTAGTGGCTTCCCGAGAACGAGAACGGCCCGTCCGTTCGCAGGAGACCCTGGAGCACCTGGACCGCCTCCTCGAATCGTTCGACCCGCACCTTCGACTCGTCGTAGGGGATGCCGGTCTCCTCGTAGTCGGTGCGCATCCACCCGGCGCCGAGGCTGAGCTCGAAGCGTCCCTCGCTGAGCAGGTCGAGGGTGGCTGCCTCCTTGGCCAGTACGCACGGGTGGCGGTAGTCATTGCCGAAGACCAAGGCACCGATCCGTAGTTGGGTGGTGGCGCATGCCACGGCGGCCAGTGCCGGCACCGGGGCCAGCTGGTCGCCGAAGTGGTCGGGCATCAGCAGGGCCGAGTAACCGAGCTCTTCGGCCCGCCGGGCCTGTTCGGCCCAGGCCGCGGCCGTCCTCGCCGGGGTCGTGCCGAGTTGCGCGGCAAAGCGGAATTTTCGATCGTGTGCCATTCGCCCATCGTGGCCCATGCGAGGCAACGGTGCAGCGGCGTCAGCGGCGTCGGTGGCGTCAGTGGCGTCAGTGGCGCGAGCCGAGCCAGCGCAGGGCCAGCAGGGCGACGTCGTCGTTCCGCTGGGGTGGGAGCATGGCCACGATGCGGTCGCAGGCCGCCACTGGATTCATCTCCTCGCGCTCGCACACCTTCATGAGGGTCTGCATGCCTTCTTCGATGCCCACCTCACGCTCGTCGATGACCCCGTCTGTGTAGAGCACGACGAGATCGCCTGGTTCCAGGCGTACGTGGACATTGGCCGCTCCGGCCCCGGTGCTACCGAGGGGGACTCCGGGGGGCACGGGCACATAGCTGGCCGAGGTTCGCTGCACCAACAGGGGCGGGTAGTGCCCGGCCGAGGCCACGACCAGGTCGCCGGTCTCCGGGTAGAGCAGGCCGAAGAGCCCGGTGGCGATGCGATCGAACCCGAGCAGCTCCCAGCTGTCGTGGAGGGCGGTGACCAGGGCGGCCGGGCTGCTCACCTGTCCGGCCAGGGTGCGCGCCGCGCTGCGGAGGTGGCCCATCATGGCCCCTGCCTCCCGATCGTGACCCGCCACATCCCCGACCATGAAGCCGACCGCCCCACTGGCCAGCTCGGCCATGTCGTAGAAGTCACCGCCCACCTCCAGCCCCCGGGTGGCCGGCAGATAGACGGAGTGGATCTCCAGCCCTTCGATCTCCGGCAGGCGCTGGGGGAGCAGGCTCTGCTGCAGGATGTGCGAGGTGTGGAGGGTGTGCTCGTAGCGACGGGCATTGTCGATGACGGCTGCGACGTTCTCGGCCAGCTGCTCGGCGAACGTCACATCCTTGCCACCGAACGACCGGCTGGTCGACACCAGGGTCAGCGCGCCGAGCACCTCGGACTCGCCGTTGAGGGGCACCGAGACGTACGAACGGAACCCGAGCTCCTTGACCAGGGCATAATGCTGCTCGTCCCTGGTGGTCTCCCTGAGGAACTCGTCGGTCATGCGATCCGACCAGCGGGTCTGCCCGGTCCGGATGACCGTCATGGCCGGGTGGATCCCATCCGGTTCGGGTGGATAGTCCGAGCCCAACCGATCGACCAGAGGCTGCAGCCTGTCGTGCCGGTGGCGAGCCACCATCCGCTGGAGGTCCCCGTTCTCACCGATCACATCGATCAGGCAGATCTCGCCGATGACGGGCAGGGCCATGGCCGCCAAGCGGTTCAGGGTGTCGGTGAAGTCGGATCCTTGCGCAATAGCCCGGCCGGCATGGACGAAGAACTCGCTGATCTGAGTGAGCGCCTGCTGCTCGACCTGCAGGCGTGCACGGTCCATGGCCTGGGCCGCTTGATCGGTGACCGCGCGGAGGAAGTCCCGTTCGTCCTTTTCGAACTCGTGGGGGATCTGGTAGGCGACCATGGTGAGGCCCACGCACTCGTCTTGAACCAGCATGGGGAGCGCCGCCCAGCTCGCCCGGACCCCTTGGCCCTCGTCGAGCACCCATGTGCTGTCCCGATGGCTCACGAAGAGCGTGCGCTTCTCGGCGACTGCCTCGGCCAGCTTGACGAACCTCTCGAACGGCATATCAGTGTTGGGCGCGACCAGAGGGAGGCCCTGGGGTGTCGGGATCAGCTCGAGGTGGTCTCCGCTGACCAGCCAAACATTGCTCCAGGCGATGTCGTTGCCGTGAGCATCCGTGCTGAGCGATGCGGTGAGGGCCACCGCCACCTGCTCGATGCTGGTGGCGGCGTGAAGTCGCGAGGTGATCCGCTGGAGTCGGGCCAGATGGTCGGCGTCGCGTTCGGCTTTGGTGCGGGCCTCGCGCTCCCGCTCGAAGGCACGGACCCGCTCCATGGCGACGGCGAGCTTCTCGGCCAGCCGCTCGAGAAGCTCGAGATCGAGATCAGTGAAGTCGTTGCGCTTGCGGCTCCCGGCGTAGAGCACGCCCAGAAATTGGTCGTCGAACAGGATGGGCACCGCGGCAACCGAGCGCAGCCCGCTCTCCCGCAGGACCGGTGAGACAACCTCGACGGTGGCGAGGTCACCGAAGATCGTGGGCCGGCGGGTCGCCATGACGTCGCCCGCCATTCCCTGGCCGGCACCGATTCCGAGGTCGAGGGTGGTCTCCTCGGTCAGACCGGAGGCGGCCCGCGCGACGAGCTCATCACCGGCGTCGTTGGCCAGCAGCACCGAGACCGCGTCGGCCCCGGTGGCCCGTCTCATGGTGGCGAGCGCGGTGCGGAACAGACCGTCGAGCGCCCTATCGGTCCGGGCGGTGGACGCCGATCGGGCCAGGTCCCGCCACCACCGGCCGCCCATCTCCCCGGCGACTCGGGCGGCGCGTTCCGCGGCGACCAGGCGTTCGACTTCGCGTTTCCCTCGCCTCGTCATCGCACCTCACGAGCCTGCCCCTCGGCGACGTCAGACCCGCCATCAGCGGGACCGTGCCAAAGCCTGCCACACATGGGCGGGCCTCTGGACAGGGCCGGTGGCCCCGGGGGTTCGAGGGGCGGCCCGATATGGTGAGGGCGTGGCCGGCAAGGACGTTCGGGAAGTAGAGGTCTCGGGGCGGTCCGTCGAGATCTCCAGCCCGGACAAGGTCTACTTCCCGGCGATCAGCGCCACCAAGCTCGACCTGGTCGAGTACTACCTGGACATCGCCGATGCCCTCGACGTCTCGGCCTCCCGCCGTCCGGCTCTGCTCGAGCGCTACCCGAGCGGGGCCGGGGGGAAGTCGTTCTTCCAGAAGCGTGTGCCCAAGGGTGCCCCGGACTGGCTCCAGACCACGGTCGTCAGCACTCCGAACGGCACCACCTCCAACGCCCTGGTGGTGGCCGACACTGCCCATGTGCTGTGGGCGGTGAACCTGGGTTGCCTCGGCCTCCACTTGTGGCCGTTCCGTGCCGACGACCCGGCGCACGCCGATGAATTGCGCATCGACCTCGACCCCCAACCGGGCACCTCCTTCGCCGAGGTGCGCCTGGCTGCAGCCGAGGTGCACTCCCTGCTGGGCGAACTCGGGATTGCCGGCTATCCCAAGACGACGGGGAGCCGCGGCATGCATGTCTACGTCCGACTCGAGCCCCGGTGGGACAGTTTCGAGGTGCGCGCCGGTGCGGTGGCCCTGGCTCGGGAGCTCGAGCGCCGCTGCCCCGACCTGATCACGGCGAACTGGTGGAAGGAGGAACGAGGCGAGCGGGTCTTCATCGACTTCAATCAGAATGCGCCGCACAAGACGGTGTTCGGTGCCTGGTTCGCCCGCCCGAGGGTCGGGGGCCAGGTCTCCACCCCGCTGCACTGGGATGAGATCGATTCCGTGGATCCGGAGACCCTCACCATCCGGACCGTCCCGGAGCTCGTCCACCGGAGGGGCGATCCATGGGCCGGAATCGCCGGCGATCCGCAGTCCTTGCAGCCGCTGTTGGACCTGGCCGCGCAGGACCGGGCCACCGGCCTGCACGACGCGCCGTGGCCCCCCGAGTACCCCAAGCAGCCCGACGAGCCGACCCGGGTGGCCCCGAGCCGAGCCAAGCGGGAGTGAGCGCGGGCCCCGGCCCGGTGGCCGCCCTCCGCCGCATCGCCTACCTGCTCGAACAGGACGGCGCCGAGTCCTACAAGGTACGGGCGTTCCGCAATGCCGCCGCCGCCATCGGAGAGCAGCGCCCCGACGACCTGGTCGGGATGACCGCGGCCCGCCTACAGGACATCCCGCACGTCGGCAAGACCAGCGCCCAGGTGGTCGTCGAGGCTGTCCAGGGGAAGGTGCCGGCCTATCTCGAGGACCTCGAGTCGGTGAACAGGGCCGCGCCGACACCGGCCGCCGCCGAGCTGCTCGCGCGGTTGCAGGGCGACTGCCACAGCCATTCCGACTGGTCCGACGGTGGGAGCCCCATCCGCGAGATGGCCGAGGCGGCCAGAGCGCTCGGGCACCGGTACTGGGCGCTCACCGACCACAGCCCGCGGCTGACCGTCGCCCACGGGCTCGACACCACCCGGCTCCGCCAGCAGCTCGAAGTGGTGGGGGACCTGAACGCCGAGCTGGCGCCGTTCCGCATCCTCACCGGGATCGAGGTCGACATCCTGGAGGACGGGTCGCTGGACCAGGAGGACGCGCTGCTCGCCCAGCTCGACGTGGTGGTGGCCAGCGTCCACTCGAAGCTGCGGATGGACGCCCGGTCGATGACCGAACGGATGCTGCGGGCCGTGGCGAGTCCGCATACCGACATCCTCGGGCACTGCACCGGACGCATCCTGGTCGGTCGCGGCCGTCCCGAGTCGACCTTCGATGCCGAGGAGGTGTTCTCGGCGTGTGCCGCGACGGGCACGGCGGTGGAGATCAACTCGCGCCCCGAGCGCCTCGACCCGCCCGAGGAGCTGCTGGGCCTGGCCCTCGCACTCGGGTGCCCTGTGGTCATCGACACCGATGCCCACGCCCCGGGCCAGCTCGAGTGGCAACGAAACGGATGTGAGCAGGCGGTCAGGGTTGGGGTACCGGTGGAGCGGGTCATGAACGCGCTGCCCCTGGAGGAGTTCCTGGGCTGGACGGCCGGCCACGCCGCTTGAGCGAGGACCATCCGGGTACCATCTCATCGGTGTCGCTCCCGGTCCGTCCCCCGGTGTCTCCCATGCTGGCCAAGCTGGCCCGGGAGCTCCCCGAGGCGGAGGGTCTCTTCTACGAGCCCAAATGGGACGGGTTTCGTTGCATCGTCTTCCGGGACGGCGACGACGTCGTCCTCGGGAGCCGCAACGAGAAGCCGCTCACCCGGTACTTCCCCGAGCTGGTCGACGCGCTCACCACCCAGCTGCCCGAGCGCTGTGTCGTCGACGGCGAGATCGTCATCGCCGGGCCCGGCGGACTCGACTTCGACGCCCTGTCGCAGCGGATCCATCCGGCCGCATCCCGTGTCCGGCTGCTGGCCGAGTCGACCCCGTCCTCGTTCGTGGCCTTCGACCTGCTGGCCCTCGGTGACGACGACCTGCAGGCCGAGACCTACGCCAAGCGGCGACGGGCGCTCGAAAAAGCGCTGAAGCGGACCAAGGCACCGATCCACCTGACCCCGGTGACCACCAGCCCGGCGACGGCCCGGGACTGGTTCTCGAGGTTCGAAGGTGCCGGCCTCGACGGGGTGGTGGTCAAAGCGGGCGACCTGCCCTACCAACCGGCCAAACGGGTCATGCTCAAGGTGAAGCACGGTCGCACGGCCGATTGCGTGGTCGGCGGGTTCCGATGGCACAAAGAGGGCGGTGTGGTGGGCTCCCTTCTCCTCGGACTCTTCGACGACGAAGGAGTGCTCCACCACGTCGGGGTGGCCTCGGGGTTCAGTGTCGCCCGCCGGGCCGAGTTCGTCGAGACGCTCGATCCCTATCGCCGCGGGTCGACGGCGGGTCACCCATGGCTGGCCGACGAGCACGTCGACGGACGCATTCCCGGTGGTCAGAGCCGCTGGAACGCCGGCAAGGACCTCAGCTGGGAACCGCTGCGGCCCGAGCTGGTGGCCGAGGTGGGCTACGACCATCTGCAGGGCGACAGGTTCCGTCACGCCACCTCGTTCATCCGGTGGAGGCCCGACCGCGCTCCGGCGACCTGTTCCTACGCCCAGCTGGACAGCCCGGTCCCGACCGAGCTCGAGGAGGTGTTCGGCACCCTGTCGAGCGGCTGACTCAGCTCCCGGCCAGGGCGGCGGCTCGCCGGGCCATGGCCGGGTCGCCGAAGTATCGGCAGATCTCTTCGAAGTCGGCGGTCGGCCCGCGCCACTCGAGCCCGGCCACATTCGGGAGGAGTGTGGGGTCGAGGCGAAGGGTGGCGAGCAGCCGGAACAGCTCGGCCTGGTCCCGCTCGTCGGCCAGGGTCCCGGCCAGGCGCCTCGCTCCCCGCACGGTCGAGCGCAGCCCGGGGTCCCAGTCGCCGGCCTGGTCGGGGATCTGCTCCAGGCGGCCGTAGTGGGCCAGCACCGCCGAAGCGGAGCGCCGGCCCCATCCGGCCAGGCCGGGGAAGCCGTCCGCGCTGTCCCCGACCAGCGCCAGCCAGTCCGGGATGGATCGGGGAGCTACCCCGAACTTCTCCCATACCCCGGCTTCGTCGCAGACCGTGCCCTTGCGGCGGTCCAACTGGACCACCCGGTCGCCCACCACGCACTGGGCGAGGTCCTTGTCGGGTGTGCAGATGACTACCTGCTCGACGGCCGGGTCCGCGGACGCCACCGCGGCCGCCGAGGCCAGAGCGTCGTCAGCTTCGAGCTCGACCATCGGCCACAGCCCGACCCCGAGGGCGACCATGGCCTGCTCGAGCACGTCGAACTGGGACCGGAGCTCGGGGTCGATGCCATCGCCGGTCTTGTACCCGGGCCAGAGCTCGTTGCGGAACGACTCGATGACGTGGTCGGTGGCCACACCCACGTGGGTGGCACCCTCGCTCAGCATCCCGATGACCGAGAGCACGACGCCCCGGGCGGCACCGATCGGAGCGCCGTCGGCGGCGTGTCGTGGCGGCTGCCCGAAGAAGTGACGGAACAGCTCGTAGGTCCCGTCGACCAGGTGGACGCGCACCGGGCCAGTCTGGCAGGTCACCGGAGTGGCGGGCGGGCCGGAGCGGACCCGAATCGCTGCGCCGCCGGTCGGGTCGTCCGTCCGGTCAGGGCAGGATCAGGTGGACGTCCCCGAACTCGTGCCAGCGGTAGGACTGGGCCAGCGCGGCATGGTACGAATCGGCCAGCAGCTCGCGACCGGTGAGCGTCTCGAGCATCAGCAGGTGCGAGGAAGCCGGCTCGTGCCAGCCGGTGAGCATCCCGTCCGTGACCCGCACTCCGCGGGTGGGGGAGATCACCAGATCGGTCCATCCGTCGTAAGGACGGGCCACGCCGTCGGGCCCGGCTGCACTCTCCAGGGCTCTGACCACCGTCGTCCCCACCGCGATCACCCGATGACCGGTCGCCCGAGCCTGGTTGACCCGGTCGGCGGTCGACTCGGGCACGTGCAGCCGCTCGGGGTAGGGGAGCTCGTCGGCCTCGAGCGAGGCCACGCCGGTGTGCAGGACCACCGGAGTGACGCCGACACCCATGGCCACCAGGCGGGTGATCATCTCGGGCGTGAAGGGCCGTCCCGCGCTCGGCATCTCCGCGCTGCCGGGGACCGTGGCGTAGACGTTCTGGTACATCTCGATCGGCCAGGGCCGTTCGACGTAGCCGTAGCGGATCGGCCGGCCGTTCACGGCCAGCCAGCTGAGGACGCGCTGGCCCACGTCGAGTCGGGCCACCCACAGGCGGCCGGTCGCACCGTAGGGCTCCTCGAGGGTGAGCGATGCCCCTCCCGGCAGCAAGAGGCGCCGTCCGGGGGGAGGGCCTTCCCACCGAGCGGTGGTCCGGTCGGTGCGCCGCGGCTCGACCACCCATCTGGCGTCGTCGAGCTCCGTCGAGAGGTGCACGACGAGCTCGTGCCCGGCTTCGCTGGTCGCGTCGATGGCGGCCGGGATGGTGCCGGACGTGTTGACGACCAACACGTCACCGGGTTCGAGGAAGCGGGTGAGGAACGTGAACGAGCTCGGGACGAGAGACCGGTCGCGCCGGTAGGTGACCAGCATCCGCACCGCGTCCCGCGTGAGCCCCCGAGCCTCGGGCGGCTCCGATGCTTCGAGGTCGGTGGGCAGGTCGTAGGTGAACCGCTCGGGCGGGGGTGCGAGCGCGGTCATGAGGGGACCAGGTCCCCGACCCGGTAGCGACCGCTCGGCGCCCCGGACCCGATGAGGTCGCGCATGGCGGGCGTCACCGATTCGGGAAGCGGCCGGTCCGAGATGTCCTCGCCGGGGAAGGCGTCCTGGTGCATGTCGGTGCGCATGTCGCCTGGGTCGAATCGGTAGACGTACAGCTCGGGTTCCTCGACGGCCAGGACCGCGTGGACCTGGTCGAGCGCGGCCTTGGACGACCCGTACCCTCCCCAGCCCTCGTAGGCCTCGACGGCGGCATCGGACGAGATCGCCAGGACCGTGCCCCGGGCCGCCCGCAGCAAGGGCAGCGCCGACTGCAGCAGCGCGACGGGGGCGACCACGTTGACCTCGTAGACGTGTCGCAGCGCGTCGATCGGGTAGCGGCCGAGCGACGGGAGGGGACTGGGTCCGAGCGTGCTGGCGTTGTTGACCAGCAGATCGAGGGAGCCGAACCGCTCGGCTGCCGCGATGAGCGTGACCCGGTGGGCGGGGTCGGCCACATCACCGGCAACGGCCTCGACCCGGCTCCCCAGACGACGCAATCCCGTGGCGACCTCGTGCAGCGGTTCCGGGCGGCGGCCGTCGACCACCAGGTCCCAGCCGTCGAGGGCCAGACTCGCCGAGATGGCCCGACCGAGCCCGCGGGATGCGCCGGTGACCAGTGCGACTGGCATGTTCAAACCTCCGGTTTCCGGTACCGAATCGGCACCTCCCCAGTAGGCTAAGGGTTAAAGTTTACTTTAAGTCAAGAGAGAACCGGGAAAACTGAGGCGGTGCAAGGCGCATGGAAGACCTACTCACCATCGGACAGGTGGCCGAACGCAGCGGTCTGGCCGCGTCGGCCATCCGCTTCTACGAGCAGCGGGGCCTGGTCCATGCCGAGCGCGGCTCGGGCGGCCAGCGCCGATTCCGCCGCGACGTCCTCCGGCGGATCGCCTTCATCCGCATCGCACAGCGAGTCGGGCTGAGCCTCGACGAGATCGCCTCGGCGCTGGCCGGGCTGCCGCCCGACCGGGCGCCGAACCGCCAGGACTGGCAGCGTCTCACCCGCGGATGGGGCCGGCGTATCGACGAGCGGATCGCCGTGCTCGAGGCCCTGCGGGGCGGGTTGACCAGCTGCATCGGGTGTGGATGCCTTTCCCTGCGCACCTGCGCCCTGTCCAATCCGGGTGACGTGGCGTCAACGCTGGGAGCGGGCCCTCGGTACCTGCTCGAGGACTGATTCCTTCGTCCGGGTCGGGCTGGGTGGCGGGCCCGTTCGCCAGCAACCAGCCGCTCACCTACATGTCCGACAGCGTCCGGCTCCTGACCGGGGGGCAGGGGGCCGAACAGGTCCTGGGCCAGACGTTGGGGACCTGCCTGCCGGTGTCGCTGCTGTGGGCGGCTGGCATCGTGGCCGTCTTCGCCCCGTTCACCGTCTGGCGGCTCCGACGCAGCTAGGTGCTGTCGACGATGGGCTCAGGCCAGATAGGAGGGGTTGGCCACCAGGAGCTGGTCACGGGCCGACGCCGCCAGTGGTGCTCCGAGCTCGCCCCACTGGTCGTCGAACGTCCCGCGGCGGATGGCCGCCACCAGCGCCGCATCGTCGTCGAACCCCAGCCGGGCCAGCCGTCGGGCGTGGGCGGCCGCGACGGCCGGGGCCAGGCCGAGCTGGCGGTCGACCATCCCGGCGACGTTGGCCGCGATGCGGGCTTCGAAGCGGGAGCCCCGGTCGGTCTGCTCTGACGTCAAACCTTCGAGATGCTCGCCGAGCGCTTCGACCAACTCCTCGAGTGTGGGGCGACCGAAGGGGGCGAGAGGAGCTGGGCTCGCTCGGGTGATCTCGGGAGGCGGCTCGTCATGAGCTGGCACTACGCCGATCAAGGTGAAGAGGTCCCATTCGCTCTCGCAGACCCGCCGGCCGATGGCGACCAGTTCGATGGACCGGGTGCGCCCGCTCAGGTGTGCCGACGCTTGCAGCGCGCAGATGACGGCCCACTTGACGGTGGCATACACCTCCCACCAGTGCACCCGGCGCTCGTCCAGTTGCTCGCCTCCGGCTGCGGCATACGCCTGGAGCAGGGTGGCGAGGTCGCCGAAGCCACCTACCCGGCCGCGGCCTCCGAAACGCCAGGCCGGCGCACACAGCCACCCGACGTCCTCGGCCGCCTCCCCGATGTGGGCCAGCTCCCAATCGAGCACCGCGCCCAGCCCGTCGCGGCCGATCAGGAAGTTGCCCGTGCGGAAGTCGCCGTGCACCGTCGTGGGCGGCCGCGGCGGCGGCCGGTTGACCTCGAGCCAACGCACACCGAGCTCGAGGGCGGGACGCACCTCGCCGAGGGCATCGAGGAAGGAGCACGGATCATCGAACGGGTCGCGGGGAGGCAGGCCTTCGATGGCGGCCGGGTCGATGCCGTGGATGGCGGCCAGGGCCCGCCCGCACTGGGCGGCCAGCCTCGCCCGGGCCTCGGACCATTCCGGGTCCCGCAGGATCTTTCGTGGGATCGATTCGCCGTCGAGGCGCTCGACCACCAGCCAGCCCGCCGGGAGTCCGTCGGGTACCCCGGCGGCCACCACCCCGGGAACCGGGACCCCGGCGGCCCGGGCGGCGGTCAGGAGGGCGGCCTCGACGTGGGCCCGCTGGCCCTGGCCGGGGAGGGAGCCGCGGCCTTGTTGCAGGATGAGTGACCTGGTGGTCCCGTCCGGTCCGCGAAGGTCGAACGAGCTGGTCGTGCGCGACGCGCCCCCGGACAGGCGGCGCAGGTCGGACACCTTTCCATCGAGCACGTCACCCAGCCGGGAAGCGATCTCCTCGGCCGCGACGGCCACTACTCGATGGCGACGACAGGCTTCCCGCTGTCGTCGAGCTGGTGCAGGTACTCGGAGATACCGTATCCGACACCCGGTCCAGCCGGACCGTCGAGATAGGTCCACCGGGTCAGCCCCTCGTTGACCAGGGTGCCAGCCATCCGCCCGATGCCGGCGACCCGCTGCACGTCCCCGCGGAGCACGTGGGTGTGGCCCGCCTTGTCCACTACTTCGAGGTGCACGACCCGTTGGGTCAGACCGTCGTCTGCCAGCTCGGTCCGAAGACGCCACTCCGAGACGCTGGTGGCGCGTCCACCGTCCCACACCCACCCGCGGTGGAGGTCACCGGCCCCGGTGCCGAGCCGTATCCCGCCGAAGTGCACGGTCTCGCCGACATTGATGCTGAACCATCGCCACATCCGGGGACCGCCCCAGCGACGCGGTCCCCAGGACCGATCGCGGTTCCCGAGCGCGCCGTCCCAGTGGTGCCGCCGACCATCCACTTCGAACCAACCCGTCCAGCGGCCCGCCTGTTCGAGGTGACCCTTGCCGACCGTGGCGGACGCGGCCGCGGCCTCGTCCGACTTGGTGCCCCCCGGGCCCTGGCCATCGGTCCCGATGCCTGGGGTCAGGGCCTCGAAACGGACGTCAAGGGCGACCGGGATGGCCCGACCCGGTCCTCCGACCCCGGATCCGGCGCAGGCCCGGGCCGTGGACTCCGCATCCATGCTGATCCGCCAAGCTCGCATCGGCTCGAGCATCTGGTACCGGGCCGCCCCCACGTCGAGCACGGTGTCGACCATCTCGGTCTGGGCCCGAGATGCCCGGTACTCAGCCAGCTCACCGCCCGGCAGCCAGGCGGACATCGACACATCCATCGATCCCTCGTTGGGTCGTATGCCGATGCGGGTGAAGAAGCCGGAGTCGCTGCCGGGATCGAAAGCGTTGAAGTAGTACGACTCGCTCCAGGCGGCGTCGCCCTCGACCGGGTGGGCCAAGTCGTGGTGGGTCTCGAGCACCGGCATCGGCTACACCATCGTCGTTCCGGTGCCCACATTCAAGCGTGGGTCTTCGACGCCTGGGTATGTGAGACTCGGGACGCTGCGGGCGGCCGCCCGCCGTCCGCCCGGATTCGGGAGGGCTATGCGCGCCGTCGTGACCCGGGGTGGGAGCTTGGTCGTGGACGAGGTCGACGACCCGACCCCTGGCGAGGGGCAGGTGCTCGTCCGCTCGCTGGCCGCCGGCATCTGCGGATCCGACCTGCATGTGCTGGCGGATGTCGCTCGCTTCGCCGGATTGATGGCCCGAGTGGGGGTTCCGACGTTGGACCCGGCCTCCGACTCGGTCTTCGGGCACGAGTTCTGCGCGGAATTGGTCGACTATGGGCCGGGGGCGGACCGGTCGCTGCCCGTCGGTACGAGGGTCTGCTCGGTCCCGGTCATCATCGGCCCGGCGGGGCTCGAGCAGATCGGCTACTCGAACACCTACCCCGGGGCCCTGGCCGAGCGGTTCACGCTGCAAGAGGCGCTGCTCCTGCCGGTCCCCGACACCCTCCCGACCGAACTGGCCGCCCTGACCGAGCCGTTGGCCGTCGGCGGGCACGCCGTCGGGCTGGCTGAACTCCAGGCCGGTCAGCCGTGCCTGGTGGTGGGGTGCGGCCCGGTGGGCCTGGCTGTCATTGCCGCCTTGAAGGCCCGGTCCCACGGGCCGGTGATCGCGGCCGACTTCTCCCCGACCCGGCGACGGCTGGCCGAGGCGCTCGGTGCGGACGAGGTGGTCGACCCGTCCGACCATTCGCCGCACGACCGCTGGCACGAGCTCGGCGTGCCGGTCACGATGATCGAGCGGGCCACCGCGGCCTTTCTCGGAGGTGAGACCAAGGAGCCGGTCATCTTCGAGGCGGTCGGCGTGCCGGGCATGCTCGAGGGGTTGATCGCCGATGCCCCACCCCGCAGCCGCATCGTGGTGGTCGGGGTGTGCATGGACCGCGATGCCTTCGAGCCGTTCATGGCCGTGACGAAGGAGATCGAGCTCCGGTTCTCCTTCGGCTATTCGCTGGAGGAGTTCGCCGCCACCCTGGGCCGCCTGGCCGACGGGATGCCGGGAGCCGACCGTCTGGTCACCGCTACGGTGCCGCTCGACGAGGCGCCGCGGGCCTTCGATATCCTGCGGGCTCCGGGCGGGCACGGCAAGATCTTGGTCACGCCGTAGTCGCAGCCCGAACGAGACCGTGGTAAGACCCGAGGCTGCGATGAGCGAGGAGCCGGAGCCGTATGCCGACGAGGGACGCCCCTGACCATCTGAAATTCGGCATCTTCCTGGCCCCGTTCCATCCGGTGGGACAGAGCCCCACCTTGGCCCTGGAGCGGGATCTGCAGCTGATCGAGCACCTCGACCAGCTCGGCTTCGACGAGGCGTGGTTCGGCGAACACCATTCGGCCGGCTACGAGATCATCGCCTCGCCCGAGGTGTTCATCGCCGCGGCCGCGGCCCGGACCACCAACATCCGCCTCGGCACCGGCGTGTCGTCGTTGCCGTATCACCATCCGTTCATCCTGGCCGATCGGCTGGTCCTGCTCGACCATCTCATCCGTGGCCGGCTGATGATCGGGGTGGGCCCCGGCGCGTTGCCCTCTGACGCCTTCATGATGGGCATCGACCCGGCGCGCCAGCGCGACATGATGGAGGAGTCGCTGGAGGCCATGCTGGCGCTCCTGGCCGGCGAGGGGCCCGTGGACCGTGAGACCGACTGGTTCCGGCTGGTCCAGGCCCGGCTCCAGATGCGGCCGTACCAGCGTCCGTATCCCGAAGTGGCAGTGGCGGCTCAGATCTCGCCGGCCGGACCGAGGGCGGCCGGCCGCTTCGGCTGCAGCCTGCTGTCCATAGGAGCCACGTCGGCAGGCGGGTTCGACGTCCTCGGTTCGCATTGGGATGTGATGGAGGAGCGGGCCGCCGAGTTCGGCACCACCGTCGATCGAGGCTCGTGGCGTCTCGTCGGCCCGATGCACATCGCCGACAGCAGAGGACAGGCGGTCGAGGACGTAGGGTTCGGTCTGGCCGAATGGGTCGACTACTTCCAGCGGGTCGCGGCTCTTCCCCTCGCCCCCGACACCACCAACCACAAATCGCTGGTCGATGCCCTCAACGCGTCGGGGTTCGCCGTCATCGGGACGGTAGAGGACGCGGTCAACCAGGTGGAGCGACTCCGCCGGCAGTCCAAGGGATTCGGCACCTACCTCCTCATGGGGCACGAGTGGGCCGACACCGCCGCCACCAACCGCTCGTACGAGCTGATCGCCCGGTATGTGGCCCCCGAATTCCAGGGCACGTCGCGGTCACTCACCGCCAGCCGCGACTGGGCCGCCGACAACCGTCCCGAGTTCATCGGTGCCGCCGGTGCCGCGGTGATGGCGGCCATCCAGAAGCACCAGGTGGAAAGGCACGAGAACCCGCAGGTGACCTGAGGTCACCCTCGCCAGGGGTGTCAGCAGTCACAATTGCGCCCCGGGTACCGTATGCACGGGAAATTCCCGAGGCCCGCTACGTTAGGGACCGGGCTGCGACGGTGTATGCAGGCCGGAGCTGGAGACGTCGGCGGCCCGGAATTCGGCCCCCGTCCGAGGTCGATACCGACGATGTAGGGGCCGGTGAGGAGATCCCCTTGCGCATCAGGTCACGGGTAATGCCCTAGAGAAATGGTCTACGTCCTCGCCCTTTCGAGCGCCCTCTCGAACGCTCTGGCCAGCATCCTCCAACGCATGGGCGTGGAGGATGCGCCGGAGGACACCACTCTCCACCTGAGTCTGCTGACCCACGCCCTGAAACGGGGCGTCTGGCTACTCGGGTTCGTCTTCATCATCGCCACGTTCCTCATGCAGGCGGTGGCCCTCCACCTCGGGGACCTCAGCCAGGTCCAGCCGATCCTGACGCTCGAGTTGCCCTTCCTCGTCTTGCTGCTGGCCACGTGGTTCCGGTTCAGGATCGGCCCGCGCGAGTGGCTGAGCTGTATCCTCGCCACGGCCGGCCTAGCCGGGTTCCTGGTGTTCGCCCAGCCGACGGGCGGTGATCGGGTGCCGACGGGGCTCGGTTGGATCGTGGTGGGCGGGATCTGCGGGGCTGTGACGGTGGTGGCGGTGTTGGCCGCTCTGCGCGGTCCTCGGTGGTGGCGAGCAGCCATGTTCGGGGCGGCCGGGGCCATCGGATTTGCCTTCACCGCCGCGCTCATCAAGACGCTGGGCGACTACGTCGCCACGGACTGGACCCACATCTTCGTCCATTGGCAGACCTATGCCGTGGCCGTGTGCGGGGTGGCCTCGCTGTTCCTGGCGCAGAACGCCTTCCACGCCGGGCCCATCGCCGCTTCCCAGACGGCGTTGGTGCTGGTCGACCCGCTGGCCAGCTTGGCCATCGGCATCGGGCTCTTCGGCGACAACCTGCGGACGGCCGGCATCTACGGGCCGCTCGAAGCGGTCTCACTGCTCGTCATGTTCATCGGGGCCGCCTCTATCGCCCACTCGCCGCTCATCTCGGGCATGAAGGGCGACGATCAGCAGTACAGCGAGATGCTGTCGCTGCGATCGCGTTCGAAGCGGTTGGTGGAAGCTGTCCAGGACCAGGTCCCACCCGATCTGTTGCAACGGCTCCCGCCGGAGGTGACCGAGAACCTGCCCACCGAGTAGGGCGGGACCAACTCGAGATGAACGACACCGGTGAGATGCAACCGCCGGCCGACCCGGTGTCAGTACCGGGCTTTGTGACCTTCACCCGCCAGCAGTGGGCCGACCTCGGTCGGGCCTTTCGGCCCCGAGACCGGGACGCCGGCGTCGACCGGGACTCAGGCCCGGTCCCGGAGGGCGAACCCGTCGAGATCTACCCACCGCTGTGCCGGTTGCTCGGCGCGCTGGACTCCGCCCGACGGGCCGGGACGAGACAGGTCGCCGACCTGCTCGAGGTGAGCGATGGACGACGGCCGTTCGTCGTCGGGATGGCCGGCAGCGTCGCCGTCGGCAAGAGCACCATTGCGCGCGACCTCGGTCGCTTCCTCGCCCGCCATCCCGGCCTCTCGCCGGTCGACGTCATCTCGACCGATTCGTTCCTGTATCCGAACGACGAGCTCGAGGCCCGCGGACTGACCGCCCGAAAAGGGTTTCCCGAGAGTTACGACCGGCGGCGGCTGGTGGCCACCCTGGCGGCTGTCCGGGCCGGGGAGGAGGCAGTGGAGATACCCGTCTACTCGCATCGGGACTACGACATCGTGCCGGGCCGACGCCACCTGGTCCGCCGACCGGCGGCCCTGATCGTCGAAGGGCTCAACGTCCTCCAGGTCGGCCGGGACGAGGCGGACGGTTCGGACCCACCCACCTTGGTGTCGGACTTCCTCGACTGGTCGATCTATGTCGATGCGGCCGAGGCCGACATCGCCCGGTGGCACCGCGAGCGGCTGCTCAGCCTCCGACGGGCCGGAGCCGGAGAGGCCACCGGCTTCCTCCGCTGGTTCTGCTCCCTGAGCGACGAAGAGGCCCGGGCGGTGGTCGGGCAGGCCTGGTCGGCCATCAACTCGGTGAACCTGCGGGACCACATCGCACCGACGCGGGCCCGGGCCTCCATGATCCTGTACAAGCGGGCGGATCACCGGGTCAGCCATGTCCTGGTCCGGGGCGTGTGATCCGCCGGCGGCGGCCCTACCGCCGTCCAGCCGCGGTGACCGGCCCCTGCCCCGACGACGACCAGCCAGACTGCAGCAGCGCGGGGTCACGACGGAGCTCCTGGCGGGCCATGGCCTCGAAGAACCCGACGAATCCCTCACCGTCCGAGCGTTGGAAGAAGGACCGGACCGGTTCGGGAAGCTCGCGCCCGCCTCCGAGGACCTCCATCTGCCAGGCTCGTCTGCTCCGGTACTCGAGGGCCACCGCTCGCTGGTGGGCGGCCCGGATGCTCCCTGCTGTCACCAGCACCCCGTGGTTGGCCAGCAGGGCCATGTCCGCCGATCCCATCGCGGCAATGGCCTTGGCTGCGCTTTCATGGGAATCCACCGGACCGTCGTACTCGTCCACCACCACGATCCGCCCTCCGCCGAGGGCCGAGCTCTGGTCGTAGCAGCCCGGGATCCGCCCGGCATCGGCCCAGGCGGTGGCGTAACGGGGATGGCTGTGAACCGCCACGGCGATGTCGTCCCGCTGTCGGTGGAGCTCGAGGTGGAGCGGGATCCCGAGGGGAACCGGCCAATCGCCCTCGATGAGGTGGCCATCGATGTCGATGACCAGGACGTCGTCGGGATGGAGCTCCTCCCACAGGAGGAGCCACGGGTTGCACAGGAACGTCCCGTCCGGCTGGCGGTAGGTGATGTGGCCGGCGAGATGATCGTCGTAGCCCTCGCGCCATAGGATGCGGGCCAGCAGCACCAGCTCCTGCCGCGGGTCGAGCTGGGGCAGGAGGCGGTCACGGTGGGGCGAGAACGGGACGGCGGTCACGGCAGGCGGTGCTCTGGGAGCGGCCACCGGTACAGCGCGGCGGCGTTCTCGTGGGTGAGCTTCCGCAGATCGCCCACCGGCAGGCGACCCCAGCAGCGTTCGATGACCTCCTGGGTGTCGGGCCAGGTCGAATCGCCGTGCGGGTAGTCGACCTCGACCATGATGTGGTCGAGCCCGATCCGGTCGCGGGTGCCGATGGTCGACGGGTCGTCGATGGTGCAGAACCAGAAATTGCGCTGGAGCACATCGGCCGGGCGGAGCCCCGACGGGTCGAAGTCACGTCCGTACCCCGATCGGTCGACGATGTTGTCGAGCCGGTCGAGCAACATGGCCACCCACCCGATGCCCCCTTCGCTCATGGCGATTTGGAGGGCCGGGAACTTCGTGGGCAGTCCGGACCAGACCCATTCCGCGCAGGCCGACAGGGACATCTGGCCGAACAGGGTCGCGCCCAGGGCGACCAGTGGACCGTCCTCGGGCATGTCCGGCATCCCCGACGAGCCGACGTGCAGCGAGATGACCGTCGCAGTCTCCTCGCACGCCGCCACGATCGGATCCCAGTACCCGGAGAACAGGCTCGGGAGCCCGATGCGGTGGGGACGTTCGGGGAGGGTGACCGACCGGAACCCGCGGTCGGCGTTGCGCCTGATCTCATCGGCGCCAGCTACGGCGTCGGTGAGGAACGTGATGCCGCAGGGGATGATGCGGTCGGGATAGGGCTGCCACCACGCCTCGTACAGCCAGTCGTTCCAGGCCCGCGTCACGGCCAGGCCGAGCTGCCGATCGCTCGCCGCGGAGAACACCTTTCCGGAGAACCCGGTGATCTGGGAGGGGAAGTTGAGCGAGGCCCATACTCCGTTGATATCCATGTCCGCGATACGGGCATCGATGTCCCAGCAGCCGCGCCGCATGTCCTCGAAGCGGGTCGGCTCGAGGCTGACGCATTCCGGCCGCCGGCCGGCGACCGCGTTCATCCCGACCTGGGAGTAGAGGTTGCCGTCGAACTCCCAGAGCTGGTGGCCCCGGGAGTTCTCGATGATCTTCGGGGCCCGGTCGGCGAACCGGCGGGGGAGCCGGCCCTCGAACATGTCTGGGGGCTCGACCAAGTGGTCATCGACCGAGATGACCGTGTACCGCACCGGCCTCGGCGCGGGATCTGGCAGCAAGGTGTCACGCCGGGTGGCGATGCTCATTTCGGGCCCGTTGCTCATTCCGGCACGTTCTCGTCCGTTCCCACAGTCCGAGTATGCCAGGCCGCGCCGGTGCGTCTAGAGGGGCACCGTCTCAGGCAAACTGCTCGGTGAAGGCCAGGATCCCGTTGACGTACTGCACCGTGGAGGGGAACATCCCACTGCGCTGCACGGAGTTGAGGCCTTGGTAGTAGCCGGCGAGGGCGAGGCCTGCGTCGCCTCTCGTCTGGATCAGCAATTGGTGCAGATAGGCCGCGGCCATCTCGATGTTGTCCGACGTGTTGGTGGCCTGCAGCCCGGGTTGACCGAGCGAGACCCTGAGCTTGGCCACGGTGGAAGGCTCCAGTTGCCCGATGCCGACGGCGCCGGTGGACGAGACCGCCGACATCTGCCATCCCGACTCCCACCAGCACATCGCTTCGAGCAGCTGCTCGGGAAGCCCGAACTCGGACGCCCACCGCTCGAAGACCGGCCGCAGGGCCAGGCGCTGCGGATGGGCCAGCAGCCCGGCCGGGAGGGTCGAGCCCGGCGTCGGCAAGGACAAGGGACCGCCCCCGGCTCCTGTCGCGCCACCGTAGGCCGCACCGGTGGGGACGGAGATCTGGGTGCCCATCTCAACGTGTGAGGGATCGGCGATCCCGTTGGCGCCGACGATGGCGGCCACGCTCGTCCCGTATTGTGAGGCCAGGCTCCACAGCGTGTCCCCGCGGGCCACGGTCACGGTCACGGACCCACTCGAGCTGGATGAGTAATCCGACGTGTACCCCGAGGATGCGGCCGAGGTCGGTATGTCGATCACCGTGCCCGCTTCGATCAGGTTCGGGTCACCGATGCCGTTGTAGGTCACCAGGGCGGCCACGCTGGTGCCGTAGGTGCTGGCGATCTGGGTGAGCGTGGATCCGGGTCTGACCCGCACGGTGGTGGCGGCGGCATCGTTGGTCCAGGCCCAGCCGATCGCCATCAGTGAGGCAACCGACATCAGCGCGACCCGGAACGCGGCGCGCGTTCTTCGATTCACACGGCGCCCTCCGGCTCCGGCGAGCAAGGTGGCAGGTTCCCTCGCGAGCACACCGTGTCATCGACAATTCACCGGCCTCACTTGAGGCGGTCGGATCGGCGCAGGTGGATCGGCACGGGTTCTTCCTGGCCGACAGGCTCAACGCCCTTTGGTCCCGCGGTCGGTCTTTCGGTGCCGATCGATCTCCGTCTCCAGCCCGGCGACGTCGCCCGGCCCCATGGGGCAGAGGAGTTGGCGCCGAGCCGGACGCCAGAACAGCTTGCCTGCGCCGCGCCACCGCTCGCGACGGAGCGCCTGTTTGTCGACCTTGTTGGTGGCGGTGACGGGCAGCCGCTCGACCACCCGGACGTACCGAGGCGCCCATTTGGTGCCGAGATCCGGTTGGCTCGAGAGGAACTCGTCGAATCGGGACGGGTCGAACGCGGCCGGGTCGGCCATCTCCAGCACCGCCATCACCTGGTCGTCGACCGTCCGCTCGTCGGGGACGCCGAAGACCGAGACCCCGGTGGCCGCTTCGAACCGACCGAACAATCGCTCGAGCGGGGCTGACGCGAAATTCTCCCCGTCCACCCGGAGCCAGTCGGCTGTGCGGCCGGCGAAATAGAAGATTCCCGAGTCGTCGCGGTAGCCCAGATCACCGGACCAGTACCAACCGTTGCGCGAACGCTGCCGGGTGGCCTCGGGGTTGTTGTAATACCCCTCGAACCGCTCGAGCGCGTTCCGCCCGACGATCTCGCCGATGGCGTCGGCCGCGTTCACCATGTGCCCCGAACCGTCGAAGCGAGCGGGATCGCACTCCCGCCCCGTCTCGGAATCGACGACGGCCACGTCGAGACCGTCCAGGGGCGCGCCGAGAGCGTCGGCTGGGAGGCCGGGCTTCGGCACGAAGATGATGGCGTTCTCGCTGGAGCCGTACCCGGAGACCACCTTGCAACCGAAACGGTCTTCGAAGGCGGCGATGTCGGCGACAGAGGACTCCGGGGCGAGGACCACCCGCAGCCGATGGTCCCGGTCGGCCGGGTCGGAGGGTGTGTTCAGAATGAACGCGAGGGCCCGCCCTATGGTGGCGAAGAAGGTGCTCGAGGTGGCGCGGATGTCGGCCATGGCGCTGGAGGCCGAGAACTTCCGGCGGAGCACGATCGTTGCTCCGCTGCCCATGGCCGGGAAGATGCTCGAGAACAGGGCGTTCCCGTGGAAGAGCGGCATGGCGCAGTACAGGACGTCGTCGGCTCGGAATCCGAGGGCAGTGGCGGACCGGGCTACACGACCCTGGGTGACCCGCACGGCCTTCGGGGTGCCGGTCGAGCCGGCGGTGAACAGCAGGAGAGCAAGGTCGTTCGGCGACCTCCTGACCGTGTTGTCCGGCGCTGCCGGGTCGGCGGGATCGGCGTCACCGACTTCGACGACTCGTGCCCCGCCGAGCGCGAGTCCGTCCAACAGTGGGCGGTGCGCGGCGTCGGTCAGGATCACCCTGCAGTCGGTGTGGGTCACATCGGCGGCCAGTTCGCTTCCCCGGCGGGTCGAATTGAGCCCGATCAGCACCGAACCGGTCAGCAGGCTCCCGCCCACCGCGAAGAGGTACTCGGGGACGTTGTCGAGCATCACGCCAACATGGGGTGGTCCATCGCCGGTGAGGGAGCGCAGCCATGCCCCCCAACGGGACATCTCGGCGACGACCTCCGACCAAGCCCAGCTACGCCCTTCGAACAAGAGGCCGCGACGTTGGTCACCAGCCCGGGCCCGCACGGCCTCCGCTCCCGTCGAGACGGCTTCAGGGGGCAATGGAGCCCAGTTCCCCGCCGTCCTCGAGCCCGCTTCGCCTGTTCCCGGAGCGCGGCCAGCTCATCGGACACCGCCGGCGGAGGTCGGCCAGCAGCGGATCGGGATCGCCGGCGAAGAACCCGGGTTCCCTGAGGCGGATGTCGAAGACCTCACTGGTCATGGTCGGGCCTCGTCTACCGGAGGCGCCACGCGCTCGGCGGCTGACAGTGGCTCGATGTGCAACGGACTCTCCACTCCGATGCCGGCGCGGGCATCCACCCGGTACGTCCTGGCGACACCGGACGGCCCCGATTGTAGGGCCGGCGATGGCCACGGCGCCGACGGATCTGCGGTCGGGGCGCGCCCAGCACGGCGACGGCCGGCTGGCGCCAGGTACCATGGGCGCCCTCGCCGCTCGAGGGGACTTGATGCCGGTCGCGTTCATCTGCGCCATGCCCATGGAGCTCGCCCCGCTCAAGCGGAAGCTCCGCCTCCAGAAGACGCGCGTGGGCTCGCTCGACATCTACCGGGGGGTGTGCGGCGAGCGCTCGGTGGTGGGCATCGTGACCGGCATGGGCACGGCACTGGCCGCGGAGAAGCTCGGCATGTTGCTGGGAGCGGTCGATGTCGAGCGGGTTGTCGTGATCGGCATCACCGGTGCCGTCCATGGAGACGCGCCAATCGGATCGCTCGTCCTTCCCGCGGTCGTGGTCAACAGCACCACTGGAGACGAGTATCAGCCCCATCCCCTAGGGGGTGGCCCGGCCGAGGGCAAGATGTGGACGAGCGACACGCTCATCACCGACCTCGAGGTTCTCGCCGGCCTGCGCAACGACGGGGTCGTCTGCCTGGACATGGAGACGGCCGCCATTGCCGAGATATGCGAGCGAGAGGGCATTCCCTGGTCGGTCTTCCGGACGGTGAGCGACCGGGCGACGGACGGAATCCTGGACGAGGAGGTCTTCCGTCTGGGCAACCGGGACGGTTCGCCCAACGTGAAGGCCGTTGCCGCCTATATGGCCCGGCACCCGGGCCGGCTGCCGGCCCTGGCCCGCATGGCGAAGGACGTCAAGCGGGCCACCGAGAGTGCGGCCGAAGCCGCCATCGCCGCCGTGTCCCGCCCTGACCGATGAAGGTGCTTGTCGCCGGGGCGACCGGCGCCATCGGCCGGCCCCTGATCGCCGAGCTGCGCCGAGCCGGTCACGACGTGCTCGCGCTGCACCGGACAACCGACGCAGCCGGTCCGCTCCGGGCATCGGATGCGACGCCGGTGCGGGCCGACGTTCTCGATCGCCGAGGCCTACTGGCGGCGTTGGCCGGGCTCCAGGCCGATGCGGTGATCGCGGAGCTCACCGCCCTCAAGAAGACCCCCATCCGGCATCGGGACATGGCGATGACCGATCGCCTCCGCACCGAGGGAACGGCCAATCTCGTCGCCGCGGCTCGTGCCCTGGGTGCCCGGCGGCTCGTGACCCAGTCGATCGTCTTCGGCTACGGCTTCGGCGACTGGGGAGGGCGCGTCCTCACCGAGGCCGACCCGTTCGGCCCACCCGGACGCGGCCGGTTCGAGGACCACGTGGCCGCGCTACGGTCCAACGAGCACCAGGTGCTGACGGCAGACGGCTTGATCGGTACTGCGTTGCGTTACGGGCTCTTCTACGGGCCCGGCCCAGCCAGCGCCAACATGGTCGACGGCGTCCGCCGGCGACGACTCCCGGTCGTCCGCCGGGGCGGGCCGCTCCCCTGGGTCAGCATCGGGGACGCGGCCACGGCCACTGCCGCGGCGCTGCACGCCCCCGGCGGTGCCTACAACGTCGTCGACGACCTGCCGGTGAGCCTCTCCGACATGATCACGGCCACAGCCCAGATCGTCGGCGCCCCGAAGCCCCGCGTCCTCCCCGAGTTCGCCCTCGCCCTCACCCCCTATGCCAGATCGGTGATGAAGGGCGGCCTGATGGTGAGCAACGCCAAGGCCCAGGCCGAGCTGGGCTGGGTGCTCAGGGCTCCGACTTACCGGGAAGGGCTCGCCGAGTTGGCCGGGTCGTTTTGACCCCGGCTCTGAGCGTGCAGCACCTGGCCAAGTCCTACGGCCCCAAGCGCGCCGTTGTGGACGTGAGCTTCGAGGTGGAGCGGGGCGAGGTGTTCGCCCTGCTCGGCCCCAACGGGGCCGGCAAGACCACCACCATCGAGATCCTCGAAGGGTTCCGCCCCCGAGATGCGGGCCAGGTGGAGACGCTCGGTGTCGACCCGGCCTCGCCGCGGACGCAGCGATGGCTGCGATCGCGCATCGGGGTCGTCCTCCAGGAGTTGGCGGTCGAGCCCTTCTACTCGGTTCGCCAGGTGCTCACCCGCAACGCCGGGTTCTACCCCTCGCCCCGGCCGGTCGGCGAGGTGATCGAACTCGTCGGGCTGTCGGACAAGGCAGACGCCCGGGTGAAGACGCTCTCGGGCGGGCAGCAACGCCGCCTCGATGTGGGCCTCGGCATCGTCGGCCATCCCGAGCTCCTGTTCCTCGACGAACCCACCACCGGCCTCGACCCGTCTGGCCGCCGGGACTCGTGGAAGCTCATCCGCACCCTGGCCGCGGAGGGCACCACGGTGCTGCTCACCACCCATTACATGGACGAGGTCGAGGCATTGGCCGACCGGGTGGCCGTCCTGTCCGATGCCCGCATCGTGGCCAGCGGGACCCCGTCGTCGCTCGGGGGCCGGGACTCGGGTGCGGTGACCATCCGGTTCGGCCTGCCCCACGGGATCGCGCCGGCGGAGCTGCCCCTCCCGGCCGAGCCGGCCACCGACGGGATGGTCGAGATCCACACCGAGGAAGAGCTCCGGGTGCTCCACACCCTGACGGGCTGGGCGCTCGAGCAGGGCGTCATGCTCCACGGCCTTTCGGTCCTGCGGGTCACCCTGGAGGACGTCTACCTGAAGCTCACCCGGGGGGAGCCGTGAGCACCGTGCCGGCCACCGGGGTCTTCGATGGCAGGCGCGACATCAGGCTGGTCGGACGGCAGGTCCACTACGAGCAACTGTCCTTCTGGCTCAATCCGGTGGGCGCCGTGTTCACGGTGGGCTTCTCGGTGGTCTTCCTCGTCCTGCTCGGGGCATCGGCCGGCAGCTCGCGGATCTCGTTCTACCGCAACATCAAGCTGATCCAGTACTACGTGCCCGGCTTCGTCGCCTACGGGGTGATGGCCGCCTGCTTCAACATCTTGGCCATCACCCTCGTGAACCGGCGCGAGATGGGACTGCTCAAGCGGCTCCGGCTCAGTCCGCTGCCGACCTGGGTGTTGCTGGTCGCCATCCTCGTCAGCACCATGATCATCGCCGTGGTCCAGGTGGTGCTGCTGCTCGCGGTGGGAAGGATCGGGTTCGGCGTCCATCTGCCGGCCAACCTGGTCGCGTTCATCGTAGCGGTGGTCGTCGGCATGCTGAGCTTCTCGGCACTGGGGGTGGCCATGAGCACCGTGGTCCCCAACCAGGACGCAGCCGGCCCAGTAGTCAGCATCGTGTTCTTCGTGCTGCTCTTCCTGTCGGGGTTGTGGTTCCCGCTTCGCCCGGGGTCCGGCTTGTCCCAGTTCTCGGCGTACTTCCCCGTCCACCACTTCATCGCCGCGGTGTTCGCCCCCTTCAGCACCGAGCGCGGGGTGTCGCCCTGGGCCTGGAACGATCTGCTGGTCGTGGCGGTCTGGGGGGTGGCGGGCGCCATCGTGGCCGTGCGGCGCTGGCAGTGGTCGCCGCGTCGGGGCTGAGCTGACCCGTCCCGGCCGCCGCCGGCGGGGTAGCCCCGGGACCGCCCCGGGAAGCGGTCGTCGACTGAACCTACAATCCAACATCAGTCACCGCGCCCGGACCCATCGCACGGCGTCGAGGAGGATTGATGGCAGAGGGCCCCAGCACTGCGCCGTCGGAGGACGACATCCCGTCCCGACTACCGGCCTACGAGGAGCTGCCTCCCGCCCCCCGAGGGGGGCGATCGGGCTGGAGCGTGTTCGGGGGCTCCGATTCCGTCGGGCTCGTCAACCTGCAGACGCCCACCCGGGTGGCCGACGCCGCCCGCCTGGTCCGCACCGGCCAGGTCTTCAGCCTGAATGCCCCGCTCGACGCCCTCGAACCCCCGCTCTTCTTGCGCGGCGCACTGCAGCACACGGTGATCGGCATGGGCGACTCGGCCTTCGACGACAAGCTCGACAACTACTTCCCCCAGGCCTCGAGCCAGTGGGACTCGTTGGCCCATGTCGGCTACGACACCGACCAGTTCTACAACGGCGCCAGCGTCGCCGACGTGAACGCCAAGGCCCGCAACACCATCGATCACTGGGCCCGACGCGGCATCGCTGGGCGGGCGGTGCTCCTCGACATCGACTCAGTCTTCGGGGGTGCCGGCGTCGGATTCGACCCTGCCAGTCCGCGGGCCGTGACGGTCGACGACCTCGAACAGGCCCGCCAGGCGGCCGGCATCGAGTGGCACGACGGTGACATGATGCTGCTCCACACCGGGTTTCTGGGCTGGTACGGTCGGCAGGGCGTCGACACCAGAGCCAAACTGGCGGAGCTCCGCGAGCTGGCCGCGGTGGGCCTCGAGGCGAGCGAAGACATGGCCCGCTACCTGTGGGACTCACATCTGTCGGCCGCAGTCGCCGACAACCCGTCGCTGGAGGTGTGGCCCCCTGACCTGAGCCCGGAGCGGATGCCGTTCGGATTCCTGCATCGCATGCTCATCGGCCAGTTCGGCCTGGCCGTCGGCGAGCTCTGGTGGCTCGAGGACCTGGCCCGGGCGTGCCGGGAAGACGGCCGGTTCGAGGTCTTCGTGACCGCGGCCCCGACCAACGTGAGCGGTGGGATCGGCTCCTCCGCCAACGCGCTGGCCATCAAGTGACCGCTGACGACTGGCCCCGGCCGGTGGTCCACTGGGAGATGGTGTCCCGGGACCCCGAGCGCCAGGCCGAGTTCTATCGTGCCCTGTGCCACTGGGAGGTCGGCACCGGGCCCATCATGCAGATCCCGCCGGGCCTGGGTGGACCCGAGCCGGGGCCAGCCGGCCATATCCGGCGGGGAGACCGGCCCGGGGTCACCCTCTTCGTGCAGGTCAAGGACCTGAACAGCTCGCTGGCTCTCGCCGTCGAACTGGGCGCGGAACTGGTGGTCGCGCCGTTCGACCTGCCCGACGGGCCGACCCTGGCCGCCATCGAGGACCCCGAAGGCAATCCCCTGGTGCTGGTCCAGCAGTGAGCGCGATCAGTCGAACGTCTCGTAGCGGCCGACCGACACGGTGCCGGCATCGACGAAGGACATGAACTCGGCGGTCACCGGGTCGTCCTCCCACGCCAGGGCGGTGTGATCAGTGTCCTGCTGGCTCTGCCAGAGGTCGATCACGATCCACTCGCCGTCCCAGGTCCGGGCCACCGTGCGCCGCAGCAATCCGGGCTGCCGGTAGGCGAACTCGGTCTGGACCCGTCGGTCGGCCGCTAAGAAAGCCTGCTCGTCGGCAGGTTGCGCCAGGCGGAAGCGCATGATCTCGATCACCACGGTCCAGGGTGTCGGCCTTCGTCGGCCGGCCCGGTCCTGTCCTCGGGGGTCAGCCACTGAGCCAGCTCGATCACCGCGCCCTCCGGCCCCGTCAGGAAGACCAGCTTGCGATCGTGGAATTCCATCACGTCGTTGCGAGGGGCGATCCCGGCCGTCCGGAGGGTGGCGAGCGTGGCATCGAGGTTGTCGACGGCGAAGCACACATGGTTGAAGCCCAGCCGGGCCAAGTTGCCCGTATCAGGCTTCTCGGCCAGCACCGGGCGGTGGAAGCGGAGGAGCTGGACCTCCTGGTGGGTGAGGGCCCCCTTCAGCCGCAGCGTGACGTGGTCGGCTTCCCAATCGGGGATGCCCATGTAGCGGGACATCTGCTCGCCGGACGCGGTCGTGGCGATCGTCTCCTCGAAGCCGAGCAGGGCGAAGAATCGTCTGGCCTCGTCGAGGTCCCGCACCGCCAGGGTCACGTGGTCGAACCCACTGTGCATGCCTCATTGTGCCCCACCCGCGCCCGGGGCCCGCACCGGGACCGGACGGCGTGCCAGACTGAGCGGAGCCGGCATGCCCTTCCTCACCGCCAGGGGATTCGACACCTACTACGAGCGATCGGGTCTGGGCCCGCGCCTCGTGTTCCTGACCGGATCCGGGACGACGGTCGACCAGTCCCGCCCGTTGGTCGAGCCGTTCGTGACGTCCCTCGACACGGTGGTGTTCGACTACCGGGGAATGGGCAGGAGCGGTGGCCCGCCCGGTCCGTACGGCATGGCGGACTGCGCCGCCGACGCACTGTCGGTGATGGACAGTCTGGGTTGGGACACGGCGCGGGTCATCGGCGTCAGCTTCGGCGGCATGGTCGCCCAGGAGCTGGCGGTCACTGCGCCCCACCGGGTCGAGCGGCTGGCCCTCTTATGCACCTCGCCAGGAGGTCCAGGTGGGTCCTCCTACCCCCTACACCAGCTCGATGGGCTCAGCCCGACGGAACGGGCGGGGGTGCTGCCGCGGCTCATCGACACCCGTTTCGACGACGAATGGCTCGCCACCCACCCCGGCGACCGGCGATTGCTCGATGCGCTCGAGGGGCGCACCGCCGGATTCGACGAGGCCCATCGACGGGCTGCCCGCGCGCAGCTCGAAGCCCGCCGTCACCATGACGTCTGGAACCGACTTCCTCGTATCACCTGTCCGACGTTCATCGCCTGTGGCCGCTATGACGGGATCGCCCCACCGGCCAACGGGGCAGCCATCGCCACGAGGATCGAAGGATCCCGGCTGCATGAGTATGACGGCGGTCACGCCTTCTTCGTCCAGGATGCTCAGGCTGTTCCCGATGTGCTGACGTTTCTCGCCGGGGCCGTTGCGCCCGGCTGACGTGGGCGCTGCCAGAATGGGCCTGCTGACCAGGCGAGAGCAGGAGAGGAACGCCATGACCACCACCGAGCCCATTCCCCAGGCCGTGCATCTCGGGGCCGACGACCTTCCGTTCGTCAACATCGGCGACGGCAGCATGCTGAAGGTGATCCAGGTCAAGCCCGAGGAGGGCCTCTGGATCGTGGAGAACATCTTCCAGGCCGGCTACGAGGTGCAGAGGCACCGGCACACCGGTCCGGTCTACGCCTATACGACCTCGGGGGCATGGAAGTACAAGGAGTACGGATACGTGAACCGGGCGGGCTCGTTCCTGTACGAGCCCGCGGGCTCGATCCACACCCTCCAGTGCGTGGAGGACGGGACCCGGGTGTGGTTCCAGATGTACGGGGTGAACCTCAACCTCGACGCGGTTGGCAACGTGGAGAGCGTCTATGACGGCGCCGGCACGCTGGCTGCGTACGAGGCGTTGTGCGAGGCCGAGGGGTACCCGGCTCCGCCGGTGCTGGTCGGTTGACCCCGATCAGGTAGGCGCCACCTCGGCGGCATCGGCCGCCTCCGATGGTTGCTGCACCCCGGCCTTCAGCCCGACCAGGGCCACGGCCGCCGCGACCACCATCACGCCGGCCATGACCAGCAGCACGTCGCGGGTGGCGTGCGCGAAGTCGAGCCGTACGAAGTGCGGGATCGATCCATCGCCCCTCCCGGCCTGGGCCTGTTGGGCTGCCTCGTGGGCCGCCCGGGCGGGCGATTGTCCCTGGGCGATGAACGACTGGGTCAGCAGCGAGCGCATCCGCGACACGAGGATGGTGCCGAGGATGGCCAGTCCCAGCCCGGCGAAATAGTTGCGCACCGTCTGGGTGATGCCGGTGGCCTCCCCGTAGGAGAGCGTGGATGCCCGGTTGACTGCGTCGGTGTTGGCCGGCCCGAGCATCATGCCCATGCCCGCCCCGGCCAGGACCACGTACCACTGTTGTGACTTGAAGTCGAGGTGCGTCACCTGTCCCGCCCACAGGTAGAAGCCGACCGCCGCCACTGCGCACCCGATCACGACGGGCCGCTTGGCTCCGATCCGGTCGAGCATGCGGCCACCGACCTGGGCCGCGACCACGAAGCCTATGAAGAAGTAGAGGAGGTAGAGGCCGGCCTCCGACGCCGACTTTCCCAACGCGATCTGCGCGTACTCGCTGGCGAAGAAGAAGACAGGGATGAAGGTGATCATGGCCACGGCCAGCACCAGGTTCTCCACGGCGAAGGGGCGGATGCGGAAGATCCTGACCTCGATGAGTGGCGAGGAGGTGCGGAGCTCGACGAAGTAGAACACCACCAACAGGGCCGCACCACCAATGATGCAGAGCCAGATACCCGGGTTGGACCAGCCCCAGACCGAGGACTGCTGGAAGCCGAACACGCTGAGGGCTACGCCGGAGGCGATGAGGGCCAGACCCCGGTAGTCCATGCGCGCCGCTTTGTAGACCGTGGCCGGTTTGGACACGCTGATGAGCACCAGGGCGATGACCGCCACCGGGATGTTGACCCAGAAGATCGCCCGCCAGGTCCACTGGGTCAGATAGCCGCCGAGAATGGGGCCGACCGCGGTGAGGCCACCGGCGATACCGAAGAACGCGGCGAGTGCCTTACCCCGCTCACGGAGGGGGAACGTCTGGACCACGATGGCCAGCGCAGCCGGGAACATGATGGCCCCGCCGACCCCCTGGACGACCCGGAAGGACACGATCCAGGCCTCGGCCGCCGCCCCCTTCGGAGTGAGGCCGCACAGCGCAGACGCACCGGCGAAGACCACCACGCCGAGCACGACCATGCGCTTGTGCCCGACGGTGTCGGCGAGGCGGCCGCCGAAGGCGAACAGGGCGGCCAACGTGAGCAAGTAGGCGTTGACCACCCACTGCACGCCGGTGCTGGTGAGGCCCAGCTCGCGCTGGATCTGCGGCACGGCGATGGAGACGATGGTCTGATCGATGAAGATCATCGCCACCGCGAAGATCATCGCCGCCAGGATCAGGTTTCTCGACTGGCCTCCCGCCGCGCCGGTGCCTGCCATGATCCTCCTAGACATTGATACGCCCCACGGCGCGGGCTGGCCCGGTCAGATTAGCCCCTCCGACGTGGAGCTATTTGACGGAGCCAATCCCTCGGAAGCGCTTCGACCGTATACAGAGGGGCTGGTCAGACCGTCAGGGTTGCGAGACCGACGTTGCGAGACCGACGGTGTTGGAACGGAGATGGCACGTGGAGCCCCGAACGAGCAGGGAGCGAACAGACAGCGGCGATACCCTGTCGCTTCGTCCCGCAGGAGAGGATGGTCGGGGTGCGGCAACCGAGCCGGGTCGAGCCGGCTTCCCGAGTGAGTGTGGGACCCACCGTACCGGTCGATGAGGCCGACCCTGGCGTCGTCCGCCGCACCGACCGGTTCGATGCGGTGACCGGTCGCGCCCCGCAGTCGGGGAGCCCGTCCGACGAAGCCCTGATGGCCGGTATGGCCATCAGGGACGAGCGCGCCGCGGTCACATTCGTCCGCCGCTACCAGAAGCGGGTGTTCGGCTTGGCGGTCGGTCTCCTCAACGATGCCGGCGTGGCCGAAGACGTGGCCCAGGAAGCGCTGCTCAGGGCCTGGCGCCACGCGCCCGTGTTCGACGCCAGACGGGGCACGGTCACCTCGTGGGTGCTCACCATCACCCGCAATCTGGCCATCGACGCCATCCGCCAACGCCGGGCGCTCCCGACCGACCCCGATGATCTGATGGCCCTGGGACTGGCCAGCGGTGGCCGGCCCGTGGAGGACCTGGCGGTGGCCAGCCAGTTCCCGCCGAATTTGCGGGACGCGCTCCGCTCCCTCCCGGTCGAACAACGACGGGCCATCCTGCTCGCCGCGCTCTACGGGCGAACGGCCGAGGAGATCAGCCAGTCGGAGTCCATCCCGCTCGGTACGGCCAAGACACGGATCCGAACCGGACTGCAGAAGTTACGCACGGCACTCGAGGACGCGAAGGGGCATTCATGACGGATCCGGGCCGGTCCTTGTCACACGAGCAGCTGCGGGCCGAACTGCCCGAGCTGGCCGCCGACGTTCTGGACGGGCGCGCCCGGGCCACGCTGCTGGACCACGTCGATTCCTGCCCGAGCTGCAGCGTCGAGCTCGAAGAGCTCACCCTGGCCGCCGACAGCCTGGTGCACCTGACCGTCGAGTCCGACCCCCCGGTGGGGTTCGAGACGCGGGTCTTCGATCAGATGCGCCGCCGGCCGCCTCGGGCGTCATGGCGCCGCCGGTTGGGTCGCCGGCCGCTCACGGCGGTGGCTGTTGCAGCCGCGGCGATCGCGCTGGCCTTCGCGCTGGGATGGGCGTTCCATCCCGGTGGGCCCGCCCGCCACCCCGTGGCGGTGTCGAATGCGCGAGACCACCAGGCCGACGCCGCCTTGGTGTCCGGGGGCCGGAGCGTGGGCGTCGTCTCGGTGTACCCCGCCCGCCGGTCGGCGGCCCATGGTCAAGCCTGGTTGTCGATGACCGTCGAGGCGTCGCCCTGGTCCGGTCCGGTCTCGTGCCAGGTCACCTCGACAGACGGCACGTCCCAGACGGTCGGCTCGTTCTCCCTGGCCTCAGGCTATGGGACATGGATGGCTCCCGTGCCGCTGCCGGCCGGCTCGGTGCGCACCGCCACCCTGGTGGGTCCGCACGGCCAGGTCCTGGCTACCGCGCAGTTCGAACACCCCCGGACCCCGGCCTGACCCGGGGCTGATCGGGGGGTCCTTTCCTGTCGTGGTCGGGGGGCGGCTTGGTACCATGCTCAAGTGGGCGGCCGGCCGAGCAGGTGATGACGTTGGGCCTCACCACCTCGATCGTCGCCACGAGCACCGGGCTCGCCGCCCTCTACGGAGTGGTGGCGTTCGTTGTCTGGATCCTGATGCTGGTTTGGATCTACAACATCGCCCGTCGCAAGGGACGCCATGCACTCGGATGGCTGATCCTCGGTTTGTTCTTCTCGCTCATCACGCTCATCATCGTGCTCCTGCTGCCTTCGAAGCGGACCACCGACGCCTATCGCGGCGGATAGTCGGACCCACAAGCCCGTCTCGCGGCCTCCGGACGAGCCACCTCCGCCATCGAGTGACATCGGTGGCAGCGCCGTCGCCGACGAGGTAGCGTGCGATCGCTCCGGTCTTCGGATCGGGGTGGTGCAAGTCCAGCGAAGACCGGTGAGATCCCGGCGCTGTCCCGCAACGGTACTGCTCTCGAGACGGAGCGAGCCCGGACGCCTGCCTTGCATCAACGCAACCTGTCCTCGGAGGAAGGGCGGTTCGTTCGATGCCTCGATCGGGCATCGCAGCGGACGCACTTCGTCCTCCGCGAACCGATGGAGGATGATCGATGTTCAAGCAGAGCCGTAGCTCGTTGCTTGCCGCGGTGGCTGTGCTGTCGCTCGGGTCGCTGGCCGCTAGCTGCACGAGCGCTCCGGCGGGAGCACCTCCGACCGTATCCCCGGCGAACTATCCAAAGACGATCCACGCCGCGAACGGTGCGGTCAAGATCGCCCGCCGACCTACCGCGATCGTGTCTTTGTCGCCTACCGCCACCGAGATGCTCTACGCCATCGGCGCCGGAGCCCAAGTGAAAGCGGTGGACAAGTTCTCCGACTACCCGGCCGGAACGCCGGTGACGACCCTGGACGGCAACAGCCCGAACGTCGAGGCGATCGCGTCGTACCGGCCCGATCTGGTGGTGGTCTCCCAGGAGACAACTGGGCTCGACCAGCAGTTGAAGTCCCTCGGCATGCCCGTCCTGTACGCTCCGGCGGCGACGGACCTGAACCAGGAGTACCAACAGTTCGTCCAGCTGGGCGAGGCCACCGGCCATGCGGCCCAGGCAAAGGCCGAGGTTGCCACCATCAAGACGCAGATCGCGACGATCGTACGCAGTACACCGAAGCCCGCCACCCATCCCACCTATTACTACGAGCTCGAGCAGACGTACTACTCGGTGACGTCATCGACGTTCATCGGCCAGGTCCTCGGACTTCTCGGATTGAAGAGCATCGCCGACTCCGCCCAGGGAGCCGCGGCGAGCGGGGGCTACCCGCAGTTGAACGGAGAATTCATCCTGAAGGCGAATCCCGCCTACATCCTGTTGGCCGACACCATCTGTTGTGGGCAAACGGCGGAAACGGTGGCCGCCCGTCCCGGGTGGTCAACCCTGGCCGCGGTCAAGGACGGCCGTGTGCTCGGTCTCAATGACGACATCGCGTCACGTTGGGGCCCGAGGATCGTGGTCCTTCTCCAGGAGGTCTCCACTGAGATCGAACAGCACGCCGTGAGCACGGCATCATGAACGGGAGAGATACCTCATGAGGGCACCGTGACCTCGGCGCTCTCGAGGCGCGCCGGTGCCGTCGACTCGGCCGACCCCCGACGGCCCGTCCCGCCGACCGTCCCCGACGAGGGCGGCGTTCCCTCTGTGCCGCCGTCCGTGTCCGTTCGCGTACCCATCCTGGTGTCGACCGGCATCCTGATCATCGCGCTGCTCATGGGTGTCGCCCTCGGTCCGGTGAACATCCCGCTGGGGGACGTGATCGGCTCACTCCTCGCCCGGGTCCCCCTCCTCCACTTCCACACCCAGGCCTCCCAGCTTGACCAGGCCATCGTCTGGCAGCTGCGGATGCCCCGCGTGGTCCTGGCCGGCCTCGTCGGGTCCATGCTCGCCGCCGGCGGTGCCAGCTACCAGGGGGTGTTTCGCAACCCCCTCGCCGACCCCTACCTTCTGGGGGTGGCCGCGGGAGCCGGCCTGGGGGCCACCGTGGTCATCGTGTCCGGGGGGAACACCTCGGAGGCGCTGCCCATTGCGGCCTTTGCCGGGGGGGTCCTCGCTGTCATCCTGACCTACGTGGTGGGCGCGGCCGGCGGCAGGAGGACTTCCGGCCGATCCATCGTGCTGGCCGGCGTGGCGGTGGCCGCCCTGCTGACCGCCATCCAGACCTACCTCCAACAACAGCACTCCCAGCAGATCCAACAGATCTACAACTGGATCCTTGGGAGTCTCTCGGTATCGACCTGGTCGGACGTGACACTGATCCTGCCCTACGTGATCATCAGCGGCCTGGTCATGATGGGGCACCGCCGCCTGCTCGATGTCTTCCGAATCGGCGAGGACGAGGCCGGCGCACTTGGCATCCACCCCGAACGGACCCGTCTCCTCATTGTGGGCGCGGCCACCCTCGGAACCGCGGCGGCGGTCTCGGTGAGCGGGCTCATCGGCTTCGTGGGCATCATTGTGCCCCACACGGTGCGGCTGACCACCAGTGCTAGCTACCGCGTCGTACTGCCCGTGTCCATGATCGGAGGAGCAGCCTTTCTGATGCTGGCCGACCTGCTGGCTCGCACCCTCGAGGCACCGGCCGAGATACCGATCGGTGTTATCACTGCCTGCATCGGCGCTCCCTTCTTCCTTTTCGTCCTGATGTCGCGTCGGGCGCAACGTGGAGTGCTCTGATGGGTGAGCGACAAGCAGCGGTCCGCGCCCGACCGGAGAGGGAGCAGCTCAGTGCGACGGTGGCGGAAAGCAGTACCCCCTCCCCGATGATCGGCCTGGATGGCGTGACTGTCCGGTTCGACGGAACCACGGCCGTGCGGGATGTACGCGCTGCGGTCGGACGCGGTGAATGGGTCGCACTCATCGGGGCCAACGGTGCTGGCAAGACGACCCTCCTGCGCGCCATCGCCCAACTCCAGCGCCACGACGGCGCCATCCAAGTGGCCGGCCGTGCCCTCGGCGACTTGCCGAGTCGCCAACGAGCGCGGCTGGTGGCCTATGTGCCCCAGAAGCCCCACCTACCGGCGGACATGACTGTCATCGACTACACGCTGCTCGGGCGTACGCCCCATATCGGCTACTTCGGGGCGGAATCCGCCGGCGATCGGCGTCACTGCGCCGCCTTGCTCGAACGCCTCGACCTGGCGGCAATGGCCGGTCGGATACTGGACACCCTCTCCGGCGGTGAGCTCCAGCGGGTCGTGCTGGCGCGGGCCCTGGCCCAGGATGCTCCGGTCCTGCTCCTGGATGAGCCGACCAGCGCACTGGATCTCAGCCGCCGCGTCGACACCCTCGAGCTGGTGGACGAGCTGCGCCGGGGCTGGGGGCTGACCGTTGTGAGTGCCCTGCACGACCTGACCCTGGCCGCACAGTTCGCCGACCGCCTGATGCTCATGTCCGAGGGCTCCATCGTGACATCTGGAGCCCCGAGTGCCGTGCTCCGCGAGGATCTGCTATCCGCCCACTTCGGTGGCCGGGTCAGGGTGATCGTGACCGCCGAGGGCGAGTTGATCGTGGTGCCCCGCCGGACGGCGCACCCCGGCCGCAGAGGCGACCGGTGGCAGACAATGGATGGACAGGACCCACCCGGTGACTGACGAATCGGTGCCACCCGTAGCGCGGACTCCGATTCCCGAGCATGTCGACGAGCCGGTGTTGCGGCGGGCGGACTCGGTGGTACTCGTCAACACGGGGGACGGCAAAGGCAAGTCGTCGGCCGCCTTCGGGGTGATGGGGCGCGGCTGGGCCCGGGGATGGCGGGTCGGCGTCGTCCAGTTCATGAAGAGCGGAAAGTGGAACGCCGGCGAGCGCAAACTGGCCGACCATCTGGGGGTCGACTGGTGGACACTGGGGGACGGCTTCACCTGGGAGTCCGACGATCTCGACGAGTCCGCGGCCAAGAACCGTCATGCCTGGCAGATAGCCAAGGCCAAGCTCGCCTCAGGCGATTACGACTTGGTGATCCTCGACGAGCTGACCTATGTCGTCAACTACGGATGGATCCCGGTGTCCGAGGTGGTGGCCGGGGTAAGGGAGCGGTGGTCCAGGACGAACGTCGTGATCACGGGTCGCGACGCACCGCCCGAGTTGGTAGAGCTCGCCGACACGGTGACCGAGATGACGGTCGTCAAACACGCCTACCAGCGCGGGATCAGAGCCATCAAAGGGATCGAGTATTGATCCGCTCCGAGTTGCACTCTCGTCTGGAGAACGGAGCCCCCTTCCCGATCCGCCTCTGGAGGTTTGCCCGCCCGCTGACGGTGGCGTCGACGGCGGCGGCAGGCGGCGGGGTCGGGCGTCGACGATGGATCGTGAATGCCCAGGTACCCTCGGACTACACCCGCCGGGACCCCGAACGACACGTGCTCGAGCTCGCCCGCAACCTCGGAGTCGAGGGTGAGGGGGTGGGCATGCTCACCGCCGCCGACGTTACCCATCCGGAACGGACAGAGGACGGAGGAGTGTCGGTGGAAATTACGGTTGGGATCAGCCATCCGACTTGGGCGGCCGCAGCAGAGGGGCCGCTCACCGCCGCCCCGGGGCCGGGGACGATCAACGTGGTGGCCTTCATTCCCGAGCCGCTGCGCCTCGCCGCCCTGTTGAACACCTTGTGCACCGTGACCGAGGCCAAGTCCCAGGCTCTCCTCCTGGCCGGGATCCCGGGCACCGGGACGGCGTCTGACGCGGTCACCGTGGCCTGTCCGGTAGGCGCCCAGACCGAGAGTTTCGGCGGTACTCGCTCGCGGTTTGGAGGGCGACTGGCCCGTGCCGTGTGTGCGGCCGTCTTGGCCGGGTGCTCGGCGGCACCCGTACCAGGCGGGAACCGATGATCACTTTGGTGCTCGGGGGGGCACGCTCGGGGAAGTCGATGATCGCCGAGCGGCTGGCGGGACGCCATGCCGCGCCAGTGACGTACGTTGCCACCATGGCCGTTGGCGACGACACCGACCTTGGCGTCCGGGTGGCGGCGCACCAGGCCCGTCGTCCGGCCCAGTGGACGACCATCGAGGCCGGAGACGGCTTGATTCGCACGCTCCGGAGGTTGACCGGCACTGCATTGGTCGACTCGCTCGCTTCTTGGCTGGCGGCCCAACCGGACATGATCGTCGACGCCCAGGCGCTCTGTTCGGTACTCCTCGACCGCCGGGGCGACACCGTGATCGTGTCCGACGAGGTCGGCTTGAGCGTGCATCCCTCGAGCGCGTCAGGGCGCCTGTTTCGCGATGCCCTGGGATCGCTCAACCAAGCCGTGGCGTCCGTCGCCGATGCGACCCTCCTGGTGGTCGCCGGCAGGGTTCTCTCACTGGGACCGCTGGAGGACTGCTGATGCGCCGGGCACTGGCCTTCCTCACCCCCCTGGGCGGTCCAGCGACGCCCACACCTCGCACTCTGGACTGGTTCCCTGCCGTCGGCGCTCTCGTCGGCATCGCCGTCGGAGGCATCTGGTGGGCGGCGGGCAAGGTGTGGCCGCCGATCGTGGTGGGCGCCGTGGCCGTCGTAGCCGATGCCGTGCTGACCGGCTGTCTCCACCTGGATGGCCTGGCCGACGCGGCCGACGGCCTCCTGCCTCCGCTTGAGCGGCGGCGCCGACTGGAGGTGATGCGCGACCCGTCGGTCGGGGCCTTTGGGGCCGTGACCCTGCTCGCGGTCGTGGTCCTGCGATTCGCCGCCTTCGCCGCCACGCCTCCCCGCCCGCTGGTCATCGCCGGTCTCTGGTGCGGATCCCG
Source organism: Acidimicrobiales bacterium (assembly GCA_035949055.1). GTDB lineage: Bacteria > Actinomycetota > Acidimicrobiia > Acidimicrobiales > RAAP-2 > Bog-756. Next base: position 141,482 of record DASZIO010000023.1, read on the forward strand.
CACCGCCATGGCCATCATCGCCCGAAGCCTCCCCTATGCCCGACCGGACGGGGGCCTGGCGTCAGCATTCGTCGACACCTCTGCCCACACACCGGCGGGGGAGGCGACTTCCCGGTGGACACACACCGCTGTCCTCTCGGCGGTGCTCGGACTGGCCGTGGCCCTGGCTCTGGCCGTCATCGGGCTCGGGCCGCGTGGAGCGGTCGCCGTCGCGGCCGGGACGGTCGGCGCGGCGGGGGTGGCAGGGTTGGCCCAACGCAGGATCGGCGGGTTCACCGGCGACGTGCTCGGCGCAGCCGCGGTCGTCGGCGAGACGGCAGGGCTGCTCGTCCTGGCGGCCCGATGACCGGCGCCGGGCGGAGTCGGCTACCCCGGCCACTCGGGGCCGCGGTGGGCATCGTGCTCGACCGGAACCTTCACGAACCTCCGTCTGAGGTCCATCCGGTGGCGCTCTTCGGACGAACCATGTCCCGGGTCGAAGACGCCCTCTACCGGGACAGTCGTCCAGCCGGTGTGGCCCATGGGGCGGTGGGGGTGGCGGTCGGCCTGGGCATGGGGGCGGCTCTGCGGTCCACCGGCTGGGCCACCTGCGTGGCCGTGGCCGGCCGTGCGCTCGCCGATGTCGCCGAGGAGATCGACACGGCCCTGGAGGAGGGCGACATCGTCCGGGCCCGGTCGCTCCTGCCCTCGATGGTGGGGCGGGACCCGACCCACCTCGAGGCCAAGGACATCGCCCGCGCCGTGGTCGAGTCGGTGGCCGAGAACACGGTCGACGCGGTGGTCGCGCCGGCCTTGTGGGGCGCCCTCGCCGGCGCCCCCGGCGCCCTCGGGTATCGGGCCGTGAATACGCTCGACGCCATGGTCGGCCATCGGTCCCCCCGCTACCGCAATTTCGGCTGGGCGAGTGCCCGACTGGACGACGCACTGAGTTGGGCACCCGCCAGGCTGACGGCGGTCCTGGTGGGCGTGGTGCGGCCCCGGACGGCGGGAGCCGTGTGGCGGGCTGTACGCACCCAGGCGCCGGCCCACCCGTCGCCCAATGCCGGCGTGTCGGAGGCGGCGTTCGCCGCCGCGCTCGGTCTCCGGCTGGGCGGGCTCAACCGGTATGGGGACGAGGCGGAGCTTCGCCCGCCCCTCGGAACCGGGCGCGCTGCGGAGGTGGCCGACATCGGCCCGGCCGTGCAGTTGTCGCTGGACATCGGCACCGCTCTGGCTGCCGGCCTAGGGATGTTGGGAGTGTGGCAGTGGGTCCGGTCCAACCGCTGAAAGGGTCCGCACCGGTCACCCCGTTGGCGCCGGCCGGCGCCCACGGAGGTGACGGCGCGGCCGTTGCCGCCAGCCTGGGCATCGACCCCGGCGCCGTGCTCGACCTGTCCCAATCACTCAATCCGGTGGCGCCGGATCCCGTCCCGGTGGTCGCCCGCCACCTGGATGCGATCCGTCGCTACCCGGACTGGCGCACCGCCCACCGGTCGCTGGCCGCGACCATGGACATCGACCCCGACCGGCTTCTGCTGACCAACGGCGGGGCCGAGGCCATCTCGCTGGTGGCAGCTGAGCTGGGTGGTCGGGTGGTCGAACCCGAGTTCGCACTCCACCCACGTGGGTCGGGCGCGGTGTGGCGCTCCAATCCCCACAACCCGAGTGGACTGCTGGCCGCGGCCGCGGACATCGCCGATGTCTGGGACGAGGCCTTCTTCCCGTTGGCCACCGGTCGATGGACCAGAGGCGACGCGGCGGCCGTCGGCTCGCTGACCAAGCTCCTGGCCTGCCCGGGCCTGCGGCTGGGCTATGTGCTGGCCGACCCCGACCTGGTTGACCGTTGCCGACGACGCCAGCCGACTTGGTCGGTTAACAGCCTGGCGCTCGCCGTGCTGCCCGAGCTTCTCGACGCCGTGGACCTTTCGGCGTGGTCGACGTCGGTGTCCACTCTTCGCCGACAGCTCGTGGACGAGCTTCAAAGGCACGGGCTCGGCACACGACCATCCGACGCTCCCTGGGTTCTGGTCGAGAGGGGGGACCTCCGGAACATTCTTGCCCCCTACGGCATCGTCGTGCGTGACTGCTCGAGTTTCGGGATGCCCGAAGTGTCGCGGGTGGCCGTTCCCTCGGCCGACGGGCTGTGCCGTCTGAGCTCGGTGCTGGATCGGGCCGACCTCGACCCGTTCACGCTGTCTCCGCCCCGCCGCGTTGCGACCGGTGTCGCCACCGGCTCCGGAGAGGAGCGAGGATGACGATCAGTGGCGCCCTGATGGTCTGCGGGACGGCCAGCGACGTCGGCAAGAGCCAGGTAGTGACCGCGCTCTGTCGACTGCTGGCCCGTCGGGAGGTGCGGGTGGCGCCGTTCAAGGGTCAGAACATGGCGCTCAACTCCTACGTCACCGAGTCGGGCCACGAGATCGGACGTTCGCAGGCGCTCCAGGCATGGGCCGCCCGGGTGACCCCCGAGGTCGAGATGAACCCGGTGCTGCTCAAGCCGACCACTGACCGCACCAGCCAGGTGGTCGTCATGGGCCGGCCGACCTCCAACTGCGACGCGGCCCACTACCAGTCGTCGAAGCAACAGCTGTTCGAGGTGGTGAGCGCCGCTCTCGAGTCGCTCCGTACTCGGTTCGGGGTCGTCGTGCTGGAGGGTGCGGGCAGCCCGGCCGAGCCCAATCTGATGTCGGACGACCTGGTGAACCTCGGACTGGCCCAGTCGGCCGGCATCCCAGCCATCCTGGTCGGCGACATCGAGCGGGGTGGGGTCTTCGCCGCTCTCTACGGCACGATGGCGCTCCTGCCGGACGACCAGCGCAAGCTGGTGGGCGGATTTGTGATCAACAAATTCCGCGGCGACCCGCAATTGCTGCAGCCTGCTCTCCACGACCTCGAGCATCGACTCGGCGTGCCCTGTCTCGGGGTCCTGCCCCATGCCGGGGATCTGGATCTGGACGCCGAGGACTCCCTCGCCCTCGCCGGACACCGGTCGAGTGCCCCAGGGCCGCCGACAGGGGACGACGTCGATATTGCCGTCTGTCGGTTCCCCCACCTTTCCAATTTCACCGATGTCGACCCACTGGCCATCGAACCCGGGGTCGGCGTCAGGTTTGTCGACCGTCCCTCGGCGCTAGGCCGTCCCGACCTGGTGATTCTGCCCGGGTCCAAATGCACCGTGGACGATCTCGACTGGTTGCGGGTATCGGGACTCGGCGATTCCGTCAGCGCGGCGCGACGAGCAGGCAGCGCGGTCCTCGGGATCTGCGCGGGCTATCAGATGCTCGGTCGGAGGATCATCGACGAGGTGGAGTCCGGCGCGGGCGAGATCGAGGGGCTCGGGTGGTTGCCCGTCAGCACGCGATTCGTGAGCGGAAAGGTCACCCGCCGGCGGCGTGGTGCGATGGGCGTGATCCCTATCACCGGATACGAGATCCGGCACGGACGGCCCGAGGTCGGCGGGTCATCGCGTTTTTGGTTCGAGCTCGACGATGAGGACGGACCCGAGCCCGAGGGCCTCGCCGACCCGGATGCGGGAGTCTGGGGGACGAGCCTCCACGGATTGTTCGAGGAGGACGGATTCCGCGCCGCGTTCCTGAGGACCATCGCCCATCGGCGGGGCAAACGGTTCGTGCCTTCCGGTACTTCCTTCCATCTCGCCCGGGAGCGACAGATAGACCGCATGGCGGATCTGGTGCAAGCGCATACCGATCTGCCTCAGCTCTGGGAGCTCATCGAGCGAGGCTCGTCGTGAGCGCGGGGTGCACCCAACGGTACCCGGGAGCGTCCCCAAGTCGGAGGTGGCGACCATGAGCTGGGCCCGGCCGGTACCTCTGGTCGGGGATGCCAGCTCCGCGGCCGAGCGGGGCGCTGACCCGATGGGTTGGGCCTTCGCTGCAGAGGACAGGGACGTCTTCTACGCCGTCGTGGATGGCCGACGCGATGTCCGACGGTTCCGATCCGATCCGGTGCCCTCCGAGGTACTCCAGCGGGTCCTCGGTGCGGCCCACGCGGCCCCGTCGGTGGGGCATTCCCAGCCGTGGCGGTTCGTGGTGGTGCAGTCGCCGGCCACCCGAGACCGTGCGGCCCTGATGGCCGACCGAGAGAGATGCCGACAAGCGGCGGGGATGGATGACGATGCGGCCCACCGGATGCTGGACCTCCAACTCGAGGGGATTCGCGAGGCACCCCTCGGCGTGGTCGTGTGCTGCGATCGTCGGGCCCGCCCCGAGGGCGTGCTCGGGCGGGCCACCTTCGTGGACGCCGACCTCTGGTCCTGCGCCTGCGCCATCCAAAACCTGTGGTTGGCCGCTCGCGCCGAGGGCCTCGGAGTGGGGTGGGTCACGCTGTTTCGTCCCGACGAGCTGGCCGCCATGCTCGAGCTTCCCGCCGGGGTGGACACGCTCGGTTGGCTCTGTGTCGGCTGGCCCGACGAACGCCCACCCGAGCCCGGTCTTGCTCGGGCCGGCTGGTCGATTCGGCAGCCTCTCCACGATGTGGTGATCCAGGAGCGGTGGCCGACCGGTGGCCCCCCACCCCCGGTCTCGAAGTTCCGGGCGCCGGGGCCCGAGTCCGTGGTCGGCGTCCGGGACGGTACTGACGATCTGTTGACACCACCTGGGTCGCTCGGGGTTCTCGATCGGGCCGTGGACCGGCTCAATGTCCTCGGGATGACCCCCAGCGCCCCGGTCTGCGCGGTCATCGCCGGTGCTGACCATCCCGTCACCCGCTACGGCGTCTCGACATTCGCGGACTCTGTCACGCGAGAGGTGCTCGAGGCCACGGTGGCGGGAGAGTCCCTCGGTGCCACGACGGCACGTTCGATCGGCGCCGACCTCGTGATCGTCGATGCGGGCGTCCGGGGTGCACCCGTCTCCGGTGCACTGTCCATCCGACCTTTGGTCGACCCCGGCGACCTGGTGACCAGCGACGCCATGCCGGTGCCGGAAGCGAGGCGACTGGTGGCGATGGCCCGGCGGCTCGGCCTGGGGCTGAGGCCCGGGCTGGTGGCGTTGGGAGAGGTCGGGATCGGAAACACGACCGTGGCTGCGGTATTGGGCGCCGCCCAGCTGGGTCTGGATGTCTCCGAGGTGCTCGGACTCGGGGTGGGCGGGGACTCAGCCACCCTCGAACGCAAGGGTGCGGCCATACGGGAGGCGTTGTCGCGGGCCCGGTCCGAGCACGGGTCACAGCTGTCGGACCCCCTCACGGCCCTGGCGGCGCTCGGTGGGCCTGAAATAGCTGTCCTGGCCGGCATCGCGCTGGGCGCGGCCGAAGCTGGTTGTCTCGTCGTGCTGGACGGTCTGGCTACCTCAGTGGCCGCGGTGGCCGCCATCGATCTCGAGCCTGCGGCCGCCGCCCATCTGGTGGCCGGTCAACGCAGTCGCGAACGGGCCCACGAACGCGTGCTCTCGCATCTGGGGATCGAACCACTCCTGACCCTGCGTCTGCGAGCCGGCGAAGGGGTCGGCGCCATGCTGGCCGTCCAGATGATGCTCACCGCGGCCGCCGTGCGTCGCGACGTCGGACGGGTCGTGGCCGAGCCCGGCGGCGGTGATTGAGTCACACGCTGAGCGCGCCGGGCTGGGCACCAGCCCGCCTCGACGCCACTGGTCATCCAGGACGCGCCTTCTCCCATCCACCGGTCCGCCGCGACCCATCATGGCCGTGACCGGCGCTTATAGCTCGATTCGGATGACCTCGTCGAGGTCGACCGCGGCGAGGACGCGCTGCACTGCCGCGCTCGGCTGGCGTACGGTGACGTGGCCACCCACCCGCTGGGCGCGATTGGCCGCGCTGACCAGGACCCCGATGCCGGTGGCGTCGATGAGCCCGACCGCGCCCATGTCAACGATGAGCTGACGGGAGCCGGCATCCAGGGCGTTGAACAGGGCTCGTTTGAGCTCGGGCGACGTGGCCAGGTCGACTTCGCCGGCGATGGCGAGCTCAGCCACCCTGGCGCGCGAGCCACCACTCTGGACGATCTCGAAACGGTCTACGTCGGTCACCGTGCCAAATCCACGTGCTCACGGCCACACATGGCCCGATCTACCCATGCCACCCGCCATGCTACCGAGGGCGCCATGGGGTCCGGCGGCGGCCGGAGCGGGGGTTTGCTCTCGACCGGTTCGGGTAGTTCGATGAAGGTGCACCTCCGAGACCCTGTTGGGGAGGGACCGACCATGCCGAGACAGGCCGACCGCGGGGCCAGCGAGACGCTCCTGGACGAGGCGCTCGACGAAGCGCTGGACGAGTCGTTCCCGGCCAGCGACCCGCTCTCGTTCTGGTCGGGGAGGGATCTCCGTGGCGGCCCGGCCGGGCCCGACGCCGCTCCGGAGGCCAGATGATCCTCGTGTCGCCCAAGCCTGGGTGGCATGCGGGCCGATGGAGGGACGGGCTCCCACCGGCTCAGAGCATCCGGTCTAGGGGTCACTGGCTTCCATCCGGAACCACACCCGCTTCCGGCCGGGGAGCCGATCAACCCCCCACTGTTCGGACAGGACGTCGACGATGACGAGGCCCCGGCCGTTCTCGGCGATGTGCGGTTCCGGGCGCAGAACCGGCATGCCGGGCCCGCTGTCGGTCACCGCCACGTTGACCGCATGGTCGTCCCGACTGACAGCCAGCGTGATGGGCGGGCGCCCGTGCACCACCGCGTTGGACACCAGTTCGTCGGTCAGCTCGGCGGCCGTTTCGACGCTGCCCTGGTCGAGCCCGGTCAATACCCGCCGCACCAGGTCCCGACCGACCTTGACCGACCCGGCCGCCGGCTCGAGCGAGAGCTCCCAGCTGACCATCGCCGCCTAACCCTGGGCCATGGCGATGCCGGTCGAGGCTGGGACCGATCGGTCCCCACGGCGTGACGACGGCCGTCGGGCCCGAACGCACTGATTCGGCGGTTCCCGCGTGCATCGCGATCTGCGCCCCACCCGGGCGTATCTACCCGGACGACGGGGTTCCAATCGGACCGAGCCGCAACCCTCGAGCCGGAAACCATGCCGGTGCCGGCTCCCCGGTGGAACCCGGCGGCTGCGGCGGCAGGTACGAACACGTGTTCGTCTACACTGGTCGAGCCGTGACCACTCTCCAGCCCTCCCTGTTCGAAGCCGACGAGGTCGGACTACGCCCGCTCGACGACTCGGTGCAGCGGACCGAGCTCGGTGACGGGGCGTGGGTCGAGCTCCGCCGCGACTGGGTCACGCGGCCCGCTGAGCTCTTCGAACGGCTCCTCGAAACGGTCCCCTGGCAGGCCGAGCAGCGGGTCATGTACGGGAAGATGGTGGCGGTGCCGCGGTTGGTCTGTTTCTTCGAGCCGGGATCGGAACTGCCCGACCCGCTGTTGCACCAAGCCATGGACGCGCTGAGCGCGCGCTATGGCCAACGTGATCCGTTCCAGACAGTGGGGTGTTGCCTGTATCGCGCGGGCCGCGACAGCGTCGCCTGGCACGGCGACCGGATCGGGCGAGGCGCCGATCAGGACACGGTGGTGGCCATCGTCTCCCTCGGAGCAGCTCGGCGGTTCCTGCTCCGGCCGAGGGCGGGGGGGACGCCGATCCGCTTCGACCTCGGCGGCGGAGATCTGCTGGTCATGGGGGGCAGCTGCCAACGCACCTGGGAGCACACCGTGCCGAAGACCGCCCGCGCCGTGGCACCGCGCATCAGCGTCCAGTTCCGGCCGGCCGACGTTCGCTGACGTCGGTCCAGGCGAGGTCTCGATGTCGTCTCGGTGGGTTTGGGACCGGGTCGGCCGGGTATCGAGCCTTGGTGAGACCCGATGCGGGCGCAGCCGAGGGCGACGATGTCATCCGGATGCTCGAACGTGACCACGAGGACATCAATCGGCTGCTCGGGATGTTCGACGGTCAGGCGCCGGACATCGCCGCCGAGCTGTTCTGGATACTGGCCGACGATCTCATCCGCCATGAAGTCGCCGAAGAGGTGGTGGTGTACCCGCATCTGTGGGACGGGAGCCATCCCGTCGCCCGGGCGGCCCTGGCCCAACAGCTGGCCATCGAAAACCAGTTGAGCAGGCTCGAGGGCATGCCGACCTCAGGCCCCGAGTTTCGTCGCGAGCTCGAGGGGCTGCGCTCCGCGGTCAGCGACCACATCGAGGGTGAGGAGCGCGATCTCTTCCCGAAGGTGTGTCGAACGGTCTCCCAGGATCGGCGTCGCGAGCTCGGCCGCCGGTACGCCGAGGTCAAGGAGACCGCTCCGCACCACCAGTATCCCGGGACGACCGGCAACACCATCGTCGGCCGGGCGTCTGCGCTATCCGACTGGATCCGCGATTCGGCCCGCAAGGACCTGTGGCAGGCCAGCTGAGACAGTAGGGCGTCAGCGCGTCGGGCGGTACGCTTTCGTGGCGGGAGCGCCGAGGTCGGTGAACCCGAGGAGCATCTCCAGGAGGTTCATCTGTGGCCCAGAGCGCCGGATTGCACGAGCCTGAAGCGAGGCTGTCGCCCGAGACCATCGATCGGCACCGGGCCGTCGTGTCGATCCAGGAGGAGCTCGAGGCCGTCGACTGGTACGACCAGCGGGTGGACGCCACGTCCGACGACGAGCTGGCCGGCATCCTGGCCCACAACCGGGACGAGGAGAAAGAGCATGCCGCCATGGCCATCGAGTGGCTCCGCCGTCACGACCCGGTCCTCGACCGGCATCTCCGCACTTATCTCTTCAGCAGCGACCCGGTGCTCGAGACCGAGGCGCGGGCAGAGACCCCGGCCGAGGGGACGGTGGGGGACGGCGGTGGCGGGTCGTTGGGGATCGGGAGCCTGCGAGTCGATTCCTAGGACGGCGCGGCGGAACTGCCGTCCCCGATGGGAGCAAAGAGGTCGCCCATGCGCTCCACCCGGTCGAGCACATCACCGGCGGTGAAGCGGAGCTGATCGGGGTCCCCACTTTCGGCGCAGTCCTCCACCTCCTCCCAGCTGACCGGGGTCGAGGCCGTCGGCTCAGGGTGAGCCCGCAGTGAGTACGGGGCGACGGTGGTCTTGGCCGGGTGGTTCTGGCTCCAATCGATGAGCACCTTGCCCCGGCGCAGGGACTTGCGCATGTTCGACACCACCAAGTCGGGGTGCTCGCCCTCGATCCGGCTGGCCATCCCATAGGCCGCTTCCCTGAGCTTGTCCCAGCTCGTCCGGCGGTCCATCGGGCGGTACAGCTGGAGGCCCTTCGACCCACTGGTCTTGGCCAGGCAGGTCTCCTCCGGGCCGAGCGCCTCGAGGATGAGCGATGCCACCCGGCAACACTCGACGATCGTGGTCCCCTCGCCGGGATCGAGGTCGAAGACCATATGGTCGGGGGGCGCGGGCAGCGTCCGCCTCCTGCCCACCCGCCACAGGGGAACGTGGAGCTCGATGGTCGCCAGGTTGGCCACCCAGACCAGCGACGGCACGTCGCAGAGCACGCAGTACTCGATGGCACCGCCATTCTCGCTGGAGGGGACCGAGACACTGCGCACCCATTCCGGCGCGTGCACCGGTCGGTGCTTCTCGAAGAACGACTGGCCCTCGACCCCGTCAGGGAAGCGCTTCATGGTGAGCGGCCGGTCCCGCACGTGAGCCAACATCACCGGTGCCAGGCGGGCGTAGTAGTCGATCATCTCGCCCTTGGTGAACCCGGCGGCGGGGAAGAGAACCTTGTCGAGGTTGGAGATGGTCAGCTCGCGGCCTTCCACCATCGTCCTCACCGATCCGGTCCGATCAGGGCTCATAGTCCACGTCAGCTGGAGACTTGTCGGCCCTGATGCCCCGCCAGACCGGATGGCGGAACCGGTGGTCGGGCGTCCACTCGCTGAACCGCACCTCACCGACGAGGACGGGCCGGACCCAGGTGACATCGGTGCCCACCTCGCGCGCCAAGTCCTCGTCGAACGGACTGGACTTCCGGGCAAGGGGCCGGAGTCGCTCGAGCAGGTCCTCGATGGCGGCCTGGGTGAACCCGGTGCCGACCTTGCCGGCATAGCGCAGCACTCCTTTTCGTCCGTCCGCGGGCAGCCCGAGGAGGAGGGAACCGAACAGGTTGCGGCGGTTGCCCTGACCGGGAGTCCATCCGCCCACCACCACCTCCTGGGTCCGGTGGTTCTTGACCTTGACCCAGTCGCGGCTCCTGGCTCCCGGTCGGTAGACGCTGTCCCGGCGTTTGGCCACCACGCCCTCCATCCCGAGCTCAGCCGCGATCCGGAGCGCTTCGGAGCCCGGATCGTCGGTGAAGAACGGGGTGACCGCCCAACTCGGACCCGACAGACCCAGTGACTCGAGCTGCTGGCGGCGCTGTCGGTACGGGGCCCCGAGCAGGGAGCGCCCGTCGCGGTGGAGAAGGTCGAACAGCATGAGACTGGCCGGATCGGCCGCCGCGGCCTTCCTCACTCCGCCAGCAGATGTGACGTGCAAACGCCGTTGCAGCCGAGAGAAGGAGGGGTGTCCGTGCTCGTCGAGGGCCACCAGCTCGCCGTCGAGGAGGAGCTGGGCCGAACCGACAGCCTCGCCGAACTCGCGTAGCTCCGGGAAGGACCCCGTCGTGTCGTTGCCATTCCGGGTGACGGCGCGCACCCGACCCCCGTCGACCCAGAGGAGCACCCGGATCCCGTCCCATTTGAACTCGTAGACCCAGTCGTCCCCCTCGGGTGGGCGGTCAGCCGGCACGGCCAGCATGGGCGAAAGCCGCTCAGGAAGGGGTTCCCATCCATCCGGTGGTGGATCCATGCGGTGGATCATCCAGTTCTTTCCGGTGGGAAACAGGACGTAGCGCCCCTCGGCCCGCTCACCGTGGAGGACCACCATCACCTCACGGTCGCTCCATTTCTCACAGTCATAGGTACCCTGGTCCCAGATCGTCACCTCGCCCCCGCCGTACTCCTCTGCGGGAATGGTGCCGCTGAACCGGGAGTACTCCAGCGGGTGGTCTTCGGTCGGGACCGCCAGGTGATTGCGCGCCGGATCGACGGGCAGACCTTTCGGGAGGGCCCACGACACGAGCACACCGTCCCGCTCGAGGCGGAAGTCCCAGTGCAGCGCGGAGGCATGGTGCTCCTGGATCACAAAGGTTGGTGGTCCCCGCCGACGGGACCGCTCCGAGGTGCGCTTGGGCGGAACCGGCTCGGGCGTGCGAGCAGGGTTTCGTTTGCGCCGGTAGGTATCGAGGGAAGAATCGGCCATTGTCGGATCGATACCCGCTCTCAGCGCGCCCTATTCCAAGGGTCATCCGGGCCCGTCCGGCGAAGCGTAGCCTGCCTGCCTGCAGGGGCCCAGAGCTAACCTAGTGGTGGAATCATGGATGAGCTGTTCGAGATCTCGGAGGACGTCTCCGACCGCGCTTGTGTGGTCACGGTGGCCGGTGAGGTCGACGTGGCCAGCGCGCCCACGCTGCGGAGCCGACTCGAGGCGGCGATCGACCGCGGCACGCCCTTGGTGGTCGTCGACCTGCTGTCGGTGACCTTCATCGATTCCACCGGTCTGGGCGTGCTCATCGGGGCGTCGAAGCGGGTCGACAACTCGGGCGGCACCATGCACCTTGTCGTCACCGAACCCAGGATCCTCAAGCTGTTCGAGATCACCGGTCTCATGGACCTCTTCTCCATCGTGCCCTCGGTGGAGCAAGCCGTCGGGCCATGACCACCTCCGATCGGCCAGACGCCCGGGACGGGGCCAGCCGCAGCGGTGCGTCCGGAGACGTCGTCGAGCTGAGCATCCCGGTCCGTGCCGATCTGGTGGTCCTGGCCCGGCTGACCGCGGCCACCGTGGCGTCCCGGTCCAGCTTCGATGTGGAAGAGATCGAAGACCTGCGACTGGCGGTGGACGAGCTGTGTGTCTCGTTGGTGGGCGAGGGCAGCGAAGGCCGACTGGCGCTCCGCTTCGTCCGGGGCGACGAGGATATCGAGGTCTCGTGCACCTACCATCCCGATTCCGGTCAGGATGGGGCGGCGACGGACGTCACCTCCGACGGGCTCTCGGCCAGGATCCTCGATGCCCTGGTCGACGAACACGGCATGGACGGCGGGGACGGACGCCAGCGGATCTGGTTACGCAAGCGGCGGGCACGGTCGCAGACCTGATGTCTTCGCCGGTTCGTCCAACCGGGGAGATGCGGGAGAAGTTCGTCGAGCTCGCACAGACTGGCGACCAGCGATTGCGCGACGAGTTGGTCGAAACGCACCTGGGTCTGGCCTACCAACTCGCTCGGCGGTTCTCCAATCGCGGGGAGAGCTTTGACGACCTGGCGCAGGTGGCATCGATCGCGTTGATCAAGTCCGTCGACCGGTTCGATCCCGAGCGGGGGGTCGAATTCAGCACCTTCGCCACCCGTACGGTCATCGGCGAGCTGAAACGCCATTTCCGTGACAAGGGGTGGGCGGTGCGTGCACCACGGCGCGTGCAGGAGCTCTACCTGGAGCTCGGCCAGGTGATCGAGTCGCTCTCCCACGAGCTCGGGCGCCCTCCGACCCTGGCGGAGATGTCCGAGGCCACGGGGTCCTCGGAGGAGGCCGTGCTGGAGGCGCTAGAAGCTGGTCAGAGCTACCGGACGACGTCGATCGACGCCCCCGACCGACAGGACACCAGCATGGCCAGCCGCCTCGGTGAAGTGGATGCCGGCTTCAGCGCCAGTGAGGACCGGATGCTGTTGGCCATCTCCGTGGCCGAGCTGTCCGACCGCGAACGCACCATCCTCAATCTGCGCTTCATCGAGGGTCTGACCCAGTCGCAGATCGCGGTTCACGTGGGGGTCAGCCAGATGCATGTCTCACGGCTACTGACGGCCAGCCTGGCCAAGCTGCGCGAATCGTTCTCGACGGGGGAGTGACCCGTCCTCGGTCGGGGAGAGGTGGCATAACCTCAGGGAGAGGGTCGTCCGGCCCGGCAAGGAGTCGAGGGATGGGTCAGTGGAGCCGCAGGGAGATCGAAGAGGCGTTCGCCCACTACCAGGAGACAGCGGCCGCGGCCGGTTCGTCGGGCCGGTGGCGTGACTGGGCCGATCTGTTCACCGAGGATGCCACCTATATCGAACATCACTTCGGGACCTTCCACGGGCGGGATGCCATCTACGACTGGATCAGCTCGTGCATGGCCGACTACCCGGGGCGGGACATGCCGGAATTCCCTATCGAGTGGTACATCGTCGACGAGGATCGGGGATGGGTGGTGTGCCAGGTGTGGAACCGCATGCGGGACCCCGGTGACGGGTCCATACATCAGGAGTACAACTTCACCTTGCTCAAGTACGCCGGAGACCGGCAGTGGAGCTACGAAGAGGACATCTACAACCCCATGCGCTTCGGAGCCATGGTGGAAGGTTGGGAGGCGGCCCGGACGGCCGCCTCCCACTGACCAGCCGGCCCTGTCCTCGGCCCACACCCGCTCATTCGACCGGCTGACACCCCGGCCCGGCCGAAGTACCCTGCGGACGTGGACGTCCGAAGACTGGGAAGGTCAGGACACTGTTCGTCGGTGGCCGTGCTCGGCGGCGCGGCGTTTTGGGACACCGACACCGAAACGGCCGGCCGCACGCTGTCCTCGGCGGTCGAACTCGGCGTCAACCACCTCGATGTGGCGCCACAGTACGGCCGGGCCGAGGAATTGCTCGGGCCCCACCTCCCTGCGCTGCGGGACCGGTTGTTCGTCGCCTGCAAGACATTGCGGCACAACGCAGACGGGGTCAGAGCACAGCTGGAGAACTCGCTCCGCGTCCTCCGTTGCGACCACTTGGACCTGTACCAGCTGCACGCCGTCACCGATGTCGAGGAGTTGAATGCGAGGGCGGGCGCACTCGAGGTGCTGCTGGCCGCCCGCGACCAGGGTCTCTGTCGTTGGATCGGCATCACCGGCCACGAGCTCAGTGCCCCCTCCGCCCATCTGGAGGCGCTGCGCCGGTACGACCTCGACACGGTGATGTTCCCGGTCAATCCGCAGCTGTGGTCGGACGGCGCGTACCGTCGCGACGCCGAAGCACTGCTCACCCACGCGTCGGAAAACGACATCGGGGTGATGGCGATCAAGGCGGTCGCCGCCCGGCCCTGGGGTGAGCGGCCGCACACCGCTGCCACCTGGTACGAGCCGTATGTCTCGGAGTCCGAGATCTCCGAACGGGTGAGGTTCGCCCTCTCCACGCCCGGGGTGCATGCTCTGTGCACGCCGGGCGACCTCGGTCTTCTCCCACAGGTGCTCGAGGCCGCCCGGTCGGTGCAACCGATGGGCCCAACCGAGCGTGAAGAAGCGGTGGCCGCGTCGGCCGCCGAACCGAGCATCTTCCCGATGCCGACGGCCTGACGGTGGAGGCCTCCGCCGGGAGTGCCCGCACCCTGGCTGCGCCCCTCCAGGGCACCGTCGTATCGGTGCCGGTCGCAGTGGGCCAACGGTTCCGTCCCGGCGAGACGCTCGTCGTCATCGAGTCGATGAAGATGGAGCACGTGGTAGCAGCCGCGGCTGGCGGAGCGGTGCTCTCCCTGGCGGTCCAGTCCGGGACGGTGGTGGCCGAGGGTGATCCACTCCTGGTGGTGGAGGACGTCGCCGACGTCCGCGACGGCGCCCAATCGCCGAAGGACGAGAGGCCACCGGTTCCGCCGGCGACGCTGGTCGACCTGCGTGAGCGGCGGGATGCACTGCTCGACCGGTCCCGACCCGACGCGGTGTCACGACGGCACGAGCAGGGACGGCGAACGGCCCGTGAGAACCTCGCCGATCTGTGCGACGAGGGCAGCTTCACCGAGTACGGCGCGCTGGCTATCGCGGCCCAGCGCGGTCGCCGCTCCGTCGACGAGCTGATCCGCCGAACGCCGGCCGACGGGTTGGTGGCCGGCATCGGCCGGGTGAACGGAGTCCTGTTCGGCGAGGAGCGGGCCCAGTGCGCGGTGCTCTCCTACGACTACACAGTGCTGGCCGGCACCCAGGGTCAGCAGAGCCACCGGAAGAAGGACCGACTCTTCGGACTGGTCGAACGGCTTCGGCTGCCGGTGGTGCTGTTCGCCGAGGGCGGTGGCGGCCGTCCTGGCGACACCGACTATGCCACCGTCACGGGCCTCGACACCGTGGCGTTCGCCCTATTCGGGGGGCTGAGCGGTCTCGTCCCGCTGGTTGGCGTGGTCTCTGGCTGGTGCTTCGCCGGCAACGCCGCCCTGCTCGGCTGCTGCGATGTGATCATCGCCACCGAGGGCACTTCGATCGGGATGGGCGGTCCGTCCATGATCGAGGGAGGGGGCCTCGGGTCGGTCGAACCCGAGGATGTCGGACCGCTCGACGTGCAGACCGCAAACGGAGTGGTGGACATCGTCGCCCACGACGACGCCGACGCGGTGCGGGCCGCCCAGCGGTACCTGGCGTACTTTCAGGGGACGGTCCGCGGTTGGACATGCGCCGACCAGGACCTGCTGCGCACCTGCATCCCCGAGGAGCGGCTCCGCGTCTACGACATGCGCGGCCTGATCGCCGTCCTGGCCGATTCGGACTCGGTCCTCGAGCTGCGCCAGGCATTCGCTCCGGGGATGGTGACGGCGTTGGCCCGGGTCGAGGGCCGACCCATCGGCGTCGTGGCCAATAATCCCGGCCACCTCGGCGGAGCGATCGACAGTGACGGGGCGGACAAGGCCGCCCGCTTCCTCCAGCTCTGCGACGCACACGACCTCCCCGTGCTCTTCTTGTGTGACACCCCCGGCTTCATGGTCGGGCCCGAGGCGGAGCGGACGGCCCAGGTCCGGCACTTCAGCCGTCTGTTCGTGGTCGGTGCCAGCCTCACCATTCCGTTCCTCACCATCGTGGTGCGCAAGGGTTACGGCCTCGGTGCCCAGGCCATGGCCGGAGGCAGCTTCCGGTCCCCCGTCATCACCGTGGCCTGGCCGAGTGGGGAACTCGGCGGGATGGGCTTGGAAGGGGCAGTGCGGCTCGGGTTCCGCCGGGAACTCGAGGCGGCCGAGGACGACGAAGCCCGTCAGGCGCTGTTCGAGAGCATGGTCGAGCGTGCCTATGAGCACGGTCGGGCCGTGAACGTCGCCGCCTCGTTCGAGATCGACGACGTCATCGACCCGGCGGACTCCAGGGGGACGGTAATGCAGGTGCTCCGAGCGGCCCCCGAGCCGAACCATCGGACGGGCAAGAAACGCAACTGCGTCGACACCTGGTAGGGCCCCGGACCGGAAGGCTGGGATGCCGACCGCGCCCGTGGTCAACCAGCCGCACCCAGGGCGTCGAGTGCAGCCCGCCGCTCGTCCTCGAGGCGGTGCACGTGGGCGGAGTCGGGCCCCCCGGAGGTCAGGGGGTCCGAGGGCGCGGGCGCCCCGACCAGCGCACCGATGGCGGCCGACGTCGACGTCCGCAGGGCCTCGAGGTCATAGCCACCTTCGAGGAACAGCACCATTCGCCCCGGACCTGGTGCGTAGGAGGCGACCCGTCGGGCCAGCTCGGCGAAGTCTCCGTCCGAAAGGGCGAGATCGGCCAGCGGGTCGGCCCGATGGGCGTCGAAACCGGCCGACACCAGCACCCAGGTCGGGCGGAACGCCGCGACCGCCGGCTCGATCATCACATCGAAGGCCAGTCGCACGGCCTCACCGGTGGAGCCGGGGGGAAGGGGCACGTTGACCGTGGTCCCGGGAGCGGCCGGCCCGCCGACGTCGGTGACCCGCCCGGTCCCCGGGTAGCACGGCCACTGGTGGGTCGAGACATAGAGAACCCGGGGTTCCTCCCAAAAGAGGTTCTCGGTGCCGTTGCCGTGGTGGACGTCCCAGTCGACGATGAGGACCCGTTCACCGCCGGCCACCAGCGACGCGGCCGTGACGGCGACGTTGTTGAGAAGACAGAAGCCCATACTCCGATCGGCCAGAGCGTGGTGCCCGGGAGGCCGTGCTGCTACAAAGGCCACGCCGGAGGATGCGGAGCGCAGCGCGTCGACGGCGACCAGCCCGGCGCCCGCGGCCAGCCGGGCCGCATCCCACGATGCGGTCGTGGCATAGGTGTCCGGGTCGAGGGATCCGCCACCGTCGCGGCAGAAACCCCGGAGCCGCTCCAGGTAGGCCTCCGAGTGGACCAGCTCGAGCTGGGCCGGTGTCGCCGCCCGGGACTCGAGGACCACCAGGTCCTCACCCAGGTGGAGTGCGGCGACACCGTCGTTCACGGCTCGCAGGCGACCGGGTCGCTCGGGGTGCCCGCGGTGGGCGTGGTCCTCCGACACCACCGGCCCGACCAGGATCAGTGAGGGGTCTGCCACCGGAGGACAGTCTGCCCGTGTCACCGGGAGGGCGCACGGCCCGACGCTCGGGGCGACGTCCCCGACTGCCGGGAGGGCGCCCGCCTAGGGTGAGCCAATGTTCACCCGGCCACCCTCGGGCAGCTGAGCGTGACGTCGTCATCGGTCTCCACCCTGGTGCTCATCGCCTTGGCCGCGGTGCTGGCGCCGATCCTGTCCGAATTGAGCGGGCCGTTCGCCATTCCCGAGATCGTGATACAGATCGGGTTCGGCATCCTGATAGGGCCCTACGTCCTTCATCTGACCCATCCGAGCACCATCGTGACGGGCCTCTCCGACCTGGGGCTCACCTATCTGATCTTCCTGGCCGGATTCGAGCTGGACCTCAAGAAGATCCGGGGATCGCCTCTGCGGCTGGCCTGCATGGGGTGGGGGATCTCCCTCGTGATCGGGCTTTCGGCCGCCTTCGCCCTGGTGTTCACCGGCCTGGCTCTCGACACCCTGGTGATCGGTCTGGCCCTCACCACGACCGCTCTCGGCACGCTGGTGCCCATGCTTCGCGACGCTGGGCTGTTCGACACCCGGTTCGGCTCCTACGTCGGCGCCATCGGGACCGTCGGTGAGTTCGGCCCCATCGTGGCCGTGGCCCTGCTTCTCACCAACAAGGAACCGTTGCTGACCTCGCTCCTGCTGGTGGCGTTCATCGTGGTGGCCGTCGTCACCGTGCTGTTGGCGGCTCGGTCGCAACCGCCACGGATGGTGGCCACGCTCAACCGTCATCTGGAGTCGAGCGCGCAACTGCCCGTCCGGGTCTCCCTGCTCCTCATCGTGCTCTTGGTCCTGCTGGCCCAGAGCCTCGGGCTTGACGTGTTGCTCGGCGCCTTCGCCGCGGGCATCGTGGTCCGCCTCTTTGCGGCGAGCGGCGAGAGCGAGAGAATCCGGGGCAAGCTGGAGGCCATCGGGTTCGGGTTCCTCATCCCGGTCTTCTTCGTGGTGAGCGGCACCCAATTCGACCTGCACGTGTTCATCGACCGTCCCGAGTCGTTGTGGCGGGTCGCGGTGTTCGTCGTCCTCATGCTGGCGGCCCGGGGCATTCCGGTGTTCATGCTCTACCGCGAGGCGCTGCCCCGAGCCCAACGTCTCCCGATGGCGCTCCTGTCGGCCACCGGGCTGCCGTTGATCGTGGTGATCACCGGATCGCCACTGCCGAAGGCCGGATCCTCCCGGTCAACGCGGCGGCACTGGTAGCCGCCGGGATGGTGACCGTGCTGGTCTTCCCGGCGACCGGATTCTGGCGCATGCGGAAGTTGGGCCCGGTCGACGAGCCGCAGGAGTCGGCGGCGTAGCGCCGGCCGGTCACGGTGCCTGACGACTCACCGTGAACCAGTCGCGGGCACCGAGGTAGGGCTTGAAGGCATCGACGATGTGGTCGATGTCCGCCGGGGTCTTCGGGCGTTGGAGCTCGTAGACATGGGGATAGTCGAGCCAGGCGGTGACGTGCTCCCACAGCTGCACGGCCCGGTCTCCGGCCGGCGGGTCGACCAGGACCGGCCCGAAGAGTGCCTGGCCATCGTCGAACAGCAACGTCGGAACGCCGAAGCCGCCCCGGTCCAGCACGGCCTGGTGCTCGGCCAACACCTCGTCGCCCGTGGTGGGGTCTTCGATGGCGGCCTTCACGATGCCGGAGCCCAGCCCCATCTCGAGGAGCAGGGCCTCGGCCACCTCGGGCTGGTGCGGCTTGCGCCCCTCCACGTGGAGGGCACGCCCGGCGGTCTCGTACCAGCGGTCGAGCAGGTCCATGTCAAGGCGCCGCAGGTAGGCGCCGATCCGCATCATCGACCAGCCGTAGGTCCACTCGCGCTCCCACGGGTGCTTCTTCCCCTCGGCTCGGTTCACCTCCTCGAGGCTGAAGAACCGCCAACGCACCTCCACCCCGGCCGTGTCACGGACCTCGCGCATCCAGAGCGAGGTGACGTAGGCGTAGGGGCACATGATGTCGAAATGGAAGTCAACTGCTTCGGGTCGGCCCACGATCGACGATCTCCTCTCAACCGGTACGGCTCACCGTGCACGGCCCACGGGCGCGGCTCGACCGGGTCAATTGCCACTGCTCAACCCGTGGGGCTACGTGACCCCGTTTCAGCACCGTACACGTCGGTCGGTCAGAAGTGTCCCAGCACGGGATGGGGAACATAAGGATCCTCGACCCGCTTTATCTCGTCGTCGCTCAGGTCGAGCGCTTCGGCGGCCAGGGCGTCGGCCAGGTGCTCCGGCTTGGTGGCCCCGACGATCGGGGCGGTGACCCCCGGCCGCTGGAGGAGCCAGGCCAGCGCGATCTGAGCCGGTGACACGCCGCGTTCGGCCGCCACCTCGGCCACCCGTTCGACGACGTCGAAGTCGGTCGGCTGGCTGTAGAGGTAGTCGGTGAAGGCGTCGGTGTCCGACCTCGTGGTGCGTCGCGTTCCCTCCCGGCTCCGGTTCCCGGCCAGCACACCTCGGGCCAGCGGGCTCCAGGGAATGACCCCGACGCCCTGGTCGATGCACTGGGGGATCATCTCGCGCTCCTCCTCGCGGTAGACGAGGTTGTAGTGCGGCTGCATGGAGACGAATCGCGTCCAGTGATGGAGATCGGCGACGTGCTGGGCCTTGGCGAACTGCCAGGCGAACATGGAGCTGGCTCCGATGTACCGGGCCTTGCCGGCGCGTACGACGTCGTGCAACGCCTCCATGGTCTCGTCGATGGGCGTCCTCGGGTCCCACCGGTGGATCTGGTAGAGGTCGATGTAGTCCATGTCCAGCCGGGCCAGCGAGGCGTCGATGCCCGAGAGGATGTGCTTGCGTGACAGCCCGGCACCGTTCTCGCCCGGGGTCATTGGCATGTAGACCTTGGTGGCCACCACCACCTCGTCGCGAGTGAGGTATTTGGGTAGCAGCCGTCCCGTGGCGACCTCACTGGCCCCGCCCGAATAGGTGTCGGCGGTGTCGAAGAAGGTGATCCCCCCTTCGACGGCGGCCCGGACAATGGGCTCGGTGGCGTCCTCGTCGAGCACCCAGGGTCGCTCGCTGCCGTTGCCGTAACTCATCATCCCGAGGCACACCCGGGACACCCTGAGGCCCGTGTCCCCGAGATTCACGTACTGCATGGTCACCTCCATCGGCGGTCGCCGGGCTCTGTGATGCGCTCGCCACGATCCGTGGTGACGCTTCCCGCTGACCTTAGGCCTCGAGCGTCAGTCCCCGTTCTGCCAGGTCATCGTTCTCAGCCAGCTCACAGGTGGCTGTTTCCTGACGTAGAGGTTGACTGGCTTGGATGGGCTGGCCTCAGACCGCCGAACGAACGGGGTGTACGGGTGTCCAGGCATCGAACGTGGTCCACCAGGAAGCGAGCTGTCGCGGCCGCAGTGGTGGTCGTCCTGTGCGGAGCCGGCGTGGGCACCTGGCTGGCCACCAGCAGCTCGGGTGCCTCTTCACTGGTCAGCTCCACGACGTCGGTGCAGACCGTGAACACGGGGACGATCACGAAGGCGGTCTCGTCGTCCGGGACGGTCGAGCCGGCCAGCCAGGCCAACCTGAACTTCGCCGTCTCCGGTCGGGTCAGCGCCGTCGATGTGAGCGCCGGCCAGACGGTGGCCGCCGGTCAGGCCCTGGCTTCACTCGACGACTCCACCCTGGCGGCGACCCTCGCCCAGACCCAGGCCACGCTCGCCAACGATCAGGCCCAACTCACGACCGATCAGGGTGACGGCGCGTCGACGGCCCAGACAGCCTCCGACAACGCGGCCGTGGCCTCGGCCGAGACCCAGGTCACCTCGGCCCAGACCGCCCTGGCCGATGCCACGCTGACCTCCCCGATGGCGGGCACGGTGGCGTCGGTGTCCCTCACAGTCGGTCAGCAGATCACCGGCACGGGCTCGTCGGGGACCGGCTCGTCGGGGACCGGCTCGTCGGGCGCGGGCTCGTCGGGGACCGGCTCGTCCGCAGCTTCGAGCGGCTCACCGAGTAGCTCGACTTCCGGGGGGTCCTCGGGCACCGGTTCCTCGGCGGGCTCGTCGGGTACCAGCTCGGCGGCGGCCCAGATCGTCGTGGTCTCCACGGGCTCCTACATCGTGAACGCCACAGTCGACAGCTCGCAGGTCAGTCAGGTGGCCACCGGTGACCAGACGGTCATCACGGTGAGCGGCTCGACGACGCCGATCTACGGCACGGTGGGGTCGGTCGGTCTGCTGGCCACCACGTCGTCGGGGGTGGCATCGTTCCCGGTCGTCGTCGACGTGACCGGCAGCCCACCCCGGCTCTACGGCGGGTCGAGCGCCACCCTTTCCATCATCACCGAGGAGCTCTACAACGTGGTCGTCGTACCGACCGCGGCCATCCATTACAGCGGCAACAGCACCACCGTGATCCTCGACTCGGGTGGTAGCCGCGTCACCAAGGTCGTCGGCATCGGCCCATCGTCGGGGGGCGAGACCCAGGTGACGAGCGGCCTTTCTGTCGGGGACAAAGTGTACGTAACCGAGCTGTCCTTCCGGGGAGCGTCAGGTGGCGGCACTGGGCGCGGTCTCTTCGGGCGCACAGGGGGAGGCGGCGGCTTCGGGGGCGGTGGCGGCTTCGGGGGCGGTGGCGGCTTCGGGGGGGCAGGCGGCTTCGGGGGGGCAGGCGGATGACGGTCCTGTCGGGAGGCGAAGAGGGCCGCGCCTTCCGACCTGACGACACGGCCGAGGTATGGGTGGAAGCCACGGGCCGTTACCCGGCCGCCACCTCGACGGTCATCGAGGTGCGAGATGTCGGCAAGACCTACCGCACCGGGTCGTTGGAGGTCGAAGCGCTCCGAGGGGTGACCTTCGAGATTCAGGCCGGCGAGTTCGTCGCCATCATGGGCCCGTCCGGCTCGGGGAAGTCGACGCTCATGCACATCCTCGGGTGCCTGGATGTCCCGACCACAGGCACATTCCATCTGGCCGGTGAGGACGTCGGAACAATGTCCGAGGAAGCTCTGGCTCACGTGCGCAACCGCCAGGTCGGCTTCGTCTTCCAGCAGTTCAACCTGCTGCCCTCGCTTTCGGCGTGCCGCAATGTCGAGCTCCCGCTGATCTACGCCGGGGTCGAGCGCTCGACGAGGAGGAAGCGCGCCCTCCAGGCCCTCGAACGGGTCGGTCTTGAGGACCGCGTCGAGCATCGCCCCGGCGAGCTGTCTGGCGGCCAACAGCAGCGGGTGGCTGTGGCCCGGGCGCTCGTCACCGATCCAGCCCTCATCCTGGCGGACGAACCGACCGGCAACCTGGACTCGGCATCAGCCCACGAAGTGCTGGCGTTGCTCGACGAGCTCCACCAGAGCGGTCGGACGATCGTCCTCATCACCCACGAATCCGACGTGTCCATGTCGGCCCAACGGATCATGCGGATCCGGGACGGCCAAATCCTCGACTCGACGACGGTCGGATCAGGTGTCGGTGCCTGATGAGCGTCCTCGAGACCATTCGGACCGGCCTCGAAGCGGTGGTCTCGCATCGGCTGCGGTCGAGCCTCACCGTCCTCGGCATCATGATCGGGATCACCGCGGTGATCCTCACCGTCGGGCTGGGGGAGGGGGCCCAACAACAGGTCGGATCGGAGATCTCCTCCCTCGGATCGAACCTCCTTACCATTTCGCCGGGGAGCTCGACGTCGAGTTCGGGCCTACGCGGAGGGATCGGCTCGGCCTCCACGCTGACAGTGACCGACGCCACCGCCCTGTCCTCCCCGACGGTGGCCCCTGACATCGCCGCCGTGGCCCCGGTCAGCTCCAGGTCCGAGAGCCTCGAGGCCGGCACCACCAACTGGACCACGACCGTTGTCGGCACCAATCCCTCATGGCAAACCGTTCGCGGCCGCTCGATGGCCGAGGGGCGATTCGTGGCCGGACATGATCTGACCACCCGCGCCGATGTGGTGGTGCTCGGCTCCACGACCGCCCAGGAGCTGTTCGGGCTGCGCGATGCGGTCGGGCAGTCCGTAACGATCAACGGGCTGCCGCTCACGGTGGTCGGCGTACTCGACACGGTGGGATCTTCGGGAGGATCGGGCACTTCGACGGCCGCTGATCAGGACGATCTGGCCGTGGTGCCGATCACCACCGCGGCGACTCAGTTGTTCGGGGGGACCGAGCGCAATTCCGTCGGTCAGATCCTGGTCCAGGCCACCTCGGCCTCGACGCTGTCTGCCGCCTACCAGGAGGCCGACAGCGAGCTGCTCAGCCTCCACGGCATCTCCAACGCCGCGAACGCCGACTTCACCATCGAATCGCAGCAGCAACTCCTGTCGACTGCCACCTCCGTTGACAAGACGCTCACAGTCCTGCTTGGCGGGATCGCCGGCATCTCGTTGTTGGTGGGGGGCATCGGCGTGATGAACATCATGCTGGTCTCGGTGACCGAGCGGGTCCGAGAGATCGGGTTGCGCAAGGCACTCGGGGCTACCCCCCGCATCATCGGGCGCCAGTTCGTGGTCGAGGCGTCGGTCCTCGGTCTGGTGGGCGGCCTGCTCGGGGCGGTCCTCGGCCTCATCGGTGCCGAGGTCCTCCCTCACTTCATCTCTGACCCCGTCGCCATCTCGCCGGTGGCGACCGCCGGAGCCATCGCCATCGCCATCGCCATCGGCATGGCGTTCGGCGTCTACCCGGCCGGCCGGGCTGCCCGGCTGGCACCCATCGACGCGTTGCGCAGCGAATGACCCGGGCCGTCGCGACATGCCCATGAAGACCGAGACCTTCGACAGCAACAGACCGCAGCTACCACCGATAACGACAAGGATGAACATGACCAGACCGACCCTCCTACCGATTCGACGGAACAGCCGTGCTGGCCGCAGCCACGGCCATCGCCGTCCCACCCTGCCTCGGCTGTTGGGGCTTCTCGCCCTGGCCACGGCCGCCGCCACTCTTGCGGCCTGCGGTTCGTCGTCCTCCGCCTCGACCACCTCGTCGACGAAGGCGCCTCGAGGTGGTGGCGCCGCCGGAAGTGGAGGGGGCCGGCAGTTCCCGGGAACTTCCGGCACCATCGCGGCCATCAACGGGACAGCGCTCGAAGTGCAGAACCCGAGGACCGGTCAGACGACTGTGACCTACACCACGACGACCACCTTCCAGCAGACGGTGGCAGCCTCCCAGGCCGACGTCACGGCAGGGGCGTGTATCTCGGCGATCGGCAAGCCGACGTCGGCCTCGTCGTCGACACAGCGGTTCGGGGTTCCGGTGACCGCGACGACCGTGATCGTTAGTCAGCCCACGTCGGGAAGTTGCTCGGCGGGAGCGGGCGGGTTCAGGGGCGGGGGCGGAGCCGCGGGAGCCGGCCCCCCGGCGGGAGCTCCAGGCGGGACCCCCGGGGGCCCGTCCGGTGAGCAGCCCGGCGGGTCGGGCCGATTCCCAGGCCGGGCCGCGGGGCAGTTCGCGGCGGCGTCCGGTCTGGTCGCCGCGGTGAACGGCTCGCAGGCGACGGTCAACGAGATGAGCAGGGCGACCAACCAGTCGACCAGTGTCGTCGTGACGCTGACCTCGTCGACGACCTACACCCGGCGGACGGCGGCAGCACCTTCCGATCTGGCGGTGGGCAAGTGCGCCCAGGCGGTGGGCACGGCCGACACCACCGGTGCCGTGACCGCCCGCTCGATCACCGTGTCCACGCCCGGGGCCAACGGGTGCTCGGGTCGCTTCGGAGCCGGCGGGTTCGGCGGCGGTGCCCCCGGGTCCGGTGCCGGGGGCGGCACCGGGGTGGCGGGTGCCTGAGCCGAGCAGGGCCGTACGCCCGCTCCCCGACGATCTGCCCTCCGCCACCCCCGGGTGGAGGAGGATGTCGGTCCTGCGCGTCGGAGTGGCGTTGCTGGTGGTGGTGGCGTTCATCGTCGCCTGGGTTCTGACCCGGAGCGCAGCCCCGGCCTACCGGACGTCGCTGGTCCGAACCGCGACGGTCGAGGCCACCCTCGAGTCCGTGGGGACCGTCACCCCGTTGAACCAGGCCGACCTGGCCTTCAACGTGTCGGGCAAGGTGGGCTCGGTCGACGTGACCATGGGCTCGGCGGTGGGCCAGGGACAGACGGTGGCGTCACTCGACCCGACGGCACTGAACGCGTCGGTGGTATCGGCCGAGGCCACCGTGGCCGCCGCCGAGGCGACTCTGTCCGCCGCCGAATCCAGCCAGTCGGCCGCGGCATCAGCCCCGGTGACCATGGGCACACCGGCTCCGACGCCGACCACCGCCCCCTCGTCACGGTCGGACCAGTCCTCGAACGCGGAGCAGATCGGCCAGCTGCAGGCGACCCTGGTCTCCGACCAGATGCAGGAGGACGCCGATTCATCGGCGGCGAGCCAGAGCCTCGGCGTCGCCACCGGCCTGTGCGAGGCACCGGCGGCCGGGGGTATGTCTGCCGCGGCCTCGACGTCGGCGCCCGCGGACGGCACCGGCGCGCCGACCACCTGTGCCGAGGCTCTGACTCAGGCCACCGCGGCCCAGAACAAGGTGTCCGCCGACATCAAGCAGGTGAGCCACGACGAGTCGGCTCTCACCGCGGCCCTCGAGCCGGCGTCGACCACTGATTCGACCGCCGCCACGGCTGCACCGAGCGCGTCAGCCACCGCCTACGTCGCCTCCTCGACGGGGGCGGCCAGCCGTCTGGCAGAAACCGGCCCCTCACCATCGGGCACAACCTCCCCCCCGGCCACGTTGGTGGCGGTCGGGGCTGCCTCGAGATCCGAGCCGGCCACCTCCCAGCAACTGGCCGTCGACCAGGCGGCCATCGATACCGCACAGGCCCAGCTGACCGACGCCCAGCAGGCCCTCGACGACGTGAACCTGGTCAGCCCCATCTCCGGCACCGTGGCCTCGGTCTCCATCGGGGTCGGCGACTCGGTCTCCGCCGCGTCGGGTACGACCGATCCCGACGTCGTCATCATCGGACCCGGCTCCTCGTACCAGCTGGTCACTCAGGTACCAGTGGCCAAGATCGCCGCCGTGACGGTGGGCCAGTCGGCCGTCGTCAACCCTGACGCGACCAACACGCAACTGCAGGGGACGGTGACCGCCATCGGCGTCCTGCCGAGCAGCACCTCGGCCGGCACGACCTATCCGGTGACGATCGCACTCACCTCGCCCGATCTTGGCCTGTTCTCGGGGGCCGACGCGGCCGCCACCATCGTGGTCGGGACATCGGCCGACGTCACGGCGGTGCCGACATCGGCCGTGCGGACGGTCGGATCAATCCATCTCGTAACCGTGGTCGACAACGGGACGACCAAGGCGACGAGGGTCACCCTGGGCACCGTCGGGGACGTTCTCACCCAGATCACCTCCGGCCTGAAGCCGGGCCAGCTGGTGGCGCTGGCCAATCTCGAGCAGCCCGTACCGACGACTTCGACGGGCATCGCCCGCTTCGGCGGCGCAGGTCTCGGGGGTGCAGGACTGGGCCGCATCGGGCTTGGCGGCGCCGGGTCGGGTGGAGCCGGGCTCGGTGTCGGAGGTCCCGGCAGCTTCGGGGGTTAGCCGGCTTGCTCGGGGGGATGGCGGCCCATTCCCGGGACGGGTAGGTTCTGCACTCGCTGTGAGGAGAGGCCAACACGTCGAGGGGAGCCCGGGACGGCGGACCGGCTTCGCCAGCTGGGCCATTGAACGGGGCCGCCTCGGTTCCGTGCCGTCCGACGGCCCCCGCGGCCGCGACGCTCGCGTCTCCATCCTTCGCCAGTGGCCCTCATGACGGTCACGGATATCGACGGGGTCCCCTTCGCCGAGCGGATCCAGATCCTCGGTCGGGAGCGATCAGACACGGTGGCCGTCACGTATGTCGACCGGGACGGATCCAAACGGCTATTGACCTGGGGCTATCTCGACCGGCGCGCCAACCAGCTGGGGCGGGCGATGGCGGCCCGCGGCGTGGGCCTCGGCGATCGGGTCGGCCTCGAGCTGGCCAATTCGGTGGAGATGGTCGAGGCCACCCTGGCCGCCTGGAAGGTCGGAGCGTCACCCGTTCCCGTGCGCTGGGACCTTCCCGACTGGGAACGGGGCAGGGTGGCAGACGTCCTCGACGCGGCCCTCATGGTCAGCGCCGACCCCCCGGACCTCTTTGCCGAGGCCGACGCCCTGTCGGGCGAACCGCTGCCGCTAGTGGTGTCGCCGAGCGTCAGCGGCATCTGCTCGAGTGGTTCGACCGGGACCCCGAAGATCATCATGGACCACACTCCGGCGGTGCTCACGGCCATGAACGCCCAACCGTTCCCGACCGCATGGGGCGAGGACGTCGGTCGGCAGCGGATACTCATCCCGACCGCCTTGTACCACACCAACGGTTTCGCCCAGTTCACCTACCTGCTGGCGGGTGACACGCTCACCCTGATGGTCAAGTTCGACGCGGCGCTGGCGGTCGACCTCATCGAGCAAGAACGCATTACCGCCTTCACCGCCACGCCCACCATGCTGGCCCGGATGGCGCGCCTACCCGACATCGCGCAGCGTGACTTCTCGAGCCTGGTCTGGGTCCAGCAGGGGGCAGCCACCTTCCCCCCCGCTCTGGTGCGCACCTGGATCGACCTCATCGGCGGGGAGCGGCTCTACATGTGCTACGGCATGACCGAGCGGCTCGGCCTCACCGCAATCCGCGGCGACGAATGGCTCGACCACCCGGGCAGCATCGGCCGGGGGTTCCGGGGCACGGAAATCCGTATCCTCGATGAGCACCAGCGGGACGTGCCGGTGGGCCAGGTCGGCGAGATCTACCTGCGGTCCCAGTCCACCGGGAAGTACGGCTATCTGGGGTCGAGCCAGACCCTGCCCATGACGGCCGACGGGTACGCCACCGCCGGCGATCTCGGACGGCTGGATGCCGAGGGATACCTCTTCATCGCCGACCGGAGGGTCGACATGATCGTGAGCGGGGGGGCCAACGTCTTCCCGGCCGAGGTGGAGGCGGCCCTGTCGGAGCATCCAGATATTGCCGACGTCGTGGTCATCGGCCTGCCCGATCCGGAATGGGGGCAGCGGGTGCACGCCATCGTGGAGCGGGAGGGTGCAGACCCCCCGGCCACCGAAGAGGAGGTACGCCGCTTCGCCAAGGAGCGGTTGGCCGCGTACAAGGTCCCCAAGTCGGTGGAGTTCGTCGACGCCGTCCCGCGCAGCGCCGCCACCAAGGTGAACCGGGCCAGGCTGGTGGCCGAACGGGCTCCCGAGATCGTGCCCCAGGACCTCAGCGGCTGAGGATCACCACGCTGGCATTGGCTCCCCGACCGATGGTGTGGGCCAGCCCTACCCTGGCGTCCTCCACCTGCCGGGCGCCGGACTGACCCCGGAGCTGCCGGACGATCTCGACCACTTGGCCCAGCGCGGAGGCCCCGAGGGGTTCCCCCTTGGACAGCAGTCCACCGCTCACGTTGACCGGGACCCGGCCGCCGAGCGCCGTGGACCCGTCCCGGATGAGCGCCGCCGACCCGGCCGGAGGGCAGAGGCCCAGCTCCTCGTAGGACAGAAGCTCACGAGCAGCGTCGGTGTCCTGGCACTCGACAAGATCGAGGTCCTCGGGCCCGACCCCGGCTTCGTCGTAGGCGGCCTCGGCGGCGCGGCGACTAGGAGGGGGAATCGTGTCGTCGCGCAGGCCGGACATGGGCGTCGACTCGCCGAGCACGGCACCCGGGAGGTGCGAGGTCACGACGGAGGCCCGGAGTCGGACCCCGGTTCCGGCGGGCTCGGCACGGCGCAGCACCACGGCGGCGGCACCTTCGTTGGGGGAGCAGAGCATCCAGAGCCGGAGCGGCGGGCAGACCATCCGTGAGGCCAGCACCTCGTCCGCGGTCACCTCGGACCGGAACATGGCATCGGGATTGCCCACGCCGTGGTGCCGGTTCTTCACCACCACCGCGGCGAGGTCTTCGTCGGTCACCCCGGAGGTCGCCATGAGCCGCTGCGCCCGCATGGCGAAGTATGCCGGCGTCGAGGTCAGCCCGGCCTCCTCCTGCCACGGCTCGAAGAACGACGAGCGGATGATCCCCTTCGGCATCTTCTCGATGCCGAAGGCCATGACTGTCCGGTACTGGCCACCGCGGATGGAGGAGGCGGCGAGCATGAGGGCGGCGGCGCCGCTCGCACATCCGGCCTCGACATCGATGATGGGCATTCCGGTCAGGCCCAGCCGGCCGAGGACCTTGTGGCCCGAGGCCACACCGCCGTAGGCCGTCCCGCAGAAGGCGGCATCGAAGCCCACCCCGTCGGTGCCCGCGTCGGCCAGGGCTCCCGCCACGGCCTCGACCCCGAGGTCGGTGACGCTCCGGTCGGCGAACCGACCGAAGGGGTGGATCCCCACCCCGGCGATCTCGACGCCGGTCATGAGGGAGCAAAGGCCCAGGAGACGACGGCTTGCCCGTCGCGCTCGCCGACCTCCTCGAGCACCAGATGCATCTTCTGCCCGGCCCGCAGGGCGGCGGCGTCGGGCTCGGCGATCCGGGTCACCACGCGGAGGGACTCACCCAGCTCGACCACGCCGAATCCGTAGGGAACCGGTCCGGAATACCCGGGAGGCGCGGCGGTGACCGTGGTCCAGGCCCATAAGCGGCCCACGGTCGGGAGCGCCCCGGGCTCGACGTCCCGGGAGCCGCAATACGGGCAGGTGGCGGTGCTCGGGAAGTGCTGGCGCCCGCACGTCCGGCAGGTGGCGCCGATCAGGTGGGGATCGGCCCCGCCGGCGAACAGCCCATCGTGCACGGGAACGGAAGCCACGGGCCCGGAGCGTAGCAACGTGACGCGCGCCGGTCCGGGCTGGTGACCGCCGTGGTTGCCTGTTCGTGGGCCGCAAGGCGGGTCAGGCCCACCCGGCCTCAGGAGGGCGCCGGTGTCAGATGACCCCCTCGGCCACCCGGGCCTGGAAGGTCTCCTCGTCGAGCCCGACGACGCCGCACCAGACCTCGCGATTGTGCTGGCCCAGAGCGGGCGCCGGCTCCGGGGCTTCGGGCCGCTGGCCGTCGAGGCGGGGATAGGGCGCTTGCTGCAGATGCGGCCCGGCCACCGGGTCATCCACTCGCACCAGGTCGCCGCGGGCGGCGAGGTGCGGATCGGCGATGATCTCCGAGGCGTCGTAGGCGACGCCGACCGGGACCCCGTTGGCCACGCAGACCGCCTCCACCTCATCGGCGTCCATGCTGGCGACCCACTCGGCCACCATCGCGTTGATGGTGTCCCCGCCTTCCGCCCGGCGCTTGAGGTTCGACCAGCGCGGATCGTCGGCCAGTTCGGGGCGGCCCATGGCCCGGCACAGCCGTCGGAAATTGGCGTCGGAGCCCCCGACGATGCAGACATAGCGCCCGTCCGCGGTGGCGTAGTTGTCCAGGGGGGCCGAGTTGGCCAGGCGGTTGCCCTGGCGCTCGCGGGTCACGCCCAGTCGGTCCTGCGCGGCCACCGTCCACTCGAGGACCCGGAGGATGGATCCGTACAGCGGCGCGTCGATCACCCCGCCCCGTCCGGTACCGCGGCCGGGTCGGTCCCGGCGGTACAGCGCGGCCAGCACCGCCTCGGCCGCGAAGGTTCCGGTGAGGTAGTCCGAGATGGTGACACCCGGGCGCACGGGCGGACGATCGGGGTACCCGGTGATAGCGAGCAGGCCGCCGTAGGCGATGCCCATCCGGTCGAGGCCAGGTCGGTCTGAATAGGGGCCGTCCTGGCCGAACACGCTGATCCGGGCCCAGACGACCTTCGGATCGCACGAGTCCGGCCCGACGTTCCAGGCTTCGAGGGTGCCGGGCCGGAAGTTCTCACACACCACGTCGGATTTGGACACCAGGCGCCGGAAGAGCTGCTGCCCGGCGTCGCGTCGGAGATCGAGAGTGACCCCCTTGCGACCTCGGCCTTCGACCGCCCACCACATCGAGTAACCCTCGTCCTCATCGTCCCCGGTGTCTTCCTGACCCTCAGCCGGGACAAAGGGACCGATGGTGCGCATGAAGTCACCCCCACCGGGGTCTTCGACCTTGATCACCTCAGCCCCCATCTCCCCCAACAGGCCGGCACAGAACGGGGCGCTGATCCGGGTGCCCACGTCGATGACTCGCAGGCCCGACAGCGGACCACTGCCGCGCGGCGCGGTGGGGCCCGCTCCCGGGTCGGGCCCGACGCTCAAGGCAGGCCGGGGAAGTCGGGCGGGCGGCGTTCCTTGAACGCGGCCATCCCCTCGGCCATCTCCGGCGAGGTGGCGGCCATCGCCTGGGCCAGCCCTTCGCGTTCGAGCGACTCGGCGAGCGTGGTCTCGAAGCTCGAATTGAGCAGCATCTTGGACAGCCCGAGGGACCGGGTGGGCCCAGAGGCCAGACGAGCCGACAGCTCTGTGGCCAGCGCGGCGAGCTCGCCCTGCGTGGGGACGCACCGATAGGCGAGACCGAGTGCGACCGCTTCCTCGCCGCTGGCGCCGTCGCCCAGCATCACCATGGCCTTGGCCCGGGGCAGGCCGACCAGACGCGGCAGGAGATAGGCCCCCCCGGCGTCGACCACCAGCCCCCAGCGGGCGAATGACCAGATGAACCGGGTCTGGTCGCAGGTGAGCACCACGTCGCAGGCCAGCGCCAAGTGGGCGCCGGGGCCGACGGCAGTGCCGTTGACTGCGGCGACAGTGGGCTTGTCCAGCTCCCAGAGCTCGCGGATGAAGGTCTGGACTCCGACCCGCAGGGCCTCGCTGGTGCTGCGGGGGTCGAACCCCGTGCTGCCGGCCGCTCCCACCGTCGACTGCCGCAGGTCCATACCTGAACAGAACGAGTCGCCCGTCCCGGTAACCAGTAGGGCGCGAACCTGGCGGTCGCCCCGGGCCTGTCGCACGCAGGCGATGATGTCGTCGCGCATCTCGACCGACAACGCGTTCCTCGCGTCGGGGCGGTCGAGGACGAGGCGGGCGACGTGGTCATCCCCGACGCTGTAGCGGATCATGGCGCTCAGTGTAACGACGGGGGCCCCAACCGTTCGGGGCCTGCCTCCACTACGGTCTGCGCCGTGCCCGCCGACCACCGGCTCCCGTGAGCGCACCCGTCGTCCCGCTCGAAGAGGCGGTCCGCCGCCACGTGCGGGCGGGTGACGCCATCCATGTGGTGACCGGTCACACGCGGTGGACCGCGGCAGCCCGGGAGGTCATCCGGCAGTGGTGGGGGAAGGACCCCGGGTTCACCCTCGTCATGCTCAGCCTCTCGAGCCTCGGCACCGTCTACTTCCGGGGTCGGTTGGTCAGACGGGTCGTGACCGGGTACTCGGGCGACGTGTTCCCCAACTTCACGCCCAACCGCTGGTTCGGGGACGCCTACCTTCGGGGCGACGTCGAGGTCGAGCACTGGTCCTTCCTCACGTTCCTCCAGCGGCTGGAGGCGGCGGCCCGGGGATTGCCGGCGGTGACCACCGGCTCGTTGCAGGGATCGTCGATGGAGTCGAACGACGGGTTTGCCGTCGTGGAATCGCCCTTCGGCGGCCAAGTGGGGCTCCTCGCCCCTTACGCCCCCGACATCGCACTGGTGCACGCCCCGCTGGCCGACCGGACCGGCAACGTGGCGTTCAGCCCACCGCTGCTCGAAGGGGTGTGGGGCGCGCTGGCCGCCCGGCGCGGTGCGGTGGTCACCGTCGAGCGCATCGTGGACGACATCCGGCCGTGGGCCCACCTGGTCAGGATCCCCGCCCACCGCGTGCTGTCGCTGTCCGAGGTGCCGTTCGGCGCCCATCCCGGGGGCCTGTACGTCCCGCATCTCCCGGTCGAGCCCTACGGCGAGGATCTCGAGTTCTGGGAAGAGGTCCGCGACGCCAGCCGCGGTGACCACTTCGACGACTGGATCCGGCACTGGATCCTCGAGCCGCCCGACCAGCGGGTCTATCTGGACCGACTGGGCGAGCGTCGGCTGGCCGGCCTGCGCCGACGGGCCGAGCCGGATTCGTGGCGGGACGACGAGTCGGCCCACCCGCCGGACCTGGATGCCCCGGTCGGCGCCTGGGAACGCGCCACGGTGTTCGCATCGCGGTTCGTGGCTCAGCGCGTGCTGGCGGGCGGCTTCGATGCCGTGCTCGCCGGCGCGGGGGTGGCCAACCTGGCGGCCTGGCTGGCCGTGGACGCGGCGCGGGCCGAGGGGTCCCCGGTGGTCCTCGCCGCCGAGCTCGGCCTGTGGGGATACGAGCCGACGCCGGCCGACCCGTTCGTGTTCAACCACCGCAGCTTCCCGAGCGCCACCATGGTGGCCGACAGTGAGACGGTGCTGTCGACGCTCACCGCCGGACCGGGGACTCGGCTCCTCGGTTGTCTCGGGGCCGCCCAGATCGACCGTGCGGGCAGCATCAACTCGACGGTCATCCCGGGCCGAGCCTTTCTGGTCGGGTCGGGCGGTGGCAACGATGTGGCCAGTCGGGCCGACGAGGTGGTCGTCGTGGCCACGCTGGCGCCCCGCCGGACGGTCGAATCGGTGCCGTATGTGACCTCACCCGGAGTCCGGGTGACCGCGCTGGTGACCGACCTCGGCACCTTCGAACGGGTCGACGGCGCTTTGGTGCTCACCTCCGTGCCGCAGGGCCCTGGAGACCTCGACGATCGCATCGGGCAGGTGCGGGCGCGGTGCGGCTGGGAGCTGGCCATCGCCGACGATGTGGTGGAGCTGGCCGCACCCACCGCGGCCGAGGTGGAGACGCTGCGCCGCTGGGACCCCCAGCAGCGCTTCCTGCGCCCGGACGCGAGCTGAGCTCGCTCCGTCCCCCGGCGACTCGGGCCCACCGTCCGCCGCCGGCAGAGCCGTTACGATGCCGACCATGGTGCAGTCGGGGGTGGATCCCATGCACGAGGACGCCGACCAGACCGCCTTGCGCGACCTGGCTCGCCAGATCGCGGCGCGGGAAGTCGGGCCACGGGCATCGGAGGCCGACGAGTCCGGCGAGCTGCCCTGGGAAGCGGTCAAGGCCCTGGCTGTGGCCGACCTGTTCCGGGTGACCATCGGGACCGAATGGGGAGGGCTCGGACTCGGTGATGTCGAGGCCGCCATCGTGCTCGAGGAGATCGCCCGTTTCGACGTGTCGACGGCCATCTGCTGTCAGCTGGCCTACAACGGGCCGAGCCGGGGCATCGAGCACCTGGGCGGCCAAGCGCTGAAGGAGCGGTACCTCCCGGCCGTGGCCGCCGGCGAGAGCATCATCAGCATCGGCATCACCGAGCCCGACGCCGGATCGGCCGTGCAGAACATGCGGGCCACCCTGGACGCCGACGGCCCCGGACGCTGGAGGCTCCGGGCCTACAAGAACTACTCCACCCTCGGCCACGTGGCCTCGGCCGTGCTGGTGTGGTGCCGGTGGCCGGGAGGTGAGGGGTCGAAGGGGATCGGCGCGGTCATCGTGCCGACCGACCGCGAGGGGGTGAGCGTGGCCGGGCGCCACCGGAGCATGGGGATTCACGCCGCCACCGAAGCGGAGGTGGCCTTCGACGACGTGGCCGTCACCGAGGACGACGTGTTGCTGGCCGGGGACCCGAGCTCGAACGCGTCGTTCAAGGTGCTCCTCGACCACCTCAACCACGAACGGTGCGGCAACGCCGCCATGTGCATCGGGGCGGCTCAGGGCGCCCTCGAACACGCCGTGGCCTATGCCCGGGACCGCAACGTCGGCGGCAGCCCCATCGCCGAGCGGCAGGGACTCCAGTGGAAGTTCGCCGACATGGCGGTGGCCCTCGACGGTGCCCGCCTGCTGCTTGGCCGGGCGGTCCGACTGGCCGGGCCGGGCGGCACCCCGCCCCCGCTGGAGACCGCCCTGGCCAAGACGGCGGCCAACCTGGCCGCCAAGCTGGTCTGTGACGAGTCGATGCAGGTCCACGGCGGCTACGGCTACAGCCGCGAGTACCCGGTGGAGCGCGCCTACCGGGACATCCGTGGTCTTTGCTTCGGGGCCGGGACGGTCGAGGCCCAGAAGAACTTCATCGGGGCGGCGGTGGCCAGGGGCCGGTCCACCAGCTCGCCGGGATGGCGGGACCAGTCCGGCAGCTGACCGAAGGGTGCGCCGCCTTGGCCCCGCCCGGGGTCAACGCCACTTCCATTCCGGCGGCCGCTTCTCGGCGTTCGCCTTGCGAGCCTCGGCCGCGTCCTCGAAGGTGGCCAGCCGGGCCGTGTAGTCCTGCTCGGTGCGGTAGGCCTCCTTCAGCGGGAGGTGCTCGACCCGGTTCATGCTCTCCTTGGCCAGGCGAAGGGCGATGGGGCTCTTGGTGGCGAGCTCAGCGGCCAGCTCACGGGCCGTGTCCATGAGCTGTGCGCTCGGCACCACCGACCGCACAGCCCCGAGGCGGTGCAGCTCTGCCGCCGGTACCCGCTCACCGGTGAAGAACATCTCTCTCGCCTTGTAGCGACCGACCAGCATCGAGACATGGGCGCTGGCGCCGAGGAGGCCGACGTTGATTTCCGGGGCGCCGAAGGTGGCGCCCTCGGCGGCCACCAGCATGTCGCAGCACGCGGCGAAGGCCAGACCCGCTCCGAGGGCCGGGCCGTTGATCGCGCCGATCACGGGAACGGCGCAGTCGGTGATAGCCCACATGGCGTCGCGTGCCACGCGCGGAGGGTCGGTCACCAGCGTCGGCGGCAGCCGGTCGGGATCGCGGCTCTTCCGGTCGACCGAGCGAAGGTCGACTCCGGCCATGAAGGCCCGCTCGCCGGCGGCGGTGAAGATGGCGACCCGGACGTCCCTGTCGTCGTCGAAGCCGTGGAAGGCGTCACGGATCTCGGCCATGGTCGAGCGGGTGACGGCGTTGACGGGTGGTCGGTCCAGCGTGACCGTCGCCACATGACGGTCGATCTCGATCTTCACATCGCCCATGGTCGCCCTCGCTCGCCGTCGTCACGGGTGACATCGGTGGCCACGAACCGCCCGGATCGAGGCCCGCCGGGCATTCGCTGACCGCGCATGCGATGGAGGATACTTGGCGCAGCGGCCCTGCCCCTGGTCAAGGATAGAAATGGGGAATGGGTCAGCGTCGCCAGCCTGGTTCGCGTCAACGGCGCTCAGTCACCGGTCGACGCCGACAGCCGGTTCCTACTGTCGGCGACGGCGGGGCCGGCGAGGGCTGAGATAGTCGGGGGCAAAGAGCACGGCCGAGACGAACAAGGCGCCGAAGAACAGAATGCCCTCGCCGACGCCGTGAAGGTTCCCATTTCGGTAACCGGCCCAGGTGAGCAGCCCGATAAAGCCTCCCCGCCCCAGCAGGAACACCCCGATGCGCTTCGAGACTTCGGTAACGGTGTCACCGGGAAATAGACCACGAGGACGATGCGCCTGGTAAGCCCGCGCCATGTTCGCCTGGCCAGTCGGGCCGCCTCCTTTCCCCCTGACGACCACTTCTCGCTCGCTTGCATGGCACCTGC
Organism: Acidimicrobiales bacterium; assembly: GCA_035949055.1. Taxonomy (GTDB): domain Bacteria; phylum Actinomycetota; class Acidimicrobiia; order Acidimicrobiales; family RAAP-2; genus Bog-756. Next base: position 177,972 of record DASZIO010000023.1, read on the forward strand.
CTCCTTCACCAAGCAGGCTGGCGCCGGAAGATCCCCATCTGTCTCATCCACCGGGTCGGTGGGCAGGGGCTCGGTTTCGGTCACGGTCCGGGGTCCGCGTCAGGTGCGTTCTCCCCTCCGGAGCGCGATGATGTCCTTCTGTCGCCGTATCCGTTTGACCGGTGGGCGACGAGCCTGGAATCCATGCGACAGTGGTGAATCGGCTCCCAGTGACGTCAGTGGTCTAGCGGTCAAGGAAAGGTGGCTTCAATGATCGGCGTGTACATCCGGCCCAAATCGATGTCCGTTGAGCAGTACAAGAAGATCGACGAGGAGGTCCGCTCCGCCGGCGGTGAGACCAAAGGGATGAAGCTTCACACCTGCTTTGGTGAGGGCGAAGGTGTCGCCATCTTCGATGTGTGGGAGAGCGAGGAGGACTTCAACGCGTTTGCCGCAGTACTCGCACCGATCGTGGCAGCATCAGGCGTCGAGCCCCTGGAGCCCATGTTCGTTCCCATGATTGCGTTCGAGACCGCCTAGGGGCCCGGGGACCCCCCGGGGAGACCTCGGAACCGGACCCGGTGCTGACGGGGGCGACGGTCACCGGGAGCTGGCGGTGAGGGCGAAGCGGGGGGCCACCCCGACCAGTCGCTCGGGCATCGGTAGGTCGATCCGCTCGGCCCACTCGACGTCCGCCAGGCGGACGATCTTCGTCCGCCGCCATCCGGCCGAAGCCACCAGCTCCACCAGCGTCGAGGGATCTGGGCCGCGCCCGAGCGGCAGTGCAGCCCGCAGGTCATGGGGGTACTCGGCATGGTGCTCGGGCGATCCGCCTCGAAGTCGACGGAGCTGGCGACGCACCCTCATCTTGACCTGCTCGAGGGGATCGGACGGACCCCAAACGGCCTCAACCAGAACCAAGGTGCCGTCGGGAGCCACATCGCGCCAGGCACGTAGAGACCCTTCCGGGTCGGGCAGGGTCCACAGAAGGTGGCGCTCCATCACCGTGTCGAACTCGCCCGTCGGCTGGTCTGCCGGGCCCTCGACGATCTGGATGTCGAGCCCCTCCGCCGAGTTGGCGCGCTGGAGGTGCTCCAACATGGCGGTCGACAGATCGAGCGCGGTCACTCGGTGCCCCAACCTTGCCGCGATGAGACTCAAAAACCCGGTTCCGGCTCCGCAGTCGAGAACCCGCGCCGGGGGAGGCGGAAGGAGCTGGTCCAGGGCAGCCGTCCAGGCCGCCATGACGAAGGGGCTTCTCGGCCGGTGGTGAGAAGCGAGGTCGTAGGTGGCGGCGTCTTCATCCCAGTACGCCCGGATGTCGTCGATCAGGTGACGCATGGCAGCATTCTTGTCGACCAGACGAATCCCGTCGGGGGCGCAGACTGGAGGTACTCCGGGACGTGGCTGTGGGCGTGTGGGGTCGCACCCTGAACCCCTGAACTCCCGAGGCCCCCGGGTTCGCTAGAGCCGAAACCGCGCTTCCGGACGGCCGACCACGCCGAGGCCGTCGACCGCGAGCAACCATCCCGCCTCGATCGAGGGGGGAGCGTCATCAGCCAGATCGAAGGCGATAGAGGTGACGAAGAGGCGGTCAAGCTGAGGGCCTCCGAAGGTCACATCGCTCGGATTCGCCATTGGCATGTCGACGACGCGCTCAAGGCCCGCAACGGTGAACCGAGCGATCTTTCCCGGCCCGAGAACGCAGCTCCACACGCTGTCGTCACTGTCGGCCGTGGCGCCGTCCGGTGCACCGTCTAGGACCGCGTGGTCGCCGAACACCCGCCGATCACCCACCGCACCTCGAGCTCCATCGTACGGATAGGCGTAGACGACCCGGGCCGGAGTGTCGGCGAGTACGAGCGTGGGCTGGCCGTCGATGTCGATCACCACCGGGCCGTTGGCGTTGCTTATGTCTTCATCGAGCAGCCGCCAGCCTTCGCCCGCCGAGAACCACCACGACGCTCCGGGGCCAGGCCCCAAGTTGAGAGTCCCCGTTACGAGGTTTCCCGAGCCATCCGCGTTGGCATCATTCGCCCGTCCGCGCATCCCTTCGGGATAGTGGGACAGCAAATCGCAAGTGCCGGTGTCGGCCTCGACGACGTAGAGCCCGTCGTCGAGGCACACCACGACGTGGTGGCTGTCCGTCAGGACCACACCGGTAGGCATGCTGGGGAGCTCCAGCGATTGCCGCGGTGGCTCGGCACCTTCGAGCCAGTACAGGGTGTGGCTGGCGCAGTCGACGAAGTACAGACGTTGACGACGATCGTCCCACCGGAGGCTCTCGCCCCAATCCAGCTTGAAGTCACCGATCCGCACGAGATCCATCGTCGGCCATGCTCGCGCACGGGCCAGCGGTCAGGGCCCGAGCCGTAGGACCGCCCACCCCAGGGCCTCCGTCGATCGGGCAGGACGGTTGCCACCGTCCTGCCCGATCCCGCAACGAGTACGGTGCACGTCGGATAGCAGGCCTGGCTCGTGACAGAGTCGAGCGCACGGGTACGAGGAAGGGAGGAAGTCCTGTGGAGTCCAATGCGACGGATCTCGCTCTGTTGGTACTGCGTGTGACGGTCGGAGCGATATTCCTCGCCCACGGCATCAACCACATCTTCGGGGGTGGGAAGATCGCCGGCACCGGGCGCTGGTTCGAGAGCCTCGGCATGCGGCCCGGGTGGATGCATGCCTGGACGGCCAGCCTCACCGAGATCGGGGCCGGGACGCTGCTGGTGGGCGGCCTGCTCACGCCGGTGGCCGCAGCCGGCGTGGTCGGGGTGATGCTGGTGGCGTGGATCACCAACCACCACGGCAACGGGTTCTTCATCTTCCGCCCCGGCGAGGGATGGGAGTACGTGATGACCCTCACCATGACCGGTGTGGTCATTGCCATGCTCGGTCCCGGCCGGTGGAGCATCGACGATGCCGCCGGGTTGCTGGGACTGGCCGGATGGACCGGACTCTGGATCGTGCTCGGTGCGGGCGCGGGCGGCGCCGCGCTGCTGTTGGTCGGGTTCTGGCGGCCGGCACCGAAGGCCACCGAAGCCCAATCCTGAGACGCACGTCCTCGACTCGTCAGCCGTGCTCGCCGTCGGATGCGGACCGGGATCTTCTCACCGGAATGCGGGCATAACCTCTTCGGCGAACAGCCTCAGGGTGCCGGGGTCGGCACGATCGTGGGTGAAGAACACGAACTGGGTCACCCCCCGCTCGACCATCTGCGCGATTCGCTCGACAACCATCGGCGGTGTTCCGACGTAGCCGCCCGCCTCGAGCCCCCAGCCCTCCCCGCCGTATCGCCTGGCTGCAGCGGTACGGGCCGTCCCCAATGCCGCCTCGTCGGGGGCGAGGACGAGGACCGCCTCGTGGGAGCGGCGGACGGCCCCGGGGTCCCGGCCGATGGCCGCGCACTGGTCGTCGAGGATCCGTGCGCTCTCCTCCCAGGAGCGCAGCCCGTAGGTCGGGACGTTCCACACATCGGCATAGCGGGCCACGATGGGTAGGGTCCGCCGGGGCCCGATGCCCCCGACGTGGATGGGTGGGTGTGGCGATTGCACCGGCCCGGGGCGGTTGGGAAGGTCGACCACCTGGTAGTGGCGACCGGTGAACGTCGCCGGTCGGCCGGTGAACATCCGGATGAGGATCTCGAGCGTCTCGGCCAGGCGCTCGGAGCGCTCGGGCAGGTTCCCCCAGGGCAGGCCGGCCTGCTCGTGCTCGACCGGCACCGATCCGCTCCCGATCCCCAGCTCGAGGCGACCGTCCGAGAGGACGTCCAGAGTCGTGGCCATCTTGGCCAGCAGGACAGGATGACGGAAGTTGTTGCACAGGACCAGGTGACCGACCCGCAGCCGGGTGGTGTTGGCCAGCAGGTAGGTGGCGAGCGTCCAGGCTTCCAAGGAGGGCTGGTCCGGCTGCCCCGGACTGTAGAGGTGGTCGTACAGCCACAGGGAGTCGAAGCCCAGCTCCTCGGCCAGCCGGGCCCGTTCGAGTATCTGGTTGTACCCGAAGGCCACCTGAGGCAGGTAGAGGCCGAACCCGACAGTCGACGCAGAGCGGCCCATCGTCGCGCGCAGGGTGCTGACGGTCGCGCCGTCAGCCCGCCGCCAGCCGAGCCACGATCTGACGCCGGAGCAGCTTTCCGGTATCGGTCCGGGGCAGCTCCGGCCAGAATTCGATGGACTCGGGGGTCCTGGAGGAGCGCAGCTGGTCGCGGACCCTTTCCTTGAGCTGCTCGGCGGTGACCGTGTCCGGGCCTTCCGGCACGACCACGGCCACCAGGCGCTGGCCCCATTCGTCGTCGGCCAGACCGACGACGGCAGCGTCGACGATCCCCTCACAGGCGAGGAGGACGTCTTCGATCTCGGCCGGGGCGATGTTCTCGCCTCCCCGGATGATGGTGTCATCGGCCCGTCCCTCGATGAACAGGTAGCCCTCGTCATCGATCCAGCCCCGGTCCCGGCTCGAGAACCACCCCTCGTCGTCGACCACGCTTCGGCCGGCGTGCTCGCCGGCGTACTCGCCGGCAATCTGCTCACCGCGGAAGAAGAGGAGACCGGCCTCACCCGCGGGCAGACGGCCGCCGCTCTCGTCCCTGACCTCGAGCTCGATCCCGGGGAGCAGGCGGCCCACCGAGCCGAGACGGGCTCGAACGCCCGGGTCGTCGGAGGCCAGCGCAGTCCGGTGGTCGTCCGGCCCGAGCAACGCCACGGTCGAACTCGTCTCCGTGAGGCCGTATGCGTTGACGAACCCAGTGCCCGGGAACAGCTCGACCGCCCGCTGCAACACCTGAACCGGCATGCGCGCTCCCCCGTAGGAGAGGGAGCGCAGGCTCGGCGCGTCGGCACCCCCGGCGCCGTCGAGGTGGGTCACCACCCGGGCCAGCATGGTCGGGATGACCATTGCCTGGGTGACCTGCTCGTCGCGGACCGTCTGCAGCCAGAGCTCGGGATCGAACCGGTCGAGATAGATGATGCGGCGCCCGGCGAACAGGTTGCTCAGCAGGTTGGCCACCCCGGCGATGTGGTACGGGGGTACCGAGACCAATGCGGCCTCGTCCTCGTCGGCGCTGGCGAATTCGACCGTGCCGAACAAGTACGACATGAGGTGGCGATGCCGGAGCACCGCGGCCTTGGGCGCTGACGTTGTCCCGCTGGTGTACAGCAGGATGCAGGGAAGCTCGGGGTCGACCGGGGGCGGGGGCGCGGCGGCCACACCATGGGTCCGTTCCAAGAATGATTGGCACGCGAGGGTGCGGCCGGGATCGGACCCGACCGCGATGCGGTCCGCGTGGAGAACCAGTGAACCAGGATGGGCCCCGACCTGGACGCCCAGTTGCTCGGTTCCCAATCGGTAGTTGAGCGGGATGAACGGCACACCCGCGCCGGCCGCGCCGAAGAGCGCCACCGGGTACGCCAGGTCATTGCCGCCGATGTAGACGACCGACGGCACGCCGAGCTCGCCGATGTACTCGGACGCTGCCCACGACCGTTCGGCCAATGCGGCGTAGTCGAGCGCTGCCTCGCCTACCGTCACGGCCGTCCGGCTCCCGTAGCCGGAGTGGACCATCTCGAGGACGAGCCCGAGGTGCATCGAGCAGCTCAGTCCGAGGACGGAAGGGGCTTGGCGCTCTTCAGCCCGAGCGGACGACCGTCGACGGCCAGGGCGCCTAGACCGGGCTTGGTGCACAACAACTCGAGTGTGTCTTCCTCATCGACATACCGCTTTCCGAGCAGGACCTCACCCTCCTGCCCGGGCTGGATCTGTCCACGGGCGCCGTTCTCGCCCGCCGGGACCAGGGGCAGCCCACCGCACGTGAGGGTGACGTTCCCACCGGTCGTCTTGATGACGATCACCTCGGTATCGCTCACGGCGCTGTGGAGCCGGTCACCGGCCTTCAATTCCATGCTGCGTTCCCTCCTCGGTCACCTATCTTGCTCCCTCCCGGGCTCGACGCTCGCACCGGCCGGGCCGGTGGGCCGCAAACGTTCGGTCATCGCCGAGCATCCTGCACCGGACGACCCGCAGCCGGACGAACAGGTCGGCGGAGCCGGCCGCCGGTGCCTCGGACGGATCCGGGACATGCCATGAAGCGTCCTCAGCACCCAGGGCTGGCGGCATCGTAGCTTGATTCGTCGCTGGCTAATCTCTCTCCGTGCTGGTCGGTCGACGTCTCGATGTCAGCCGTGTGACGGCCGGGGCGGTGGCGGAGCGGCTGACCGCGGCCCTCCGGGCCACCGGCCTGACGCTGCCCGACGAGGTCCGACGGACGGGCAGCGCCCAGCCGGATGCGTCATGTCCCGTACTCTCCTGGGCCGAGTCGGGCGCCATGTGGCTGACCGGTTGGCCCGACGGACCGCCGCAGTGGCCCACCGGCGATGTGATCGGGGCGCTCAGTAGCACGGCCGGGCTGCTCTGTGCGCTGGCCAGCTCGATCGGGGGCGATCCCGGGCCGTTCGACATCGGAGCGCTCCTCTCCGGTCGGGCCGCCGTCCGGGGTGGCGCGCGTCGAGGATCGACGTCGGTCGGTGGCCGGAGCCGGATCCTGCGGGCCTCGGACGGCTGGATCACGGTCACCCTGTCCCGCTTCTCGGACCTCGAGCTGCTGCCCGCGTTCAGTTCCGGTGGCATCCCACCCGCGGCTCCGACCGACCTCGTCGACCCGGGTGAGCGGGACGGGCTGTGGGACCGGCTGGAGGCCTTCACCGGGGGTCGGTCGGCCCGGGCCCTGGAGGCCGCCGGCCAGCTGGTCGGCCTGGCTGTTGCCCGGGTGGGGTCCTCGGACGGCGACGCCATGCCGTGGTCGATCAGCCGGTTGGGCGCACCCGTACCCGTCCGCCCACAACGTCCGAGGGTGGTCGACTTCTCGGCCATGTGGGCCGGTCCTCTCTGCGCCCATCTCCTCGGCCGGTGCGGAGCCGAGGTGGTGAAGGTGGAGGACGCCGGTCGGCCCGACGCGACCCGGCTGGGTGACCCCTGGCTCTTCGAGGAGCTCCACCGCGGGCACGAGCAGATCGTGCTCGACTTCGGGTCCGCCGTCGATCGGGGCCTCCTCGGTGAGCTCGTCGCGTCTGCCGATGTGATCGTCGAGGCATCGCGGCCCCGCGCCCTCGGCCACCTCGGTATGGACCCGGAGCGATTCCTCGGCTCGCGAGCCGGGCGGACCTGGATTTCGATCACCGGCTACGGCCGTTCGGGAGAGCGTTCCAACTGGGTGGCGTTCGGCGATGACGCCGCGGCTGCCGGGGGGCTGGTGGCCGCGGGGGACCCGAGGGGACCGTCATTCTGCGCCGACGCCATCGCCGACCCGGTCAGCGGGCTGTGCGCGGCGACCGGGGCCATGGCCTCGATCGCCGGCGGCGGTGGGCACCTGGTCGAATGTTCGATGCGGGCGGCGAGCGCCTTCGTCAACCGGCACGGGGCCTGCGCGGGAGAGCACCGGGTGGAGGCGCAAGGGGGCCGGTGGTCCGTCTCCCACGGCGACGTCACCCGACTGGTCGAGATCCCGAGGCCGCCCGACCGGCAGAACCACTAGCATGCCGCGGGGCGAGGTCCGGGCCACGACACGGCCGGGCGATGACGGGAGGGAACCGATGGCAACGACGGCTGACGACAAGACCGCCCCCGTGGTGGGCGAGCATCGGATGCTGATCGACGGCAAGCTGGTCGAGGCCAGGTCCGGAAACCAGTTCGACAACGTCAACCCGGCCACCGAAGAGGTGCTGGGCCAGGTGGCCGACGCCGGCCCGGAGGACATGGACGTGGCCATGGCCGCGGCGCGTCGTGCGTTCGACGAGTCGGACTGGGCGGTCAACAAGGAGCTGCGGCAGCGCTGCATCCGCCAGCTCCAGGCTGCGCTCGAGGAGGAAAGCGAGCTCCTGCGGGCCGAGCTGGTCGCCGAAGTGGGCACGCCCGTCCTCCTGACCTACGGACCGCAGCTCGATGCACCCCTGGCGGAGGGGCTGACCTGGCCGGCGAGCTTCATCGACGAGTTCCAGTGGGAGCGCGACCTGCCCGAGGGCACCGCCTTCGGAACGCGGAGCTGGCGGAAGGTGGCCAAGGAGCCGGTCGGCGTGGTGGCCGCCATCGTGCCCTGGAACTACCCGTTCGAGGTGACGATCAACAAGCTGGGACCGTCCCTCGCCACCGGCAACACGGTGATCCTCAAAGCGGCGCCGAACACCCCGTGGAACGCCACCCGGATCGGGCGGCTGGTGGCCGAGCGCACCGACTTCCCGCCCGGCGTCCTGCAGGTGGTGACCACCTCGGACAATTCGGTGGCCGAGCAACTGGTGGTCGACCCGCGGGTCGACCTGATCTCCTTCACCGGGTCGACGGCAGTGGGCCGCCGCATCATGGAGAAGGGTGCCCCCACCCTCAAGCGTCTGTTCCTCGAGCTCGGCGGCAAGTCGGCCGACATCGTCCTCGACGACGCCGACTTCGAGGAGAAGCTCTCGATGGCCTGGACGGTCTGCGTGCACGGCGGACAGGGGTGCGTGATGCTCACCCGGATGCTTCTGCCCCGGGCCCGCTACGAAGAGGGCATGGCCCTCATCGAAGCCGGCTTTCAGAACGTGCCGTACGGCGACCCTACCGACCCGGGCAATCTCCAGGGCCCCCAGATCAGTGCGGTCCAGCGGGACCGGGTGCTCGGGTACGTCGAACGGGGTGTCGAGGAGGGGGCGCGGCTGGTGGTCGGGGGCGGCCGCCCGTCCCAGTTCGACAAGGGCTACTTCGTCGAGCCGACGCTCTTCGCCGACGTCGACAATTCGATGTCCATCGCCCAGGAGGAGATCTTCGGTCCCGTGCTGGTGGTCGTCCCCTTCGAGGATGACGACGACGCGGTCCGGCTGGCCAACGCCAACCAGTACGGACTCGGCGTGGGTGTGACCTCGGGGTCGGAGGAGCGCGCCCTGTCGGTCGCCAGGCGGGTGCGGGCGGGGACCGTCGGGGTCAACGGCGGTGTCTGGTACGGAGCGGACGCCCCCTTCGGCGGGTACAAGGCCAGCGGGATCGGGAGACAGAACGGGCTCGAGGGCTTCCACCAGTACACCGAGACCAAGACCTATGCCGGAGGGCTGCCTCCGCGCGAGAGCTAACGACACCCGCCGCCGGCAGCGGTCGACCACCAGGAGGCAGACGACGTGGACGTCAGGTCGATGGAGGACGTGAATCCCGTCGTCGAGCACGGGGGATCGGTGCCCGTGTGGTGGCTGGTCCCTCCCCGCGAGATGCAAGAGGCCACCGAAGGCGGTTTCCTCGAACTGGTGAGCGAGTGGATCGTCGAGGGCGGCGGTCAGGTCGACCCGCATTCGCACCCGACCCACGAGTACTACTACATCGTCTCCGGACGCGGGATCATGAAGATCGGCGACGAGGAACGCCAGGTCCATCAAGGCGACCTGATCTACACACCGCCCGACACCGTGCACAGCATCTGGCCGGTCTCCCCGAACGCCCCCCTGCACGGGCTGGCCTTCGCCATCGGGGTCAAGGGGACCGGGCCGGTCGACTACACCAGCTGACCCTTTTGACCGATCCGCCTCGGGGAGAGCGGCCGGCTAACGACGGCCCATGTGGGTGGTGGATGCCAGCTCGGCTGCGGCCGCCATGGTGTCGAGCACGACATGCTCGTAGGCCGCCATGCTCGGGTTATCGGCCGTGCCCGCCACGACGCGGGCATAACCGGCCTCGAGCACGATGGCCAGCTTGAAACGGGCCAGGATCACGTAGTAGTCGATCTCGTCCACGTCGCGGCCACTCACCTTGGCGTAGTGGTCGAGGACCTCCGCCCGGCTCGGCATTCCGGTCGAGTCCACATAGCCCCTGGTGCGGTCCTCGCCCGGGTCCGTCCAGCCGTTCATCACCCAGCCGAGGTCGAGCAGGGGGTCACCGACCGTCGACATCTCCCAGTCCACCATGGCCGCCAGGGTGGCCGGCGCGCCGTGACGGAACATCACGTTGGCGAATTGGTAGTCCCCGTGGATGATCCCGGGCTCCCAGTGGGTCGGCTTGTGGGTGCGCAGCCACTCCGAGGCCACGTCCAGCCCGGGAAGCTCGCGGAACTTCACCGCGTTCAGATGGGCCAGCCACCGGTCGACCTGCCGGTCATGAAATCCCTCCGGCTTGCCGAAGCCCTCGAGTCCGCGGGCGCGCCAGTCGACGCGGGCCAGCCGGGCGATGCCGTCGACCAGTTGGATGCCCAGTCCGTAGCGCGCCGCGAGATCGGTGTCGAACGGCGCCGGCCACCCGTCCATGTTCATCGGCGACCACCCGTCGACCAGGCTCATCAGGTAGAACGCCGAACCGATCACATCGCGATCATCGCAGGCGGCGAAGGCCTCGGGATGGGGTACGTCGGTTCCGTTGAGCGCTTCGAGCACCCGGTACTCGCGCAGCATCGTCTCGTTCCGCCCCGTTGGAACCACCCGCGGGGGACGACGCAGGACGGCGCGGAAGTCGCCCCGGGTGATCTCGAAGATCTCATTTGACGCGCCACCGCTGATGAAGCGCGACGTCGCCGGTTCGCCGGCGGCCGGCAGTCCACGGGTGTCCATCCAGCGCCCGAGCCGCTCCTCGTCCACCAGTCCCTCGGTACGCGCGGCGATGGCCGCTTCCTCCTCGGCGGTCCGCTTGGCCATCGCCTCAGTCTCCTGTGTCCGGTTTGCCTGCATCGTCGGTTCGGTCTGGGTAGGGCTCCTCGAATCCGGCATCGCCGACAGCGGCCAGACCGTTGTAGAGCTCCTGTGGTGGCGCAGTGGACTGTGGAACCGGGACGCGCGACGCCATGATGCCCTCGCGCCGCCGGAGGTCGAACATGCTCTCGCGCCGGCCCGAATACCCGGGAGGCTGACACACCATCCACACGATTCCCTCCGCGGCCACTTCGGACGGCTCCCAATTCGAATGGTCGGCGCCCGGCGTGTTGGCCACGAACCCCTCCGAGGCCACCGCGATGTCGATGCGGAAGCAATTCACCGCAATGTTCGCAGGCGCCAGCTGGTTGGCGACATCGAGGGTGAGCCGTTCGAGGGCGATCTTCGACATGCCGTAAGCCATCAGTGAGGCGTGTGGGTACAGGGCGGCGACCGAGGAGACGTTGACCACCGAACCCCCTCCCGCCGCCCGCATGGCCCGTGCCGCCTCCCGGATGGCGATCAGGGGAGCGCGGACGTTGACTTGCATGACCAGGTCGTAGCGGTGCAGCGGGATGTCGAGGTCGCCGACGAAGGTGATGGCGGCGTTGTTGACCAGGATGTCGAGTCGGCCGAAGTGGTCGACAGTCCGCGCCACCATGGCCTCCACCTCGTGGTCGACGGCCAGGTTGGTCGGCACGGCCAGCGCCCCCCGACCGGTCTCTCCGATGCGTTCGAGGGTGTCGTCGAGGGTGCCGGAGGTGCGCTGGGGCCTGGCCCGTGTGGCTCGCGCCGCACAGGCTATGTCACAACCGGCGCGGGCCAGGAGGACGGCGGTGGCGGCCCCGACCCCACGGCTCGCCCCGGTGACCAATGCCACCTTCCCCTCCAGATCGTCCACGGTCCTCCGCTCCGGTCTGTGACCCGCCAGCGCGGGCGGCAGACAGTATGTATGTTGGATACGTTATGCATCAAGTGCCTGCGACCGGTTCGCATGGGTGAGCCCCCGGTCCAGGTCACGTCAGCTTCCGAGGTGGACACCCTGATGGACGGGCAGCCCGGACGGCGGGCCGAACATGTGGCCGACACCCGGCGGGCACTCCTCGCCACCGCCCGCCAGCTCTTCGCCGAGAGCGGCTTCCGGGCCACCCGTACCGAGGAGGTCGTGCAACGGGCCGGGCTCACCCGGGGCGCCCTCTACCACCACTTCCGGGACAAGGAGGACCTGTTCCGAGCGGTGTTCGAGGAGGTCTCGGGTGAGGTGGCCCAGCTCCTACACCGACGCTCGGCCGACGCGTCCTCCAGTGCCTGGGACCTGTTCCGGGCCAATAGCGAGGTCTACCTCGATGCCGCCTCGACCAACCCGGCCTACCGCCAGATCGTCCTGGTGGACGGCCCCGCGGTGTTGGGCTGGACGGTGTGGTCGGAACGGGGTGACGGTCCGAACCACAAGATCGTCGAGTACCTGCGCGACGCCATCGACGAGGGGGTGCTCGAGCCGCAGCCCGTCGAGCCGCTGGCCCATCTGCTGTCCGCCCTCGGCGTGGGCTCGGCCATGTACGTGGCCCACGCCGCCGACCCGGTGGTCGCCCGGCGGGAGATGGCCGCGTGCAACCAGCGGTTCCTCTCGGGCCTCGGTCTGAAGCTCGGTGCCGCGGACGACGACACCGCTCCGGGTACCGAGCGCCGCGGGCCGCGCCACCCCGCCACCGACCGCTTACTGACGAAAGGACCGCGATGAGTTGGGATTTCTCCACCGAGCCCGAGTTCCAGGCCAAGCTGGACTGGGCCCACACCTTCGTGCAGGAACGGGTCGAGCCCCTCGACCTCCTCTACCCGCACCGCCAGTTCCATCCCCTGGACGACGAGCTGCGTCCGATCGTCGATCCGATGAAGCAGGAGGTGCGTGACCACGACCTGTGGGCGGCCCATCTCGGCCCCGAACTGGGGGGCAAGGGGTATGGCCAGGTCAAGCTGGCCCTGTTGAACGAGATCCTGGGTGCGTCGAGCTGGGCGCCGATCGTCTTCGGGACCCAGGCTCCCGACACCGGCAATGCCGAGATCATCGCCCACTACGGGACCGACCAGCAGAAGGCCACGTATCTCCAGCCGCTGCTCGACGGCGAGGTGTTCTCCTGTTACTCGATGACCGAGCCCCAAGCGGGTTCGGACCCGAAGCAGTTCACCACCCGCGCCGTTCGGGACGGCGACCAGTGGGTGATCAACGGCTGGAAGTTCTTCTCCTCCAACGCCCGGACCGCCAGCTTCCTCATCGTGATGGCCATCACCGATCCGGACGTGAGCGTGTACCAGGGCGCGTCCATGTTCCTCGTGCCCACCGACACCCCCGGGGTCGATATGGTCCGCCACGTCGGCCTGGCCGGGGAAAGCCAGGACGAGGGGATGCACGCCCTGATCCACTACGAGGACGTCCGTGTCCCGGCTGACAGCCTGCTCGGGGGCGAGGGCCAGGCGTTCGCCATCGCCCAGACCCGGCTGGGCGGCGGCCGGGTGCACCATGCCATGCGGTCCGTTGCCACCTGCCAGCGGGCCCTCGACCTCCTCTGCGAGCGAGTCCTCAGCCGTGAGACCCAGGGGAGCCTGCTGGCCCGCAAGGAATTCATCCAGGGAGACATCGCCGACTCCTACGCCGAGCTCGCTCAGTTCCGTCTGCTGGTGCTCTACACCGCCTGGGAGATCGACCGCTACAAGGACTACCGCCGCACCCGCAAGAACATTGCCGCCATCAAGGCGCTCACCCCGAAGGTGGTCCATGACGCGGTGTGGCGTTCGATGCACGCTCACGGGGCGCTCGGCGTGTCCAACGAGATGCCCTTCGGGGGCATGTGGATGATGGCTCCGGTGATGAGCGTGGTCGACGGGCCCACGGAGGTGCACAAGATCACGGTGGCTCGCGAGGTGTTGAAGGAGTACGAGCCGGCACCGGGCCTGTGGCCGACGGCTCACCTGCCGGCTCGGCGCGAGGAGGCCCGCGCCAAGCTGGCCATCTATGTCGAGCACGTGGTCGGGAACGCGTGATGGTCTGAATGCGCGCCGCCCGCTGTCGTCACTACGGCGAGCCAGCCTCGGTGTCCGTCGAGGAGGTCGAGGACCCGCATCCCGGCGCGGGCGAGGTGGTGGTGGAGGTGGCCGCCGCCGCCGTCAACTTCCCCGACGTGTTGTTGGTGGCCGACCGCTATCAAGTGCACGTCCCGGTGCCGTTCACGCCCGGCGGCGAGTTCGCCGGCACGGTGACCGCCCTCGGGCCCGGCGTCGACCGGTTGGCCGTGGGTGACCGGGTGGCCGGGGCCACACTGGTCGGCGCCTTCGCCGAGCAGGTCGTGGTGCCGGCCGGCTCCCTCGAGCGGGTGGACCCGGCTGCCGACCTGCTCGTGGCGGCGGCCTCGGGCGTGGCCCACCGGACCGCCTATCACGCCCTGCGCAGTGTGGCCCGCATCGAACCCGGCCAATGGGTCGTGGTCCTCGGGGCGGCCGGTGGCGTCGGTCTGGCCGCCGTCGAGATGGGCGCGGCCCTCGGGGCCTCCGTGCTGGCGGCGGCCTCCACCCCCGAGCGGCTCGACATCTGCCGCCGGAAGGGGGCGGCGGTCGGTGTCTGCTATGGGCACGAGGACTTGAAGGAGCGCATCAAGGAGGCGACCGGCGGTGGGGCCCACGCCGTGATCGACCCAGTTGGGGGTCCCTTCGCCGAGCAGGCGCTGCGGGCCCTGCGCTGGGGAGGGAGGTTCGTCTCGGTCGGGTTCGCCTCGGGCGAGATCCCGCGGATCCCGCTCAACCTGGTGCTGCTGAAGGGGGTCGAGGTCACCGGGTTCACATTGTCCGGGCTGGCCGGCCACCAGCCGGCCGATGTGGAGCGGGACCGGCTCGAGCTCGAGGAGCTGACTCGGTCGGGCCGGGTGGTCCCTCACATCTCGGCCGTCTACCCCCTCGAGGAAGCGGGACGCGCGCTTGCCGACCTGGCCGAGCGCCGGGCGGTCGGCAAGGTGCTGGTGACGCCGCCCACGGGCGCGGCCGGCCGGTGGGGACCACGGTAACGTCACGGGAGCCGATGGCCGACCGCCGGTCCGATTTGCCGGAAGGCAGAGGGGTGTCGCCGTGAGCCCACCGATTCGCTGTGCCCAAACCCTGGCCGCCACCGTCGTCGTGACGCTGGTCCCCGCGCCGCAGAGTCCGCCGGTGCCGCGGTGCTCCTGATCCCCGAGGCCGCCGGGCCCCACCATCCCGTCACGGGAACGCCGGACCGCCGGCCGGGATCGGTCAGGCGCACCTCGAACATCGACTCGACCCGGCCGGACGGGCTCGCCGGCGATCTGGTCCTCATCGCTTTCGCTCGCGACCTCGTTACCGCTGCGGACGGGACCGGCTCGACCGTCGCGGAAGCCGAGTTGCTGGCCCGGACCGACGGGAGGTTCAGGCTCCGGTCGCTGTCCTCACATCCGGAGCTGGCGGCGTTGCAGTCGTTGCTGGAAGCGGTGGTGGGCCCGGGCTTCCGGGGCCGGGTGGCCGCCGCCGGGTCCGACGCACCGGAGCCCGGGTCGTTGCTCCACCTCTTGCTCGACGACCTGCCCGGGGCCGCACTGGTCTCCGGGTACGCCGTCCAGCGGGCCGGTGGGTTCGAAGACGAGGGCCCCCGGGTCCTCCCGGATCCGGCCGCCTCCGGGGCGCGGGAGACCATGGCCACGATGGGCGACGACCGCTGCGCGGGCTGGGCCCACGACGCCACCATGATGACCACCATCCGCCAACAGGGGGTGGTGCCGGTGTCACTGGGCCCCCCGGCGCCCGTGCTCGAGCGGGCTGACGACGCTCTGTCCTGGCATGGAATCGAACCGCTCCCGCCGCACGGCATGCGCCGCCGCCGGCGACTGGATGTGGTCGCGCCGGAAGCTCCGGGCGGGCCGTATCACATCGACGCCCACTTCCGGGACAGCCATGCAGACAAGGACGGGACCGAGTGGGTGCTGCACGAGTACGCGGTGGCCGGAACCGTCGACCATGGGGGAGAGCGGGTTCTCGAGCTGGCTGCCGAGGCCCGGGTGCTGCCGTGGATGGAGTGCCCCCAGGCCGTGGCCAGCGCGTCCCGGGTGGCCGGGATGGCCCTCGGCGAGCTCCGGACCCGGGTCCGCCACGAGCTGGTCGGCCGGTCGACCTGCACGCACCTCAACGACACGCTCCGCTCGCTCGATGACGTGTCCGTGCTCATCCCGGTGCTCCGCGGTACGGGGTACGAGCTCTGACATGGCCGACCAGTCCGGACTGCGCGCCGTGCTCGACCTCGAACCGGTCGGCGAAGGGAGGTTCCGCGCCGACAACGTCGACACCGGATTCGGCGGGGTCGTCTTCGGCGGCCAGCTGCTGGCCCAGACGATCGTGGCCGCGGCCACTGTCGACCCGAACAAGGAGATCAAGTCGGTGCACACCGTGTTCGCCCGCGGCGGATCGCTCGACCAGCCGCTGGACATCGAGGTGGAAGCCATGCACGCCGGGAGGGCGCTCGCCAGTGCCACGGTCACCGTCCGCCAGGGTGAGCGCCTGTGCACCCGCTCCCTCTGCCTGTTGAGCGCGGTCGAGCCCGACCTCATCCGCCACGCCGTGGACCTGCCGCCGGCGGGAGCACCCGAGGACGCTACGGGCCGAGGCGGTGAAGGCGACTTCTGGGAGGTCAGGGTGGTCGGCGGCGTGGACATCGCCGACCCGGACGCCGTGGGCCCGGCCGAGCTGCTGGTCTGGAGCCGTTTCCCCGGCTCGGAGGCGACGGGGGTGATCGGGCAGGCGCTGCTGGCCTATGCCACCGACGGCTTCCTCATCGGCACGGCCATGCGGCCCCACCGGGGGGTCGGCCAGTCGATGTCTCATGTGTCCATCTCCACCAGCGTGCTGAGCCACACACTCACCTTCCACGAGCCCGTCGACGCCGGCGCCTGGCATCTGCTGGCTCACCAGAGCCCCTATGCCGGCCGAGGACGCTCCTACGGCCGGGCCGACATCTTCAGCGCGGACGGGCGGCTGGTGGCCTCTTTCGTGCAGGACAACATGATCCGGGCCTTTCCCGAGGGTCAGCAGCCCGGCGCCGGCGCCCGGTCCAAGTTCTGAGGTGGGACGTCGTCTCGTGCCGGCCGGGGCGCCGGTCTTGACATCGACCGCTCACCCGGAGAGGAGCTGAGGATGGAGCTCGAGGGAGCGGCGGCACTGGTCACCGGCGGTGCAGGCGGTCTGGGCGAGGCCACGGTGCGGCGGCTGGTGGCCGCCGGTGCCCGGGTGGTCATCGCCGACCTGGCCCGGGACAAGGGAGAGGCACTGGCCGGCGAGCTAGGACCGGCCGCCGCCTTCTCCGAGACCGACGTCACCAGCGAGGAATCCGTCGCCGGGGCGCTCGAACAGGCCGCCGCGCTCGGTCCGGTCCGGGTGGCGGTGGCGGTGCACGGCGGGTTCGGCGGCGGCGGCCGGACCCTCAAGTCCGACGGGACACCGCACCAGCTCGACGACTTCCGCCGGACCGTCGAGCACTACCTGGTGGGTACCTTCAACGTCGTGAGGCTGGCCGCCGCGGCCATCGGCCGTTCGGACCCGCGGGCCGACGGGGAACGCGGGGTCATCGTCAACACGGCGTCGATTGCCGGCTACGAGGGCACGGTGGGAACGGTGGCTTACGCCAGCGCCAAAGGAGGGGTCATCGGCATGACCATTGCCGCCGCCCGGGATCTGGCGGTCGTCGGCATCCGGGTGGTGACCATCGCCCCGGGTACCTTCCTGACGCCCGCCTACGGCGCCGACCCCGACGCGGTCGAAGCCATGTGGGCGCCGGCCATTCCCTTTCCCAAGCGGATGGGAAGGCCCGACGAGTACGCCCAGCTGGTGCAGAGTGTCTGCGAGAACCCGTATCTCAACGGGGAGGTCATCCGCATCGACGGGGCCCTGCGGTTCGGCCCGAGGGGTCCCCGCTGAATCGCGGCCTACCAGGCCGGGGTGGGCCGCGGCCTCAGGTCAGCGTGGGCCGGATCCGCTCCCGGAGGAAGGTCACCACCGCGTCCGAGAAGGCGTCGTTCCGATCTCCGGCGATCATGTGCGCGGCACCGGCCACGTCCACCACGGTGGCCGTCGGGATCCTGGACAGGAGATCGTCGACGCCCTCGTCGGTGACGACGTCGCTCAACAAGCCTCTGACCAACAGGGTGGGAACCGTGATGTTGCTCATGGCCACATCCAGCAGCCCCGCCAGACGCTCGGGCACCACCTCGGTCCGCTCCTGGCTGATGATGAGTGGGTCCCAGTGCCAGTACCACCGGCCGTCGCGCGGGCGGAGCACCTTCTTCAGGCCGGCCGTGTTCACCGGCCTGGTCCGCTGCGGGGTGTAGGCGGCGATGGCCTCGGCCGCCTCGTCGAGGGTGTCGAACCCACCCAGGCCGGACTGCATGAACGAGTGGATGCGCTGAATACCCTCGGGGTTGGTCCTCGGGGTGATGTCCACCAACACCAGCCCGCAGGAGACGGTGCGGTCGCTGGTGCCTTCGGCCAGCATGGCCGACATCCCGCCGAGCGAGGCACCGATGAGGACGGGTGGGCGTCCCAGCTGGTCCACCACGGCCAGGCAGTCGCCGCCGAAGGCGGTGAACGAGTAGTCACCGTTGCCGGCCCAGTCACTGTCTCCATGGCCGCGGAGGTCGAGGGCAACGGTGCGCCACCCGTCCTCGGCCACCGTGGTGGCGGTCGATCCCCACGCATGCCGGGTCTGGCCCCCACCGTGCAGGAAGAGGACGGGCCAGGCGGCGGGATCACCCCGGACGTCCGCCTCCAGGCGCACTCCCTCGAAGCCGGCGAAGGCCACGTGCTCGACGTCCATGCCCCATCGTGGCATCCGGAGGCCCTGCGGCTGTTTGTCAGCGGTCGGGATGGGGGGCAGAGTACAGGTGGAGGTGCCGCCCGGCCCCCGGGCCCCGGGCCGGCGAGCGAGGCTGCCGGGAGGACGCAGATGACCGAGGGATCGGAGGGCGAGGCGACCATCGCGGTCACGGCCAACGGCCCCTACCTGGTGGCGGGGGGAGTGCCGCTCGTGAGACGCCGGATGGTCGAGTCGGAGCTCGGAGAGCCTCTCACCTGGCAGACCAGGGGCTCGTTGCCGGTCACCGATCCGATGGCGCTGTGCCGATGCGGGCAGTCGGGGAACAAACCGTTCTGCGACGGCTCACACAGGACCAACGGATTCGACGGAACCGAGACAGCGCCGACATCGAGCTACGACGAGCGCCAGACCACCTACACCGGGACCAGGATCGTGGTCCGTGACGACCGCTCGGTGTGCGAGCACGCCGGTTTCTGCGGGAACCGGATGACCGACGTATGGAAGATGCTCCGACATGGCGACACCGAGGACACCGTCAAGCGTTCGCAGCTCATCGCCATGGTCGAGCGGTGCCCGTCGGGTGCCCTCACCTACCGACTGGAGGCGGACGGCGAGGATGTCGAGCCGGAGCTGCGGGCGGCCATCGGAGTGGTCGAGGACGGCCCATTGTTCGTGACCGGCGGGGTTCGGATCGAACGAGCGGACGGGGAGCCGATGGAGACGCGCAACCGGGTCACACTGTGCCGGTGCGGCGGTTCGGGCAACAAGCCGCTGTGCGACGGCTCACACCAGAGCAACGGCTTCAGCGATTCGTAGACTACGAGGAGCCTCCCGTGATCGCGGATGAACAGCTGGCCGAGGCGGTGCACGACACGCTGGTCCGCCGGCTCCAACATGCCTATGCCGACGTGGTCAACCGCAGGGCGTGGCCGGAGTTGGAGCAGTTGTTCGTGACCGACGCGCCGGTCATCGTGGACCGCCGAGTGGGGGAGCCCCTGCACCTGGTCGGTGGTTCGGCCGTCGGCGACTTCATCGCCGGCGCCCTCGCCCGGTTCGAGTTCTTCGAGTTCGTGATCTTGAATGCCCACATCGCCTTTCCTCGCGGTCCGCAGGCAGGAGAGGCATCCAGCCGGCTGTTCATGTGCGAGGTGCGTCAGCACCGGGACAGCGCCCGAATGACCACGGCCTTCGGTCTCTACCACGACCGTTACCGACTCGACGGCGACCGGTGGCGGTTCGCCGAGCGCCGCTACCATTCCCTGGCGCGCTCCGGACGGGACCTCGAAGCCTTCCCCTTCCCCCGCGACCCTGGCATCGACGTCCCCGGGGTGCCGACCTAGCCGCACGAGGCCGGCCCGACGCCTGCCGCGTGTGCCATCATCCCGGGTCGGCTCCCGGCATGGCAGCATCATGGACATGCCGCTCTTGTTGGTCCGGCACGGGCACGCCGGGAGACGAAGCGCCTTCAAGGGCGACGACCGCCTCCGCCCGCTCTCCAAGCGGGGTGCTGCCCAGGCGGTCGTGCTGGTGCCCATCCTGAGCCGCTACCGGCCGCAGCGGATTCTCTCCAGCCCCTACCTCCGGTGTCGTGAGACCGTCGAGCCGACGGCCGAGGCGTTGTCGCTTCCGGTCGAGACGCTCGACGAGCTGGCCGAGGGGAACGGAGCCGCAGCGGAACGATTGATCCGGCGCATGGCCGGCCAGTCGGCCGTGCTCTGCACCCACGGTGATGTCGCGACCGCCGTGCTCGAGTGGCTGGTGGCCGAGGGCGGTGCCCGACCCGACCAGGAGCGCCTGCAAAAGGGCGATGCCTGGGTCATCGATTCTGCCGGTTCGTCACCGGCCATCGTCGAGCACATCCGGCTGTCCGACCGTACGAGGCGGTGACGACGGCCGGCGGTGCGACGGACCGGCCGGCTGGTGCCCGCCTCGGGGGAGTGAGGCCCCGGCGCGCCGGATCGGTGACCCCGACCGGTACGCTGGTGCGGCCATGAACGACCCGAATCGGTTCGACCCGGGGGCGTTCGGGGTCTTCCGGGTCCTCGACCGGTCGTTCGACGAGCGCTCACGCACGGCGGTGCTCGACTACGCCCTCGACGACGGTCCTTCGTTCACGGAGACCGTGACGTTCGAGACCCCGCCGACCGGCGAGATGGACATGGCCGCCATCCGACGTGCCTTGCTGCACCTGCACGTCGCCGCGGGGACCAGCTACTACAAGGCGGCTGCTCCGCCCGTCGTGCGCGTCGAATCCGGCCTCAGCGCGGCCGAGGTCGAGTTCCACCGCCACCTCTACGACGACGGACTCCGTGAGTTCGCGGTGGAGAACGGATTGCCGGTCCCACGCCCGGTGTCCATCGATGCGCCGTCGAAACCCGTCGCCCGGGTGGCACCGGCAGTGGCGGAACGTCCCGGGGGGTTGGTCGTGCCCATCGGAGGGGGAAAGGACTCGATGGTGCTCATCGAGGCGGTACGCCCGCTGGGTCCCCGTCTGCTGGCGGTCAATCCCCATCCCTTGGTGTCCGAGCTGGCCCGGCTGGCCGGTCTCGAGCTGCTCGTCGTGCGGCGCGAGCTGTCACCCGCCTTGGCCGGGCTCAATAGCTCCGGGGCGCTCAACGGCCATGTCCCCATCACCGCCATCGTGTCCCTCATCGCCGTGCTCGGCAGCGCGGTGTACGGCTACGACACCATCGCCATGGCCATCGAGCGGTCGGCGAGCGAGGAGTCGGTGTGGGTGGACGGCGCGCCGGTCAACCACCAGTACTCGAAGAGCCTCGACTTCGAGCGCCTGCTCACCGATCTGGTGGCCACGTCGGTCGACCCCGGGCTCACCTACGGCTCGGCGCTGCGTCCTTACTCGGAGCTGTCCATTGCCCGGACGTTCGCCGCGCTCACCGACTACCACTCGACCGTGTGCAGCTGCAACACCGCGTTCCGCCGGTCGGCGGGTGTGGGGGACCGGTGGTGCGGCGACTGCGCCAAGTGCCGGTTCGTGGCCCTCATGCTGGCCCCCTCGATGACGCCCAAGGACCTGACCGCCCTCATCGGGCGTGACATGTTCGCGGAGCCCGACCAGATCGCCGGATTCGCCGCTCTGATGAGCGCCGAGGGGAAACCGTTCGAATGCGTCGGGGAGCGCCGCGAATCGGCCGTGGCCATGAGGATGCTGGCCGACCTCCCCGCCTGGAGCGGAACACCTGTGGTGGCGGCCCTCGCCCCCGCCGCCCGGGCCCTGGTCACCGACCGGGACGCCGACGAGCTGCTGCGGGCCGATCCCGCGCTGCGGTTCCCCCGCCCCGACGTCGCCGCCGCCGTCGATCGGTTCATGGTCTCGGTCCCGTGAGGCTCGAGGAGCTCGTCGGACGGACGGTGGCCGTGTGGGGACTCGGGCGGGAGGGCCTCGCTCTGACCCGCCTGCTGCTCAGGCGGGGCGTCAGACCGGTGCTCATCGACGACCACCCCGACGACGCCTCCGCCCGGGCGTCGGCGGTGGTCGGAACCGACGTGGCCGTCGTCGACCCCACCTCGGTGGCCTGGGCGGACATTGACGCGGTGGTGCGGGCCCCCGGGGTGAGCCGGTACCGGCCCGAGCTGGTCGAGGCCCGGCGGTCGGGCACGCTGGTGACCACGGCCATGGCCCTGTGGCTCGGGGACTTCGCCGAGGCGCGGGTGGTGGCGGTCACCGGCACCAAGGGCAAGAGCACGACCGCCGCCCTCACCGCCGCGATCCTCCGCCACCAGGGCATGGACGTCGAGCTGCTCGGCAACATCGGGGTGCCGGTGACCGACGCCTATGACCGCCCGCTCGTCGACGCCTACGTGGTGGAGGTCTCCTCCTACCAGGCGGCGGAGGTGACCGTTTCCCCGGGCGTGTGCGTGCTGACCAGCCTGGCGGCGGACCACCTGGACTGGCACGGGAGCGAAGAGACCTACTACCGGGACAAGCTGCGTCTGGTGGAGGCCGGGCCCCCGGGTGCTCTGGCCGTCAACGCCGCGGGCGACGAGGCCGTGCGCCGCACCGCCCACCACCGGGCCCGAACGCTGTACGGTCCCTCCGGCCGCGTGCGGCTAGCTCCCTCCGGGATGATCGAGGCGGACGGCGAGCCACTGGTGGAGTCCGACCGGCTGCGTGTGCCGGGCCGGCACAACGTGTGGAACCTGTGCGGTGCGGTGGCCGGCGCCCTCCTGCTCGGTGGCGGGTCGGTGGCGGCCGACGCAGTCGGGCGGGCGGTCGACGAGTTCGAGGGCCTGCCGTCCCGGTGCCGGACCGTCGGCCGGCGGGGTGGACTCACCTTCGTGGACGACGCCCTGGCGTCCAATCCGTTCGCCACCATGGCTTCGATCGAGGCCTTCCCCGACGCCGAGCTCACCGTCATCCTGGGTGGCGCCGACCGCGGGGTCGACGTCCGGCCCCTGGTCGAAGCCCTCGCCCGTCGTCGTCCGCCTCCGAACGTGGTGGTGTTGGCCCCCGACGGGCAGCGCCTGCTCGACGCCCTGGCCGGCTTGCCGGCCGCCGATCGGACGGAGGGGATGATCGTCCGGCTGGCCGGCGACGTCGGCGAGGCCGTCCAGGTGGCCGTGGACTCGACGGCGGGCGGGGGAGTGGTCCTCTTCTCCCCGGCCGCCCCGACCCCCGAGGGAGAGGGTGGGTTCGCTGAGCGCAGCCGCCAGTTCGCCGCCGCCTCGGGCGCCGCGGAACGTTCGGTCGCCGGTCCAGCTTGACCGGGACATCCCCATGGGCAACCGTGTCGCCGAGGCGAGGACGATCATGACCGACATCACCATCATCGAGGAGGAGTCCAGGCGGATCACCGCCTACCCCGACCGGTCTCGGTCGACGTTCCTCGTGGATGCCGACGACTTGCCCGCCGCGCTGGGGTGGGAGCTCGGGCCGTCCGGGTTGTGCCAGGGCGAGCAGTGTGTGCCGGTGGCGGATCCCCGCTCCCTGCACGTCGACGGCCGGGTCGACCTCTCGGCGGTGGCAGGCGCCCTCGGGCGGCACGCCGTGGTCGATGTGGGGGCCGGCGTGATGGCGCTCTCGCTGCCGACGGAACGCCGACGCCGCGCTCTCGACGGCCTCGTAGCCCCCGGCTTCGCCTTGCCCGACCTCATGGGCACTCTCCGCCGACTGGACGATTGGTCGGGAACGAAGCGTCTGCTCGTGGCCTTCTCGAGCTGGTGCGGCTGCCGGTACGACCTGCCGGGGTGGCAGTCCGTCCATGACGAGCTGGCCCCGTACGGTTTCACCGTGATCGCCGTGGCTCTCGACCGTGGCGCCGACGACGTCCTCCCGTGGACGGACGGGATTACGATGCCCGTTCTCTACGACCCCGAGCACCTGCTGACCGAGCTCTACGCCATCTCCAACGTGCCATCGGTGGTGTGGATCGACGAAGAGGGCCGGATCGTCCGGCCCACCGGTGCCGCCCACGCCTCCGACCTGTTCGCCGAATTCACCGGTGTCGAGGCCGGGCCCCACCTCGACCAGCTCCGTCGGTGGGTGAAGACGGGTGTGGCCCCGCTCACCCGCGACGAGGCCCGAGTGGCCGTCGCCGACCTGAGCGACGACGAGGTCCGGGCCCGGCTCCACTTCCGGGTGGCGTGCGAGGCCCGGCGGCGCGGGGACGCCGAAGCCACCCACCGGCACCTCGAGACCGCGGCTGCGCTGGCACCCGACGACCTCACCATCTGGCGGGCCGCCATGCCGCTGGTGGGCGAGGACCCTTTCGGGGATGCCTTCCTGGCGAGGTACGAGGAGTGGCGACGGCGGGGCAGCCCCGCCCACGGGCTGCCCCCGGTCGCGGCGGTGCCGTGACCCGATGCGGACCCGGTTCAGGTCCGGGCGCGCTCCAGCTTGAGCGTCAGGATCTGAAAGGGGGCGAGTTCGAGCGCAATCTGTTCGTCGTGGTGGGGAACGGGAGCCTCCTCCCGTTCGAGGAGATCGGTGCGGCTGGCCCGCGCCACCGGCCAGGGTGCAGACAGGGTGGCCGGGCCGCGTGCCCCCCAAGCCTCGTACAACCGGACCACCAGGGCGCCGCTCCCGTCGTCGCTTCGCTTGACCGCCTCCACCACCACATTCGGCGCATCGATGGAGAGGAAGGAGGCACGTCGACCCCGCCCGCCCCGGGCCCTCCGGACCGCCGGGCCGGGTGTCGCCCGGAGCGGCACGTTGAGGTCGTAGCCGGCGTCGATCACGCCCGCGGGCCGGAGGTCACCCTGGTGGGGGAACAGCTGGTAGGTGAACCGGTGCAGGCCTCGGTCGGCCTCGGGGTCAGGCCAGTTGGGTGCTCGGAGCAGGGACAGCCGCAGCACGTCGGCCCGGATGTCGTACCCGTACTTGCAGTCGTTGAGCAGGGCCGCGCCGTAGCCGGGCTCCGAGTAGTCGGCCCACCGGTGGGCGCAGACCTCGAACCGGGCCGCCTCCCAGCTGGTGTTGGCGTGGGTGGGCCGTTCGACGTGGCCGAACTGGATCTCATAGGTGGCCCTCGGGCTGCGCACGGCCAGGGGGAAGGCCACCTTCAACAGCCGGTTCTCCTCATGCCAGTCCACCTGGTTGGATACCTCGAGCCGCGGTGATCCGGCCGTGAGCCGGAGGACCTGGACGATGGACGACCGCCCGAAGGAGCGGGTCACCCGCACAGCCGCCCGGACCGGTCCGGTCTCCACCACGTCGATGCTGTCGACCGCGGTGAGGTCCTCGACCTGCTCGCGGTACCAGGCGTCGATGTCCCAGGCGTCGAAGTAGTTGGGATAGTCGGGATGCAGTTGGAGGAGGTTGCCGCGGCTCCCGTCGGCGAGCACCTGCCGCCGGGCAGACCGGTCGAACACCGAGCTGAGCAACCCGTGGTCATCGAGCTCGATGCGCAGGGAGCCGTTCTGCAGGTGGCGCGGGCCGGCTTCGGCCGGGGGACGGTCGCGGTCCGGCTCTTCGGCCACCAGGTCGAAGACGTCGAACCCGCACGACGGCACGGGGGCGAGGAACAGGCCGAGGCCGTCGTCCACGATCTGGACGGGCCCGAGGTGTCCGCTCGAGGCACGGACGGCCGTCGTTCCCTCCGGCACCGCGGTCTCGACCAGGCCGGTGCGGGGGTGGGAGAGGGAGTTCCACACCACGACCGGATGAACCGTGCCGCTCGTGTCGACCCCGGCATGGAGCTCGGCCAGTGCATCGCGGGTGATGGTCTCGGCCTCCCTGATGACCTCGGCATGGTCACGCCGGGTGTCCTCGTACACCCAGTGGATGCCCGACCCGGGGATGATGTCGTGGAACTGGTGGAGGAGGAGCGTTCGCCACGCCCCTTCGAGCGCCCCGGCCGGGTAGTCGCCGTCGGCCAGGGACGCCCACAGCTCGGCGTCTCGCAGGGCCAGCTCGCCGCGGCGGTTCCCGGCCTTGGTGGCGCCCTGGGTGGTGTACGTGCCGCGGTGGTGTTCGAGGTAGAGCTCGCCGGCCCACACTGCCGGGTCGACGATGGCCGACTCGGCCTGGTCGAAGAAGGCCCTCGGGCCCTCCATGGTGATCCTGGGCAGGCCTTCGGAGTCGGCCAGGCGACGGGCCGACTCGAGCATCTCCGCCGTCGGTCCGCCGCCGCCGTCGCCGTGGCCGAAGAGGTAGAGGGACCGGTCGGTGTGTTCGTGGTCCCGGAAGTTCTGCACGCTGTGGCGGAGCTCGCGGACGCTCATCTGGCCACCGTAGGTGTCAGCCGGCGGGAAGTGGGTGAAGACCCGCGAGCCGTCGATGCCCTCCCAGTAGAAGCTGTGGTGGGGCATGTCGTTGTACTGGTTCCACGAGAGCTTCTGGGTGAGGAACCGGTGCACCCCCCCGAGGCGCATGATCTGGGGCAGCGCCGCCGAGTAGCCGAAGACGTCCGGCAACCAGACGTCGTCGGTCTCGAGGCCGAGCTCCTCGAGATAGAAG
Source organism: Acidimicrobiales bacterium (assembly GCA_035949055.1). Taxonomy (GTDB): domain Bacteria; phylum Actinomycetota; class Acidimicrobiia; order Acidimicrobiales; family RAAP-2; genus Bog-756. The sequence goes on from DASZIO010000023.1 coordinate 204,349, forward strand.
CGCTTCCCGTGGACGATCTGACGTACGAGAGACTCACCCGAGGGGATGTTGCAGTCCGACTCGACCCACATGCTGCCCGTCGGCTCGAGACGACCCTCGCGGATGCGCTCCTTGAGGCGATCCCACAGGCCGGGGTAGTGGTCGCGCATCCAGGCCAGGTGCTGAGCCTGGGAGACGACGAAGTGGTACTCGGGATAACGGTCCATGAGGGCGAGCACGGTCGAGAAGGTGCGGGCACATTTGCGAACCGTCTCGCGCAGCGGCCAGAGCCAGGCCGTATCCAGGTGGGCGTGACCCACCGCGCTCACCCGGTGGGCGGAGGGAGAGGCCGGTTCGTCGATCAGGCGGCGTACCATCTCGGCCGCCCCGGGCCAGGACTCCCCGATGTCGGGGAGGGACAGCCGGTTGGCGGCTCGCTCCAGCCCGGCCAACAGGCGGGCCTTCCGGGGCTCATCCCCGGGGAGCTCCACGAGGAGCTCGACAGCCACGCGGAAGTCGTGGAAGAACGCCTCGAACGCCGGGTCGACGGTGAAGAGGCCCGCCCGGGACAGGGTGAACCGCGGCGCCCCGTATGGTTCGGCCATGAGCACCGGCCACGGGTTGGCGCCGAACGGCGAGGGCGGGTTGGCCGCCGCCTCCACGTAGAGCTCGACCGGCTCGCCGCCCTCGGCCCGGCAGGTGATCGGATAGGAGCGGTGATTGGGGGACAGCCCCTGGACCGGCTGCCCGTCGCGGTAGACGAGGGCCTCGGCGCCGAACCCGGTCTCACCGGCGTCGCCGATGGCGAACCCGAGGCGCACCTCCTGATCGCGCCACCCGGTCGGGATGGTTCCGCGCAGGCGGAACCAGGTGGTGTCCCAGGCCGGGCCCCAGGCGTCCCCGACGACGAAGGACTCGAAAGGCGCAGCCATGGCCACCGCCGCCGGGACCGGTTCCCCGTGCACGTGGTAGGCGGCGATCTCGAGCCTGGCCACGTCGCCCCGGCGGGCCGGCCGCACGAACTCGTTGAACACCCGTAGGACGCGGCTGACCCGCATCGAGTCCGCCTTGCGCATGAGGGCGCAGTATACGAGGGGCCCGGGCAGCCTGACCGACCAGGAAGTTGCGCGCTACGGTGCCGGGCGGGCACCCATCTGCCCTACCGGTGAGTGGTTCAGCGACCGTCCGAATCCGGCGAGCGTGACGACAGGGGAGGAGCCCCAGTGGCAGACGACGAGGTCCTGAAAAAGATCATCGGCAAGCCGACCGGCACCACCGTGGTGGCGGTGGAGCGGGGTCAGCTGGGCCTGTTCGCCCAAGCGGTGAAGGACCACAGCCCCGTCTACCGCGATCTGCGGGCCGCCGAGGCGGCGGGACTGGCCGGGATCCCGGCCCCCCCGACCTATCCGTTCGTCATGGGGAACTTCGGCGCCTACCCCGAGCTGCAGACCGAGGAAGCCCCTACCGGCAACCCCATGGCCGAGGTGCTCGGCCCCTTGATGGCCAACGGCGGGCTCATCCTCCATGGCGAGCAGGAGTTCACCTACCACCGGCCGGTGCTGGCCGGCGACGTGCTGGTCGGCCGGGGAACGGTGGCCGACGCCTACCGCAAGGAGTCCAAGGGTCGGACGATGACTTTCGTGGTGGTGGAGACAGAGTGGCGCGAGCGGGACACCGGTGCGCCGGTGTGCACATCGCGCATGAACATCATCCACCGTGCCTGATGTCCGACAGCACGCCGCCCCCCGCCATTCTCCGGCGAGTCCAGGAGGGGGTGGCCTGGATCACCCTCAACCGTCCCGACGCCGGCAATGCCATCGACTTCGCCATGCGCGACCAGCTCATCACCTGGCTGGAGGACACTTCGGACGACCTGGGGGTGCGGGCGGTGGTCATCACCGGCGCCGGTGACAAGGGGTTCTGCACGGGGGCCGACCTCCGCTCGCCGGTGGTGCGTCCGCCCCGACCCGAGGGAGCGCCCGACCGGGTGGTCGGCGAATCGGCCCGCATGATCCGCGTCGGATGGCAGCGGCTGATCGCGGCCGTGCTGGATTGCGAGAAACCGGTCATCGCCGCGGTGAACGCCACCGCCGCCGGTGGGGGTCTGGCCTTGGCCCTTGCCTGCGACCTGGTGCTGGCCGCCGAGGACGCCCGGTTCATCGCGGTGTTCGTGCGGCGGGGCATCGTTCCTGACGCCGGCGCCGTCTATCTACTCACCCGGCTCATCGGCCCGCAGCGGGCCAAGGAACTGTGCTTCTTCGGCGACGACGTCTCCGCGAGGGATGCCGAGCGTCTCGGTCTGGTCAATAGGGTGGTCGGCGCCGACCAACTCCCGGCGCTGGCGGCCGAGTGGGCCGCCCGTCTGGCCTCGGGCCCGACCCCGGCCATCGGCCTGACCAAGTATCTGGCCAACCGGGTCCTCGAGTCCGACCGGTCCACCGCCTTTTGGGAGGAGTCGGTCGCCCAGGAGCTGGTGCTCGGCAGCACCGATTCCCGCGAGGGGCTCGACGCCTTCGCCCAGCGACGCCCGCCACAGTTCAAGGGCTGGTGACAGTGCCGGCTATGGCAAACTCTCGGAGCCGAACGACCGATGGAGGCCAGACCGATGGGTGAGAACGTGCTCTGCTTCGAAGACGCAGTGGTGGGCGACGAGGCACCGGTGCGTTCCCACACGCTCGACCGCACCGATCTGGTCATGTACGCGGGGGCATCGGGTGATTTCAATCCGATGCACCACGACGAGGTGAAGGCCAAAGCGGCCGGCCAGCCGAGCGTCTTCGGGCATGGCATGTTCTCGATGGGCCTGCTCGGGTCGGCTCTCACCGACTACGTCGGCCCAGGACACGTGCGCCGGTTCCAGGTTCGCTTTGCCAAGCAGACCTGGCCCGACGAGGTCCTACGCACCTCGATCGTCGTCACCGGCAAGCGCACCGTCGACGACGACCACCTGGTGGATTTCGACGTGCGCCTGCACAATGCCGCTGGCGAGGAGAAGGTGGTCGGTGAGGCCACCGCGGTGGTCCCGACTCGGTCCTGACCGGTGACGGCCGTCAGGCGATGCTGAAGGGAGGGACACCCGACGAGATGCCCTTGAACAGCTCTCCCTTGACGCCGGCCAGCTCCTCGGGGGACCACATCGACTCGCGGTGCACTTCACCGACCACGTGGAAGCCGCCCATGACCCAGATGTCGCCGCCGTAGACCACGAAGTTCTGCCCGCTGACGTCGGAGGCCTCCTCCGAGGCCAGGAAGGCGACCAGCTGGGCGACGTTGCGAGGGTCGAACTTGTCGAAGCCCTCGTCGCCCTTGAACATATCGCCGAACAGGTTCTCGGTCATCCGGGTGCGGGCGCGTGGTGAGATCGAGTTGACCGTGATGCCATAGCGCTCGAGCTCACGGGCCAGCACCCAGGTCATCGAGGCGATCCCCGCCTTGGCCGCGGAGTAGTTGGCCTGACCGGCGTTGCCGAACAACCCCGCCTCCGAGGCGGTGTTCACGATGCGACCGCTCACGCTGTCGCCGGCCTTGGCCCTCGACCTCCAGTAGACCGCGGCGTGGTGGGAGGGGGCGAAATGGCCCTTCAGGTGGACACGGATGACATCGTCCCAGTCCGACTCCTCCATGTTGAAGCTCATCTTGTCGCGCAGGATGCCGGCGTTGTTCACCAGGATGTCCAGTCGACCGAAGGTGTCGACCGCTTGATCGACCAATTCCTTCGCACCCTGCCACGAGCTGACGTCGGAGGCATTCACCGCACCGTCGCTGCCGGCGGACTTGACGAGCTCGACGACCTCTTCGGCCGGATGCTTGTCCCCGCCCTCACCCTGCAGCGAGGCGCCGACGTCGTTGACGATCACCTTGGCCCCTTCGGAGGCCAGCAGCAGCGCTTCCTCGCGCCCGATGCCCCTTCCCGCGCCGGTGACGATCGCCACCTTGCCGTCGAGCATTCCCATGATTTCCTCCCGTATCCGAGTCTGAATGGCCGCGCACGTCCGTGGTGCGACGGAACCGGGGAAGCTTGGCCGAAATGAGGGCGTCCCGGCAAGATACGGCTGGGACGCACCGGCGCGGCCGGCCCCGGCGGCCCGCGGGGACTACGGGGACGGAGGGGCTACGGGGTGGTCGCGCACGCCGGGCAGGGTCTCCTCGGCGAATCGCCTCATGCCGCCCACCGCCTCCGAGCTGCGCCCCCACGGCTTGACGAGGACCCGCCCCACGCCGGCGTCGGCGTGGCGGCGCAGGTCGTCACCGTCGGGGCCACCGGCCCCGAGCGTGATCTCCACCGTCCCGGGCCGGCCCGCCTCCTCGCGCAACCGGGCGATGCGGCCGGCGGCGGCGGGGATCTGCTCGAGGCTGTGGTTCATCGGGATCCAGCCGTCGCCGACCAGCGCGGCGCGGCGTAGGGCGGCCGGGCCGTCGCCTCCGATGTGGAGGGGCGGCGACGGTGTCTGCACCGGCTTGGGCTCGAACATCACGGGATCGAAGTCGAAGAACTCCCCGTGATGCTCGACGACCGGCTCGCTCCAGAGCCGGCGGCACACGCCGATGGCCTCGTCCACCCGGCGACCGCGGCTGGCGAAGTCGAGCCCGAGCGCCTGCCACTCCTCCCGGAGCCAGCTGGCCCCGACGCCGAACTCCGCCCGTCCCCCGGAGACGACGTCGAGCGTGGTGACCGCCCGGGCCACCACGAAGGGGTGCCGCAAGCCGATGTTGTAGACCTGGGTCCCGAAGCGGACCCGCTCGGTCTGGCCGGCCAGATAGCCCAGGTAGGTGAAGACATCGAAGACCGGGATGTCGGACGGAATGGGAGGATGGTCCGACCCGGCGAACGGGCTGCCGGCCGCCTGCACCGGGATGACCAGGTGCTCGGGTATCCACACCGACTCGAAGCCGAGTCGATCAGCCTCGCGGGTCACCTCGGCCCACAGATCGGGACGGAGCACCCCGAGCGAGATCCCGATCTTCACCGGCCGATCATACGCAGGCCGGACGGGTCTCTGATTGGGGCGTCAGGGACAGGTGGCGGGCGATAACATGCCCACCGCCCCCGGACCTGGCCCCCACCTCCAAAGAAGCCGTGATGCACCCTGCCCCGGACGACGAGCCCACGCAGCCGGCGCCCATCAGCGGTGAGCGCCGACGATGAACGCGACCACCGGACGGGTGCGGACCCGGCTCACCGAGCTGGGCCTCGAGCTGCACGGTCCCCACCTGCCCCACGATCCGCTCGACGCGGTGGTGCTCCACGGCGGGGTGGCGAGGACATCGGGCCAGCTCCCGCGCATCGACGGGAAGCTCATCTGCTCGGGCTCCCTCGGCGGGACGGTGTCGGTGGACCAAGGGCGGGAGGCCGCCGCGGTGTGCGCCCTCAACGCCCTGGCCGTGCTCGAGGCCGCGCTCGGCACCCTCGACCGGGTGGAGCGGGTGCTCTGGCTGACTGGCTACGTGGCCTCCGACCCGGCGTTCCACGAGCAACCGACGGTGGTCGACGGCGCCAGCAACCTGCTGTTCGACCTGTTCGGTGAAGCCGGTCGGCACACCCGTTCGGCCATCGGTGTCGCTGCCCTTCCGCGGGGTGGTGCGGTCGAGATCGAGATGGCCGTCGCGGTGTACGACGCCGGCGGGCCACCGTGACCGGCTCGGAGCCCGGTCGCCCGGATCCCGCGCCGCCACCGGAACCGGCGGTGTTGGCGTCGGAGCTCCGCATGCTGGGCGCGGCCACGCTGGGCGAGAGCGGCGCTCAGGTGATGCCGTCGCGGCTGCGTCCGGCCTGGGCCGGTGCCGACCTGGCCGCCCCGGCCTACCCCGTTCGCTGCACGCCCGGCGACAATCTGGCCATCCACGTGGGCGTGGCGCACGCCCCGGCCGGCTCGGCCCTGGTCGTCGACGTCGGGGGCGTCGCCGGGCGGGGGTACTGGGGTGAGGTGCTGACGACCGGCGCAGAGGCACGGGGCCTGGCCGGCCTGGTCATCGACGGTGGGGTCCGCGACGTGGCCGCGTTGGAAGCTCACGGCTTTCCGGTGTTCTCCTCGATGGTGGCCCTGCCCGGCGCGACCAAACGGGAACGCGGGTCGGTCGGCCAACCGGTGAGCGTGGCCGGCGTGCCGGTGAGGCTCGGGGACTGGGTGGTGGGCGACGTCGACGGCGTCGTCATCGTGCCGGGAGCCGAGCTCGGTGCGGTGCTCGGCGCGGCCCGGGCCCGATCGCAGAAGGAGCAGGGTTACTTCGAGGCGCTGCGGACCGGGGCCACCACCGTCGAGCTGCTGGGGCTCGACACGTCGGCGGTGGCCGGTGAGCAGGCGCCGGGCTGAACAGGCCGCCGGCCGGCGGTTTAGGGTCGCACCAGGTGCTCAGGGGTGTCGCCGGCCAGGACGTCGCAGATGGCCCGGGCGGCCATCTGGGCCATGGCGGTCCGGGTCTCGACGGTGGCGCTGCCGACGTGGGGAAGCAGCACGGTGCGGGGGGCATTCAGTAGGGCCGGGTGCACGGCCGGCTCCCCCGAGTAGACGTCGAGTCCGGCCGCGTGGAGCTCGCCCGCCTCGAGGGCGCGGGCCAGCGCGATTTCGTCCACCACCGGTCCGCGGGCGGTGTTGACGAGGACCGCAGTCGGCTTCATCGCGGCCAGCTCGGCCGCGCCGATGAGGTTCCGGGTCGCCGGGGTGAGCGGCACGTGGAGGCTGACCGTGTCGGCGCTGGCCAGCAGGTCGGGCAGGGCAGCCACGTACCCGGGCCGGCCGGTGGCCGTCCTGGTGTGGTGCAGAACCTCCATGCCGAATCCCTCCGCCCGACGGGCCACTGCCCGGGCGATCCTTCCATAGCCGACGAGACCGAGACAGGTGCCGTGGATGTCGCGACCGAGATGGTCGGTGATGCCCCATCCGGTCCACCGGCCGGCCCGGAGATCGGCCTCCGCCCCCGACGCCAGGCGCCCCGCGGCCAGGATCAGAAGAAAGGCCAGGTCAGCGGTGGTCTCGTCGAGTATGCCCGGGGTGTTGCACACGGCGATGCCCAATCGGGCGGCCGCCGCCACGTCGATGTTGTCGTAGCCCACCGCGGCCACGCTCACCACCCGGAGCCGCCCGGCAGCCCCCGCCTCGAGCACGCCGGCGTCGAGGTGGTCGGTGAGCATGCAGAGCACACCTTCGACGTCACCCACCAGTGGGGTGAGGTCGCTTCCGCCCTCCTCGACCACCACCACTTCGTGGCCACTGTCGGTGAGCGGGTCGGTCCACCCCTCGGGGAGGGGACGGGTGAGCAGGACCCGGGCCACTCAGTGGTGCGTGTAGTCGATCGGCCCCGCCTCCGGCGTGCCGATGGCAAAGCAGAAGCAGTGGATGCCGGCGTTCTCGCTCACCGGCCGAAGGGTGTGCACGGCATCGGGCGGGATGTACACCAGGTCTCCCTGGGAGACGGGGCGGTCCTCGTCGCTGATGGTCATGATGCCGCGCCCGGACAGGACGTAATAGAACTCGTGGGTCGGGTGGGAGTGGGGCTCGACCCGGCCGCCCCCCGGCACCTCGAACTCGTTGACCAGCTCGAGGAAGCCGCCGTTGGTGGCGTCGCGAAGCTCGCGGGGATTGACCATCCACCAGACCGGCACGGTTCCGTTGTGCTCGACGACGGGCGCCGCGTCCTCGATGTTGCGAACGTCCATGGTCATGGCCGGTATCACCTTCCGCTCGGTAGGATTCAGCCGGGCCCGTGGTGGGCCTCGGTGGTGTGGTCGGATTCGGGCCTCAGGTTAGATCAGCGGCTGGTAGCGGGGGCGACCCGCGAGCCGCAGGTCCCGCTCCGGACGGCCTGATGCGGTGGAGCCGGCCCCCGGACGAGGGCGGTTGAGGAGGACATGTGGCCATCGACGCAGTTCGAATCGAGCCGGAGGACCTGACTGCGGAGAAGTGGGCCCCGTTCGGCTGGCTGCCGGTGGCCGACACCGACCCGACCGATGGAAGGGAGCGGCTCACCTTCGACTGGGACGATGTCCACGTCAACCTCATCGGCCACACGCTGGACGAGGTACCTGTCATCACCGGCGGCCTCCGGTGCCAGGAGTTGTTCAGGCACATGACCCACACCCAGGCGCTGATGGCCATGGACCACCCGGCGGTGATCGTGGTGGCTCCCGCCGGCGCCGACCCGGGCTCTGCGGCCGGTGCCCGGTCGATCCGGGCCTTCAGGCTGCCCGTCCTGCTTCCGGTCGTCCTGCACCGCGGCACCTGGCACTGGGGTCCCTATCCGGTGGGCAGCGACTCGGTCCGGCTCTTCAACGTCCAAGGTCTCCGCTACCGGGAGGACAACGACCGCGTGGATCTGCTGTCGGCGGGCGCACCGATCGACGTGGGCCTCGACTGACCCGACGAAGTTGCATCCCACTCGGCGTCGCGGTGATCCGGGGGGCTCCGCTAGCGGGACCCCTTCTCGTTGGCGGAAGGGAACAGCGCACGGTGGACCATGGTGGTCAGCGTGTCCAGCGCGGTTTCGTCCACCGGGGTGTCCATGAATTCCGACATCAGGTGGAAGCGGTCGAGCATGGCGATGACGGCCAAGCCCGCCACGCCCGGGTCGATGTCGCCGGTCGGCCCCGACGACGAGATCCGCGACGCCATAGCGTCGATGTGGGCGGTGATCATGGACCTGGTCTGGTCCACCACGGCGCGGTCGACGGCGGCCAGGTCGATCCACGTTCGGAAGAGGGGCGCGTAGCGGGACCAGAGCGCCGAGTAGTCGCCGATCCACTGGCGTAAGTTGTCCCAGCTCTCGATGTCGAGAGCGTTGCCCGCCTCGGTGACCGCCCCGTACAGACGGGTTGCCTCGGAGGTCGCCTGGATGGTGAGGGCCCGCACAAGGTCCTCCTTGTTGGAGAAGTACAGGTAGAACGTGCCGTGTGAGGTGTTGGCGATGTCGACGACGTCCTTCACCCTGGTGCTGTGGTACCCGCGCTCGTCGATCGCCTCCATGGCCGCGTCGAGCAGCCTGCGCATGGTCTCCTTGCCCTGGCTACGCAACGCGCGCTTGCTGGCCGGTTCCCCGACGGGGATGACGCGCTCGGGCGCCTTGGCCGCCTGCTTCGGGCTGGTCCGCCCCTTGCCTGCGCTCGTTGGCATCAGTCGCGCCCGACGGTCTCGGCCGTCAGTCCAGTGCGGACGTTGCGACGGTCCGACTGGCGAGTATCTGCTCCATCGCCCGCTTGGCGCCGTGTGACGGACCGGTATACGCCACCCCGCCGTGCTCGAGGATCACCGCGTCGGCGGCCAGCCCGACCGCTCGGTCCACCTGCTGTTCGACGACGAGCAGGGCGGTTCCGGCCCGGTTGATCTTCCGCAGCCCCTCGTAGACCGTCTCGATCACGACCGGCGCCAACCCGAGCGAGAGCTCGTCGGCCACCAGCAGCTTGGGCGGAGCCACCAACACCTTGGCCAGGGAGAGCAGGCGTTGCTGCCCGCCCGACAGCGTCCCGCCGCGCTGCTTGCGGCGCTCGCCCAGTATCGGGAACCCGTCGTAGGCCTGGGCCAGCGAGTCGGAGACCCGGCGGCGCCCCAGCCGCTGGCGAAAGGCCAGGATCAGGTTCTCCTCGACGGTGAGGTTGGAGAAGATCCCGCGGCCCTCGGGAACATGGGCCATGCCCGCCCGGGAGATCCGGTAGGCCGGGTCTCCGGTCATGTCCTCACCCCCGACCCGGATCGACCCACTGGTGCTCGGCATCAGTCCGCTCACCACCCGGGCGACCGTGGACTTGCCGGCGCCGTTGGAGCCGAGGAGGGCGGTGATGCCGCCCTCGGGCACGCGGAAGGAAATGTCGAAGAGGGCGCGGTAGGGGCCGTAGGCCGCGCTGACGTGGTCCACTTCGAGGGCGGACGGGGCTTTCTCCAGCCCCGGCCGGTTCCCGTTGGGGCTGGCGGTGTCGGTGCTCTCGGTCATGCGCTCGTACCCAAGTAGGCCTCACGGACGCGGGGGTCCGACATCACCTGGTCGAACGTGCCCTCGGCCACCATCGAGCCGAGGTCCATCACGATCGTCCGGTCCACCACCGCGCCGACCATGGTGAGGTCGTGCTCGACCAGGAGCACAGCCATCCCGTGCTCCTGTTGCAGCGTGCGGAGCACGCTCCCGAGCTCCTTGGTCTCCTCCACGTCGAGGCCGGAGGAGGGCTCGTCCGCCAGCAGGATCACCGGGTCGGCCACGAGGGCCCGAGCCAGCTCGACCAGGCGACATGAGCCGAGGCCGAGCGCACTGACCGGGGTGTCCCCCCGCTCGGTGATACCGATCAGTGCGAGCACCCGGTCCACCCGTTCCAGTTCTTCGGGGCACGGCCGGCTCATGCGGCAGAGATCACGCCACAGGCGTCCATCGCCCCGCCGGACCCGCTCCGCCACCAGCAGGTGTTCTCGCACGGTCATGTCTGCAAACACCTCGACCCGTTGGTAGGTACGCCCGATCCCGAGACGCGCCCGCTGGTAGACGGCCAGCCGGTCGATGGCCCGGCCGGCCAGCTCCACCCGTCCTTGCTCAGGACGTAGCTGTCCGCAGATGCAATTGAACAGCGTCGTCTTGCCCGCTCCGTTGGGGCCGACCAGGCCGACGCTCTCGCCCGCTGACACCGAGAAGCTCATGTTGCTGACCGCGGCGATCCCCCCGAACGACTTCGAGACGTCGGTGACCTGCAGGAGCGGCTCCGCGCCCGGTCCACCCCCGGCCAGTGTCGGAGCCGCACCGGCTGACGACCCGTACGTCATGGCCCAGCACTTCCGAGCGTCGCCGCCGAGGCCGGCGAGGCCAGTTCACGTTCCCCGAACAGCAGGCGCTCGAAGCGGAGTGTCCAGCGGCGCTTCTGGAATTCGAGGATGCCCTCGGGGTGGGCAACGTACGTGAGGGCGCCAAAGGCGAACAGGACGATGGTGAGGCTGTTGCCGCCGAATCGGGCCGGCAGGTAGGTGAGGAGCTGCTGGATGACCACGAAGCCCATACCGCCCTGGATGGCCCCTTCGACGGTGCTCACCCCGGTGGTCACCACGATGACCACGAAGGCCAGGGAGAGCTCGTAGGTGAACTGGGATGCGTTGACCGATTCCTGCTGGATGATGAGCAAGGTGCCGCCGATGCCGGCCACCGCCCCAGACAGGGCGAAGATGAGGATCCGCTGCCAGGTGAGGTTGATGCCGAGCCCCGCGGCGGCCGTCTCGCTGCCTCGCATGGCCGACAGGTACTGGCCGGTGGTGCCGCTCCGGATGAGGAGCACCCCGAGCGTGGTGATCACCAGCACCACCATCAGGAGGACGAAGAGACTGTGGCCGTCGGGATTGAACAGCCCGAGACCGACCCATTTCGACTCGACGGTGATGGCGTGGCCGTTGCTGATCGTGCCTTGGGTGAAGACGGAATTGTCGAAGAAGAGTGCGGCGGCGATGGTCATGAGGGCGAGACCGAGCCCCTTGAGGCGCAACGAGGCCACGGCCAGCACCACCGCGACCATTGCGGCCAGCACGGCGCCCACGATGCCCCCGACCAGCAGGCTGAGGCCCAGGTGGTTGGCCAACTGGGCGGCGGTGAACGCCCCCACCCCGGCCAGGGTGGCCTGGCAGAGGGAGAGTTGCCCACCCATGCCGGTGATCAGGGTGATGGACAAGAAGATGGTCGAGAAGGCGAGCCCGGCGTTGAACACGCTCTCCCAGGTCTGGGGGATCCAGGTGAGCATG
>DASZIO010000024.1:0-14622 GCA_035949055.1 Acidimicrobiales bacterium
AGGAGGTCCCGCTCCATCTCAGCCACCGCAGCGATGATGGAGTAGACGAGCTTTCCGGCGGGGGTGCCGGTATCGATGCCCAGATTCAGGATTCGAAGTGCTACCCCTCGGTCCCTCAGGTCGTCAGCCAGAGCAGAGAGCTGTGAGGCGGAGCGCCCCAACCTCGATAGCTCAGTCACCATGAGGGTGTCGCCCTTGCGGAGGGACCGGAGCAGTTCGTCCCACTGAGGTCGGGGGGCATCCTTCTTGCCGCTGCCGATGTCTGAATAGAGCTGCTCCGCCCCGGCAGCTGTCAGTTCATCCCTTTGCCGGTCGGGAGACTGGTCCGATGTGCTTACCCGGCAGTACCCCAAGATCGCCATGAGGGGAGTGTAACTGAATTTGCTACCGTTTGCTGGACATTGATTGCTAAACGGATTAGTTACAGTTCCCTCATGCCTAGCGATGGATGACTCAGAAACTGTCGCACAACCGAACGTTTGTGGCCCTGGTTGTGTAATCACTCCGTCGACGACCTGGTTGCTCCGGAGGCTCTCCTACGGCCTCGAGGTCCGGCGCGACGGGTTCGACATCGACCTGGCCGAGACGGCCAAGTGCCTGGGGCTCGGCGGGCGGATGGGCAAGAACTCCCCATTCCGCCGGGCGTTGCAGCGCCTCTGCACATTCGAGCTGGCCCGTCCCCACGGTCCCGGGGCCCTGGCCGTCCGCACCCGCATCCCGCCCCTCCCCCTCCGGCACCTGAGCCGCCTGCCCGAACCGCTGCAGACCAGTCACCGGCGGTGGCTCACCGAGCAGCGTCTGTCCGAGCCGGAGCAGATGCGTCGGCGGGCAGGACGCCTGGCGGCCGGTCTGGCCTCGGCCGGACGCGACCAGCGGCAGATCGAGCGGCAGCTCGGCAAGTGGAGCTTCCACCCAGCCGTCGCATTCTCGGCAGCCCGAGCCGCAGCTGAGCGGCATCGGGCCCCGGGCCCGTCCGGCTCAGCGGCCGAGGCCGAGCGGGGCGGAGGGGGTGCTGCTCAGGGAGGAACCGAGCAGCGAACCAGGTAAGCAGCCTTGTGGGTCACCGTGATCAACCGGGCTCGTTCTCGTGCCCGGCGGGGGTGAGGCCCCAATAGGCGTCGGCCGGCTCGATCTGCCCCTTCACCACCTGGTCGATCACCGTGCAAATCGGCAGGTCGAGCCCGTGGCGCTCGGCCAGCTCGAGCGCCACGGTAGCCGTCTTCACCCCTTCGGCCACCATGTGCATCTCGGCCAGGATGTCGTCGAGCCGGCGGCCCTTGCCCAGTTGCTCCCCGACCGCGCGGTTGCGGCTGTGGGGGCTCATGCAGGTGGCGATGAGGTCACCCATCCCGGCCAGTCCGGCGAACGTGCTCGGCTGGGCGCCCATCGCCACACCCAGCCGGGTCAGCTCGGCCAGTCCGCGCGACATCACCGCGGCCCGGGTGTTGTCACCCACCCCGAGTCCCTCACCGATGCCGGCGGCGATGGCGATCACGTTCTTCAACGCGCCGCCCATCTCGCAACCGACGACGTCATGGTTGAGATAGACCCGGAAGAGACCCCGGGTCACGACCTTCTGGATGGCGCCCGCCACCTCCAGGTCCTCGGTGGCCACCACCGCGGCGGCGGCCATGCCGGACATGATCTCCCGGGCGATGTTGGGTCCGGTGAGCGCGGCCACCGGATGGCCCGGGACCACCTCCTTGATGACCTCGGTCATCCTCAGGTGAGACCCGCGCTCGAGGCCCTTCGACAGGCTCACGACCGGCACCCAGGGACGCATGTGGGCGGACGCCTGTTCGAGGACCTGACGGAAACCAGAGGTCGGCACGCCGACCACCACCAGGTCCGCCGAGGCGACCGCCTCGGCGAGATCGGCGGTGGCCGAAAGCTCAGCGGCCAGTCCGAAACCGGGCAGGTAGGCCGCGTTCGTGTGGTCGGCGTTCACGGCCTTGGCCACCGCAGGGTCCCGGGCCCACAGCACGGTGGGGTGCCTGGGCGCCACCAGGGACGCCACGGTGGTCCCCCACGAACCGGCCCCGAGCACGGCGATCCTCACTGGACGAAGGTACCGCAGCCCCGAGGCAGGTGGCGTGCGCGTGTCGCCGCCGTCCGACCGCAGTCAGCCGCTAGGCCTGCCTCATCGACCTGAGACCGGCCAGGACGTTGGCGAACGACTCGGCGGTGACCAGGGCCACCAACGTCCGCACGCCGAACCCGGTGCCTCCCTTGGCCAGGTACGTGCTGTTCTCGTCGGAGCGGGCCGGTCCGGCGATGTCGAGGTGGGCCCAGGGGACGGTCCCGACGAATTCGCGGAGGAGCATGGCGGCGGCGATGGTGCCGGCCTGGCCCGGCCGACCCACGTTGCGCATATCGGCGACCTCGGAATCGATGTGGCTGCGGTAGTCGTCGGGCAGGGGGAGGGGCCAGAGCGGCTCGCCGGCCCGGTCCCCCGCCGCCTCGACCTCGGCCAGGAGGGACTCGTTGTTCCCGAGGAGGGCGGCCACGTCCTTGCCCAGGGCCACCACAGCCGCGCCGGTGAGGGTGGCCAGGTCGATGATGGCGTCGGGTTCGGCCTCGACGGCCAACGACAGCCCGTCGGCCAGGACGAGGCGGCCCTCGGCGTCGGTGTTGAGGACCTCGATCGTCTTGCCGTTGCGGGCGGTAAGGACGTCTCCGGGCTTGGTGGCGGATCCGCCGGGCATGTTCTCGGTGAGGGGCGCAAACGCGCTGATCCGCAGGCGCGCCCCCAAGGCGGCGACGGCGTCGACCGCGGCCAGGACGGCGGCGGCCCCGCCCATGTCCGTCTTCATGGTCTCCATGCCACTCGCCGTCTTGAGCGAGAGGCCGCCGGAGTCGAAGGTGATCCCTTTCCCGACCAGGGCCAGATGAGGCACCCGGCCGTCGCCACCCAACGGGTCGGACGGGTGGTACTCCACTTTCACCAACCGGGGCGGCTGGGCCGACCCGCGAGCCACTCCGAGCAGCCCGCCGAGCCGCTCCTCGGTGATCCGCTCCTCGTCCCAGACCTCGATCGAGAGCTCGGGCACATCGGCGAATCGACTCACGAAGCGCTCGGCGAACCGGTCCGGGGTCAACGAGCTGGGCGGTTCGTTGACCAAGTCGCGGGCGAGGCTGACCGACTCGGCGAGCCGGGCGCCGCGCGCCGCGCCGGCCTCGAGCATCGACGCCTCGGCGGGCGAGTCCCCGACGATGACCAGGACGTCAACCTGCGCTGGCGGCGCGGCGGTACGGAATGCGTCGTAGTGGTACGACCCGAGCACCGCTCCCTCCGCGGCAGCCGCGGTCAAGTCGGTCCCGCCCAGTCCGTTGGCGGCGGGCAGGGCCCAGGCGGCGCGTTCGGCCGGGCCGACCGACCGGACGAACGCCGCCGTCGCCCGGCGTACCGACTCGAGCCCTCGATGGCCCGCGAGCTCGGAGGCCGGGCCCACGCCCACCAGCACCACCTCCGGTAGACCCGAGCCGAGGAGGAGCGTCTGGCCCACCTTGCCCTCGAATCTGTGCCGCTTGCACCAGGCCGGGTCGAGCTCGGAGGGCAGCCCGGGGAGGTCCGGCGCCCCGTCGGTCGCCGCGGCCAGGCTCGGCCCGTTGTCACCTGCGTGCACCGGCACCCCGACGGCCACCACGTCGGTGGGGAGCGCGCCGCCGGCCTGGGTCTCCACTCTCATTGCCAGCGCCTCATGGCCTCGATCGTCTCTGCCGCGGGGCGCCCCGAGCCAGCAGGTGCTCATCCCCCTCGGCGAACCGGGCCATGGCCCACAGCAGGTCCGAGAGTCGGTTGATGTAAGGCGCCACCAGCGACCCCGGTACCGGGGAGGAGACGACCAACCGCTCGGCTCGGCGCACCACCGTCCGGGCCAGGTCGAGTGCGGCCGAGGCGCGGTTGGCTCCCGGTACGACGAACTCGCTCGGCATGTCGGTCCGCTCGATGAGGTCGTCGATGTGCTTTTCGAGCGCCTCCACCATCCGTGTGGTGACCATGGTCGACCCAGCCTTCAGCTTCGACCGGTTGGCGGGATCGGTGGCAACCTCGGACATGAGCACGTAGAGATCCCGTTCGAGCCCGGTGAGGAGGACGTCGAGCTCGGAACCGGCCTCCGTCTCCGCCCGGGCCAGTCCCATCACCGCCTGGGCCTCGTCGACCGTCCCGTTGAGCTGCATGACGATCGAGTCCTTGGCCACCCGACCACCGAAGAGGAGGCCGGTAGTGCCGTCGTCACCCGTCTTCGTGTAGATCTTCAGCACGGTCACCGAGGTCGATGCTAACCAGATCGACCGTGGCGCCCCTTTCGGCCGTTCGGCGTCACGCCGTCGCGGGAGCCCCCGACGACCCCGATAGCCTGGAGGGCTCATGGCGAATGACCAAACCTCGGCCTACCTGGAAGCCGCCTCGGAGCGGGTGGTCGTCTTCGACGGCGCCATGGGCACCAACCTGCAGCTGGCCGGGCTCACCGCCGACGACTTCGGGGGACCCGAGCTCGAAGGCTGCAACGAATTGCTGGTGGTCACCCGGCCAGACGTGGTCGACCGCGTCCACCGGTCGTTCCTGGAGGTCGGCTGCGACGTGGTGGAGACCGACACGTTCGGGGCCTTCGCCCCGGTCCTCGCCGAGTACGGGCAGGCCGACCGGGTGCACGAGCTGAACGTGGCCGCCGCCGGGTTGGCCGTCGGCGCGGCTCGGGACTTCTCCACCCCCGACCGGCCGAGGTGGGTGGCGGGAAGCATCGGGCCCGGCACCAAGTTCCCGACCCTCGGCCAGATCCCGTACGCCAGACTGCGCGACGCTTACCAGGCGCAGGCGGCCGCCCTCATCGAAGGCGGGGTGGACCTCATCCTGGTCGAGACGGTCTTCGATCTGCTGCAGGCCAAAGCGGCCATCAACGGGGCACGGCGGGCCATGGGGGCGGCCGGTCGCCGTCTGCCCATCCAAGCCCAGGTGACCATCGAGCTGACCGGCACCATGCTGCCGGGGACCGAGATCGGCGCCGCGCTGTGCGCCCTCGAGGCCATGGACGTCGACGTGATCGGGCTCAATTGTGCGACCGGCCCGGCCGAGATGTTCGAGCCCTTGCGCCATCTGTCGGCCCACGCCTTGACCCCGGTGTCGTGCCTACCCAACGCGGGGCTCCCCTCGGTCGTGGACGGGGCCATGCACTACGACCTCAGCCCGGACCAGCTGGCCGAGTTCCAGGCCCAGTTCGTGGGCGAGCTCGGGGTCTCGGTCATCGGCGGGTGCTGCGGCACCACGCCGGACCACCTGGCCGCGGTGGTGGAGGCGTGCGCGCCCCTCGCCGCCGCGCCCCGTCGCCCGGAGCCCGAGCGCGGGGCGGCGTCCATCTACACCCAGGTGCCGTTCGATCAGGACACCTCCTTCCTGGTGATCGGGGAACGGACCAATGCCAACGGGTCAAAGAAGTTCCGCGAGGCCATGCTGGCCGGCGACTGGGACACCTGTGTGGCCATGGCCCGCGAACAGGTGAAGGAGGGCTCGCACCTCATCGACGTGTGCGTCGACTACACGGGGGCGGACGGGGTGGCCGACATGGAGCAGGTGGCCTCCAGGTTCGCCACCCAGTCGACGGTCCCGCTGGTGGTCGACTCCACCGAGGCACCGGTGGTCGAGACGGCCCTCTCGTGGATCGGAGGGCGGGCGGTGATCAACTCGGTCAATCTCGAAGAGGGAGACGAGCCCGGCACCCGCCTCGACTCCTTCCTGTCCTTGGCCAAAGAGTTCGGGGCCGCTGTCATCTGCACCTGCATCGACACCGAGGGGCAGGCCCGTACGGCCGACTGGAAGGTACGGGCGGCCACCGCGATCCACGACATCGCCACGCAGCGGTATGGCCTGCATCCCGAAGACCTCATCTTCGACGCCCTCGCCCTTCCCCTCTCCACCGGAATGGAGGAGAGCCGGCGGGACGGTATCGAGACGATCGAAGGGATCCGGCGAATCAAGTCGGAGCTGCCGGGCGTCTACACCGTCCTCGGCCTGTCGAATGTCTCGTTCGGCTTGAACCCGGCGGCCCGCCAGGTGCTCAACTCGGTATTCCTGCACGAGTGTGTCGAGGCCGGGCTGGACGCGGCCATCGTTCATGCGTCGAAGATTCTGCCGTTGTCGAAGATCGACGAGCGGGCCCGTGAGGTCTGCCTCGACCTGGTGTACGACCGGCGGCACGACGGGTACGACCCGCTGACCGAGCTGCTGTCCATCTTCGAAGGCGCCACGGCCTCAAGTGCCGCTGTGCAAGAGGACCGCTCCGGGTGGACGGTCGAGCAGCGGCTCGAGCACCGGATCGTCGACGGCGACCGGAACGGGATCGAGGCCGATCTCGACCAAGCAATGGGAGAAGGCCATACCCCGCTCGAGATCATCAACCAATTCTTGCTGGCCGGGATGAAGACCGTGGGTGAGCTCTTTGCCAGCGGCGAGATGCAGTTGCCGTTCGTCCTCGGCTCGGCCGAGACCATGAAGACCGCGGTCGCCTACCTCGAACCGCACATGGAGAAGGCCGATCAGGGCGGGAAGGGCACGATGGTGTTGGCGACCGTCAAGGGCGACGTGCACGACATCGGCAAGAACCTGGTCGACATCATCCTCACCAACAACGGCTACACGGTGAAGAACCTGGGCATCAAGGTGGGCATCGCCGACATGGTCGCCGCCCTCGAGGAGTCCCGAGCCGACGCGATCGGCATGAGCGGCCTGCTGGTCAAATCGACCCTCATCATGCGCGACAACCTCGAGGAGCTCAATCGTCGGGGGCTCTCCCACATCCCGGTCATCCTGGGCGGGGCCGCGCTCACCCGTACGTATGTGGAGCGCGACCTGCGAAAGATCTACGAGGGTCGTCTGTTCTACGGCAAGGATGCCTTCGAGGGGCTCCGGACGATGGACCGGCTGGTGGAGCTGGCCCGCAGCGGAGAGGAAGACCCGGAGTTCGGCACGGCGCTCGGGGGCCGCGACCTCGGGCCGCGCCGGAGCGAGCTCCGCCGCCAGGCCGCGGCCGAAGCAGTGGCCCGCGGCGAAAGCCTGCCATCGCGCTCGCCCTCGGTGGCCACCGACAATCCGGTGTTCAAGCCCCCGTTCCTCGGCAGCCGCGTAGCCAAGGGCATCGCGCACGACGACATCGCCGCCTACCTCAACGAGACGGCACTGTTCCGCAACCAGTGGGGATTCCGGCCCGAAGGCGGCGAAGACGACGCCGCCTTCAAGGACCGGGTCCGCGACGTGCTGCGCGAGCAGCTGTCCAAGGCCAAGGCCGAGCAGCTGCTGGTGCCCCAGGTGGCCTGGGGGCACTTGGCCGCCAATGCCGACGGAAACGACCTGGTCCTCTTCGAGGACGAGAGCCGCTCCGACGAGGCCACCCGGTTCACCTTCCCGCGCCAGACCGAAGAGCCATGGCTGTGCATCAGCGACTTCTTCCGCCCCCTCGAGTCCGGGGAGCCCGATTGGGCCAGCTTCCAGGTGGTCACCATGGGTCCGCGGATCTCCGAGGAGGCAGCCCGGCTGTTCGCCGACAACGAATACCAGCAGTACCTCTATCTCCACGGTCTCGGCGTCGAGATGGCCGAAGCGCTGGCCGAGTACTGGCACCTGCGTATCCGCGAGGAGCTGGGCTTCGCCGACGAAGACGGTCCCACCCTGACCGGCCTGTTCCGCCAGCAGTACCGGGGCGGACGGTACTCGTGGGGCTATCCGGCCTGCCCGGACCTGGAGGACAACGCCAAGGTCGTCGAGCTGCTCGGCGCGGACCGCATCGGTGTCGAGGTGAGTGAGGGGTTCCAGCTCCATCCGGAGCAGTCGACGACCGCCATCGTCTGCCACCACCCCCAGGCCAAGTACTTCGTCGCCTAGCCGTTCTGGCCAGCGTGGGGGCGGGCACGGTTCGAGCAGGTCTCCCGACCGGACGGCCGCTCAGATCTGGCCGGAAGCGGAATCGGCCGGTCGGCGCCGCCAGGTGTCGAGGCACCCGGGCGAACAGAAGAGGGCCCAGGCGCCCTCGGCGTCTCGGAACCGCTCCTCGGCCGTGGCGTGCGACAGGGGAAGACCACAGATCGGATCGGCGAAAGTGTCCGTCCCGGTCGTCGTCATGCCGATCCTCGCCACCCGGACCGGCTTCTCCACGCCACGCAGCGCGATGTCCCGGTAGACGAGGGCGCTGCCCCAGCGGGGCAGGTCCTCCATCACCGACGGGTCGGCCAGCGCCTCGCCCCCCTCGGCCAGATCGCACATGCGCGCCGCCACATTGACGCAGTGCCCGATGTAGTCGTCCCCCTCCATCAGGATCACGTCGCCCGAGGTGATCCCCGATCGTATCGAGATCTCCTCGACCGGCCCCGAGACCTCACACACGACATGGTGCAGCTCGATGACCGCTTCCAGCAACGGCTGGGTCTCGACGCAGACCAGCATGGCCCCGTCGCCCAACCATTTGGCGATGCGCACGCTCCGCCGCGCGCAGATATCGCGTAGGAGCGCACGAAAGGTGGTGAGCACCTCGACGGCGCGCTCGTCGCCCTCGTGCTCGGTGAGCGCGGTGAAACCCTTGACGTCGACGAAGGCGAAGCTCCGATGCACCCGCATGCCAAAAATGGTGACACGTGATCTGGCCGGCGGCCCAATCGCCCGGGAGGTCGACCTCCCGGGCCGACTGTGGGCTCGCGTCTGTGCCGTAGTGTGCGGCCATGGACCTCGCGTCGGCCTGGGAGGAGCACGCGGCCAGCTGGATCGGGTGGGCTCGGGCCCCCGGCCACGACGGGTTCTGGGACGGTACCTGGCCCGCGCTCCGCGACATCTTTCCTCGGCCCGGGGGACTGGTCCTCGATGTCGGGTGCGGGGAAGGAAGGCTGGGGCGGGAGCTCACACGACTTGGCCATGCGGTCCTGGGGATCGACCGGTCGAAGACCTTGGCCCGGGCCGCGGCCACCGGCGACGGCGCCCTGGTCGCCTGCGCCGACGCCGCCGCCCTCCCCCTGCCCGACCGATGCGTCGCCACCGTGGCTGCGTGCATGTGCCTGCAGGACGTGGACGACCTGCCCGGATCGGTCGGGGAGATCGCCAGGGTCCTCCGACCCGGGGGCAGCATCTGCATCGCGTTGGTCCATCCTCTGGCCAACTGTGACGCCGATCCGTCCACTCCGATCGGTGACGAGTACGTGGTGAGCCGGCCCTACCTGCTGTCCCGTCGGATGGAGGCCCGTGTCGAACGCGATGGACTGGCCATGACCTTCGTGAGCATGCACCGGCCGCTCTCGGCCTACGTGGCGGCGCTCACCGCGGCCGGGTTGGCGGTGACCGATCTCCGCGAGCACGGTGACGGGGTGGTGCCCTGGTTGCTCGTCATGCGGGCCGTCCTGGCCGGCGAGGCAGCCGGCTAGCACCGGCCGTTTCTCCCTACAGCGCGAGGGTGGCTCCCCCATCGACCACCAGCGCCGCACCGTTGACGAAACTGGCTGGCTCGGAGCAGAGGACTGCGACCAGGCTGCCCAAGTCTTCGGGCCGTCCCATGGCCCCCGAGCCGCCCAGTTCACGCATTCGGTCCGTGGCGTGGGGACCGGGACAGATGAGGTTCAGGGTGATGCCGCTCCCCTCTGCGGCCAGGTCCTGGGCGGCTGTCTTCGCCCACGCCCGAAGGGCGGTGCGGGCCGCATTGGAGAGCGCCAGGGTCGGGACCGGCTGGACCACCGAGTAGGAGGCGATGCAGCAGATCCGGCCCCATCCCCGCTCGCGCATGAGGGGCACCGCCTCCCGGGTGAGCCGTACGGCCGACAGAAAGTTGGCGTTCAGCGCGGCATCGAGCATGTCGTCGTCCACGTCCAGGGCGCGGCTCGCCGGGGGCCCGCCGGCGTTGGCCACCACGATGTCGACCGATCCGAAGGCGCGGGCCGTGGCCTCGACCAGCCGGGCCGGCGACCCGGGCTCGGTGATGTCGGCTACCTCGATCTCCACGCCCAGACCGGCGGCCCGCATGGCGGCGGCCGCCTCAACCAGGGCCGTTTCGCGGCGGGAGGAGAGCATCACCCGGACCCCCTCCCGCGCCAGGGCTTCGGCCGAGGCCCGTCCCAGGCCACGTGAGCCGGCCACCACCAGGGCCGACCTTCCCTCGATCCCGAGATCCACGTTGCGACCGTCTAGCCGTCGACCACGACAAGCCCGTGATCGGCCGAGTTGAGCGGTTCGGGCGTGCCGTCGCTCGCGATGACCACGATGTCCTCGAGTCGCATCCCGAACTGGTCCGGCAGGTAGATCCCCGGCTCCACCGAGAAGGCGTGACCCGGTTTCAGCGGCTCCGGGTTGCCGGACACCAGATAGGGATCTTCGTGCTCCTCGATGCCGATGCCATGGCCGGTCCGGTGCACGAAGTACTTCCCGAGCCCGGCGGCCCCGATGATCGAGCGGGCCACCTGGTCGACCTCTTCGGCGGCGACCCCGGCCCGTGCCGAGCCCACCGCAGCCTGCTGGGCCCGGAGGAGGACCTCGTAGCAGTCGGCGATCCGGGATGACGGGGGCCCGGTCATCACGGTGCGGGTGATGTCCGAGCAGTACCCCACATCGCCGTCGAGCGCGTAGGAGCCACCGAAGTCGCAGACCACCGTCTCGTTCCGGCCGATGACCCGCCCTCCGGGATCGTGGTGTGGGCTGGCGGCGTTGGGACCGCTACCCACGATGGCGAAGTTGACGTGTTGATGTCCCTCGGCGATCAGCAACGAGGAGATGTCGGCCGACACGTCAGCCTCAGTGCGCCCGACGAGACCGATCCCCCCGTCCTGCAGTGTTGCCGCCACCCGGTCAGCCGCGGCACCGGCCCGTCGCAGCGCGGACAGTTCGGAGAGGTCCTTGACGGCTCGAAGCGGGCCGGTCACCACCGACGCGTCGATCCACTGGGCCGAGGGCAGCCGGCGCTGCAACGCCAGCACGGTGGTGGCCCAGGCCCGGTCCGACACGGCGCAGCGGATGGCGGGGTCTCCCGACCGGGCCAGCAGTGAGCCCACCCGGTCGACCGGGTCTTCGGCGTCGGTCCAGGGCAGCAGGCTGAAGAGGTCCCCGGCCTCGGGCACCCGCGGAGCTTCGAGGGCCGGCACCACCAGCACGGGTTCGTCCCTCCGCCTGAGGACCAGCATGGTCAGGCGCTCGAGCGGCATGGCCCGGTAACCGGTCAGCCAGGGCAGGTCGGCTCCGTGGGAGAGCAGGAGCGCATCGACACCCACCACCTCCATGTGCTGCCGCACGAGCTCGATCCGATGGCGACGCGACGCCCGGGACCCCTCGGAGAGGGCGGTCATGGCCCGATCATCGGGAGGCGAGGAGCGTCGGTTCCACCGGTCCCACCATCCCGTCCGACGGCCCGGACCCCGTTGATGCCTCGGCGGCCTCCCGGGCGTGGTAGCTCGACCGGGTCAGCGGTGACGACTGCACATGCGCGAATCCCATGGCCATACCCGCCTTCCCGATGGCCGCGAACTCCTCGGGCCTCCACCACCGGGCCACCGGCAGGTGGTGGCTGCTCGGACGCAGGTACTGGCCGATGGTCACGATCTCGACCCCGACCCCGCGTAGGTCGGCCAAGGTGGCGAGCACTTCTTCCTGCCGCTCGCCCATCCCGAGGATGATCCCCGACTTGGTGGTGAGGCCGAACTCGGCGGCCCCGGCCAGCACACCGAGGCTGCGGGCATAACCGGCCGACGGTCTGACCGCCCGCTGGAGGCGCGCCACCGTTTCGATGTTGTGATTGAGGACGTCGGGCCGGGCGGAGAACACGGTTTCGAGCGACGCCGGGTCACCCTTGCAATCCGAGATCAGCACCTCCACCCTGGTGCTCGGCGAACGGTGGCGAATGGCCGCAATGGTCGAGGCAAAGGCGCCCGCCCCCCCGTCCGGCAGGTCGTCGCGGGCCACACAGGTGACCACGGCGTGGCCGAGCCCCATCCGCTCCACCGCCTCGGCCACCCGCCCGGGCTCACTGGCATCGAGCGGAAGTGGGTGCCGGGTGTCGACCTGGCAGAAGCCGCAGGCCCGAGTGCAGCGCGAGCCGTTGATCATGAAGGTGGCCGTACCGTCTGACCAGCACTCGTAGATGTTCGGGCAGCCCGCCTCCTCGCACACGGTGACGAGATCGAGGTGGCGTAGGTCGTGGCGTAGATCGAGGAACCGGTCGCCCATGTGGGCGTTGACCCGGAGCCACTGGGGCTTCCGGGCCCGCACCGACAGACCGGCGTTCGGGTCGACCCCGGACCGCCGAAGACGCCGTTCGAGCGGACGCCCACTCCGACCGGTGAGCGCCACCGGCACCGGCCGGGCTCCGCCCTCACTCCGGTCACCCCGTTCACGCGGGTTTCCCCGAACTCCCCGGTCACGCCGGTCTCCCCGAAGGTGCTGTCCGCGCTCTGATCCGGCACCCACCGGGTCGGTGACCCGCTGGACGTCGTCCGCCGGGCCCCACTGCGCCGCGGCGGCGGCGATTGCCGCGTCGACTGCCGCGGTCATCGGCACGTCCCATCCCTCGTGGTCCATCGAGGTGACCGGCTTGTCCGTGATCCCACACGGGACAATGTGGCCGAACATGGCGAGGTCGGCAGAGACGTTGAGGGCGAAGCCGTGGGTGGTGCGTCCCCTCGCGGTCCGCACCCCGATGGCCGCGATCTTTCTCGGCCCCGGAGAGTCCGGGCGGTCTGCTTCGTCCAGGCCGGCCCAGACACCGGGGTAGCCCTCCAGCCTGCCCACCGACGACGAAGGAGCGCCCAGTGCCACCAGGGTGTCGATGACCACCTGCTCGACCCGACGCACGTGCTCCGCTCCCCGGTGCAGTCCGGGGCCCACGGTCACCAGGGGGTAGCCGACGAGTTGGCCGGGGCCGTGGTAGGTGACGTCGCCGCCGCGGTCCACGCGCACCAGATCGGCGCCGACCGACGCCGGGTCGGTGAGCACGTGACCCTGGTCGGCGTGGGCGCCGAGGGTGAAGACGTGGGGGTGTTCGAGCAACAGGAGGTAGTCGTGGTGGCTCCGGCTGCTGAGGGCGCGCTGGAGAACCCAAGCCTCGCGGTAGGGAACCCGACCCAGCCAGCGGACCTTCATCGGCGGCCCACCGGCCGATCGTCAGGCGGCATCGGTGTCCTAGAGCTCTCCGGCCCAGTCTCGATCGTTGAGGATCTGGGCCATCCGAGCCAGGAACCTGGCCACATAGGCGCCGTCGACGGCCCGGTGGTCGAAGGTGAGGGCGGCGAGCCCGACCGAGTGGATGGTGATCGATTCGGTACCGTCGGGCAGCTGCACCACGACCGGCTTCCGGTTCACCCCGTCGGTGGACAAGATGGCGACCTGTGGCTGGTTGATGATCGCTCCGGTGATGAACGTGCCGAACGGCCCGGCGTTGGTGATCGAGAACGTGCCCCCACTGATGTCGTCGAGGCTGAGCCGTTTGCTCCGCGCCCGTTCGGCTACGTCACGGATGCGCCGGGCCATCCCGCGGAGATTGAGCTCCTCGGCGTTGTGCACGACCGGGACGATGAGCCCCTCGCCGTCGAGGTCGACGGCGATGCCCAGGTTGACCTCCCGATGCACGATCAGCGCGTCGTCACCGACCGACGAATTGAGGTGGGGGAACTCCTCGAGCGTCTCGACGGCGGCCCGAGCGGCGAAGGGGAGGTAGGAGAGGGTGAAGCCCTCCTCGGCCCGGAAGCGGTCACCGAAGGCCCGCCGAACCTGCTCGACCCGCTCGTAGTCGATCTCCTTGACCATCAAGGTGTGGGCCGAAGTGGCCTTCGACCGGACCATGTGCTCGGCCGTGCGCCGCCTGATGTTGGTGAACGGGATCACCTCGTCGGCCTGGGTCGTGCCGTCCGGTCGGGTCGGCTCCGGGACGGGAGCCGCCACCCCATCGGCAGGCTGGGGCGCGGCCGCCTCGGCCGGTCGTCGCTCGCCGATGCTCGGGACGGGGGCCGGGGCGGCCGGCGGCCGGGCCGGGCCGGAGCCGACCAGGGCCTCGACGTCGGCCCGAGTGATTCGGCCGCCGAGCCCGGTGCCGTGCACCGATGCGGGGTCGATGTCGTGCTCGCTCAGCAGGCGGCGCACCACCGGCGAAAAGACGAGCCCCGCGGGGCCACCGTTCGACGGGGCGACCGATCCGACGTCGTGGGTCGGCCGAATGGCCGGCGCCTCTCGGGGCGGGGGCGCCGGCGCCCTCTCGACAGAGACCGGCGCGGCCGAGGGCCCCGGGCTGCGGGCGCCGTCGTCGGCCACCCCGGGTGCGAGCGGTTCCGCCGCGACCGCGGGCGCCGCGTCGCCGTTGGGCGACCCTTCGCCGATGACGGCCAGCTTGACCCCCACGTCGACCGTGTCGCCCTCCTCGACCAGGATCTCGGTGAGCACACCGTCGGCCGGGGAGGGCACCTCGGAGTCGACCTTGTCGGTGGACACCTCGAACAGCGGTTCGTCGCGGGTGACCGTGTCGCCGACCGCCTTGAACCACTTGGTGATGGTGCCCTCGGTCACCGTCTCGCCGAGCTGGGGCATGGTGACGTCAGCCAACGTGGAGCCCCCTTCCGGTCAGGGCCAGCACCGTCTCGCCGAACGTCTCGGACAGGGAAGGATGGGGCTGGATGAAC
>DASZIO010000025.1:0-22599 GCA_035949055.1 Acidimicrobiales bacterium
CTCCAGGTGCTTGCGGTACTCGTCGATGGTGGTCGCTCCGATGGTCTGGAGCTCGCCGCGGGCCAGCATGGGCTTGAGAATGGAGGCGGCGTCGATGGCGCCCTCGGCCGCCCCGGCCCCGACCAGGGTGTGCAGCTCGTCGATGAACAGGACGATGTCCCCGCGGGTGCGGATCTCCTTCAGGACCTTCTTGAGGCGCTCCTCGAAATCGCCGCGGTAGCGACTGCCGGCCACCAGGGCGCCGAGGTCGAGGGTGTAGAGCTGCTTGCCGGTGAGCGTCTCGGGGACGTCGTCGGCCACGATGCGCTGGGCCAGGCCTTCCACGATGGCCGTCTTGCCCACGCCCGGCTCACCGATGAGGACCGGGTTGTTCTTCGTGCGGCGGGACAGCACTTGCATGACCCGCTCGATCTCCTTCTCCCGCCCGATGACCGGGTCCAGCTTCCGGTCGCGGGCCAGCGCGGTGAGATTGCGACCGAACTGGTCGAGGACGGGCGACCCGGTCGGCGCGTCCGACGACGGCGAGCCGGGCCCGGCACCGACCGACTCCTTGCCCTGGTACCCCGAGAGCAACTGGATCACCTGTTGGCGCACGCGGGGGAGATCGGCGCCGAGGCTCTGGAGCACTTGGGCGGCGACGCCTTCTCCTTCACGCACCAGACCGAGCAGCATGTGCTCGGTCCCGATGTAGCTGTGGCCGAGTTGCAGCGCCTCGCGGAGCGACAGCTCGAGCACCTTCTTCGCCCGTGGTGTGAACGGAGGGGAACCGGTCGGCGCGGTGCCGGCCAGCCCGATGGTTTCCTCGACCTTCTCGCGCACCGCCTCCAACGAGACCCCGAGCGACTCCAACGCCTTGGCCGCGACACCCTCGCCCTCGTGGATGAGGCCCAGCAGAATGTGCTCGGTGCCGATGAAGCTGTGGTTCAGCAGACGCGCCTCTTCCTGCGCCAGCACCAGCACTCGGCGAGCCCTGTCTGTAAAGCGTTCGAACACCCCACCGCCTCCATCCGCGGTCAGCTAGTGCGACCAAGTCTACAGGCGCCCGTGCAGCCCGCACCCGCACCATCCTGGCTGAATCCAATGTCCCGGTCATCGGCATCCTGGCCTATCGTCTGTAGGAAGTGAATGCCGTAGACCTCCTCGGGCTTCCCGCACTCGAAGATCAGCTGCAGCAGCTCGAGCCCCTGCTCGTCGAATCCGTGGTGACCGGCGACGTCTTCCTGGACGAGGTCACGACCCACCTGTTGGCGGCCGGGGGCAAGCGATTGCGCCCCATCCTGGCCCTGGCGGCGGCGACGGCAGGAGCAGGGACGGCCTCCCGGGAGGACCTACTCGGGGCAACGGCGGTCGAGCTCGTCCATCTCGCGTCGCTCTACCACGACGATGTCATGGACGAGGCCACGGTGCGTCGCAATGTCGAGAGCGTCAATTCGCGGTTCGGCAACCTGGTGGCCATCGTGGCCGGCGACTTCCTGCTGGCCCGGTCGGCCGAGATCGCGGCCGGGCTGGGGACCGAGATCGCCGGGCTGCTGGCGGCCACGCTGGGTGAACTTTGCCGGGGACAGGTGGCCGAGGTGCACGCCGCGTTTCAGGTGAACCGGAGCCAGGACGCGTACCGCGACGCCATCACCGGGAAGACGGCCGCACTCATGTCCACATCGTGCCGGATCGGCGCCCTCACGGGAGGGCTGGAACGGGACCACGTCGAGGCGCTCACCTCGTTCGGCCGCTACTTCGGCATGATCTTCCAGGTGCGCGACGACATCCTCGACGTCATCGGCACCGAAGCCGAGCTGGGCAAACCGGCCGGGCAGGACCTGGCCGAAGGCATCTACACCCTCCCCGTGCTCCTGGCCCTGGCCGACCCGGAGACCGGTCCCGAGCTCCGTCCATTGCTCGGCCAACCCCTCGGGCAACCCGAACGGGACAAGGCCCGGTCGATCGTGGCCGCGTCGGGGGCCATCGGCGGGTCCACCCTGGTCGCCCGCCGCTACGCCGAGCTGGCCGAGGGAGCCATCGGCTCGGCCCCGCCGACCGGCCTGGCCGGCTCCTTCGCCACCCTCGCCCACGCGCTGGTCGACGACCTCCCCGCCGACTGAATCCGGCCCGCCGGCCCGTCCAGGCCGGCCCGGGGGCCCCTCAGACCAGGATCGAGTGGTTACCGGCCGGGCCGGTGGTGCCGGACGGAGGGTTGCTCGACTTCCCGGCGGGGGGCGCACTCACCTGGCACTTGGCCTCGATCTTCGCCTTCCGCTTGTCCAAACGCGCCTTGTAGGACGGGTTCTCGAGCCGGGCGATCCGCCGGCTGATGCGGTCGGCCCGCTTGGTGTTGCCGTTCTGCTTGGCTTTGGTCTCCGCCGCGTTGAGCTGGGGTAGCCGGCGGGCGATGCGCGCCTCGGTGGCCTGGATGCGGGCGAGCACCTTGGTGGCCCGCGCGCAGTTGAAGTGGGAAGCACCCTTCGCCGCGCTGCCGCTCGGCGCCGCGGCGGCCACGCCGGCCGTGGTCAGTGCCATGGACCCGACGACCACCGCGCCGATCATCAGTCTCTTCACGGTCGAGAGCCCGTGGGTCATCGCTTGCCACCTCCTGTGGGGCCGACTGTCGCGGCACCCTGCCCGGTCATGCCCAGCGCCGACGGGTGGTGCCCGATCCGACGGCCATGAGCGTGAGCCCGGACCCCACGGTAGCGAACAAACGGTGGGTGCTTCGGCCGACAACTTGTCATAGGTAGTGCCAACTGTTAGCCTCGCCTGATGCTGCTGGACCCGGCTCCGGGGCGGCGCGGGTGACGGCGCGGCGCGGCAGCGTGCGCCACCAGCTCCGCGTGGCGGCCGAGGCGGAGTCGGTCTGGGCGCTGGTCGGCGACCCCGCCCGCCTGCCCGAATGGTTCCCGGGCATCGAGGCGTGCGTCGTCGAGGACGACCTCCGGACCGTCACCACCCGCTCCGGGTTGCCCATGCCGGAACGGCTCCTCACCGTCGACCCCACCCTGCGACGGCTGCAATACCGCATCACCGCCCCGCTCTTCGTCGAGCACCTCGGGACGGTCGACGTCCTGGACCTGGGGGATGGGACCTCGCTGGTGGTCTACAGCACCGACGCCGAGCCGGCCGCGCTGGCCCTGGTCATCGGGGGAGCAGCCCGGGCCGCCTTGGCCCGGCTCCCCGCCGCGCTCGGCCTCGGCCACGCGGAAGGCGACGGCGACGACAGCCGGCGCGGTCGGGGCCCTGGCCACCATCCCCCGACCCCTGGAGGCCGATGATGGCCCGTCGCATCCTGTTCGTGACCACCGACCAACAGCGGTTCGACACCCTCGGGTGCAACGGCGGGCAGCTGGCGCGCACGCCGGTCGTGGACCGGTTGGCCGCGGATGGAATCCGGTTCGACCGGGCCCAGCCGCAATCGGTGGTGTGCATGCCCTCGCGCTCGACCATCCTCACCGGCCAGCACCCGAGCACCCACGGGGTGTGGATGAACGGGGTACCGCTGCCAGTCGACGCGCCGTCCGTCGCCGACCTCCTCCGGTGCGCCGGTTACCGGACCGCGCTCATCGGCAAGGCGCATTTCGAACCGTTCATCGATCCCTTCCTCCGCTTCACCGAGAACGCGCTGAGCCTCACCGGTGCCGAGCCGCCCGAGGGTTCCCACCGCGGCTTCGGCCACCTCGAGCTGGCCACCCACGGTGCCATCGGCCCACTCCACTACGCGCGCTGGCTGGCCACCGAGCACCCTGGGTCGGTCGGCTACTACTACCCCGCGCTGGACGGATCACTCCAAGTCAACGCGACCGGTGGCGGGGACAGCGGTGCGCCCCAGGTCAAGGTCAATCCCATCGAGCGCGGCATCTACCACACCGATTGGGTGGCGGATCGGACCATCGGGTGGCTCGACACACTCGATGCGGACGAGGACTGGTTCTGCTGGATGAGCTTTCCCGACCCCCACCATCCCTGGGACCCACCCCAGTCGGAGATGGGACGGATCGACTGGCGCGACGTGCCGCTGCCGCCCGGCTACGGCCAGGACCGGGACCAACGTGAGGCCGTCCTCGACGCCAAACCACGACACTGGCGCCTGTGGTACGACGGGACGCTGGTATCCAACTACGAGGCGCCCGCCGAGTGGGTGCCGGCCACGCTCACCGCCGATCAGGTGCGCGAGGTCAACGCACGCAACGCCGTCGAATGCGAGCTCATCGACGAAGCCCTTGGCCGGGTGCTCACCCGGGTGGCCGAGCGGGGCTGGGACGACGACCTCGACGTCGTGTTCACCACTGACCACGGCGAGCTCCAGGGTGATTTCGGGCTGCTGTTCAAGGGTCCGTACCACGTCGACGCCCTGATTCGACTCCCGTTGGTGTGGCGCCCGGCCCCCGCCGGCCGCATCGCGCCGGCCGTGGTGACCAGACCGGTGGGGCTGGTCGACCTGGCCCCCACCTTCTGTTCCATGGCCGGACTCGAGCCGCCGGAGTGGATGGAGGGCCGGCCGTTGCCCGTCGACGACGCCGACGCCGAGTCCCGCGGCTTCGAGCGCGTCCTCACCGAGTGGGACAGTGATCTCTTCGGCGTCGATGTCCACCTGCGAACCCTCATGCGGGACCACTGGGTGTGCAGCACCTACCTGCCCGGCACGTCGCACGACGGGACCGAGGGTGAGCTCTACGACCTCGGGGAGGACCCGTTGCAGCGGGTCAATCTCTGGGACGACCCGGCCAGACGCGCCGTCCGCGACGACCTGGTCGCCGACCTCTGGGACCATCAACCCGCATCCCGCCGGCCCCGGCTTGCCCTCGAGGCGCCGGTCTGAGGAAGAACCGCGTGAGGCGTCGACCGGTTCAGGCGTCTCGGGCGGCGGTGAGGATGGGCAGGTTGCGCTCGAAGACGATGCGCAGTCCGTGCAGGGTGAGCCACGGTTCGACGTACTCGATCTCGTCGGAATAGGGCGCGATGAGCTCGGACAGCCCCCCGGTGCCGACCACCGTGGATTCGCCCAGCACCGCCGCGAACCGGCGGCACAGACCGTCGACCTGGGCGGCGAACCCGAACAGCGCACCGGACTGGATCGACTCCACCGTTGACTTGCCGATGACGCTCCGCGGCTCCACCAGCTCGACCCGTCGCAGCGCGGCGGCTTGGGCGAACAGGGCGTCGAGGCTGACGGCCACACCCGGCGTGATGGCACCCCCGAGGTACTCCCCGGCCGCGGAGATGGCGTCGAAGGTGGTGGCCGTCCCGAGGTCGACCACGATGCAGGGCCCCCCGAACAGGTCGTAGGCCCCGACGCCGTTGGCGATGCGGTCCGCGCCGACCTCCTTCGGGTTGTCGTAGAGGATCGGCATCCCGCTCTTCACGCCCGGCTCGAGCACCACCGACGGGACGTCGAACCACCGGGTGATCATCTGGCGCAGGTTGGCGGTGACCAGCGGTACGGAGGAGGTCACCGCGATCCCGCTCACCGCGGTATCGATGTCGAGGCCGTCGAGATCGAGCAGCTGGGTGAGAAGCAGGGCGTGCTCGTCGGGCGTTCGCTCGGCCACCGTGGAGAGGCGCCAGTGGTGGGCCAGCCCCGCCGGTTCGTTCCCCTCCCGCGGCCCGGTCGTCTCCGGTGCGGTGACGTCGTCGGCGAACAGGCCGACGACCGTCTCGGTGTTCCCGACGTCGATGGCCAGCAGCATGTCAGCCCGCCCGCCCGGCGCGGGCCGACAGATCGAATCCCAGATCCAGCACCGGAGCCGAGTGGGTGAGCGCGCCGACCGAGATGAGGTCCGCACCGGCGGCGGCCAACAGCGGCGCGCGCTCCAAGCTGACCCCGCCCGACACCTCGACCAGCAGCCCGGCCGCGTGCACCTCAGGCGCGCAGTCGGCCACCTCCCCGGGTGTCATGTTGTCGAGCATGATCAGGGCCGCTCCGGCGGCCACCGCTTCGGTCACCTGTTCGGCCCGGTCGCACTCCACCTCCACCATGCGCCCGGGCCATCGGCGCCGGGCCAGGCCCACCGCCTCGGTGATGGTGACGCCGGCCAGATGGTTGTCCTTGATGAGCACGGCGTCGGAGAGATTGGCGCGGTGGTTGTGGCCTCCCCCGGCCCGCACCGCCGCCTTCTCCAGCGCGCGGAGGCCCGGGGTGGTCTTGCGGGTGTCGAGGACCCGGGAGGCCGGGTTGACGGCTGTCACCGCGTCCACGTAGCGACGCGTGACGCTGGCCACACCCGAGAGGTGACCGAGGAAGTTGAGCACCGTTCGCTCGGCGGTGAGCAAGGGCCGGAGCGGTCCGGACACGCGGGCGAGGACGTCGCCGGGTGACACCCCCCCACCGTCTGGCACGATCCACTCGGCGCAGAGCGACGGATCGACCTGGCGGAGCGTCTCGAGGGCGCAGGCCCGGCCGGCCACCACCCCATGGCTGCGGCTCACGATGTCGACCGAGGCGGTGGCGTCCTCGGCCACGAGGGAGGCGCTGAGGTCGCCGAGCGGGAGCACGTCCTCGGCGATGGCCCGGCCCACCGCCTCGACCACCGCGGGGCGGGGCGGATCGACCCCGGCAGGATCGGCGGAGGTGGGCGACTCCGGCAGTCGGCTCATCGTGGCGACCCCGCCCCACCCTCGCCGGCCCGGGTGGCCTCCCCCACATGGACGATGCGCCGGCGCCAGTCCTCATCCGGCCGGGGATGGTCGCTACGGGCGTGCGCACCCCGCGTCTCGGTGCGCAGCGCGGCCGACACCAGCAGACCGGTGGCCGCCGTGACCAGGTTGGCCAACTCACCGCCGGCCCGGTCGGCGACCCGGAACGCCAGATCGGCGCCGATGGCGTCCACCACGGCTTTCGCTCCGGCCAGCGACGCCGCGTCGCGGACCACACCGGCGCCTTCGATCATGGCGCGCTGCAGCCCGTCGCGCGCCTTGACCACGTCACCGGCACCGCCCCCCTCCGCCCGGCCGCCCGGTGGGAGCGGCTGACGCACCGCTCCGCCGGACCGCTCGACCACGACGGGCGGTGCCGGGCCCGGGCCGGGGCCGCCGTAGAGGGCCCGCATCGCCCCGGTGGACGCCGGACCGTCGACACCCCCCACGATCGCCTCCGCCAGCCGGGCCCCGAAGACCATGCCCTCGAGCAGCGAGTTGGAGGCCAGCCGGTTGGCGCCGTGCACCCCGGTACAGGCCACCTCGCCGGCGGCCCACAGGCCGGGGAGTCCGCTGGCCCCGGACAGGTCGGTGAGCACACCGCCCGAGAGATAGTGCGCGGCCGGAGCGATGGGCAGCCAGTCCTCGGAGGGATCGAGACCGATGGCCCGCAGCGACCCGGCGATGGTCGGGAACCGGGCGTCGAACGAGTCGAGCCCGGTGGCGTCGAGCCAGAGGTTCTCGACCCCCGCCGTGCGCATCCGCTCGGCCATGGCCCGGCTGACCACGTCCCGGGGAGCCAGCTCGTCGACGAAGCGCTCACCCGCCGCGTCGCGCAGGATGGCGCCGTGTCCGCGGAGTGCCTCCGACAGCAAGGGCCGGGGCATCGCCGGATGGTGCAGGGCAGTGGGGTGGAACTGCATGAACTCCACGTCGGCCACCGGCACGCCGGCCCGCAACGCCATGGCCAACCCGTCGGCGGTGGCCTCGGCCGGATTGGTGGTGACGGCGAACAGCTGCCCCGCCCCGCCGGTGGCGAGGACGGTGTGCTCGGCCCGCACCTCGACGGGCGTCCCGTCGGCGTCGAGGGCGCGCACGCCACGGCACCGCCCCGCCTCGACCAGCAGGTCGATGGCGAACCACTCCTCCATCACCGCGGTGGCGCTCGCTCGGGTGGCATCCACCAGGGCCCGTTCGACTTCGGCGCCGGTGGCCGCACCGCCGGCGTGGACGACCCGGGCCATCGAGTGGCCACCCTCCCGGGACAGGGCCAGGGCTCCGCCCGGTTGTCGATCGAAGACGGCGCCGAGGGCGATGAGCTCCTCCACCCGTGACGGTCCCTCGTCCACTAGCACCCGCACCGCGTCGGTGTCGCACAGCCCGGCCCCGGCGGCCAGGGTGTCGGCCAGATGAAGATCGGTCGAGTCCTCGTCGCCACCGAGCACGGCGGCCACGCCGCCCTGGGCCCAGCGCGTGGCGGACTGGGACAGCTCAGCCTTGGTCAGCACGCCGACCCGTAGCCCGTCGGCCCCGCGGGGGCGGGTGGCCGACAACGGCCCGGCCAGCCGCACCGCCGCGGACAACCCCGCTACCCCGCTGCCGAGGACCAGGACGTCGAGCGCGCCCGGCGTCACGTCAGAGCCGGTCACGCCGGGGTCAGAGGCTCCGGTGGGGATCGAGGTTGTCGATCAGCCGGACCGGCCCCACCGTGGCGGCGACGAGGAGCCGGAGCGGCACGTCGGAGTGCACCACAGTGGCCCGCTCGAGGTCATCGGCCCGCACCAGCGCGGCGTAGTCCAGCGCGACCTCAGGCTCGGCGGCCACCACATCGGCCATCACCCGTTCGACCTCATCGGTCCTCGTCTCGCCGGCCGCGATGGTGGCAGCCCCGGCTCGAAGGGCGCGGGACAGCGCCAGCGCGGCCGTTCGTTGCCCCGGGGACAACCGGGCGTTGCGGCTGGACAGGGCCAGACCGTCGGCGTCGCGCACGGTCTCGCACCCGACGATGTCGGCGGGCAGCGACAGGTCGGCGACGACCCGCCGCACCAGGGCCAGTTGCTGGAAGTCCTTCTCGCCGAAGTAGGCCCGGCACCGTCCCGCCATGGCCAGGAGCTTCACCACCACGGTAGCCACCCCGTCGAAGTGGCCCGGCCGCGACGCGCCCTCCCACCGGTCGGCGATACGCGACAGCGACACGGTGGTCTGCCCTCCGTCCGCGCGTTCGGGGAACATCTCGTCGACTGACGGTGCGAAAACGATCCACGCCCCGGCCGACGCCGACAGGGCCAGGTCCGCGCCGAGGGTCCGCGGATAGCCGGCCAGGTCCACCGGGTCCCCGAACTGCTTCGGGTTGACGAAGATGGACACCGCCACGACGTCGCACTCGGTCGCGGCCCGGTGAATGAGGGCGCGGTGACCGTCGTGCAGCGCCCCCATGGTGGGGACGATCCCCACCGTGCGGCCCGAGGCGCGGACGGTGTCGAGCACCGAGGCCAGCTCGGCAATCGACTCGATGCGGGCGACCCTGTCCGGAGCCGGTCCTTCGCCGAGCAGTGGTGCCGGTGCGGTCCCGGGCGCCACCACCGTGGTCACGCCACCTGCTCGGCGGCGATGGCCGCCCCGGCCTGGCCGGCCCCGGCCTCGAACGCGCCTGACTCGTCCGGCCCGTGCCCCGCGGTCCCGGACACTCCGGCGGTCCCGAGCGACAACCGGCGGGCCAGCCCCACCATGGCGTCGTAGGCGGCGAGCTCGGTGCGGTGGCCCGGCATCGACGAGAGCACGGCCCGGTGACGGCCGACCGTCTCCCAGTCGCCGCGGACGGCCGGGCCCGTGAGAGCGTGGCGGGGACCGAGGGTGAGGGCGTCCTCCGTGGCGGCGCGCACCAGCCCGGCGAAGGCATCGAGGGGGAGGCCGGCGGTGGCGGCCACCCGGTCGACCTGACCGATGAGCGCCACCAGATGATTGGCAGCAATGGCAGCCGCCGCGTGGTAGGCGGAGCGCGACGCGTCGTCGACCCGCACCGCCCGACCGCCGAGGGCCTGGACCAAGTGGTCGACCATGGGATCGCCGGCTACGGCGAACGTGACGCCCGCCCGCAGGCGCTCGGCCCCCACCACCGGGTTCGGCAGCGGCACGAGGGGATGCAGCGAGCCCCGCCGGGGATGGCCGTCGAGGACGTCGAGTCCGAGCGAACCCGACAGGTGGACCAGCACGCATCGCCCGTCCGGCACGACGGCCGCGGCCACCCGGCCGACCTCACCGTCGGGGGTGGCGATGATCAGGAGGTCGACGTCCCGGGCGGCACCGGCCACCGGCTGGGCTCGCCCCAGTGCACCCAACGACACGAAACCTCCGACCGCCTCGAGCGCGGCCGTCACCGACCGGCCCGCCCTTCCGGGCCCGATCGTGCGGAATGTGATCACGAGTTCCCCTTTGTGACGTTCCGGCCCGCGCAGGGTGCCGGTCGCTTCAGAGAATCCTGCTGCCTGGCCTCAGAGTGTACCCACCACGGAGACCTGGCCACCAGCTGCCTCGACCTCCCGGCGGTCGACCAGGTCTGGGGCCAGCTCGTGCAAGGGCGCCAGGACGAAACGGCGTTCCCGCCACCGGGGGTGGGGCACGGTCAGGTCGGGGTCGTCGATGGATACCCCGTCGATCCACAGGACGTCGGCGTCGAGCGTCCGCGGGCCCCAGCGGGCCGCGCGCACCCGGCCCGCGGCAGCCTCCAGACGCCGACACTCCTCGAGCAGCTGGAACGGGTCGGCGCCGGGAGCCACGGCCAGCTCCACCACCAGGTTGAGGAAAGGGCCCTGACCCTCGGGGCCGCCGACGGGCTCGGTTTCGTACACCCTGGACACCGCGGTCACCGGCGCCCGGGTGCCGGCCCGCAACTGGTCCACGGCGCGCCGCAGGTGCGACCAGCGGTCCCCGAGGTTGGAGCCGAGCCCGAGGAAGGCCCGCACGGTCGGATAGGCGTCGGTCGTCGCGGTCACCGGTCCCGGCTGATCCTGACCCCGACGGTGGCGATGTCCACGGCCGTGGGGGGCTCGAGCTTTCGGATGGTCACGGTCGTGCCCCTGATGCGGGGATCGACGGCCAGGACGGCGGCCGCCACGGCATCGGCCAGGGCTTCGAGCAGCCCGTAGGAGCGCGGGCCCGAGACCACCGCCGCGGCCGACTCGGCCACCGCCGCGTAGTCCACGGTGTCGCTCAAGCGGTCACTGTCCGATGCCGCCGACAGGTCCACGGCCAGGTCGAGGTCGACTTCGAACGGCTGGGCCCGCACCTTCTCCTCGGGCAGGACACCGTGGGTCCCAGCCACCCGCAGGCCACGCAGCTCGATCCGGTCACCGGTCGGGCCGGGCGGGGATCCCGGGGCTGACGAGGGCCCGGCAGGCGCGATCACCCGGCTCGGGGCGCATCACCCCCGGCACCGGGGCGCACCGAGCTGTGGTCGAGCTGGGCGGCGAAGGCCACCAGCTCGCGGCCGGCCGGTCCCATCGGATGCTCGGTCATGTGCTCCAACACCGTGATGGCCTGGGGGCCGCTCGGTAGCCGGTCCGACCACAGTAAATAGCCGGCCACCACCCCGGCCACCCGGTCGCCGAGCTCCTCCTGATGGATGAGGATCCGTTCGCCGGCCGCCAGGCGGACGTGCACCTCGCGGAAGAGGTCGGCGAGCACCCCTCGGGTGTCCCCGGCCGCGGGCAGCGGGAAGTGCTCGCTCGCCATCGATCGCTCCTCGTAGGCCTGCAGGTTGTGCGACGACGGGAGCAGGGAGAAGATCCGGGTGAAGCCGTGGACCTGCAGCCAGATGATCTCCTCTTGGCGGCGCACCTTGCGGTGGTTGGGGGCGAAGCC
Source organism: Acidimicrobiales bacterium (assembly GCA_035949055.1). Taxonomy (GTDB): domain Bacteria; phylum Actinomycetota; class Acidimicrobiia; order Acidimicrobiales; family RAAP-2; genus Bog-756. Next base: position 11,482 of record DASZIO010000025.1, read on the forward strand.
GCCGGGCCGCTCGCTCACCGCCAGACGGTCCTTGATCACCCAGGTGAAGTTCCTCGGGGGGATGCCGGCGGCCCACTTGCCCTTCATGAGCCGACCTCCGGACCGTTCATGCGCCGGCCTCCTGTAATGGTCCCACCAGCACGGCCGCCTGCACGGTGGGGGCGACGTCGTGGACCCTCACCATGCGGGCGCCCTGGTGCATGGCCCAGGTGGCGGTGGCCAGCGAGCCGGGAAGCCGGTCGCCGACCGGGGCGGGACTCCCGTCCGCCCGGGGTGCCAGCCGCCCGAGGAAGCTCTTGCGGCTGGTGCCGACCATGACCGGGTAGCCGGTGGCCGCCAGAGCGCCCAACGAGCCCAGCAGGGAAAGGTTGTGCTCGAACGTCTTGCCGAACCCGATGCCGGGATCGACCCACACCTCGGTGACGCCGGCCGCGGTGGCCCGTTCGGCCCGCTCGACGAGGAGGTCCGATACCTCCGTCACCACGTCGTCGTAGCGCGGGTCGCGCTGCATGGAGGCCGGGGTGCCTTGACGGTGCATGGCCACCCAACCCACGCCGCGGCGGGCGGCCACCGGCCACAGGCTGGCGGACACATCGTTGACCAGGGTGGCGCCCGCTTCGACGGCCGCCTCGGCGACCCTCTCCTTGGTGGTGTCGATGGAGATCCGCACCTCGCCGGCCAAGGCCTCGATGACCGGCACCACTCGGGCGAGCTCTTCGTCGACCGGAACAGGCTCGGCTCCGGGCCTGGTCGACTCGCCCCCCACGTCGACGATGTCGGCGCCCTCGGCGATCATCTCGTGACCTCTCGTGACTGCCCGATCCCTTTCGAACCATTCTCCGCCGTCGGAGAACGAATCGGGTGTCACGTTGAGGATCCCCATGACCAGACAGCGTCCCTCGTTGGCGAAAGTGGGCATGACGACACAGCGTAAACCAGGCGGCAATGGCCCGCCGGGGCCACCACACGGTGATCAGCGGCCGCGGACCAACTGCATGGCCTCCATCCGGGTGGACGCGTCGTTGCGGAACAGTCCCCGGACGGCCGAGGTGATGGTCGAGGTGCCCGACTTCTTGACCCCACGCATCGACATGCACAGGTGCTCGGCGTCCACCACGACCAGGACCCCCTGGGGGAGGAGGGCCTTCTCGATGGCGTCGGCGATCTCGGTGGTCATTCGCTCCTGCACCTGCAGCCGGCGGGCAAAGACGTCCACCAGGCGGGCCAGCTTGGACAGGCCGGTGATGCGGCCGTCGTCGCCGGGGATGTAGGCGACGTGGGTGCGGCCGATGAAGGGGATCAGGTGGTGCTCGCAGAGGGAGGCGAAGGGAATGTCCCGGACCATGACCATCTCGTCGTGCTCGGCCGCGAAGGTGACCTCGAGCTGGTCGGCCGGGTCCTGGCCGAACCCGGCCATGAGCTCCTCGTACATGCGGGCCACCCGCCCGGGCGTCCTGACCAGCCCGTCCCGGTGCGGGTCCTCACCCAACGCCGAGAGCAGCTCGGTGACGGCCCGCTCGATGCGGGCGGTGTCGACGCTCATCGCCCCGGTCCGCTCACCGGTAGGCGGCCTTACGGTGATCCTCCGGCGTAGCTGTGGACGGCTCTGAGGTTGCGCAGGCGTTCATCGACATCAAGGCCATATCCCACCACGAATCCCGGCGGTATGTGAAAACCGACGTAGGCCAGATCGAGCTCGGTCCGCTGTTGGCCCTCCTTGACCAGCAGGGCGCAGACCTCCAGGCTGGCCGGGTCGCGGGCCCGCAGGTAGCGCTGTAGGTAGCTGAGGGTGAGCCCGCTGTCGACGATGTCCTCCACCACCAGCACGTGGCGGCCGGTCAGGTCCACCTCGAGGTCCTTCACGATGCGCACGACGCCCGACGTGCGGGTGGCGCTGCCGTAGGAGGAAACTGCCATGAAGTCCACCTCGACGGCCAGGTCGATGGCCCTCGACAGGTCGCTCATGAACATCAGGGCCCCCTTCAGCACACCGACCAGGAGCGGGGGGCGGCCGGCGTAGTCGGCCGTGATCTCCTTGCCCAACTGGGCGATGCGGTGCTGGAGCTCGGGCTCCGAGACGATCACCGGCCCGATTCCCGGCCCGAAGTGGTCGAGCCCGGGCGCGCCCTGCGCGGCGTCGGCGGTGGTCACGGGTGCGACTGTACCGGAGCACCCCGGCCCGGAACCGGAGCGCCGCGGCCCGGAGCTCCGGCGCCGCGGTCGCCCGGTGACACCGTGAGCCGCCCCTGCCGGCGCCCCACCCGGCGGCCTCCGGGCAGTTCGGTAGCCAGCCGCTGGTTGCGGGCCACCTCGAGGACGCGCTGCACCGCGTCGAGCGGTGGCGGGTGACCGCCGGCGTCGACCAGCCAGTTGCGGATGCTCCGCCGCCCGACGGCCTCGGGAGCCGACGCCAACGCCGCGGCGTCCTCGGGTTCGATCAGGTCGGCGACGGCGTCGAGGAGGTCGGCCTCCGCCGCCAGCACGCCGGCCTGGCGGGCGAGGAGCGGCACGACGTCGCGTCCGGCGACATCGGCGCACAGCGGAAGCAGCTCATGGCGCACCCGGTTGCGGACGAACCGGGGATCGGCGTTGGTCGGGTCCTGCAGCGGGTCGAGGCCCATCCGCCGGCACAGCTCCTCGGTCTCGGCCCGCCGCAGGGCGAGCAGGGGGTGGCGGGGGCCGGCCCGCATCCCGGCCAACCCCGAGACACCGGCGCCCCGCAACAGGTTGACCATGACCGTCTCGGCCTGGTCGTCGGCGGTGTGACCGGTGGCCGCCTCGGGACCGAGCACCCGGCACCGAGCCCCCCGGGCCCGGGCCTCGAGGTTCGGTCCCGCCCCCACCGCTACCCGCTCGGACCGGAAGGACGCCCCGAAACGCCGGGCGGCGGCCGCTACCACCTGGGCTTCAGCCGCGGATCCGGGCCTCAGGCCGTGGTCGACATGGACGGCGGTCACCCGGCAGCCGGCGGCCACCGCCAGGACCAGCAGAGCGAGCGAGTCGGCGCCGCCCGACACCCCGCACACCAGGGCGGTGTCGGCGTCAGGGAACCGGCACCGCTCGAGCAGGGACTCGATCAGGCGGTCGGGGTCTGGCCCGGCCGGCTCAGCCGGAGAGGGCGGGGGTGGTCCCGACACGGGAGATCCAGGCAGAGGGGTTTCGGATCTCGACCAGCGAGGGCAGCCACTCGGGGCCGCGCCAGGCGCGGTCGAGGAGCTCGGGGCCGCCCGAGTCCTCCACCGCGGCGATGAAGCGCTCGCCCTCCTCGTACTGGCGCAACTTGGCCTCCATCCCGATCAGCTGCTGGAGCAGCCGGGCCGGCCCCCGGGTCTGCTGACGGCGTTGCCGCAGCACTTCGCTGAACGTGGCCGCGCTCGGGATAGCGGCCGCACCCGCCCGGTCCATGGTCACGTCCCCGTGGCCTTCGAGCAGGCTCATCAGGGCCTGGATCCGGTGGAGTCCCTCGAGCTGCTCCGGGGTGGCCACCAGCCCGAGCGCCCCGTTCTCGCGGAGTGGGTTCCGGCCCGCCCTGATCTCGTCGGTCATCCGGCGGAGCGCTTCGGCGAACCGTGAGGGGTCGGGCTCGAGCGAGCCGATGCCCTCTTCCACCAGCGCGACGAAGTAGTCGCGCATCCAGGGGATGGCGGTGAATTGGCAGCGGTGCGTGACCTCGTGCAAGGCGAGCCACAGGCGGAACTCGCGGGGCTCAAAGCCGTGGAGCTGTTCGAGGGCCACCACGTTGGGACCGACGAAGTACACCAGATCCTGATCCTCGACGGCTTCCTCGGCGAGCAGGAGGTCGTACTGACCGAGCACCCGGGTGGAGAGCCACCCGAGCACCACACCCATCTGCGCGCCGGTGACGGCCCGGCCGGCACTGGCCAGCGGCCCGGCCACCCGCTGGGTGAGCGGGTTGCCGGCCACCATGCGGGCCGGGTCGAGCTTCTCGAGATGGGGACCGACCAGGCGCTGGAAGCTGGCGATGTTGACGTGGACCCAGCCGGCGCGATCGGTGACCCGGGCCCGGGCGGGGCCCGACGACGAGCGCAGCCCGGTGGAGGCGGCCACCAGCTCCTCGGCCTGGGCGGTGAGCTCCTCGAAGTCCGCCTGCAGCACATCGGGCCGGTACGGGGCAGGCAGGCGGCTGCGATTCCCCACCCAGCCGGCCACCCGTTCGGCGGTGTCCCACGCCACCGCCCCACTGCCGGCGGGGCTGTCGGAGTCGACCACGCCGACCAGTGTAGGGACCGGGGCCGCCTGGCCGCGGTCGGAGCGCCGGGGAGCGGAGGGGTTCAGCTCGTAGAGCGCTTGTGCTCGTCGCGGAGGGCGTCGGCCACCCGGACGATGAGCGACTCGGGGACATGGTCCTTGCAGCGGTTGGCGATGACCCGCCTCAACTCCGTCTCGAACCCGTAGGCCCCGACGCAGGGCCCGCACATGTCGAGGTGCCGGGTGATCTCCACCCGGCGCTCCTCGGTGAGCTCGCCGTCCAGGTAGAAGTAGAGGCGCTCGATCGTCTCGTCGCAACCGACGAAGCCGGCGGGCTCGTCTGCGTGCTTCTCCACCGAGCCTCTGGGGGCGCCCGGTACACCCGATACACCTTGTTCTCCCACTGCCTACTCTCCCCGCCGGGCTGCCCTCCCGGCTACCTTCTACCTGGCTTCGTCGGCCGCCCCGACGAGCCCTCTTTCCCTTCCACGTTCCATCAACGCCTTCTGGAGCGCCCTTCTTCCTCGATGGATGCGGCTCATGACCGTGCCGATGGGCACATCGGTGATGTCGGCGATCTCCTTGTAGGAGAATCCCTCGACGTCCGCGAGGAGCACGGCCATCCGGAAGGTCTCGGGCAGCGCCTCGATGGCTGCCTTCACGTCGGTGTCGGTGAACCGGTCGAGCGCCTCGTCCTCGGCGCTCCGCCCCAGGCCGGTGGCCTGGTCCCCGGACAGGTGCCGATAGAGGTACAGATCCTCCACGTCCTCGACGTCGGCGATCTCGGGACGGCGCTTCTTGGCCCGATAGGTGTTGATGTAGGTGTTGGTCAGTATGCGGTAGAGCCACGCCTTCAGGTTCGTCCCCGACTCGAAGCTGCCGAACGCCCGGTAGGCCTTGAGGTAGGTCTCTTGGACAAGGTCCTCGGCGTCGGCCGAATTGCGGGTCATCCGGAGCGCGGCCGTATACAGCGCCGGCATGTACTCCATCGCCAGGTCGGAGAACTCCGCCTGATCGGCCATGGCTGCACCCTACACAGGCCGGGCACGGCCCGGTACCGCGTGGCCGGGCGGCCCCGCCTCACCCCTCCAGTCCGGCGCCGCTCGCTGCACCATCGCGGTTTGTCCCCCGACCGATGGGGCACAATGCCACCGATGACGACCCACTTCCCCGCGTCGAAAGCCGATCACCCGCCCAATGACCGATCGACTGTCCGTCCGACCGCCGGTCGTGCCGGTCCGGATGAGGCCGGCGGGCCGGTCATCGAGACCCGACGAACGGCGGCCGGCACCCGGGTTTCGACCATCCGGCGGCCCGATGGCTCCACCCTCGTCGTCACGGTGCCGGCGGACGCCATGGACGACGACGGGGGCGGGTGCTGGGCCAAGACCTGGATCACGGGGGACGGTGCCGCCCGTGAACCGTCGGTGCCGGCCCTCCGGCGCCTGGCCTCCGCCATCACCGCGGGCCCGTCGCCCGGCCCGGCGTTGCGGCTCGGGGTCCCGCGCCTGGCGATCCGATGATCACGCCGGCCCCGACCGCCAGAAGGGCGCGGTCACCAGCCTGAACGCCTCGGCGGCCGACCGGGCACGGTGTTAGCTTCGCTCCGCCGGCGACTTCCGGCGAAGTGATCGGGGATGAGCGAAGGGAGGGGATGGCATGCGTGCAGGCCACCCGGCGAGATGGCAGTGGTCCACGGCGTGTGCCGTGACGGGGCTGATGGCTCTCACCGCCGCATGCGGAAGCTCCTCGCCGACCGCCGCCGTCGTCGTGACCTCCAGCCCGGTGTCGGTGACTTGGATGGGGGGCTTCCAAGCACCGGGCACCCCCTCGCAGTACAACAGGGTCGGGGTGCTCAAGATCGGGACCCCGACCGCCAAGAACGTCCTCGTGCTCGAACCCGGCACGTCAGCCGGCAGCGCCTACTTCGTCCCCCTGGCCAGATGGATCGTGTCCAAGGCACCGGCGTGGCAGGTCTGGTCGGTCGAGCGCCGTGAGAACCTGCTCGAGGACCAGTCCGAGCTCAACGCGTTCAAACAGCGGAAGGTCTCGTCCACCCAGCTGTACAACTACTACCTCGGGTACCTGAAGAACCCGAGCGTGCAGAACCACTTTCACTCGATCCCTGACTCGTCGGTCGCTTATGCCAAGGACTGGGGCATGAACGTAGCCGTCCAAGATCTGCACGTGGTCATCCAGGCCGCGCAACACCTCGGGGGCAAGGTGGTGCTCGGGGGCCACTCGCTGGGTGGCTCGGTGGTCACCGCGTACGCCACGTGGGACTTCAACGGGCAGGCCGGGGCCAAGGATCTGGCCGGGCTGGTCTACATCGACGGGGGGAGCGACCCGTCGGCGGTCAGCGCGGCGCAGGCCACCAGCGAGCTGGCCACGCTCGACGCACCCACGGGCTCGCCGTGGCTCTCCTTCGGCGGCATCGCCGCGCCGTACGCGGGGTTGTTCAACGCCACCGGGTCGGCGGCGGCGCTGCTCGACCCGAACGCCCCGTCCCTCGGGCAGTCCTCGGGTCTGTTGCCGGCGTCCATCGTGCCCCCGGTGCCGGTGAGCAACGTCGGCCAGTACGGCTACGCCCTCAACGTGGCCACCTCACCGTCCAACCTGGAGGCGGCCCAGGCTCATCTGGGCCAGGGCCTGTCAGCCACCGGCCCGGTTCACGGCTGGGACGGCACCGGCGCCCTGACCCCGATCAAGCGCTACGCCACGATGTTCTCCGGAGCAGGCATCTCCAACACCGACGGCACCGAGTGGTACTTCCCGCAACGGCTCACCGACGACACCGGCGCGGTGGGCAACGGCAACGCCAACCCGGCCCAGGCGGTGCTCGACGTGAACGCCACCATGGGCCACCAGCTGCCGACCAGTCTGCACATCTACGCCTTCGGCGCCCACCTCGGCGGCCAGGGCGTCCTGACCGCGGCACAGGACCTGGCGCAGCAGTCGAACATCCCGGCGGCGAACCTCACCTTGATCAACCGGCAGAGCACCTACGCCCACAACGACCCCGCCGGGGCCTATCCGACCAACGACTTCTTCCAGGGCCTCATGCCCTTCCTCGACAAGCTCGCGGCCTGACCGAGGCGTCAGGCGACTCAGTCGTCGATCCCGCCCGACACGTACCGGTCGATGGTGGGACCGGCCCACCGTGCCACCTGGGCGCGGCTGGCCGACGCGATCGGCTCCATCCGCATGACATAGCGGGCCCAGGCGATCCCGAGGAGCTGCGAGCCCACCAGGGCCCGCCGCTTCATCCGGGTCTCCTCGTCCTCGTCCCCCCCGAACGGACCTTCGAGCCCGACCCGTTCGATGATGAACTCGCGCATGCCGTCCGCAATCTGCGGAGAGGCCGCCATGGCCTGGGCCAGACTGAGGAACGCCGGTGAACCGGCACCGGGGCCCCGTTCCCACTGGGCCAGGAAGCGGTCGATCAGACGCTCGCCGGTGAAGCCTCCGGCGCCTACCTCGTCCTTGACCGCCTTCGGGTCGATCGGGAGGTCCATCATCTCGATGTAGAGCGCCGACTTGTCGGCGAAGTAGTGGTGGACCAGGGCCGGGTCGACGGCCGCCCGGCGGGCGATGGCCCGCAGACTGGCCCCGGCGTACCCTTGCTCGTAGAAGACGGCACGAGCGGACGCGAGGATGGCGGCCCGGGTGTCGGCGTGGCCGGGACGACGTCCGCGGCCGGCCATCAGGCCGGCAGGTCCGTGGTCGGGGGGGTTCCGGTGTGGAGGTCCGACGTGTTATAACTCATCAGTGATGAATTTACTCGAACGGAGGCTGTCCTGATGGCACATCCCCCCGGCAGACAGATCACCCCTGAACAGAGCGCTCTCGGGCGCCTGGCCGGTTGGTGCTATGACCACCGGCGACGCGTCCTCCTGCTGTGGATCGCCGTCATCGTCGTGGTCACCGTGGTGGGCCAGTCGATGGGCAGCCGATTCCAGGAGAAGTTCGACTCGGGCAACTCGGCCTCCCAGCACGTAGAGAACCTGCTGGCCTCCCGGTTCCCCCAGAACGCCGGCACCAGCGCCGACGTGGTCGTCTCGACGGCCGACAACGTGCAGTCGCCGTCCAACCGGGCCAGGACCGACGCGCTGGTGAGGGAGCTGTCGACCCTGCCCCACGTCTCGGTCGTGCGCAGCCCGTTCGAGCCGGGCGCGCACCAGATCGCCGCCAACCAGCACATCGCCTTCGCCGTGGTTCAGTTCGACGAGGACGCGGCCACCATCCCCAACGCCGCGGTGACCAAGGTGATCGACACGGCCAAGTCCTTCGACCGGTCCGGCTACCAGATCGCCCTGGGCGGGGGACCGATCTCCAAGGTGATCACGGCCTCGCCCGGGCCGAGTGAAGGCGCAGGAATCCTGGCCGCCATGATCATCATGCTCATCGCGTTCGGCTCAGTGGTGGCCATGGGCCTCCCCATCCTCACCGCCCTGTTCGGGATCGCCATCGGCTTCGCCCTCGAGGACCTCCTCAGCCATCTGCTGAACGTCCCTATCTTCGCCCCCGAGATCCTGGCCATGATCGGGCTCGGGGTGGGCATCGACTACGCCCTGTTCATCGTGACCCGCTACCGGCAGGGGCTGTTCGAAGGCCGCGAGCCGCGCCAGGCGGTCACCACGTCCCTGGCCACATCGGGCCGGGCCGTGCTCTTCGCCGGGACCACCGTGGTCATCTCGCTGCTCGGGCTCTTCGTGCTCCAGCTCCCCTTCCTGCAGGGACTGGCGGTCGGCACCATCGTGGCCGTGGTGCTGGTGATGGCCGGTGCCCTCACCCTGCTGCCGGGCATGCTGGGCTTCGCCGGGCGGGCCATCGACCGTCTGCACGTCCCGAAGCTCCTCCAGACCGGGGCCACGCCGGCACCGGACAGCTTCTGGTACCGCTGGAGCCGGTCCATTCAGCGACGCCCGTGGGTCTCGGGCACGCTGGCCCTGTTGGTGCTGTTGACGCTGGCCATCCCGCTCTTCTCCATGCGGCTGGCCTTCACCGATGCCAGCAACGATCCCACCTCGCTCACCACCCGGCAGGCGTACGACCTGTTGGCCACGGGGTTCGGGCCGGGGTTCAACGGCCCATTGGTGGTGGCTGCCCCCCTCTCGTCGGGCCGCGACGTGGCCACCATGGACCAGGTCCAGGCAGCCATCCGGTCCACGCCCGGCGTCGCCTTCGCCACCCCGGTCCAGGTCAGTGCCGACCGCAACGCCGCGGTGATCATCGCCTACCCGACCACCGCCCCCCAGGCGGCGGCCACCGCTCAGTTGGTCACCACCCTGCGGAACACAGTGGTCCCCCGGGCCACGGCCGGGACCCGTCTCGGTGTGCTGGTCGGCGGGGAGACCGCCGGCGGCGTTGACGCTTCGAACTACCTCTCCCACCGCCTCTTCTGGGTCATCGGCGCCGTGATCGTGTTGGCGTTCCTGTTGCTGATGGCCGTCTTCCGTTCGGTGGTCATCCCGGTGAAGGCGGCGGTCATGAACCTGCTGTCGGTCGCCGCGGCCTACGGAGTCATCGTGGCCGTGTTCCAGTGGGGTTGGGGAGGCTCGTTGATCGGCATCGGTCGCACCGGGCCGATCGACCCGTGGATCCCCCTCATGATGTTCACCATCCTGTTCGGCTTGTCCATGGACTACGAGGTGTTCCTGCTGAGTCGCATCCGGGAGGAGTGGCGCCGCACAGCCGACAACTCGGTGTCGGTGGCCGACGGCCTGGCCAAGACGGGGCGGGTCATCACCGCGGCGGCCGCCATCATGATCTGCGTGTTCGGCTCGTTCGTGATCGGCGATCCCCTGCGGGTGCTCAAGGTCTTCGGCCTGGGACTGGCCGCATCGATCCTCATCGACGCCAGCCTGGTGCGACTGATCCTGGTGCCGTCGGTGATGGAGCTGCTCGGCAAGGCCAACTGGTACATGCCGCGGTGGCTCGACCGGATCGTCCCCCACCTCGGGGTCGAGGTCGATGTGGAGGACATCGCCGCGCAACGGGTCGGCGCCGCGACGCCCGTCGATGCGGAACCGGACCTGGTGCGAGCGGGTCGGAACGACTGAGGACTGCCACGCCCCCGGTGCCCACCAGGCGGCGGTTGGGCGCCATCGCGAGATCTCGTGGGCGAGTCGCTGCGCCGCCGGGTGGCCGCCGGTGACCACGGCCACCTGGGCGGCGTGGGCCGCAGTGTCGGGCTCGTTGAGCTGCGCCACGACCAGGTGGGCACCATCGCCCACCGCCTCGACGACCCGGGTCGTCGTCTCACGGTCCTTGGCGTAGCCGACCACGTCGCGGGCCCGGCCTCCCACTCCCCGTCGGGCCAGACGAAGTCCGCCCGCCGGGCTCCGGTCACGCCGACCAGGTGATCGTCGCCGAACACCGCGGCGGTCGGGCGCCCGGCGTCGTGCATGGCATCGAACAGCGTTCGCGCCGCCGGGCCCTGCTCCCACGAGGGCACAGCCCGCTCCCCCATCGACAACTGGTTGGCTACGAGCCCGTGGACGCCCGGCGAAACCCCGGTCAAGGAGGTGGCGTGGTTCGGGTAGGTCGAAGTGGGCATCACCCCGATCCCACCGGCCCGGCACCATCCGCCGGACCGGGCCAGCCCGGCCAGGGTGGGCATCGAGGGGTCGTCGACATGACGCGGGCTCAGACCGTCGAGCACCAGGAACAGCTTCACCGGGTCGCCTGACGCCGGGACGGCCGGCCGCGAACGCTCCACCCCTCACCCGGCGACGAGCGCCAGGGCCGGCAGCCAGGCGTCGAGGTCGGGGACCTCGGCGCCCGGGTCCTTGGCCGCCTCGTCGGCCCGCCGGAGCCGGAGGGCGGCATCGGCGTGCGGGAGCGCGTCGAAGGCGGCCGACTCCTCGGCGCTCATGGCGTCGCCCTGGACCGAGAGGGTTCGCCGGC
>DASZIO010000026.1:0-27428 GCA_035949055.1 Acidimicrobiales bacterium
ATCGTTCGAAGTGCTTCTCGAAGATGACCGTGAGCAGGTAGTCGCGGATGGCCTGCTCGATGTGGAACGACTTGATGGTCGGCTTCAGTCCACTCGAGAAGGTGGCTGCGAACCCGTCCGCTGCGTACCCGTTGGACGAGAGCCCGCTGTCCGCGGCGTGAACGACCACGCAGATTCCCGCGTCGTTGGCCAGGCTCCAGAAGGCATCGAACATCGGGTCGAACGGGTTGCGCCTGCCCATGGCGGTTACCGCGGCCGCCGGCCGCATCACCACCAGACGGGCACCCTGCTCGAGGGCCCAGGCCAGCTCCTTAGCGGCCCAGTCCGGATCGGCCAGGGTGAGGTAGGGCGCGGCGAAGATGCGATCACCGTGGTTGAAGGACCAGTCCTCCACCAGCCAACGATTGAAGGCGGTGAACAGGTGACACACGGCCTCGGGATCGTGGCAGAGCGGCTCCTCATAGATCATGCCGAGGGTTGGGAACAGGAGACAGCGCTGGAGGCCCTGGGCGTCCAGCGCGGCCAGACGTGCTTGCGGCTCGCGGTAGGCGGCACGAATCGGTTCCCGCCGCGAGAGGAATTCGAGGGGATTGCGGTTTTCGGGGTTGCCCCGGAAGTACTCGTGCAGGGCTCCGGGGAACGCGATCGGGTCGAAGGTCGGGTTGGTCACGGCTCGGTTGACCCTTCCGCCGAGCACGTGGTACCGACGACCAGCGACTTCTGACCACTGGATGACGCGGGGACCGAGCTTCGGATCGAGATGCCGGGTGAATGCGTCGAGCGCCTCGTAGTAGTGGTTGTCCGCGTCGAAGACCGGGTGGGGGAGCTCCCCGACACTCATGATCTGCCTCCGGGCTGATGACTTGTACGGGTAGCCGCCATCCTAAGCCGGTCCTCGTTCCCCCGACGCCGGACTCGGTGCCCCGTGCTCAGGCCCGGCCCGGTGTCGTAGGGTCCGAAGCCATGGCCATCTACCGACTCGAAGACCTGGTGCCGACCATTGATCCCGAGGCCTACATCCATCCCGACGCCGTGATCATCGGCGATGTCAGGGTCGGGCCGGAGTCGACCGTATGGCCCGGAGCTGTGCTTCGCGGCGACTACGGGACGATCACCGTCGGAGGTCGCACATCGGTCCAGGATGGGACGGTCATCCACGCTGGGCCGGGCTTTCCCACGGTGGTGGGGGATGGATGCGTGATCGGTCATCTCGCCCATCTCGAGGGCTGCACGCTCGAGGACGGCACGCTGGTCGGCTCGGGAGCGGTGGTGCTCCACCACGCGCTGATCGGCCGGGGAGCCACGGTCGGGGCCAACGCCGTGGTTCCGAACGGGATGCACGTGCCAGCGGGAGCCCTGGCCCTCGGTGTACCCGCCTCGCTGCGCCCAGGGCAGTCCAACGAGAACATCATCCGCGTGGCGGCCGCCGAGTACGTGTCGAACGGTCAGCGGTTCAGGGCCAAGCTCGCCCGGATCGACTGACATCAGCCAGGGCCCCGACCCGAGCGATCGGTCCCCCGTCGGGGATTCACCAGGGCGGCCTCGTCGTCCGCGGCGCCGCCGGGCTCGGAGGGGTCGTCAAACTTGTCGGCCGCGGGTGGACATCGCGGCCAGCACCGCGCCCACCGAACGGTACGAGAGAGCGGAGGCCACCGAGGCAAAGGAGAGGACGGAGCCGACGCTGAGGGCGCTCCCGGCTGACGCCACCGAAAGTACCGAGCCCAACGAGCCGACCGACAGGATCGAGCCCACCGAGCCGACCGACAGGATCGAGCCCACCGAGCCGACCGACAGGAGGGAGCCGGTCGAGTTCACTGACCACCGGGAGGTCCGGTTGGCCACGGCCGGCTCCGGCAGGTCTGCCACGGGATGAGGTCCCGGCGTCACGGTGGAATCACCGGGCTGCCGGACGGGTCGAGCACGTACCATCGGCCGCCGGCGTTGGTCAGGCCCTGGCCCGTGGCCTTGCCCGGGGACCGGTCCGGTGGCCAGAGGTAGAGCGGCCACCCGTTGTAGGTGACCTGGGTCGTGCCGTCGGTGCGGGGCGCGGTGCCGAGCAGTCTGGGCTCGATGCCTGCCCCGGCGGTGGGAGCGGTGACTTCGGGCGGAAGGACCAATGGCGGCCACTGCACGGCGCAGATGTCATAGCAGCGGGACGGCGAGCTTCGGCGGTCGTTGGCGAACATGTACACGGTGATGCCCTGGCCGTCGACGAGCACCGGTCCGATCCCACTCACCGGAGCCGCCTTGATCTGGTAGACGGGTCCGCGCTCGAGCTTGGGGGGAGACGTGGCGAACGGTGAGGTCACCGCCGTTCCGGACGAACCGCAGCCGGTGAGTAGGCCGATCGATAGCGCGACGGCCGACATCGGGACGATTCTCGTCACAAGGTGCGGGTCGACCGGCGGAGCGCGGTCATCATGGGCGGTTCAGCTCGACGATGTCGTAGGACCACAGCTCACTGTGTCGTCCGACCGGGCGTTCCTCGCCGCCGTGGCCGGTCCCGTCCGACGCCGATGCACCCCGGTGGCCGTGGGCGAAGGCCGGCGAGGCGACCCAGGCATCAAAGGACTCCTCGTCCCGCCACCGGGTGACGACGAGCCACGTTTCCCGGTCGTCGGTCGGCCGGAGCAGCTCGAATCCCTCGAACCCCGCTGCGTCGTCCACCGCTCCAGCCCGTTTGGCGAACCGGTGGGCCAGCTCGTCGCCGGAACCCTCCCTCACTGTGATGGCGTTGATCTTGACGACGGTCATTCCCCGATCATTGTCGGGGGCGGGCGGCCGTCCAAATCAGGCGGCCGGCCCTGCTTTTTCGATTGCACGGAGCTCACATCCGGGTAATTACGGTTATGTGATATCGTTGTTCACCCAGGTGACCGTGAGGTTTGGGTTCAGGGTGAACCTCAGATCGAGGTGGAGGATCCTGTGGTGGAGGACCGAGAGGTGGAGGGCTGACGGTGGAGGAGCGACCGGGCGAGAGGATCGGCGGCCGAAGGCCAGGGCCAGATGACGGCTTCCGAGGTGCCGAGGTTTGTTCAGTAGTGGGTATCACCTACCGCCAACTGGACTACTGGGCCCGCACCGGACTGCTCAGACCTTCGATTGTCGATGCCAGCGGCAGCGGCAGCCAGCGGCGTTACTCGTACGGGGACGTGCTCGAGCTCAAGGTGATCAAGCGACTCCTCGATGCCGGCCTCAAGCTGCAGCAGGCCCGCCAGGCGGTCGAGTGCCTCCGTGGTGACTTCGGGGTCGACCTGGCCAGTGCCCAGCTGGTGCTGGCCGGCAGCCGATCTGTGCTGGCCCACTCGGACGGCGAGGTCGTCGACCTGTTGGCGGGCGGCCAAGGCGTCTTCAACATCCTGCCGCTTTCCTCGGTGGTCTCCGAGCTCGACGCCGCCATCGTCGAGATCGGCGACCCCGGGACGAACCGTCGGGAAACGCCTCGACCCGAAGTGGCGGTACCATCGGCCGAGGCAGCCCGGCGCTGACCATGGGCCTCGGGGGCGAACAGAACCGGACGGAGCGGACCAAGCGGTTCGCGCACGAGTCAGAGCGGCGCTTCGCGCGCATCCTGGATTTCTACGGCGTGCGGTGGGAGTACGAGCCAGTCGAGTTCGCCCTGGAGTGGGATGCGTCCGGTCGGCCGACGTCCGGGTTCCGGCCGGACTTCTGGCTTCCCGACCCCGGCCTGTTCGTCGAGGTGACCACGCTCAACCAACGGCTGGTGACCAAGAAGAACGGCAAGGTCCGTCGGATGGCCGAGCTCTATCCCGATGTCCGGGTCACTTTGCTCTACCAACGCGACACGTTGGACCTCCTGGCCAAGTACGGCCTGGCCGGCGACGGGGTCGGTCGGTCGGACGTCGCTCGCACCGCCTGATCCGGCGCGCCGGTAGCCTTTCGGCGTGGGCGACACCTCGACGGCACTCGGCGACGACCCCCGCGCCGAGCCAGTGGACCATCTCCGGCACACCGCTCTGATCGACACCCATCGGCGGCTCGGAGCCAAGCTGGTGGGCTTCGGTGGCTGGGAGATGCCGCTTTCCTACCCAGTAGGCACGATCGCCGAGCACCGGGCCTGCCGCGAAGATTCGGTGATCTTCGACGTCAGCCATCTGGGCACGGTCAGGCTCACCGGTTTGGGGAGCTTCGACCGCCTCCAGGCCACGCTGTCCAACGATCTGGCCAAGATCGCTCCCGGACGGGCTCAATACACCCACCTGCTGGCCGAGAACGACGGGTCGGTTGTCGACGACATCATCGTGTGGTGGATCTCGGAGGAGGTCTTCGACGTGATGCCCAACGCGTCGAACACACACCCGGTCGTCGAGGCGGTCGGGGGAGAGGACACCACCGACGGGCGGTGCATCATCGCCGTACAAGGACCCCATGCCCGTACCCGGCTGGCCACGTTCGCCCCCGAAGCGGCGGCGGTGTCCCGCTTCGGGGTGACCGCCGTGGTCTGGGAGGGAGTGCCCTGCGTGGCGGCGGGCACCGGGTACACCGGTGAGGACGGTGTCGAGCTGGCCGTACCGGTGGACGCGGCCGAGGCCTTGTGGGCCGCGCTGATGGGCACCGGGATGCAGCCTGCCGGCCTCGGAGCCCGCGACACACTGCGGCTGGAGGCGGGCCTACCGTTGCACGGGCACGAGCTCGGACCGGGGATCACGCCCCTGCAGGCCGGGCTGGGCTGGGTCGTCGGCTGGGCCAAAGGCGAGTTCCGCGGCCGCGCCGCGCTCGAGGCGGAGCGAGAGCGAGGTATCGGACGGCGCCTGGTCGGCCTCCGCACCGGTGGACGGCAACCGCCGCGCCAGGGATCGGTCGTACGGCGTGACGGTCAGGCGTGGGGCACCGTCACCAGTGGGAACTTCTCGCCCATGCTGGAGTGCGGGATCGCCATGGGTCTCATCGACATCGCCGATGGCCAACCGGAACCGGGCCTCGACGTCGAGATCGAGCAGCGGGGCCGGACCCTGGCGGCCACCGTGGTGGACTTGCCGTTCGTCAAGGCCGGCCAGTGGGCCGCCTCACGATGACGGGAGCTCGGCGAGGGCATTGGGCCGGGGGGGCCGGGCTCAGCTAGACACAGACTGACGATTCGTTCGAGGAGCTGCCCGTGGGCACCTACATCCCGCATACTGACGACGAGGTGGGGCGCATGCTCGCCTTTCTCGGCCTGTCCTCGCTGGACGAGCTGTTCGCCGTCGTGCCCGAAGCGCTCAGGCTGCAGCGCGGCCTCGAGCTGGCCGACGGGGTCGGCGAGCCGGATGTGCTCGCCGGGTTCGACCAGTACGCCGAGCGCAACCGGGCCCGGTCGGACCGGTTGGTGTGTTTCGCTGGGGGCGGGGCCTACGACCACGAGATCCCCTCGGTGACCCGGGCACTGGCCGGCCGCTCCGAGTTCGTCACCTCCTATACGCCTTACCAGCCCGAGGTGGCCCAGGGTGTGCTGCAGGCGGTGTTCGAATTCCAGACCATGGTCGCGCGCCTGGCCGGGCTGCCCATCGCCAATGCGTCCCTCTACGACGGCGGCAGCGCGGCGGTCGAGGCGGTCAACCTCGGCAGCGCGGCCTCGGGCCGCCAGGCGGTGTGGGTGTCGGCCGGGATCCATCCGCACTGGCGCCAGATGCTCGCCACCGCCTCGGCCGGAACCGGGCACCGGATCTCGACCGTTCCGTTGGTGGATGGCACGACCGCCTGGCCAGACGATGATCTCGATGGGGGTGAGGCGCCGGGAGTGCTCATGGTGGGTTACCCGAACTATCTCGGATGCCTCGAGGACCTGGCCGCGGCCCGCCGCATCTGCGATCGGACCGGGGCCCTGCTGGTGGTGGGGGCGGACCCGGTGTCGGCGGGTCTCCTTCGGTCGCCGGGGGAGTGGGGGGCGGACGTGGTGGTGGGGGAGGGGCAGGTCTTCGGTACGGCCCTCGGCTTCGGTGGCCCCTACCTCGGGCTGTTCGCCTGCGCCTCAGCTCACGTGCGGCGCCTGCCCGGACGACTGGTGGGGGAGACGGCGGACGTCGACGGACGCCGGGCCTACGTGACCACCCTGCGGGCGCGCGAACAGGACATTCGGCGCGAGAAGGCCACCTCGAACGTCTGCACCAACCAGACTCTGATGGCGGTGACCGCGGCCGTCCAGCTCGGATGGCTGGGGACATCGGGTCTGGCCGAGCTGGCTCGGAGGTGTGCCCAGGCCACCCACTACACGCGTCACGGGTTGCTCGCCCTCGACGGGGTGACGGCTTACGCCGAGGCACCGGTCCTGCGGGAATTCGCCGTCCGGCTTCCGGTTCCGGCCGCGTTGGTGGTCGACCGCATGGCCGACGCCGGATTTTTGGCCGGCATCCCGCTCGATGAGGGCTTTGACGGCGGCGAGGCCGCCCTCCTGGTGGCGGTGACAGAACGCCGCACGCGTGAGGAGATCGACGCCTACCTCACCGCCATGTCCAAGGCGGCGCGGCCATGAGCGGGCTGACGGGCGATGCCAACCGGGGGGCGCCGGGCGGAAGGGCCAACAGCGCGCCGCTGCTCGGCCGGGAGGAGGAGCCGACCCTGTTCGAGCTGTCGCACCCCGGTCGGCGCAGCTGGTCCTTCCGGACCTCGGAGGTTCCCGAGATCCCCCTCGACGAGCTGGTACCAGAGTCGCACCGGCGCTCCGAGCCCGTGCGACTGCCCGAGATGTCCGAACGCGACCTGGTGGCCCACTTCACCCGCCTTTCGCACCGGCAGTTCTCCGTGGATCTGGGCGCCTACCCCCTGGGTTCCTGCACCATGAAGTACAACCCAAAGGTCTGTGACACGGTGGCCGCGCTCCCCGGGCTGGCCACCGTGCACCCGGCCGCCCCCGCCTCACTGACTCAGGGTTGGCTCGGGCTTCTCGTGGACCTCGAGGAGACGCTGTGCGAGATCACCAGCATGGCTGCAGCCACCCTGCAGCCGGCGGCCGGGGCGGCCGGGGAGCTCACCGGTCTCCTCCTCATGCGGGCGTGGCACGCGGCCCAGCGATCAGCCCGCCACAAGGTCATCATCCCCGATTCGGCCCACGGCACCAACCCGGCCTCGGTGACCCTGGCCGGCTACGAGGTGGTGACGGTTCCGAGCGACCAGCGGGGCTGCGTCGACATGGCCGCGCTCGAGGCCGCGCTGGACGAGGACGTGGCGGGCATCATGTTGACCAATCCGAACACGCTCGGTCTGTTCGAGGAGGACATCGCCGCCATCGCGGCGGCGGTCCACCGGGTCGGGGGCCTCCTGTACTACGACGGCGCCAACCTCAACGCCATCCTGGGCGTGGTCCGACCCGGCGACATGGGCTTCGACATCGTCCACATGAACCTGCACAAGACTTTCGCCACCCCTCACGGCGGGGGAGGGCCGGGGGCCGGACCGGTGGCGGTCTCGGAGCGACTCGTCCCCTTCCTTCCCGGTCCCCGGGCGGTACGGACCGAGTCCGATCAACAGGCTCCGGTCTACCAATGGCAGATGCCGCCCCGGTCGATCGGCCGTGTCCACACCTGGCACGGGAACGCGCTGGTCCTGGCCCGCGCCCTGGCTTACATCCTGGCCAACGGCGGGGACGGGTTGCGGCACATCGCCCAGATCGCCGTGCTCAACGCCAACTGGATCCGGCAACGGCTGTCCACCAGCTACGACGTCCCCTTCGACCGTCCCTGCATGCACGAGGTGGTCTTGTCCGCCAGCACCATAAAGCAGGCTCACGGCGTGCGTGCGCTCGACGTGGCCAAGCGGTTGCTCGAGGAGGGTTTCCACGCCCCGACCGTCTATTTCCCGCTCATCGTGGACGAGGCCCTGATGGTCGAACCGACCGAGACCGAGAGTCCCCAGACGCTCGAGAGCCTGGCGCAAGCCTTCGAGCGCATCGCCGCTGAGGCCACCGGGGAGAACGGCGGCGACATGGCGGAATATCCGCGCTCTACACCGGTGCGGCGGGTGGACGAGGCTCGGGCGGCGCGATCGCTGGTGCCCACGTTCGACGCCCGGGGCTGAGCCGGACCGCCCACCTGTGGACGGCATTTTCACCACGCGGTTCGTCGACCCTTACCTGCGGTTCCACAAATACATCTACGAGAGGTCCGATGGCAGGATCGGCAAGCACAGCAACCGCGTCCCGGCTCTGTTGCTCACGACCACCGGACGGAAGTCCGGGCTGCTCCGGAGCAACGGCCTGACCTACTGCCGCGACCGCGGCGACATCATCGTGGTGGCGTCCAACGGGGGGAGCGACCGGCCGCCGACCTGGTTGCTCAACCTGCAGGCAAACCCGAGCGTGACGGTCCGCCTCGGGCGCCGGGTGCTCGAGGCCACGGCACGAGTGGCCACCGCCGAGGAACGGTCACAGCTGTGGCCTCTGGTCAACAGATCCAACCGTGGGATGTCCCGGATCTTCCACCGCGGCGTACGTGGCCGCTACGACGTCTACCAGCGCGCCACCGACCGCGAGATCGCGGTGGTGATCATCACCCCCGATCGCGGCGACCCCCATGGGAGTGGCGAGGGGCCGTCCGACCGGTCGACGGTCACTCGAGCAGGTCGGGCTGCTCCCGTACGATCCGGTCGAAGAGGGGCTGGAAGCTGAACCAACCCGCCATGTGCGAGCCGACCTGTCCCGCGGTGAGCCTGGCCATCTCCGCATCGATCAGGACCGGTTCGCCGGCCGCCGAGGCCAGGAGCTGGGCCTGGCACGACCGCTCCATGGTGATGAACCACCACGCGGCCTCGTCCACCGAGTGCCCGACGGTCAGCAGGCCGTGGTTGCGAAGGATGGCCGCCTTGTTGTCGCCCAACGCGTGAGCGATGCGCTTCCCCTCCTCGAGGTCGAGGACCACCCCGGTGTAGTCATCGAAGACGTCGTGGTCCTCGAAGAACGCACAGACGTCCTGGGTGATGGGATCGAGCTTGCGCCCGAGGGATGACCATGACTTGCCGTAGATCGAATGCGCGTGAGCGGCGGCGACCACGTCCGGGCGGGCCGCATGGACCTGGGAGTGGATGACGAACGCCGCCGTGTTCACCGGCTTGTCCCCCTCGACCACCTCGCCCTTGTCGTTCACCAGGATCAGGTCGGACACCCGGATGTGCCCGAAGTGCATGCCGAAGGGATTGACCCAGAAGTGGTCGGTCAGCTCCGGGTCGCGGGCCGTGATGTGACCGGCCACTCCTTCGTCGAATCCGAACTTCGAGAAGAGGCGGAACGAAGCCGCCAGGCGTTCTTTGCGGTAGCGGCGCTCGTCAGCTGGCGAGTCGAACTCCATCTTGGGTGGAAGCGGCACAATCTCGGGCACGGTATCCTCCTCGTTCAAGCGAAACATTGCGGTCTGGTCCCAAACCTTCTCCCTCATCGTAGCCCCGACCGCCGAGCACGCAGGCGAGGAGACCATCTCAGGCCGGAACGGAAGAGTCGATCTTCCGTTGCCCGAAATGAGGTCAGGCGTCAGCCCGTAAAACGTCCGGATTCTCCATACACAGGGCATCCGGGATGGCAATCGACGCCTGTAAATCGAGTACTCATGGGGTCGCTGTCGCAAAGACCGCTGGCTCCGCCGACCAAAGAGAACCTGCTGGTTGTGGCAGCTCCGAACGCGATTCTTCACTCAGCTGAAACGGTAACGACGGTGTAAGCCACCAGGCACAGGTACATCCGTTGTCGAACGACGTGACCCTCTGTGGGTGCTCAACTTCGCGTCGCGCTGCAAGGAGTATCTGTTGCTCGGTTTGGTATTTGCGCGGCAAAGGCCTGAAGGGTCATGGCCCGGCCGTTCTTGAAGTCAGCGATCAATACGTCGTTGCCGACGTCCCATTCGGCGTAGCGATTCGTCAAGTAGCCAGCTTTCGCGAGCCCTCTGGCCCACGGGGCGAATTCCTCTCCATGGGGCGAACCCAATTGGTCGTAAACCTGGGGTCTTGTGTCGCCCGGTGCCAGCTTGCACCAAGCGCCGAGGGTTTGTCTCACGACTGCAAGTGCTATCTGAACAGACTTCTCGGGTGGACCCAAAGCCCGATAGTGCCGGTACGACTCAGGAATGAACTCGCCGAGTTGGTCCTGACGAGCAATGGCGGCTATCACCAAGAAGTCACCGTACGATGGATACAGGTATGTGGTCACCAATTCTGGGCGCGCCGAGGCCGGAACGACACGAGAGAGATTGGTAGCAATACGTGCCCCAACGCTCTGCGAGGCACTGTCGGCCCGAGCACTGTCGATACCGTACTTCGCGCTCGTCGCGATTTGTGTCAACAGCAATGCGATCAGGATTACGCAAGCCACGAACCCGTATGGAGACAGGGAGATCCGTACTGCGTCGAGCCGACGCGGAAGACGGGGAACCAAGAAAAGGACGATACCGAGAATGAGTAGCAGATTGGCCATTGTGTACCGTGGCCAAAGCGCCGAACTTAGGCCGAAGCTGAGTCTTGCCACGGCGACAGAGAGATCAAAGAGGAGCGCAAACGCTATCAACGCGACAGGTAGCGGGAGGGGGGGTGGACCAACAAGGTATTTGCGTTGATACCAGCTCGCGATCAGCACTCCGGCAGCGGCCGAGAGAAGGGCGAACCCTACCCATGCGTGCAGGGCGACCGAGTAGTTGCCTGGAAAGACGTTTCCCACCTCCGCCAGCAGGTATTCGATCACCGTGGCGGGTTCGAAGATTGAAGCTCCGACTCCAGCTCCCCCGGCTGCTGTGTGAGAGTTGTACTGCCAAAAGTAGACGCTCGCGGTTGCGACTCCGCCAGCAACCCAGGGTCCGCCTAACGAGATCCAGCGGCCACGCCCTTCGACGCGCCACAAGATACACAGCAGACCCACCGGCCAGACCAACAATCCCTGCACCGTGCACAACGAGGCTGCGGCCGCGAACACCACGGCTGCGGTCAGCCCTAGTCGCGTGATCTCTCTTCGCGACAGCACAAGCAGCATGGCCATGAAGAAGAGGAGGGAAAGGTACCAAGCCATCTGGAAGCCCCACAATGCATTCTCCCAGTCTGCGAGGCTGAACCAAACTAGCCCGACGACAATCACCTGTATCGGACCCAGCCAGCTGCCAGCGGTGCGTCGATACACAACGAGGAGGAACGCGTAGCTGGCCGTGAACAACAAAGCATCGAACAGCATGATGATCTTCGTATCAGTGTGCGTGGTTAGCCCGAAGATTATCCACAGGAGCTTCGGAATGAGCATGTGGCTCTCGTTGTATTGGGCCCAGAGTATGCCGAGCGTCAGGTGCCCGTGCTGCGCGACGTCGACCAAGGGCACGAATACCCAGTCGTCTCCTTTCAACGTATTCATCCCGTAATGCCACACGAAGACGAAGTACAAGGCCGGAGCGACACACACTGCCGCCCATCGGGCCAGGAGGCCCAGGCTTACTCGACGGCTTGCTGGGCCGTCATTGTCGGTCGGGCGGGCATCGCCTTGACAAGCAGGGGAGGAGATTGCAACCACATCAGAAGCGGCACCCACAGAGACCTCGTCTCACCTTTCAACCTGAGCATCCCCGAAGGCCACTGACGCTGGCGGTCCGTTCGGGTTCAGCTCGGAAGCCGAATCTTCATCTCACTGCTGAGGATACTGACAGTTCACTTTCCCAAGTCGCACCATGGTATGGCCGAGTTCAGGTGACCTCGAGCCGGCCTGCAACGCAGTCGGGTCTCAACGAGGACCTGAGGCTTCGATGGTCATAGGGCTAGCCCTGACCGCTACCGTGGCCGAGTGAGCAGCCCGCGAGTGCCCGGTGGGGTGGTGCACAAGCTTCCAGGAGACTTGCGCCAGGCGCTGATCGCCAACCCCACGGCACTCGTCGCCTGGAAGGACATCACGCCTCTGGCCCGCAACGAGTTCATCTGCTGGGTCGAGCATGCCAAGCAGGCAATGACCCGAGAACGTCGCATTCGCCGGACCCAGGAGGAGCTGGAAGATGGCCAGCGTCGGCCTTGTTGCTGGCCCGGGTGCAACCACCGCGAGCGCACCGGCAGATAGCAGTCGGCCGGGTGCCGCGTCGCGGCCGGGTCAGGATCGTTTCTCGGACCTGCCGTACCGCTTGGCCACAGCCTGCCCACTCCGGTGCAACACCCACCGTTCTCAGCCCAGCGACTGGGTTCCCGATCCGCCGGAGCACTCGGAAGGGGCCGAATTGCCCGATCCGGTCCATGGGACGCCTTATGTTTGACTTGACATAATATACATTATCGGCGGTCTACTCCACAGAACGGGTCACCCACGGACGGGCTCGACAACCATGCCCACCAGGTCATTTGCTGCCTCGAGTAGGTGCTCGAGGGCGTTCCGACAGTCATGAGCGCTCGGACGACCGGCCATGTCGGTGCGCACGTCCTCGATGGCCGACTCGAGTTGGTACAGCCGGTCATGCAGGAGGCGAAGGTCCGACTCGGCCACGATGGTCTGCCCACTGGGAACGTGCAGTGCGTCCGCCCTCTGCCGGGCCTCGTAGGCGCGCTGGCGATGCGAGGGACTGCAGTACTTCGCAGGGCGGCCGGCACCGGGCCTCACTCCCAACGGCCGATGGCACCATCCGCACCGACGGGCCCCGGATTCCGTCACAGTGACGATATTAACCGGGTCGACCCGGTCCGGCGCCAGGGAGCGGTGGACCGTGCTTCGCCGGTCGTTCGGGGATGCCTGGCGGGCGCCGCAAGTCCATGCATCGGGCCTGACTTCCCCGCCGGCCACGTCGCCACGACGTCGGTCACGTTGTTCGTCCGCAGGGCCCCCCATCCAGCGTCGGCGCGGAGTGCTCGGCCGAGGGGCCGCCGCCGTTCAGGGCGGCGGTATCCTCGGAGAGGGACCACCGCCATGGACTACGACCCGGACGAACTGACCTTCGACGACCTCTACGGCGAGGAGGCCTACTTCCGCACCTGCGGGCGGTGCGGGGTGCGGACCGCCCCGCGGTGGTCGGAGTCGGCCTGCCTCGAGGAGGCGCGTCGCTACGGATGGCGCAGGGTCGCCGCCTCGGACCGACCCGGGGCCCGGCGGATGGACCTGTGCGGCAGCTGCGCCACCGAGGCTGGCTTCGGGCCGCCTATGGCCCGGTGGGGCTACTGACCGGCCGGCTCACGGGCCGAGATCCACGAGCACCAGGTCCTCGGCCACCACCACCTCGCCCTCGAAATGGGTTGCGGCCTGGTCCACCCACTCCCCCACCGCGCCGGGCGCCGGGGCCGGCACCAGGTGGGTGAGCACCACCGTGCCCACGCCGTTGCGCTGCGCCGTCCGGGCCACGTCGGGGACCGAGGAGTGATAGTCGAGCACGTCGGTGAGCCTGGGTAATCCGATCTGTTCGATGAGGTCGCGGCGCACGGCGGTGTGGACCAGTACGTCGGCACCGGCACACAGGTCGTCGAGCCCCGGGCACGGAACGGTATCACCGGCGATCACCACCGATCTCCCGTGATCGTCGATGCGGAACCCGACCGTGGGCCGGACCGGCGCATGGTCGGTGGCCTCCGCCCGCACCTGGACCCCGTCCCGGTCGAAGACCATCCCGTCCTCGACTTCAGTGACCTGCGTCGACGGACGCCAGGTCAAATCGTCGTGGTGGGCCAGGCGGTAGCCGACGTCCGATTCGAGCATGGACTCGGTCGCCGTCACCAGGTCGGCCGTCCCCACCGGTCCCACGACCGGCAACGGCGAGGGTTCGAACGCGGTCACCCAGCGGGTGGTCATCACGTCGTTGAGATCGGTGATGTGGTCGCTGTGCAGGTGGGTGAGGAAGACGGCCTGCAGGGCGGCCGCACTCGAGCCGGCCGCCGCGGCGCGCATGAGCACTCCCCGGCCACAGTCGAACAGCAGGTCTCCCGCAGTCGTGCGCACCAACGTGGCCGGCCCGGCTCGGTGTGGATCGGGCAGGGGGCTGCCGCTTCCTAGCACGACGATCTCCATGACCCACCCTTTCCTCTGCGCCCGCCTGCGGAGCGAGACCGTCGATGCGGGCGGCCCGGCGGTGGCTTATTATGACAGCTTCTCTGACATATTGAGCACCTCGGACCCGGAGGCCGGGGGGGTGCGAAAGGAAGTCATGCCTACGACTCCGACGCCGCCTGTTCGTTACGGCACCATCGACTCGGACTATGCCCGTCGTTTGGCCACCACCCCCGCCGACGAAGACGGCCCGGTGTGGATGGTCAACCTGATGAAGTACCGGGCCCGGGCCGACTACGCCGATCGGCGCCAGGCCTCGGTCAGTGGCCGTGAGGCCGACGACCGCTACGCACCGCTCGAATCTCTGGCCGCGGTTGGTGCCGAAGTGGTGCTGTTCGCCGACGTCGATGAGCAGCTGCTCGGCGACTCGCCCCGCTGGGACCGCGTCGCGGTGGTCAAGTACCCGACGCGGCGTTCGTTCATCGACATGCAATCACGACCCGAGTTCGTGGAGAAGCACGCCCACAAGGACGCCGGGATGGAGCAAACCATCATCATCGGGGGCCAGCCCTTCACTCCACCGGCCCTGCCCGATGACGCGCCGGCATGGTCTGACGTTCCACATCCCCCGACCGCTGATGACGGCCCGGTCATCGTCACCCACGTCATCCGGTTCCACGCGGGGCAAGCTGCTACCAACATGGCCCGATACCAGGATGCCGCCGGCGCGGTGGCCGTCCCCCACGGCGTCCGCCTCGCCGGGTGGTTCGCAGCCGAGGGCACCATCGTCGGCGACGGCCGGTCGTGGGACCAGGTGCGCTTCAACGCCTTCCCGAGCAAGGCCGCCTTCATGGCCGTGGTGTTCGACCCGGAGCGGCTCGTTGCGCACCGCAACCACCGAGAGGTCGCCATCGCCGACACCTACACGATGATCCTCCGGCCGACCATCGATCGGCTCGAGCGGTCGGTCACGTCCCCGTCGTGACGGGACGCGCGACCGGAGCCGATCCGGTGACGGCCGTGGGAGACATCGCGGTGGCCCATACCCCGCCGGGCGGGTACGGATCGACCATGCCCCTGCCGGTGCTCGCCCGCTGTAGTGAACCGATCGTGGCGGGGGCGCCCGACCTGCGCGGCACCTGGCGGGTCGTCGCATTCGCCTCGGACGACCCGGCATTCGACGGGGCGCGCCTCCGCGACCATGTGGAGCGCCTCGAGCAGGCCGGCGACCGGCTGGTGGTGACGGGCGGCGGGGTGGTGCACGACATGCGCGCCGACGGCACCGTCGAGCACGGAGTGGACGATGTGATGGCGGTCGACTTCACCACCCCCATACGGGTGGCCGCCACCTTCGAGGAGGGCGTATTGGTGCTCCGCCCGGTGGGCATGCCCGGCGTCGAGGTCCGGCGCTGGCGCCATGGCGATCAGCTGGTGTGGCAGTACGGACAGCTGTTCACCGCCCGCCTCGAACGTGTCGACCCCCGGGCTGAGCAGCGCTAGGGGTTGGTGCCGAACGGGCGGTCGTCAGTTCCCACCACCGTGACGAGAGGGCCCAGATGGACGGGCTCCTCTTCCGACCGGCGCCGGCGGCCCGGCGGCGCCGGAGGGCCCAGGTTGATCCATCCGAGCAAGCGCTCTTCGTCGGTCAGCCGGAACAGAGCCCGCACCGGCCCGGTGCCGACCACGGCCGCGCTCTTCCAGATGGCCCCGAACCCCAGTTCGGCCGCGGCCAGGACCATCGCGTAGCCGGTGCACGAGGCCGAGGCGACCTGTTCCCACACCGGGACGTTGGACTCGGGCTGCGGCGAGGCGATCAGGGCCACCGCGCAGGGCGCAGCATGGGCCTTCCCGCGCATCTTGGCCACCGCCGCCTCGGGCTGGTCCGGGCCGTGCAGCTCCCGCAGTCCTTCCTCCAAGGCGTCGGCGAACCGGTCCTGGCCCGGACCGCGCAGTACGGCGAAGCGCCAGGGGCGCAGTCCGCCGTGGTCGGGCACGGTCGTGGCGGCGCGAAGAATGAGAGCCAGCGTCTCGTCGTCGGGAGCCGCTCCCTCGCGCAACGGCTCGGCCCGACGGGCGGTCAACCGTTCGAGTGGCCGGCTGCCCGCGTCAGCCAGGTGGGCCGGAGCGCTCGAGCGCGTCGGGTCGCCAGCAGAGCTATCGGTCAAGGCGTCGATGCTCCCAACCTAGAAGACCAGCGGGCCCGACCGCACCCCGGGTCCCGAGGACGACCAGGTCAGCTGCCGGTCTGGCTCTGGCTCGAGGACGCCAGCGTGGCGGACACCATCATCTGGGCCTGGCCCCGGTAGAGCCCGATCCGCACGCTCTGACCGGGTTTAGCGCTCTGGACCATTTGTGCCAACTGGTCGGCGCTGGTCACGGCCTTGCCATTGAAGGAGGTGATCACGTCCGCCTGCTGCAGTCCGGCCACGTCGGCGGGCGAGCCGCTCACCACCTGGAGCACCACGGCACCCTGGGTGGGCACGAAGTTGTACTGGCTGCGGAGCTGGGAGGTGAGCGTCTCGAGCGACACCCCGAGGAAGGCGGTGCCCCCCGAGTTCTGCGGAGCGATCGACTTGTTGCGAAGCGGAGTGAGGAGGTTGTTGATCTTGTTCGAGGGGATGGCGAACCCGATGTTCTGGGCCTGGGAGGTCCCGTCCGAGCTGGCAGCTACCGCGGTGTTCATCCCGATGACCTTGCCCGAGCTGTCGACCAGCGGACCGCCCGAGTTGCCGGGGTTGATGGCCGCGTCGGTCTGGAACATGTTGGTGAGCGTCTCTGTGCCGGTACCCGAGGGGTCGCTGGCCTGGACCGTTCGGCCGGTGGCCGAGATGATCCCCTGGGTCACCGTCGGGGAGCCCGCCGACAAGCCGAGGGCGTTGCCGATGGCCACCACCGCGTCACCGACCTGCACGTTGTCCGAGTTGCCGTACGACACCGTGGGCAGGTTCGAAGCACCGTTGATCTGCAGGAGGGCCACGTCATTGGTCGGGTCGGTGTCGATGAGGGTGGCCGGCATCGACGTCGTCTTGCCGTAGAGGGTCACGCTGATGGTGGTCGCCCCCGAGATCACGTGATTGTTCGTCACCACCTCACCGCTGGGCGTGATGATCATGCCGGTGCCCTGATCTTCTTGGACGCCGCTGCCGCCGCCGAACAACCCCTGCGACGATGGTTGCGGTGACTTGGCGTCGATGGAGACCACTGCGGGGAGCACCTTGGCGATGATCGACTCGATGTCGGTGGAGCCGTTGAGGAGCGCGGGCCCGGCCGAGATCTCCTTGACCGTGGTGGAACCGTCGTGGTTCGACGCGGCCACGATGCCGCCGCCGACGAGGGCGCCGACCAGCGCCGCCGCCACCGAGACGATGGCCCAGAGCCAACCGGGCGCCCGCCCGCGGGAGGAGGGCGGCTCGGTGGCCGGCGACGGACCGATCGGTCCCCACACCGGGACGACCGTCGTGGACG
Source organism: Acidimicrobiales bacterium (assembly GCA_035949055.1). Taxonomy (GTDB): domain Bacteria; phylum Actinomycetota; class Acidimicrobiia; order Acidimicrobiales; family RAAP-2; genus Bog-756. The sequence continues at coordinate 17,366 of DASZIO010000026.1, forward strand.
GCGGGCCGGACGGCTGGTAGGCAGAGCTCGGCCCACCCGGCGGCGGGGGCGGGGTGGGCGCGCCCACGGTCGGGGGCGCATCGCGCCAGGCAGACGGGATGTCGGTCGTGGCACCCGGCGAGGGTACGGGGGGTACCGGTTGGGTCGGGGTGGGTCGCACCTCGGCGGTGGGCTCGGCGACCGGGCCAAGTGGCACCGCGCCCGAAGCCGGCGGTGTCGGGGCGGTGGGCGGAGCGCCCGTCGCGTCAGGTTCCCCGCCAGGCTGAGGTCGACCGTCGCCTTCCGAATGCTCCATGACCTGCCTCCTCGCACGGCCCGCTTCTCTCCGGCCGGTCCGCTGGCGACCCGATCGCACCTTGGGTCTCAGACGTGACATGGTACGGCGGCAGCGCGCGGTCAAACCCGCATTTCAGAGGGTTCTTACGCCCTTCTTACCGGAGCCTGATACGTCGGTTCGCGAGCCGGTTGGCCGCGGCAGTAGCCTTTCGCCCGGTATGGCCCATCGCATCGAGGTCGAGCTGACCAGCCAGGCCGACGAATCCACCTGGACGTGGCGCGCCGCCGGGGCCAAGCAGCCACGTGGCACCGTCGACGCCGGTTTGGTGCCGGCCGGGGCGGGCGTCGGATCGGTCCTGCGCGCTGAGGTCGAGACCACGCTCGACGGCACCACCGTCCTGGCCCTTCTGCCGGGAAAGGCCAAGACCGAGGGCCGCAAGGCACAGACGATCGAGATAATCGGCTCGGTGCAACGCGGACCGGACGTGAACGTGGTGCTGGCCGGTAAGCCGAGAGGGCGTCGGGACGGGCCGACCGCCGACGGTCGTCGGCCATCCACCCGGCGGCCCGGCCGGGAGCGGGCGCCCGCGGACGGAGCGTCGTCCCGGAGTCGAAGCGCCAACGGCGGAACGACGGGCGAGCCGGAACGTGGTCGCGGGCCGAGCGGGCCGAGGCGGGACCGGAACCGCACCACCACCCGGCGGGACGGGCCACGCCGGCTCACCCCTTCGAGCACATTCCGCAACGCCGCGCTGGCCACGCTCCGGCCCGAGCAGCTCCCGGTGGCCGAGCAACTTCTCCGCGGCGGCATCCCGGCCGTCCGCCATGCCATCGAGGAGCAGAACGGGCGCGCCCGCGCCGAGGGCCGACCCGAGGTCGCACCGGCCCCGCTACTGGCCATGGCCGAGGAACTGCTTCCCCTGGTCAACCTGGCGGCATGGAAGGATCGGGCCTCGGCCGCCCGGGCCGCGGGCAAGGACGTCCCCTTGCGCGAACTGCGCTCCATCGTGGCGGGCGCCTCGACAGTAACGCTCGACGAAGAAGGATCCGAGCTGGTCACCGCGTTGCGCACCTCGCTCGATCAGCGGGTGACCGCCCTGCGTGATCGCTGGGTCGACCGGATCACCACATCCCTCGACGAGGGCCGCGTGGCCGACGCCGTGCGGGCATCCGTCCGGCCTCCCGAACCGGCGGCCCGGTTGTCAGCCGAGCTGGCCGTGCGACTGGCTACCGCGGCCGGCCAGGCGATGTCGGCCGACACCCCCGCCGACCAATGGCTCGCCCTGCTCGACGTGGTCGTCGACTCCCCGGTCCGCCGCACGGTCAAGCCTCAGGGCCTACCAGCCGGTGCGGATGAGAGCCTGTTGACCGCGGCCCGGAGCGCTTCCGGCTACGTCCCGGAGCTGGCCCGGCTCATGGGGATCCCCATTCCCCCGCCCCCCGGCCCCCGCCGGCCGGTGCCGGCCCGATCTGTCCAGGGTCGGCGCGCCTCCTGACGGCTCGCCGCTCCTGGCCGTCGCCGTCGCTCACCCGATCGGCCGGTACATGGTGAGCATGCGGGCCTTGAACCCCGCCGACTCGAAGAAGTTCTTGGCTTGGCGGTCGCCCGGGAGGGCGGTGCCGTCGACGCCCTCGACGTCGCGGTCTGTGAACCACGACACCACGCTCTCCAGCAGGAGGTGCCCGATCCCCACGCCCCGAGCTCCCGGCTCGACATAGCAGGCCTCCAGCACGCCGCGCCGCGCTCCGTCCGATCGCTCCTCGACCCGGCCACAGGCAAACCCGGTGACCACACCGTCCAGGGTCCCTACCAGCACCACCCACCCGGGCGAACCGATCAAGCCGGCCAGGCGCTCGTCCGCGCCCGGGCCATGGGGGTCGCTCGGATCAGACTCGAACAGCAGGCGGCCGCCTCGCTGACCCAGCAGTCCGGCCAGCCACTCCCCCGCCAGCTCCCGCAGACGGGGCCGGTCGGCCGCCGTGGCGGGGCGGACCTCCTCCATCGCCTCGGGTCGCCCGATCGAGGCCCGGTCCTGCTCGTCCGGACTCAGGACCGCTCGTCGAGCAGCTGGTCGACCCGGCTCAGGATGGTCCGCCGGCCCCTGGTGGATGCCTCGTAGGTCCGCACCGACACCAGTTCGGCCCGGTTCAGGCCGTCGAGCCGTTGGACCACCTGGGAGGCAGAGAGCGTGTCGAACCCGGGGATGGCGAGCGCGGATACCGGGGGCACGTGCCCGTTCCCTCGGGCGGCGGTTCCCGGCGGGCGGGTCATCGGGGCCACCCCGGCGGCCGGGTTGGTGCCTGAGGCGCCCGTCGTCCGACTGCCCGTTGCCCCGGGCCCCGCCGGCCTCCCGCCGAGCAGTCCGCCGGAGCGCCGTGCGAGTTCCCGGCGGCCGGTCTTCACTGCGTACCGCCCGACCGCTCGCGCCGAATTGACCCGGATCCCGAGATGCTCGCGACCCTTGGCCGCCAGCCGCGGCAGTTCCTCGACCGCAGAGACGGCCATGCCGGCCGGGATGAAGATCAGCAGATCCCAGAGGCGCTCGTTGAGCGGTGGCCCTCCGGTGGCCTCGTCAGGCGACTCTGGCATCGTCGGCTCCTGTCACACGCAGTCGCGGCAGACCATCTTCTTCCTGTCCGCCAGCTGATTGGGATGCTTGACGAGGAAGCAGGATCGGCACACGAACTCACCGGGCTGCTTGGGCAACACCCGCTCCACGCCGTCCCCGGTACGGTCCTCCGGTTCCGGTGGGTCCTCGTCGTCCTCGACCTCCTCGACGACGAGACGTTCCTTCAGGATGGTGTCGAGGCTGGCCTCGACGTCCTCGTCTTCGGGCTCGTCCTCCTCCTCCTCGTCGGCCTCCTCCCCCGCCTTGGCCGGCGCCTTGGTGCCCGCCTCCGGCACCTCGACGATCTCGTCGACTACCTCGTCCACCTCCTCGTCGGCCAGGACAACGTCCTCGTCCTCCTCGCCGGGAATGGCTATGGCGTCGTCCTCGACAATGAGGTCGTCGTCGTCCGCCAGCTCGTCGAGATCTCCCTCGATCAGCTCTTCGGGCCCTTCGACTTCATCGAGTTCTTGTGGCATCTCGGTCTTCCGATGTGAGTTTGGGCGGAGCATAGACCGTGTGACCGCCCGGCCGTTCGCCCCACCGGCAGCCCCACCCGACCCCCTTTCGGGGGCTGTGATCTGGTCCACTGTGCCCCGCTCCGGCACAAACGAAGGGGTGACGGGGCTTATTCCCGAAGATGGCGCCCGACGCGCCGTCGCGCCCGGCTCCACAACGGTGTCGGCCATCGGGGATCGGGTGCAGGCGGTCGGACCCAGGGGTCTTTGGCACCATTCCCCCGCTACCTACGGCCGGTTGGCTCCGCCGGTCTCGGGGGAATGTTTTCTACTCGATCCCCTGGGCCTCCTCCGCCTCTCACAGCATCCCTCCCTCGAACACATGCCGTGGATGCCGGCCAGCTCGTCGGGGCGTCTGGGACTGGCCGCACGATAGGCCACCGGCACCCGCGGTCGTCAAATGGTGCCGACCGCTCCCGACCTGCGTGTTTGACCAACCTCCCAGGTCAGCGGATTGCAGGATTTCCCGCGGCAAAGAGCGAATTCCGGCGCTCCTCGGCGCGGCGTTCGGCCTCCAGCCGTTCGAGCTCGTCGGCGCCGAAGTCGACGTGGGACATGGCCTCGGCCAGTAAGCGGTGACCGGCCCGCTCGGCGATCTGGCGATGCATCTCCTGGGCCACCCACCGATAGCTCGGATGACCCTGTGCACCTGAGCGGAGCTCGATGAGATGCATGGCCTCACGGGCATTCATCTGCATCGTGTACCGGATCCGGAAGGCGAGGGCCACCGCGTAAGCCGACTCGACGGGGAACGCGGGCGCGAGGGCTTCGCACAGCTGGCGCGACCGCTCGAGCGAGGCCACGTACCGGCCGGACAGGCCGGCGCCCTCCACGACACCGGGCACGTCGTAGCCCAGCCGGGTGCCGAGCGGCTGCCACTCGATGGTGAGCATTCGGTGGCGTTGCAGGTCGCGGAAGGCGCCGTAATCGGTGACCACGTCGAACCGGTAGCCGGTGCGCTCGAAGGCCCGACCGGGCCGGTGACGCCGATTGGAGCGCTCCCCCACGTAGGCACGGAGCAGGGAGCGCTTCTCCTCGGCCCCGAGCCGGACCACCCGCTCCGCCACCTGCTGCTCCCCGGCCGCGGTGAGCGGGCTACAGATGGCCGTGATGACCTTGTCCTCGCCGTCCGGGTCGTAGTCGACGAGGGTGACCGAGGGTTCCCCTGAGGGCCCGGCCACGCCCCCTCCCGTCGGAGCGGCCAGCTCGGGCAGGAGCGATTCGACCAACTCGGCGCTGTCCCGGCGGGTCCCCGCCAGGTAGTCCGACCACACCCCACCACGGTCCGGGCGGTCCACCCGCTGGAGAAAGGAAGGGATCACCTTGCGCAACTCCTCCAGCATGAGGTCGGCGTACTGGCGCGCCTCCCGCAGCGGATGTGACCGCATACGGAGCAACAGCAGCTCGAAGGACTGGCCGCTGCCGTAGATGCCCACGTTGGAAAGCGAGGCGGCGGGCAGGAGGCCGCGTAGGGCGTCGAGCGCCTTGGCCCGGACCGCCTGGCGGTGGACGAAGTCCGAATCGCCGGGTTGGCGCGGATGACGCTGGGCCAACCAGACCTGGAGCTCCTCGAGCAGCTCGCCGTACGTGTCGAACATGCGGTCCATCTCACCCACGTAGCGGGCGCCGAGCGGGGAGCGGAGCAGCGCCGGGTCGCGGTAGTACCGGTAGTGGCCCGAGTTCAGCCGGCTGTTGTAGGGGATGTAGCGGGTCGATTGCTCCAGGTAGGCCATGAGCCGGCCACGCTCGAGCACCTTGGTGAGGACGTTGGATGCCTGTTCGCAGGCCAGGTGCACACCGCCGAGCTGTGCCACTGAATCGTCGCCGTACTCGAGGAACACCCGCTGGTAGAGGTCCTCGGCCCGCTTGAGGCCCACGGTGGCATCCACGGTGGCGTCCCCGGCGATGTCCAGCTCGCCGACGAACTCGTCGAGGAACAGTCGCCGTAGGCTCTTGGAGGAACGCGAGTACCGGGCGAACAGGGCGCCTTTGACCACTTCGGGCAGGTTGACCAGGGCGAATACCGGCTTGTCCAGGTTGGTGACGTAACGGCGGAGGACGTCCTCCTCCTCAGCGCTGAACGTCTCCACGGCGTAGGGGAACATGCCCGGATCACACTATGGCGGCCCGGTACGGTCAGGCGCGGACCCCACCGCGGCGGGGTCGTCGGCTCCGATGACCCCTCGTCGGAGGAGGACGACGGCCTGCCCGGCGTCCTCGCTCGTGCCCGCTTCTCGGGCTGTCCCCGCCAGCTGCCGGAGCAGGTCGATGAGCTGGCGCACGTTGCGCACGAAGTCGCCCGGGGCCACCTCGGACTCGCGGAGGACCGTCTCCAGGGACGCGCCCTCGGCCCAGTCCACGACCGCGCCGGCCAGTCCGGGATCGGGCATCCTCGTCCGGCGGAGCCCGAGTCGCCGCTCGTCGACACGGAGGGAGGCGGCCAGGGCGCCGAGGAGCTCCAGACGTTCGGCCACCGACGGCCGGATCCGGGCCGGCCGGGCCGCCTCGGTCGAGCGCCGGGCCTCGAAGGTCAGGGCCGAGACCACGCCCGCCAGCCCGGCGGGGCCCAGTCTGTCGAGGACCCCCTGCCTCAGGGCCTCGGCCACCAGCAGATCCGACTCGTGGTAGATCGAGGCCAGGGTGGCCCCGGCGTCGGTGAGCCGCCACCCGGCGACGAAACCCCGTTTGGCGAGCACGGTCAGCCGCCGGTCCAGCTGGGCGGCGAGCGAGACCGACCCGGGGGCCGCCTGCCACTGACCATAGGAGGAGTCCACCACCACCTCGGCCTCCTCCCGCGACCACCGCCGTACCAGATTCACCGCCAGGTTGTAGGTGGGGTGGAAGGAGGAGACCAGGTCGGGCGGTGGAGCGACCGCGGTCCGGGCCACCTCGCCGAACGACACAGCCGCCGACCAGAGGACGAGCGCATGCCCGACGGTGTCGATGCCCCGCCGCCCGGCCCGGCCCGTGAGTTGCCGGTACTCCCCCGCAGTCAGGGACGAGACCTCTGCGCCCCGGAATTTCGCGAATCGCTCGACGACCACGGTGCGGGCGGGCATGTTGATGCCGAGCGCCAGGGTCTCGGTGGCGAAGACCACCTTCAACAGGCCCTCCGAGAAGCACTGCTCGACTGCCTGGCGGAAGGCTGGGACCAGCCCGGCGTGATGCGGCGCGATCCCCGCCTCGAGCGCCGCCGACCAGGGTCCGTACCCCAGGGTGCGCAGGTCGTCGTCCCCGAGGCGTTCGACCGCCCCCTCGGTCAGCTCGCGGATGCGGTCGCGCTCGTCGGGCGTGGTCAGCCGCACGCCGTCACGGAGGCACTGGCGCGTGGCGTCGTCACAGGCCGCGCGGGAGAAGATGAAGGTGATGGCGGGCAGCATGCCCGCCGCGGCCAGGTACTCGACCACCTCCACCCGGCGGGGAGCCCGGTAGCGATGGTGCGGGTTGCGGCGCCGGCGCTGGTCGATGGTGATCCCGTCGGGGTTGGGCCGACCGCCCCGAAGCAGTGGGATGACGATAAGCCCGTCGCGCCGTCGCTCGGCCAACGCGAAGTGGTGATGGAGGGTGACCGGGCGATGGTCTTCGACGATGACCTCCGTCGGGCCGCGGACGGAGGTCAGCCAGGCGCCGAAGTCGGCGGCATTGCTGACGGTGGCCGACAAGCTGACAAATCGAACCGGACGTGGAGTGAGCACCAGCACCTCCTCCCAGACCGAGCCGCGATAGGGATCCTCGAGGTAATGGACCTCGTCGAGCACCACCACGTCGAGGCCTCGGAGGATCGGCGACCGCGAGAACAGCATGTTGCGGAGCACCTCGGTGGTCATGACCACGATCGGTGCACGCGGCTGGTGCGAGATGTCGCCGGTCAGCAGGCCGACCCGGTGCTGGCCGTACCGCCGAGACAGCTCGGCGAACTTCTGGTTGGACAGGGCCTTGATCGGCGTGGTGTAGAAGGCCTTTCCTCCCCGGTCGAGGGCCACCGCGGCGGCATAGTCGGCGATCAGGGTCTTGCCCGACCCGGTCGGTGCGGAGACCAGCACCGATTCGCCGCGGTCGATGGCGTCCATGGCCTGCTTCTGGAACTCGTCCAGACGCAACCCAAGCCCCTGTTCGAACCGGGCCCGCCGGACCCCCGCCTCGCTCCCCTCACCGGCGCTCCGGATCTCTCCCCGGACGCGCCGGGGGCTCATCGGCGCAGGAGCTTCCCGATCACGATCGACAGCTCGTAGAAGAGGTAGAGCGGGATGGCCATAGCCATCATCGAGAACGGGTCGGAGCTCGGGGTCACCACCCCGGCCACCACCACGATGAGCACGATCGCCCAACGCCGCCAGGAGGCGAGCTTCGCCGGGCTCAGCACGCCGGCCACCTCGAGGGAGACCAGCAGCACCGGGAACTCGAAGGTGAGCCCGAACACCGTCATCAGCAGAACGATGAGGCTCAGGTACTTGGTGGGGTCGAGGATCTGGTGGAGGCTCGGCCCTCCGATGTTGTCGAGGAAGTTGAGGGCATGGGGGAACGTGAGGTAGGCGACCACACATCCCAGGGCGAACAGGGCGATCGAGGCGACGATGAAGGGGATGGCGTACCGCTTCTCGCGCGGATGAAGGCCGGGGGTTATGAAGCGCCACAGTTCCCACAGCAGTACGGGCGAGGCGAGGAAGAGTCCGCCGTAGGCGGCGATCTTCACCCGGAGGGCCAGACCGTCGAGCGGGCCGGTGATGTAGAACCCGCAGTGGTTCGGAGCCACCTGGCAGTACGGGTGCTTGAGGAAGGAGAGGATCCAGGGGTAGAGGAGAAAGGCCACGGTGGCCGCCACTACGAAGGCCACCGCCGAGATGAGCACCCGGGTACGGAGCTCGGTCAGGTGCTCGACCAGCGTCATCGAGTCCGGCGTGGGCCGTGCCTCGTTCCGCCGCTTCAGCGATATGGCCACGACGCCCCTGCTCCTCTCCCGTCCACCGCTTGGGGCTCGTGTCCGGTCAGTTGAGCCCAGGGTCGTCGGGAACGACCCCGCCGGTCGAGCGCACCTGGTGGACGATCCCGCCCGGATCGGTGATCAGCACTCCGGGAACGGCCGGGGGCTCCTCGGAGGCCCGGACCGAGCCGGCCGGGCGGTTGGCGCCGCCTGAGGGCTGAACGGCGTCACCGTGCATGTCCGGTGGTTCGGAGCCGTTGACCGATCCGGATGCCGCCTCGTTCTCGGTGCCGTGGGCGTCGGCCAGGTCGTCGAGGAACGTCATCGGGGAGCGCACCGCCTGGGCGATCTTCTCGGTGGAGGGAAGATCCGGGAAGGAGCCGCGCACATCGGACTCGAACCGCTGGCGGAAACGGCGGAAATCACCCCACAAGCTGCCGATCTGCTTCGCCATCTTGGGCAGCTTGTCCGGACCCAGCACGACGAGGGCCACCACCAGGATGACCAGCACCTTGGCCGGGCTGAGAAACGGCACGAACCCGAGTGTACCGGCAGGTCAGGCCGATCGCCGACCTGCCGTGGCTCTTCCGCCGCCTACCAGGATCCCTCCGAGGCGGGCGGAGCGCGGGCGGGGCGGGGCTCTCTGAGGGCCAGCACCAACAAGACCAGAACCACCACGGCCACCACCGAGAGGACGACCAGCCAGGTATTGTCGCTCAGGGGCCAGGCGACGAAGGACATCTTGCCCACGATGAGGTCCTTGGAGATCGGGCCGAAGTATCGGCTGTCCTCCGAGTCCGTCCGGTTGTCCCCCATCACGTAGTACTCGCCTGCCGGCACGACGAACGGGTGATTCAGGCTGAAGCCCTCGGGTAGGGGGCTCGGAGAGGTGACCGGGGCCGGTTGCGGCAGCCACGGCTCTGCCAACGGCTTGCCGTCGACGTACACCTTGCCGTCGATGGCCGCGACGGTGTCACCGGGCAGACCGATCACCCGCTTCACCAGATCCGAGTAGTCCGCCGACTCGAGGGGTGGCCTCCGGAACACCACCACGTCGCCGCGACCGACCCCGTGCAAGCGATAGCTCAGCTTGTTCACCACGATCCGGTCGCCGACCTGGAGCGTCGGAAGCATCGACCCGGACGGGATGTAGAACATCTGGGCCACATAGGCGCGCACCCCGACGGCCAGCAGCAAAGCCACCACCAGTACCGCCAGCCACTCGACGACCCATCGCCTGTTTCGTACCGGCCCGGGGCGGAACTCTCCGGCGGCATCGATCGGCCCGAGGCCGGTGGCGACCTCCGGCGGCCCAGGGCGACCGGGGTCGCCGACCGGATTCTGGAACGCAGGCATGGCCACCGACGACGGCACAGTCGGCGGCGGGACCACCGCCTGCTGCGGGGCCATGGCCGGCGGCGGGCCCGCCGGCGCGGGAGCAATCGGATCGATGTTCGGTAGCGGCCGTGGGATCTCTGCCATCGTTTCGCCGGGTGGGACCGAGGACCCGAGGTCGGGATTGTGGGTGTCGGTCTCCACCAAAGTGCGAGGCTACTCGACCACTAGAGACCCTTGATGTGGCCGAGTGGCCATACGACGGCAACGGCACGGCCGACGATCAACGACCCGGGTATCGGACCGAAGAATCTGCTGTCCTCGGAGTCCTTCCGATTGTCACCCATGACGTAGTACTCCCCGGGTGGGATCTTCACCGGACCGGGAAGGTCGAACTGGGGATG
>DASZIO010000027.1:0-56536 GCA_035949055.1 Acidimicrobiales bacterium
TGCCGACAAGGCCACCTCCTATGAGCGCCGGGACCGGATTCTGGCTGCCCAGGCCCCGGTCCAACTCATCGGCCAGGTCATCGCCTGGTTGGCTCTCTACCAGCTGGGGTTTGGACTCCTCATGTGGTCCTTTGTTGGTAACGGCGATCTGGGTAGCGCCATGGAGCAAACCGGCTCGGCGCTGTGCACGCTGGGCTTTCTCGTTCCACACACGAGTGCCGGGGCGGCACTCGACCCCCTCGCTGCGCTCGCTGGTCTCGGAACGGTTGCACTCCAGATCGGCTACCTGCCGACGTTGTATGCAGCCTTCAACCGCCGTGAGGCGCTTATCACCATGCTCGACTCGAGAGCCAGCGTGCCGTCATGGGGCCCCGAGCTATTGGCCCGGACGCACTATGGCCTGGGCAGCGGTGTGTCCGCCGTTGGAGAGCTGCCGGAGCTGTTCGAAGCGTGGGAACAGTGGTCCGCGGACGTATCCGAGAGCCACACTACCTATGTTCCACTCATTTGGTTCCGCTCGCCTCGTAAGTTGTCGTCCTGGGTCACGGCGCAGCTGGCTGTGCTCGACGCGGCCGCGCTGTACCTGGCGCTACTTCCCAACGCGTCAGGCCTGATCCAAGCGCGCCTCTGTCTGCGAGGAGGCTTTACCTGTCTCGCCAACATTGCCCGCGCTATCGGGATTCCTATCCCGCTGGACGTCGACCCAAGCGACGGGATTTCGCTCTCGTATGACGATTTCGTCGAAGCAATCGAGCGCCTGCGCGGAGTCGACTTTCCGGTCGAGCGCTCCGTCGAGGATGCGTGGACGGACTTCTCGGGTTGGCGGGTCAACTACGAGGCTGCTGCCTACGCATTGGCGTGGGCAACTGACGCTCCACCAGCATTGTGGTCGGGCCCCCGGCGGCACGAAACCGAGCCGATCGTCCCCCTTCGGCCGCGGACGGCCGGAGCGAACCAGTAGTCGTCTGCTCAAGCGGGAAAGATCAGAGTTTCCTGTTGGGTTTCTCGGCACTTTCAAATACAGCGTCGGGACCGCGTGCCAAATAGAGACCTCGCAAGCCGCAAGGTCACCGGAAGACCAGGTCAAGTAGGCGTTCGAACTCCTCCGGTGGGGGCTACTGGATCTCTCGGTCACACCCTCCCGTAGTGCCGTCCAGCGACATTCCGCCGACGCTCGCAAAATGCCGCACTCAGTTGCCGACGGACCGGCAGCCCTGACCGCCTGGGGCGTCCGAGCCAGAGGGGACGGTCCATGGCACAAACCCGTGTGTTTGCGGGGTCAGGTCAGGCGGCCCGCCCACTCCCGGTGGGCGGGGGTTGCGCCCGCCACTGCTCCATTACCTGCATGCAGGCGAGGCCGTCGGCAAACGACGGATCGATCTGCTGTCCACTCGTCACCGCATCACGGATCGCCGCCGCCCACGCCTGCATGGCCACAGCGTGGGGATCGCCATCTGAGGGCCTGAACTCGAAGGACTCCTTGGCGCCGTCCTTCCGATAGAGGACCACCCGAGCGTCGCCGATGTCCTCGATGGCCCCGTTCGAACCCGTGACAACGATGCGTGGTGTCACAGAGGCCCCTGATGCAAAGGACGAATCGACCGAAGCGCTGGCGCCCGAGTGAAGTTCGACCCAGCCGGCGAAGGAGTCCTCGGCATCGCAGCGGTGGGTGTTCCCGTCAGCATCAGGCCGCTCGGTGACATTGATCCACGTCGCGGCGCCGGCCCGGGTGATGTCACCCAGCAACCAGCGGATCAGATCGATGGCGTGTGATCCGAAGGCACCGATCCAACCGCCGCCCCGCGAACGATCGAACAGCCATCCCCACGGGCGGAGTGGAACGCGTGAGCCGGAGGTGAATGCGGTATAAGCCAGGTGCTCAGGCCGGCCGATCGCGCCGGACTCGAGCTGATCGCGCATCGCCAGGCGCGCCGGCTGGCGGCGGAACTCGAAATTGACAAAGTTGAGAACGCCAACGGCCCCGGCAGCCTCGGTCATGGCTTCCGCCTCGCCGATCGAGGTGCCGAAGGGCTTGTCACACAAGACGGCATGGCCGGCATCGATTGCCCTCGCCACATGGTCCGCATGGAGGAAGGGTGGCGAGTGAACCGACACGAGGTCGACAGCCGAGCGACAGAGAGAAGCGACCGAGCCCGGATCGCGCGCGGTGACCACGTCGACGACTTCACATTCCGATGTCCGAAACGCGTTGGCGACCACCCTGGCGCCGAAGCCGGTACCGATGATGCCGACCCGCAGGCGCCGATGGCCGGATCGACCCCCTCCCTGGCCTGGACTCACGCGTTCGTCTTCGCTCCCGGTGCCTCGGTCGGCGATCCGGTCCGATCCACTGCCGGCCCGGAGCCGAGACCGCGGGCGACGAATGAGATGGCAGCTTCGACGAATTCGTCGTCCGCCACCTCCGGCTGGAGGACCCGCAACAGCCCGATGCCGCGAAAGAGGACCTCGACGATCCTCGCCACCTGAACCGCCGACTCCAGTGGCTCCATGCCCCAGCGATCCCGCTCCGCCTCGATGATCTCGGCCACGGACTGCACCTCCTCGTCATCGATCTGGGTCAACCGCTCCCGAGCTGAAGGGTTGCGTGCCGCATACAGCCAGAATTCCTGGTACAGCAGGGCGAAGTTGTCCCCCGACATGTGGGTCTGGTTCCCGAGCAGCGCGACAAAGTCCGAAAGCCGATCTTCCGGCGGTACCTCGGACCTTTGCAGCGTGGCTCGGAGTGCCTCGGTCTCCCGCTTGTAGGTGGCCTTGAACAGCGCAATGAACAAATCCTCTTTGTTTCTGAAGTTGGAGTACACGGCACCCTTGGTGAAGCCGGCCACGGCGGCAACCTCGTCGAGCGAGGCGCCGTGAAATCCCCGCTCGGCGAACACCTCGGCGGCCGCCGCCAGCAGGTGCTGCCGGGTTTGGTCCCGACGACGCTCTGGGGTGAGGGGTTGGAGGGCCATCGGTTGCACTACTGCCAAGTATAGTAGATACTAGTCAGTATGAGTGATTCGGATCGGTATCAGGGACGAGTGAACACCCTGGCCACGAAGCCCCCGAGCTCATCGCGTGCCGCGGTTCACACCACCGGCCTCGTCCGGAGGTTCGGCTCGACCGTGGCCATCGACGAGCTCGACCTGACCGTCCAGGAGGGTGAGATCTACGGGTTCCTGGGACCGAACGGCGCCGGCAAGTCGACCGCCGTACGGATTCTGTGCACCCTGCTCAAGCCCAGCGCGGGGACGGCACGGGTGGCCGGATACGACGTCGTGGCGGATCCCCAGTCAGTGCGGATGCGCATCGGCGTGGCGCTGCAGGACGCCGCCCTGGACGAGCGCCAGACTGGGCGTGAACTGCTCACCCTCCAGGGCCGACTCTACGGCCTCAGTTCCGCCCAGATCCGAATGCGCCTGACCGCCGTGCTCGACCTTGTCGACATCGGTTCTGCCATCGATCGTGTGATCGCCTCCTATTCGGGTGGCATGAAACGCCGGCTCGACCTGGCTGCCTCGCTCGTACACAACCCACAGGTGCTGTTCCTCGACGAGCCGACGACGGGCCTCGACCCCCACAGTCGGGCACGGGTTTGGAATGAGATACGACGCTTGAACCGAGACCTCGGCATGACGATCTTCTTGACGACGCAATATCTCGAGGAAGCCGACACGCTGGCCGATCGGGTGGGGATCATCTCAAGCGGTCGCCTGGTGGCGGAAGGGCCGCCTTCCACTCTCAAGCGCTCAGCGGGCCATGACGTGATCGTGGCCGAGGTTGAGGGGAGCACCTGCCGCGCGGTCGACGCCCTTCACTCGGTCGACGGGCTCGGCGCCGTCTCGATGACGGAAAGCAGCATCACGGTCGATTCCCCGGACGGTCCCGCCGCGCTCGGGTCGGTGGCGGTGGCCCTCGGCCGGGCCGGCTTGCACATCAGGAGCCTCACCATGCGAACACCCACGCTGGACGATGTGTTCATGGAGTTGACCGGCTCCCGAATCGAGCGTGATGAGATCCATCGATGAGCACCGCCCAGCCCGAATGCATCCTCGGCCGGGAAGCGGGATACCTCCACGACGTCCTAGCCATCGCCGGACGAGCCCTCCGCCAACTGCCCCGCGAGCCAGCGGCTGTGCTGCCGGCGGTCTTCGTCCCGGCGTTCTTCTACGCGGTCAATCTCGGCGCCCTCGAAAACGTGGCGGGCTCGAACATCGACTACAAGGCATTCCTCCTTCCCATGGCCATCGCCTTCGCCGTAACCGGCATGTCGAGAGCACCGTCGCTGGTCACGGACATCCAGGGCGGCTACTTCGATCGTCTCTGCATGACGCCGATACGACGTACCGCGCTGTTGCTCGGCCTGATGGTGGCAGATGTCGCCGTCATCGTCGCCCTCTGCCTGCCCGTGTTGGCCATGGCTGCCGTCGTCGGCGTGCGCTTTGCCACGGGTCTCCCTGGCCTCATCGTCTTCGTTGCATTCTCGGCACTCTGGGGACTGGCGTTCACCGGGTTCCCCTATGCGGTCGCGCTGAAGACGGGCAGTCCGGCGGCCGTCAGCGCCTGCTACGTCATCTTCTTTCCCTTGTTCTTCCTGACGGACGCCGTCGTGCCCAAGCAGTTCCTCACCGGATGGTTTTCCACGATCGCCACCTATAACCCGGTCACCTATCTGTTGGGGGCGCTCCGGTCCCTGATCACCGTCGGGTGGCAGGTCAGGCCACTGATGGAGGGGATGGTGGCGGTCGCCGGACTGGCCACATTGGGCATGACGCTGGCCCTTCTCGCCTTCCGTGCCCGGATCCAGATGGGAGCCTGAGGCCGAACGGCTCGACCCGAGCAACTGGGCCGGGCGGCGTCACGAAAACTGGCAGAGCCCCATATCGATGACCACTTCGCCTTGCTGGTTCTCCGTGCGGAAGCGCGCCGTCGAACCATCGACCCAGATCGAGATGGTCAACGTGTCACCTGGATACGTGGGTCGAGAGAATCGACCGTACATCGAACGGAACCGGCCGGGATCCGAGGCGCACAGGGAATGGAGGAGCGCCCGCCCAGTGAAACCGTAGGTGCAGAGACCGTGGAGAATCGGGCGGTCGAACCCGGCTCTTTTGGCAAACGCCGGGTCGGAGTGAAGTGGGTTGCGATCACCTGACAACCGGTAGAGCAGAGCCTGATCGGGCCGCGTCGAATAGGTCACCAGCTCGTCGGGCGCCCGCTCCGGAATGGGCTCGGTGGCGGCGGACGATCCGCGCTCTCCGCCGAACCCGCCTTCACCGCGGATGAACAGGCCCGTACCCGCGGAGAAGACAGGACGACCGCTAGCTGCATCCACCGATGTCGACTCGGATCGGACCAGTGCACCCGAACCCTTGTCATAGATGGCGCTCAGGGTCGAGGTGGTGGTCACGGTGGTGTCGGTCGGGATGGGACCGTGCAGCTCGATGGATTGCTCGGCGTGCACCAGCATGGCGGGGTCGAACTCCCCGATGGCCGTCCTCGGGGCGGCCGAGGCGCCGGCCACGGTAACGAAGGTCGGGAGCACCGCCTGGCGAACGTCGGCGGAGTTCTCGGTGGTGAATTCGAGCTCGAAGCCGGTCGGATCGGACGCGCCGGCCCCCACGCCCAGGGCATAGAGGAGGCAGTCGCTCGAGCTCCAGGTACGGTCGGCTGGCTCGGACGAGGTCCCAACGGCATCCAGGTTCAACGGCATCTCATCCTCCGGCGCGCTCGTCCGATATGACATCTATCTATGTAACATAGATTTCTGGTACGATCAATCGGGTGGGCAGCGGCCTGACCATCGATGAACTCGCCCGCCTCGGCGGTACGACCGGGCGACAGGTCCGCGCCCTTCAGACACGGGGGCTCCTGGACCACCCGACGCTGGTCGGCCGGACCGGCTTCTACGGTGACGAGCAGCTACGCCGGCTGCAGGCGATCCTGCGCCTGCAGCGCGACGGCTTCTCCCTGGCCGGCATCGCCGTGCTGCTGCGGGCGCTGGCGGCCGGGATGACCCTCGAACAGGTCGTGGGCCTCCCGAGTGGCCCGGATCACCAAGTCGATGAAGCGGTCGATGAGGACGAAGAGTTCGGGGGATGGCCGGACACCCCGAAGGGCCAGCTGCTGTCTGTGGTCCCGGCGAACTTGCTCGATCTGTCGATGGCCTCATGAGCTGGCTCGATGTGTCGATGGCCTCATGAGCTGGCTCGATGTGTCGATGGCTTCATGAACTTGCTCGGCCTGTCCGTGGCCTCGTGAAGAGGTCTTCGTAAAGGCTCTCCTCCAAGGCTTCCGCACACAAGGCGACTCCTCGGCCGAGCCCCTCGCCCCAGTACCCGGCGCCCGGACGACGACCCTCCGACCCGGTCGGGGGACACCGTCCTGCCCGCCACGAGGACTGGTCACACCGCCCCGCCGACGTGGCTATCATCGTGAGGTACCCGAGGCGGAAGCGAGGTGATTCGATGGCTGGCCTACCGTGCACCGAGACGGTTGAGCGCACCCGCGGATCAGTCGCCGACCACGCTCCGGTCACCGGGGTAGGACGATTCGGCGTGGTCGTGCCGATCTCCCCCGGGGCACACCTCTGACTCCGCGTTAGAGGACCGCCCGGCCGATTCGGCCGCTCCTCCCGGCTCGCATCCGCGTCGGCACTCCTGCCTGCCTCCGCGAGCTCCGTACAGCCCTTTGCCTCGCCTTCGCCTGGTCCACGCCACTCGCCTGGAGCCCACTCATGAACGACAGAACCCTCTTCCCCGCAGCCTCGTCGAAAGCGACGTTCGCCTACTGCTGGCGCCAGATGCGACCAGATCGCGTCACGTTCATCGCGGCCTGGGTCGCCATCGCGCTGGGTACCCTGGCCAACGCCGTCGCGGGACCGCTGATCTTCGCCACGCTGCTCGGTCGCATCGCCAACCTTCACGACCGCTCGGGGCTCGCCTCCAGCTTCGTACCGCTGATCGTGGCCTATGCCGCCGTACTGGCCCTGTCGACCGCGCTGTGGCGGGTTGCGGGCTGGCTGAACTGGGGGGCGACACTTCGCGCCTTCGCCCGGTCCATCACCAACGGCTACGAGCACCTGATCGGGCTCAGCCACCGATGGCACACCGATCGGCCATCGGGCGAGGTCATCTCGTCCTTGGAGACATTCTCGTGGGCATTCGTGGAAATCATCGACATGGCCACGTGGGGGGCACTGCGGGTCGGCGTCACCGTCCTTGGTGCGATCGTCGTCCTGGCTTTCGTGGCCTGGCCCGTCGCGGCGGTAATGGCCCTCCTCGCCCTGGTGTTCGGCGGCGTCCTCGTGCGCCGGATGGGCAAGGTCGTAGCGGCCGAGCGGGAGTTCTCGGATACGCATTCGCAAGCCACAGGTGTCATCGCCGACACCATTGCCAACCTGACCACCGTGAGGACGCAGGCCGCCGAAGACGAGGAGCGGGCCCACGTCGGCGAGGTCGTATCCGAGTCGGTCCGCGCCGACCTGAGGGCGAGGCGCGTGTTCACAGCCACCCGGCTCCAGATGGAGTCCTCGATGGCCGCACTCAACTGGGTGGCCGTCTTCGTGGGGCTGGTGCTCGCCCTCCACCACGTCGTGGCCGCGGCCTCGGTGTACCTGATCCTCTTCTACGCCACCTTTGTCGGTGGCTCGCTGGAGGAGTCGTTCGAGTTCGTGCGGTCGATCTCCCGCGCCGCCGGGCGCTGCGCCAAATTCGTCGGTATCGCGGCCACGGACCCGGAGATCCGTGATGCCTCGGGAGCGGCCGAGCTGGCCGTGCACAGTGGGCGACTCGAGTTCCGGGATGTCACCTTCTCGTACCGACGGGGCGTGACGCTCTTCCAGGAGTTGAACTTGCAGATCGCTCCCGGGGAGCACCTCGGCCTGGTGGGCCCCTCGGGGTCGGGCAAGAGCACGCTCACCAAGCTGGTGCTCCGCTTCATGGACATCGATTCCGGTTCGATCCTTCTCGACGGCCAGGACATCTCCCGGGTCACCCAGCACTCACTGCGCCGCTGCATCTCGTATGTGCCCCAGGACCCCCAGATGCTGCACCGGACCATCGCCGAGAACATCTGTTACGGCGTGGACTCGCTCGAGCGGCCGGAGACGGACCTGGTGCGCGAGGTAGGCCGGGCGGCACACGTCGACGAGTTCGTCTCCAATCTCCCGGATGGCTACGAGACGGTGGTCGGGGAACGGGGCCTGAAGCTGTCCGGGGGGCAGCGCCAACGGGTCGCCATTGCCCAAGCGATGGCCAAGCGTGCACCGCTCCTCATCCTCGACGAGGCGACATCTGCATTGGACTCGGAGTCCGAGGCACTGGTCCAGGAAGCCCTGTGGCGACTTATGGACGGGTCGACCGCGCTCGTTGTCGCCCATCGCCTGGCCACCATCGCCCACATGGACCGGATCGTGGTCATCGACCGGGGCGCCGTGGTCGAAGAGGGCACCCATGCCGATCTGCTCGGGATCGAGGACGGCGTCTACAGCCGTCTGTGGCAGCATCAGTCCGGGGGATTCATCGCCGCATGACCCCACCCCGGCGATTCGGTCGCCGGGGTGGATCGGCTCACTCGGCCCGAGGCTTCACCGTCCGATCGACCAGGTTCGCCGGCATCACGTCATAGTGGTCGTGAACAGCACGGAAACGGCCCCTACCCCCGGTGAGGGAACGAAGGTCGATGGCATACCGCTGGATCTCTGCCGCAGGCACCAGGGCCGTGATCTTCTGGGCTCCTCCATCGACGGTGTCAGTTCCCTGTACCCGCCCGCGCCGCGAGTTGAGGTCGCCCAGCACGCTGCCCTGCATTCGTGCCGGCACGGTCACCTCGAGCAGGGAGATCGGCTCGAGCAGCACCGGAGCCGCCTTGGCCATGGCTTCCTTGAAGGCCAGCGAGCCGGCCATCTTGAAGCTCATCTCCGACGAGTCCACCGGGTGGTGCTTGCCGTCGAGACAGATCGCCTGGACGTCGACCACCGGGAAGCCGTGCGGCCCACCCTGGGCCATCGCCTCGAGGATCCCCTTCTCCACCGCGGGTATGTACTGCCGGGGAATCGCACCTCCCACCACCCGGTCGACGAACTGGAAGCCCGCGCCCCGGTCGAGGGGCTCGATGCGGATGGAGGCGATGCCGAATTGTCCGTGCCCACCGCTCTGCTTCTTGTACTTGCCCACTGCTTCGGCAGCCGTCGTCACGCTCTCCCGGTACGGGATGAGCACCTCCTCGGTGACCACCTCGACACCGAACTTCCGCGCCAGGCGCTCGGCCGCGACCGACAGATGGGTCTCACCGGTTCCTCTGAGGATGGTCTGGTGCGTCTCGTCCACCCGCTCGACGACGAGGCTCGGGTCCTCGTCCTGCAGCCGGTGCAGACCGGTCATGAGCTTGTCCTCGTCGCCCTTCGACTTCGGCTTGATGGCGACCGAGAGCGACACGGCCTCGGGAGGACCGGCCGGGACGATCAGCGGCGAGCCCTTGGGCGCCAACGTGTCACCCGTGACCACGTCGGCGAGCTTGGGAACGGCCACGATGTCACCGGCGAGGGCCTCATTGACCGGTTGGGCCTCCTTGCCCTGCAAGCGCTCGAGGACATGGAGGCGCTCGTCGGCGCGGGTACGCGAGTTGATGAGGACGCTGTCCGGCTTGATGGTGCCCGACAGCACCCGCAGGAGGGAGATCTTGCCCACATAGGGGTCGCTGATGGTCTTGAACACCTGGGCCAGCGGCGGCCCAGCGGGATCGCACGCCACGTCCACTTCGGTGTCACCGGCGCGGACCCCCGTGGCCGGGCGTGAGTCCGGGGTCGGGGCGATCTCGGCCAGCAGCGTGGCCAGCCGGTTGATCCCGATGCCGGAGGCCGCCGATCCGCACACGACGGGGAATACCACTCCCTGCTCGACCCCGGTGGCCAGCGTCTCCTCGAGCTCTGTGCTCGAGGGGACGTCGCCCTCGAGGTACCGCTCCATCAAGTCGTCGTCGCCCACCACGATGCCCTCGACCAGCTGCTCACGCACCTCGTGCTCGGTGTCGGCCAGGTCGTCGGGAATCGGGCCGGTCTGTGCCTTCCCGTTGTCGTAGATGATGGCCGTGTCGGTCAAGAGGTCGGCGATCCCCCGGAAACCGGACTCACCGTCGACCGGCAGTTCGAGTGGGGCGATCCCCGCACCGAAGGACTCGCGCAGCTCGCCGAGGGTCCGGTCGAAGTTGGCCCGGTCGAGGTCGAGTTTGTTGATGAAGACCAGACGCGGCAGTCCCAGCTCCGCGGCGAGCTGCCAGGCCGCCTCGGTCTGGGCCTCGACACCGTCGACGGCGCTCACCACCAGCACGACCAGGTCCACGACAGAACAGGCCGAACGGACCTCGCCGAAGAAGTCGGCGAATCCCGGCGTGTCGATGATGTTGAGGCGCACACCCTCTGCCGTACACGGGGCGAGAGCCAGCGAGAGGGACATGTGGTACTTGGTCTCTTCGGGCTCGAAGTCGGTGACCGTCGAGCCGTCCTCGACCTTGCCCTGCCGCTTGATCGCACCGGTGACGTAAAGAAGCGCCTCCGCCAGCGTGGTCTTGCCCGATCCGCTGTGCCCCACGAGGGCGACGTTGCGGACACCGGGCTTGGTCACTGTCCGGCCTGGTCCCTACTCGGCCACACGACGCAACGAAGCCGTACCACTCAATCTCGCTCCTGCCTGGTTCGACGTCCCGATTGCATGCTGATCGCGCCCTTCTCCTCGGCGTGGTTGCCCGCACCGTGCTGCCATGGCTCCGTGGCGTTCCGGGCAGCCATCAGATCACATTTTCTGCGGGGATGCCCGTGGGACCGGACGGGACACCGGGGCAGGGTCTTCTTCGCACGTGTTCCGGGCCGGCCGACGACCCCGGTGAGGTCAGGGACCTGCCCGGACCAGCCCGGACCGGGCCGTCGGCGGCGACAACCGGGTCGACCGTTAGATGCCGAGCCGGGGGTTTAGATGCCGAGCCGGGCGTTCCGCAACCGGAACGCCAGCTCATCATCACCGCTGATCTCCACCCGGGCGGCCTCCTGCCGTCCCGAGCCGAACATGGTGAGCTCGCCGGGATCGCCTTCTACGACCAGTCGCGGCCCGGCACCGCTCTGCTTGGCGTCGCGGCCCGGAGCACGCAGCTCAACGGTGGCGCCCACCTGCTTTGCCATCCCTCCCGGCCCGACCCGGGCCCACAGGGCATCCTCGAGCTCCGGCACCAGTGTCCGCGGCTCCCAGTTCGGCTGGGCCCGCCGGAGGTCCTCGACGTGGATGAAGAACTCGACGGTGTTCATGGGGCCATCGAAGGGTCGGAGGAGGAGCGGTGGGCCCTTGCGCACCAGCGCGATCTGCTCCGCCCAGGGCGTGCGTTCTCGGAGCGACCGGCGAACCTTGTCGGTGTGACCGGCCAGGGGTGGCCAGACCAGTCCCGGGCCGCTGTCGGGCCGGCGCTCCCGCGCCACGATATGGGCCGCCAGATCGGCAGCCGTCCAACCCTCGCAGAGGGTGGCGGCATCGGGGCCGAGCTCGGCGAGCAGGTCACAGAACACATTCCGCTCGCGCTGGGCCAGAACAGCGCTCATCGCCCAGATGTTAGGCCTGTGCCGCTCGGGGAGATTGGGGCGGTCGGCGCCCGACTCCGCGCCCTCGGGATTCGGCGCAACCGCCACCCAGCATGGAGGTCCGCCACCGGATGCGGTCAGTGCGCGGCGGAGGGCGTGATGCTGTCGGAGCCGCGGCCACAGGTGCTCGGAGCGGCGGTGCCGTGCAGGCGCGCCGCCGACCACGACAGGATCTGCGGCAGCGCTTCGAAGGTGACCTGACCGTGTCCCGCCCCCGGATAGTGGACGTACTCGATCTGGTCGCCGACCGGGCAGGCCGACTCGGACACGTACAGATCGGTCAGGCTGACCGGGACCTGGTTGTCGGCGGTGCCCTGGACGACGAGCATCGGGGCCGGCGTCCGAACTTGGCCCGGGTCGTTGAGCCGCGCCCGGGCGTCGAATGCCGGGTCCGCACTCGCCCCCGGTCGGAACAGGGAGCTCGCCCGCACCCGCATGAGCGCCACCACCACTCCGTTGTCGCAGTGCTCGGTGACGTTCCGCTGGGCGAAGGCCACCCCCTTGGCGGTGAACAGGTCCGACGCCGGGAGATCGGGATAGACCTGTGACCACGTCCACCCGATCAGTGCGAAGTAGGCCAGGATTGTGGGTGCACTGCTCTGGCCGAAGACGTCCACGATGATCGACAGACCGGTGGCGGGTGCCGCCGCCACCACTCCGATCACGTGCAGGGACGGCGCATAGCCCGGAGCCAGCTCACCGGCGAAGAGCGCGGCCTGACCACCTTGTGAATGCCCGTAGATGAGCGTGGTGGGACTGACCCGCAGGCCCGGAAGTTGGCGAGCGGCCCGGGCCGCGTCGAGGACTCCGTAGCCCTCGCTGC
The DNA here is from genome assembly GCA_035949055.1 of Acidimicrobiales bacterium. Lineage (GTDB taxonomy): Bacteria > Actinomycetota > Acidimicrobiia > Acidimicrobiales > RAAP-2 > Bog-756. The sequence continues at coordinate 12,447 of DASZIO010000027.1, forward strand.
GCCCGACCAGGTACGGATGGATGCCGGCCGCGACCCCGAGGCCCTGGTAGTCGGTGGCGGCGATCAGCCATCCGGCCTTCAGATACGAGTTGATGCCCGGCACCAGGTACGGCCCCTCGCCTTCGAGGCCGTTGACCAGCGAAGGCGCACACTTGACCGCCGCCCCGGTCGTCCCGTGGGCCCACGCCATCACCGGATAGCCGCCAACAGGTGGCGAAGCAGCAGGCACGACCACGTACCCCGAGACGGCGATGTCAGCGCCGGTGACGCTCGACGAGTGGTAGAGGATCCGCCACAGCGTGGCCGCCGGCTCGATCCCGCCCACACCGGAGACGATCTCGGACCGGATGAGGGTCCCCGGCGGGGCCGGCGGCAGCGGCACCGGCGGCCGATAGAACGACGATGGGCCAGCGGCGGTCGCCGACACCGGTACCACCGCCACGCCCGGCGGGTGGGCCACCGGCGAAGCCGACGACGTGCACGCGGCGCAGGCCGCCACGACGAGCAGCCCCGCAGTCAGGCCACCGTGTCGGGACGGCCTGCCCGCCCGCCGGGCCTGTGCCAACCGGCTCCCCGCCCGTCGGCGACCGGCCCGCTGACTCCTCATCCGCCGGCCCCGGGCCCGCTCGGGTGGCCGTCGACCCGGCGCCCACCGCCACACCACCGGGATCAGCCGTGCTGCCACATCCGGCTCTGCAACGTGCGGATGCCCGGCAGCGCGGCGTTGTCGAGCTCGGAGACCTCGTCCTCGTCGAGGTGCCAGCCGAGAGCGCCGGCGTTCTCCTCGGCCTGTCGGCGGTTCTTGGCGCCCGGGATGGGCACCACTCCCTTGGCCATGACCCAGTTGAGCGCCACCTGACTGGGAGTCTTGCCGCCGTGGTGCTCACCGATCCTTCGCAATTCGGCGACCACCCGCTCGACCACGTCCATGGGGTGGTTGGAGAAGGTCCGCTTTCCGGGTGGGGGATTCGACGCCGAGTACTTGCCCGTCAACCGTCCCTGGCCGATGGGCGAGTAGGCCAGCGGCACCACGCCGAACTCCCGGCAGGTGGCCAGGAGTCCCGTCGTCTCGGGATGCCGGCGCAGCAACGAGAACTCGATCTGGTTGGTGCCGAGAGCCAGGCCACGGCTGGTGAGTGCCTGGCTCATCGAGCGTGTCTCCTTCGCCGAGTAGTTCGACACGCCGACGGCCTTCACCAGCCCGGCCCGGTGCGCCCCGGCCAGAGCATCGGCAAGAGCACCGTGGGACCGGAGGCTGATGGGCCCGTGGATCTGGTACAGGTCCACGGCGGGCAGCCCGAGCCGGTCGAGTGAAGCCCGCAACGATCTCGACAGTGAGCCCCGGACATCGAGTTTCCAGGGCGACGGCATGAACTTGGTAGCGATGACCGCCCGCCGTGCCCGATCGGGGTCGGCGGCGATCATCTCGCCGATGATCCGCTCGCTCTCCCCTCGACCGTAGACCTCGGCCGTGTCGAACAGCAACGCGCCGGCGTCGATCGAGGCGTCCCACGCCTCCCGGATCGAAGTCCGACTGAGTTCGGTGTCATAGCCACCCATGCCCCAAGTCGAGCGGTCCCCCCACGCCCAGGTGCCGACTCCGAGGAGCGGGATCGTCACATCGGAACCGGCGAGAGTGAAGGAGTCGGCCATCACCTCGGTACGGTACCTGGTCAGCCCGAGGCGCGACGGGCCGAGCGGACGCGGGCTGGTCGTCGCACCGGAGGTACACCGCTGTCGTGACGGGCCCTGATGTGATGGACTCACCTCCATGCCCTCGAGCGTCCGTCCGCTGCGGGTCGCCGTCATCGGTGCCGGCATGGCCGGCATCCTCAGCGCCATCAAGCTCGCCCAGGCCGGGATCTCCGACTTCACCGTCTACGAGAAGGCGGACCGGGTAGGCGGAACCTGGCGGGAGAACACCTACCCCGGCCTGTCGTGCGACGTGCCCTCCCATCTGTATTCGTACTCATTCGCCCTCAACCCCGACTGGACCCACCGATTCTCGCCCGGACCGGAGATCGCCGCCTACTTCGAGCGCGTGGCGGGGGACCACAACGTCCTTCCCCGGGTCCGCTTCGGCGAGGAGATCGTTTCCTGCACCTTCTCGGATGGGCGATGGCAGCTGTCGACGGCATCGGGCGCCCAGGACGAGGCCGACGTGGTGGTGGCGGCCACCGGTGTCCTGCACCACCCGAGGTACCCCGACATCGCGGGCATGGAGTCGTTCGAAGGGACCATGTTCCACAGCTCGCGGTGGGACCACGCCGTCGAGATCGACGGACGGAGGCTGGGGATCATCGGCACCGGCTCGACCGCCATCCAGATCGTGTCGGGCGTCGTCGAGCGGGTGGCTTCGCTGTCCATGTTCCAGCGGACCGCCCAATGGATCATGCCCCAGGAGAATCCGGCCTTCACCGATGAGGAGCGGGCCGACCTGCGGCAACATCCCGACCGGCTGGAGAGGATGCACCAGGACCTCTCCGACCTGTTCGACCTGTTCGCCAACGCGGTGGTGGACACGGGCTCGCCCGAGCTGGCGATGATCGAGCAGGCATGCCTCGCCAACCTCGAGCAGAGCGTGCACGACCCGGAGCTGCGCGAGCGGCTGCGCCCTGACTATCGGGCGGCTTGCAAGCGGCTCATCATCTCGCCCGATTTCTACCAAGCCATCCAGCACCCGAACGCCGAACTGGTGACCGACCGCATCGAACGGATCGAGCCCCGAGGCGTCCGCACGGCCGATGGACGGCTGCACGAGCTCGACGTCCTCGTGCTGGCCACCGGGTACAAGGCGAACGCGTTCATGCGTCCGATGGAGCTGGTCGGCCGCGGCGGCATCACGCTCGAGCAGGCATGGGACCCGCGACCGGTGGCCTACCTGTCGGTGTCGGTCCCCGACTTCCCCAACTTCTTCATGCTGAACGGGCCGAACGGCCCGGTTGGCAACTTCTCGCTCATCGAGGTGGCAGAGCTCCAGTTCGGCTACATCATGCAGCTCATCGACCGGATCCGGTCCGGCGAGTGTCGCGAGGTCGCTGCCACCTACGAGGCGCTCGCCGAGTTCGAGCGCGACCGCGCCGAAGCGGCGGCCAACACCGTCTGGGTCACCGGCTGCCGGAGCTGGTACCTCGACGATCGCGGGCTGCCGGCCGTCTGGCCCTGGGCGTTCGTCAAGTTCCGCGACGAGATGAAGGCTCCCGATCCGGCGGCCTACCAGTTCGTATGAGTCGGCCCGCCCACCACGACACCACCCCGATGGACGGCGTAGTGGGAGCCCGCTCGTCGGGACGAGCCGTCTCGTTCGGCCGGCGCATCACCGACCTGGCCGCCGCCGATCCGCAGCGACCTGCCGTGACCTGCGGCCCGACCGGGCTCACCCGGGCCGAGCTGGAGGCTGCGGCCAACCGCCTCGCCCGCCGACTGTCCACCGTGGGGGTCACGGTCGGGTCCATGGTCACGATCGCGCTGCCCAATTCGCTCGAGTTCATAGTGGCCATGGTGGCGGCGTGGAAGCTCGGCGCCATCCCGCAGCCGGTGAGCCCGAGGCTCCCGCTACGCGAGCTCCGCAGCGTGATCGAGCTGGCCGAATCGCCGGTGGTCCTCGGGCTGGACCGCGGGATGGAGGGAACGTCGCTCGGGGAGGGACGAAGTGTCCTCCCCATCGAAGAACTGTGGCCGTCCGGCCTGAGCGACGAGCCACTCGAGGACGCCGTGAGCCCGGCTTGGAAGGCTCCGACGTCCGGCGGGTCGACCGGGACACCCAAGCTCATCGTGTCCGGCGACGCCGGCCTGATCAAGCCGGATGGGCCGCGGCCACTCCTGCTCGACCCGGACGACAGCCTGGTGATGCCGGGACCGCTGTACCACAACGGGCCGCTGGTCTGGACGTGCCAGGCGCTCCTGTGGGGCGCCCACGTCGTGCTCCTCCAACGGTTCGACCCCGAGGCCACCCTGGCCGCCATCGCCGAGCACCGGGCCGAGGTCGTGTACCTCGTGCCCACCATGATGAAGCGCATCTGGCGCCTTCCCGAGCAGGTACGGGAGGGGTTCGACCTCTCCTGCCTGCGGGTGGTCTGGCATCTCGCCGAGCCGTGCCCGCCCTGGCTCAAGCAGGCCTGGATCGACTGGCTCGGACCCGATCGGATCATCGAGCTGTATGCCGGCACCGAAGGGCAGGTCGCCACGGTCATCACCGGCACGGAGTGGCTCGCCCACCGGGGTTCGGTGGGCCGGCCGATCAACGGCGACATCTCGATCTGTGACGCCGAAGGCAACGAGCTGCCGCCGAGGGCGGAGGGTGAGGTCTGGCTCCGCGGGCGGCGGAAGTCACCCACCTACCACTACGTGGGCGCCAGCCCGCGCCGACGAGAGGGCGGCTGGGAGTCGCTGGGCGACTGTGGCTGGCTCGATGACGATGGCTACCTCTACCTGGGCGACCGCATGCTGGACATGATCCTCACCGGTGGGGCCAACGTCTACCCCGCCGAGGTGGAGGCGGCCATCAACGAACACCCCGCGGTGCAGAGCTGCGCCGTCATCGGGCTCCCCGACGAGGACCGGGGCCACATCGTCCATGCCATCGTCGAGGCCAGTCCGGACCGTGTCAGCCCGCACGACCTCAATGGGTTCCTGGCTGAACGGTTGGTCGCCTACAAGCTGCCCCGGAGTATCGAGTTCGTGGACGAGCCGCTGCGCGACGAGGCCGGGAAGGTTCGTCGCTCTCAGCTTCGGGCCGAGCGCATCGGGCGGGAGCGCCCGGCACCGTCCTGAACGCAGAACCGGCCTCCCGGGTCAGGCAGGGGGCGAGGCCGGCTCAGCTCGGGATGTGGGCGAAGGTGTCGGGATCGGGGCCGGTCCGCTCGTCCCGGTTGAGCCCGCTGATGGCGGCCATGTCGTCGGCCTGGAGCTCGAAGTCGAAGATACCCATGTTCTCGCGCATCCGTCCGGGGTTCACCGATTTCGGGAAGACGATGTCCCCCCGCTGGACGTGCCAACGGAGCACCACTTGGGCCGGGGTGCGCCCCACTGATCGGGCGATCGACCCGATGACCGGATCGGCGAGCACCGCACCCTGGGCGATCGGCGACCAGGCCTCGGTGGCGATCTGGTGGTCCGCGTCATAGCGGCGCAGCCCGTCCTGGGTCAGGTACGGATGCACTTCGATCTGGTTCACGGCCGGCACGGTGTCAGTCTCAGCCATCAGCCGGTCGAGGTGGTTCGACTGGAAATTCGACACACCGACCGATCGGGCGCGGCCTTGGCGCCGGAATTCGGCCAGGACCTCCCAGGTGGACACGAAGTCGCCGCCGTACAGAGTCGGAAGCGGCCAATGGATGAGGAACAGATCTACGTAGTCGGATCCGAGGGCACGCAGGGTACGGTCGAAGGCCCGGCGGGCGTCGTCGGGCCGGTGGAAGCCATTGTTCAGTTTGCTGGTCACGAAGACTTCCGAGCGGGCCAGGCCGGACCGGTCGACCGCCTGGCCCACTTCCCGCTCGTTGCCGTACATCTCGGCGGTGTCGATGTGCCGGTAGCCGAGCTGGAGTGCCGCGAGTGTGGCGGCCGTGGTGTCGGCCGGCCGGATCTGGAAGACGCCGAATCCGAGCTGTGGGATGGCACGACCATCATTCATGGTGATGGTCGGGATATCGGCAATGGTCGATCGCTCAGTCATGGTGCTGACTCCTTCTCTTTCTCCTCGACCTGCAGCGCTTCCCGCGCCCGAGCTGGTGGCTTCTCTGCTGTCGGGTCGGCTCCCAGCGCGGCACCCGCAGACTGCCATGGGTGGGGCCCCTGACGCCCGGGGGTCCCCACGCGGCTCACGCCGGAGCGAAGTCGCCCGATGAGAGCCGCATGGCCTGGACCAGCCGGATCAGCTCCTCCATTTCGCCGTCGCCGAGCATGCCCACTCCGAAGCGAACGGCGTTCACCGCCGCCGTGGCCTCGGCCGCCAGTGCCGACCCCTGTGGGGTGATGCGGGCCAGGGTGGCCCTCCGATCGGACGGATGGGGGACCCGCTCGACCATCGCGTCCTCGGCCAGGCGATCGATGATGTTGGTGACGCTGGTGGGATGGATCATCAGGCGCTGGCCCATCTTCCCCAACGGCAGCTCGCCCCGGCTGGTGAACGAGAGGAGGACGAGTGCCTCGTAGCGGGCGAAGGTCAGGCCGAACGGGCGGAGCGCGCCGTCGACCGCGCTCAGCACCAGCTGCTGGGCCCGCATGACCGACGTGGCCGTGGCCATCGACCTGGCCGCTTCGGGCCACCGCTCCTCCCATTGGCGCCGGGCCTCATCGATGGCGTCGAACGGCAGCGGCCGGGCCACGCGCGGATCCTAACGTTGCCGGCCGGAGGAGCCGCCGGTCGTCGGGGATGCCGGCCGGTCTCCCGGCCCGAGGGGCGCGGTCACACCGTGCGACGGTAGATGCCGCCGACCTCGAACAGGGTCCGGGTGATGTCACCTAAGGACGCACTCCGTACGGTGTCCATCAGGCTCTCGAACACGTTGGCGCCCGACAATGCCGTCTCACGCAACGCCACGAGAGCCGGGGCGCGGCCGTCGACGTGGCGCTGGTGGAAAGCGGCCAGTCGCCGTATCTGACCCTGCTTCTCTTCCTCGGTCGCCCGGGCCAGCTCGAGGCGGCCGGGCGCACTCTTCTTGTCCGACGTGAACATGTTCACGCCGATGATCGGGAGCGAGCCGTCGTGCTTGGCATGCTCGTAGGCCATCGAGTCGTCCTGGATCCGGCCGCGCTGGTAGCCGGTCTCCATGGCGCCGAGGACACCGCCCCGGTCGGACAGGCGATCGAGCTCCGCCAGGACCGCTTCCTCCACCAGGTCGGTGAGCTCCTCGACGATGAAGCTGCCCTGCGTCGGGTTCTCGTTGGCGGTCAGGCCCCATTCACGGTTGATGATGAGCTGGATGGCCAGGGCCCTTCGGACCGAGTCCGGAGAGGGCGTGGTCACCGCCTCGTCGAACGCATTGGTATGGAGGCTGTTGGCGTTGTCGTAGACGGCACAGAGGGCCTGGAGCGTGGTCCGGATGTCGTTGAACGCCATCTCCTGGGCGTGGAGCGATCGGCCCGACGTCTGGATGTGGTACTTGAGCTTCTGCGACCGCTCGCCGGCGCCGTACCGGTCCCGCATGGCGATGGCCCAGATCCGGCGTGCGACTCGGCCGATCACGTTGTACTCGGCGTCCATGCCGTTCGAGAAGAAAAAGGACAGATTGGGAGCAAAGTCGTCGACTGCCATGCCTCGGGCCAGGTACGACTCGACATAGGTGAACCCGTTGGCCAAGGTGAATGCGAGCTGAGTGATGGGGTTGGCTCCGGCCTCGGCGATGTGGTAACCGGAGATCGAGACCGAGTAGAAGTTGGCCATCGAGTTCCGCACGAAGAACTCCTGGATGTCGGCCATCACCCCGAGCGAGAACTCCGTGGAGAAGATGCAGGTGTTCTGGCCCTGGTCCTCCTTCAGGATGTCGGCTTGCACTGTTCCCCGGACGGTCCGCAAGGTCCGGGCCCGCAGGTCGGTGTACTCGTCGTCCGTGGGTGGGCGTCCGTGTTCGGCGGTGAATCGGTCCACCTGCTGATCGATGGCCGTGTTGAGGAACATCGCCAGGATGGTGGGTGCCGGTCCGTTGATGGTCATCGACACCGATGTGGCCGGGTCACACAGGTCGAACCCGTCGAAGAGGGCCTTCATGTCGTCGAGCGTGGCGACCGACACGCCCGACGTGCCGATCTTGCCGTAAATGTCAGGTCTGGTCTCGGGATCGCGGCCGTAGAGGGTCACCGAGTCGAACGCGGTCGAAAGGCGGGTCGCCGGCTGGCCCGCGGCCAACAGGTGGAAGCGGCGATTGGTGCGCTGCGGATCGCCTTCGCCGGCGAACATCCGGGCCGGGTCCTCATTGACCCGCTTGAACGGGAACACCCCGGCGGTGAAGGGGAAGTGACCGGGAAGGTGCTCCGATCGGAGCCAGCCGAGGAGGTCACCCTCGTCACGGCTACGGGGGAGGGCCACCTTCGGGATGCGGCTACCCGACGGCGATACCCGCCACGGCGACGCCGGAGCATCTTCTTTTCCCGCGGGCTCGGTGGTCCTGGCGCCGGCGCGCTCCTCGCGCAGGCGGGCGAGCCCGTCGAGAAGGGCCCGGTCATCCTCACCCACCCGGCGCGCCTCGTCCTCGGCGAGCTGCGACAGCGCGACGAGCCCGGGTCCGGCCGTCACGTCCTCGCCACGGCCCTCGGCCATCAGCGCCCGCGTCGCTCGGGTGTGCTGAGCCCGCCTCACCTGCTCGGCCCGCCGCGCCGTGTCGGCGTGATAGCCCCGGACCGTGGCGGCGATGTCGGACAGGTAGCGGGCGCGCTCAGCGGGCACGATGGGAGAGCCGACCGGCGAGGTGGCGGCCGCCGCCGGGAGCGTCGGCTCGCCCACCGGGAGGCCGCGTTCGGACAGCTCGTCGCGGAGGAACTGGTACAAGGCGGTCGTTCCCTCGTCGTTGAAGCGGGAGGCGATCGTGCCGAACACCGGTACCGGCTCGTGCGCCGCCGGGGTGCCCGCCATACCGGCCCGGACGCGACGCCACTGGCGCTCGACCGAGCGGAGCGCGTCCTCGGACCACTGCCGGTCGAACTTGTTGATGGCGACCGCGTCGGCCAGATCCAGCATGTCGATCTTCTCCAACTGTGACGGAGCGCCGAACTCGGGCGTCATCACATACAGGGAGAGGTCGGCCACGTCCACGATGGCGGCATCGCCTTGACCGATGCCGGGCGTCTCGATGACGACCAGGTCGTAGCCGGCGGCGCGGCACGCATCAACCGCCTCGAGCAGGGACGTCGGGACCTCGGAGGCGCTGCCCCGGGTGGCCAGCGAGCGGAAGTACACCTGAGGGGTGTGGATCGCATTCATACGGATGCGGTCCCCGAGGAGCGCACCCCCGCTCCGCCGTTTGGACGGGTCGACGGCCAGGACGGCGATGCGCAGCTTGTCGCCCTGATCGATGCGGAACCGGAGGACCAGCTCGTCGGTGAGGGACGACTTGCCGGATCCGCCGGTACCGGTGATCCCGACGACCGGCACCGTCCGGCGCCGTGCCGCGGCCGACAGCGTTCGGGCCGTCGCCGGATCCAGCGTCCGCGACTCGATCGAGGTGATGGCTCGAGCCAGCGACCGCGTGTCACCGAGCAGGACGTCGTCGGCCCGCACCGGTCGCGTTGCGGCCAGGTCGACATCGCACTCCTGCACGAGGATGTTGATCATCTCCGGCAGGCCGAGGCGCTGACCGTCGGCCGGCGAGAAGATCCGCCTTACCCCGTACGATTCGAGTTCGGCGATCTCGGACGGGATGATGACCCCGCCACCGCCCCCGTACACCTGGACGTCACCCCGCCCCTCCTCGGCCAGCCGGTCCACCAGGTACTTGAAGTACTCGAGGTGCCCGCCCTGGTAGGAGCTCACCGCCACCCCCTGCACGTCCTCCGCCACCGCCGCTTCGACCACTTCGTCGACCGACCGGTTGTGCCCGAGGTGGACGACCTCGACCCCCTGGGCCTGCAGCAGGCGCCGCATGATGTTGATGGCGGCGTCGTGGCCATCGAACAGACTGGCGGCGGTCACGAACCTGACCGGATGCCGGGGGCGGTAGAGCCCGCCCGACGATGGGTCATTCATGTGGGCTTACGATAGTCGGATTTCCAACTATCGTCAGCCGACGAGCGCAGGGCCGGCCCCTCCGGCCACTGCCCTGACCTCGAAGCGGTCGCTCCGGGTGCTGACCAGGGCGGGGAGCCGCGCCGGTCAGGCCGGAGGCAGCGCCTCGGCCAGGCGGGCCACCGCCTCCTCGGTACGCGCTCCCCACCAGAAGAGGTCCTTGCCGTCGAGGAACACGGTGTCAGCGATCGGCTCCAGCTCTCCGCTCTGGCGAGCCGAGAACGGATACGGCTCGCTCGGCGCCAACACCAGATCAGGGTGGCGGGCGGCCGCCTCCTCGAGGGTGACCGACGGGTATGGGCCTTCGGCGTCGAAGACGGTGTGGATCCCGAGATGCTCGAGGAGCGCAGCACCGTAGGTGGGCACGCCGAGGGCCATCCACGGCCGCCGCCAGATGGGGATGAAGGCACGGGCGTAGGTCGGTGTAGCCGGAGGAAGCACCGGCCGGGTCCAGCGCACCCCCACCCGGTCGGCCAGGTCCGACAGGCCTGACACGGCATCGCTCACGGACCGAACGCGGAGGACGTGGACGGCGACGCCGCGGTCGACGAGGTCAGCATGGTCCTCGCGGCGGTTCTCCTCGGTGTCCATCACGACCAGGTCCGGCGCCAACGTGGCGATCCGGGCCACGTCCGGGTTCTTCGTCCCGCCCACATGCGGCAGGTCTGGCCGCTCGCAGAATCGCGTGCAGGCAACGGGCACGCGACCCCACGCCGAGAGGGTCTCGGTGACCGAGGGGACCAGGCTGACGATCCTCATGGTGCCGGGGTGGTCGTCAACTCAGACGACGGTCCACGGCGCGGCCCGCCCGGACGGAGGGATCACAACCCCGGGGGATCGTGGAGGCTGACGCCCGCCGCCCCGCTGACCGCCGCGGGGACGGCTGCGATCCGGGTGCGGGGGGTGGCCAGGGACGGGCGCAGGCTGCGCACGAGCAGCATGGCCGCCACCCCGAAGAGGAAGAGAAGCATGGCGAGGAAGTACGAGCTCCCCAGGACGAGCTGCCAACCGTGTTCGCGAAGCTCCTGGCCGCTGCCGCCGTAGGGCAAGGACCAGATCGGAGCGGTCCAGAACAGCAACGCGGCGCCAGCCGCCCAGATCCGGCCGCCCGACGGGCGGTCCTCGGCCAACGAGAGCCAGAGTAGGACGGGGATGATCCACACCATGTGGTGGACCCAGGTGATCGGCGACACCACCATCCCGACTGTGGCGCAGACCAGAACGCCGAGGAGCTGCGAAGACCGGCGGTACGCCCACACGGCCAGCGCCATCCCGGCGACCGCGAGGACGAGGTCCAGGCCGTAGTAGACCGAGTGGGCCACGACGCCATGATGGAAGCGCTCGAGGACGCCCGAGAGGCTCTGGTTGCTGATGTAGGAATTCGATCCGACCCGGCCGGCGTCGAAGGCATATTTGGTCCAGTACTCCCACGAGGTGCTCGGACCCAGTGCCGCCACCACCAGGGCCACCGCGACGAAGGTGGCCAGCGCGACGGCGGCGCTCCGGGCCCGGCGGACCAGGAACAGGAAGGGCACGAATATCAGGGGGGTGAGCTTGGCCGCCGCCGCCAGCCCGGTGAGGACACCCTGGGGAAGGACCTTGTCACCCAGTCGGACCCGACCCGTGAGGTCGGCGAGCACCAGTGCCACCAGCACGATGTTGATCTGGCCGTACGAAAAGGTCAGCTTCACCGGGTCGAGCCAGATGGCCGGGGTCATGAGGACCAGCGACCACTGGGCGAGCTCCCGGCCGGACAGCGCTGGCCTCACCGCCCGTAGCGAGAGGGCCAACAGGCCGCCCAGGAAGGCGAGGTTGGCCAAGGCCCAGAGGTACTGGGCCGGCTGGCGGGGGACCAGGGTGAAGGGGCTGAAGGCGAGCGCCGAGAAGGGCGGATAGGTGAATCCGAGCTGGGGCGAGGGGTACCGGACCGTGTAGAGATGACCGCCGAAGAAGTGCGATCCCCCCATCATGTAGATGTCGAAGTCCAGGGGCGATCGGTGCCAGACCAGGAAGAACACCCGTACCACCGCCAGGATCAGAGAAAGCGTCCCGAGCACCCACAACAGGCCGTCGACGTGGTGGCGGACCGCTGAAACCCCACGAGACCCAGCCGGGTGGAGCGTCTCGTGATCCTGCGCCACGCCGCCAACGATACCCCTCCCCTGCGGGTCGGAAGCTGCGCCGGGACCGGGCCGGCCACCCGGAGGGGTTCCCGAAGTTTGACAATTCGATGACAATTTCGCGGACTAACGTGGCCGAGAAGTTCGGTCACCGGTGCCCGATGCAGGCTGGGTCCAGAGAAGGAGCAACGTGGGATCGCCCGCCTTCGTGCAGGAAGTCCAGACGGCCGATCGAGTCGGCCCTTCCCCGGCCCCTGCTCAGGCGGCCTGGATCGCGGTCGGCACGCTCGGGGCGCTCGGCATGGTCCTCACCGGCACCCGTATCGGCTCGGTCCCCGGGGCCGGCTACCGGTGGTGGTTCACGGTCCCCGATGCCGGGTCATCGCTCCTCACGCCGACGTTCTACCTCTCGATCGCCGTGCTGGTCGTCGGGTGGCTCGGGGTGGGGCGAGCTGCCTTCGCCGGCCAGTTGACCGTCCGACGTGCGTGGATGGTGCTCACGGCGTGGGGCCTCCCCTTCCTCCTCGGGCCGCCACTGTTCAGCCGCGATCTCTACAGCTATGTCGGGCAGGGTCTCGTCGCCCATCGCGGCCTCGACCCCTATGCGGTCGCACCGTCCGTCCTCGGCCCGGGCCCGGTGCTCGCCTCGATCGCCAGCGTGTGGCGCCATACCTTCTCCCCCTACGGACCGTTCTTCGTCGCGGTGTCGAAGGGGGTCGTCGACGTCGCCGGCAGTTCCCTCGTCGTGGAGGTGCTGGCCTTCCGGGCGCTGGAGCTGATCGGTGTGGCACTCATCATGGTCTCGTTGCCGCGCCTGGCCCGCCACCTCGGCGCCGACCCCGGCATCGCCCTGTGGCTCGGCGCCCTCAGCCCGCTCGCCCTCTTCGGCTTCATCTCGTCCGGCCACAACGACGCCCTGATGGTGGGCCTGCTGGTGGCGGGTGTGACCCTGGCCGTCACCGGCCGCCTCATGGCCGGTGTGGCGCTGTGCGCGGCGGCGGCCACGGTCAAGCTCCCAGCTGCTGCAGCCATCGTCTTCCTGGTGGTCGACCGATGCCGATATCTGGCTATCGACCGGCGCAAGGTGGTGATAGGCCAGGCCATCGCGCTGACCGCCGCGGTGTTCATCGGCGTGACGTTGTTCTGTGGCTATGGGTGGACCTGGATGGGACCTGGCGCCCTTCATGTCCCGACCGAGCTCCGGATCCTGGCCACGCCGTCGGTCTCCGTCGGGAACTTCCTCTTCCACACCTTGCACCCTCTCGGCATCCCCGTGGCCAGGTCCGCCACGGTCACCGTCATCCAGTACGTATGCGCGCTGGCCGCCGTCGCCGCATGCCTGTGGCTGCTCATGACGCTGCGCCGGCACGAGGTGGTGCGGTCGACCGGCCTCGCCCTGCTCTTGATCGTGCTCGGTAGCCCGACAGTGTGGCCCTGGTACCTGCTGTGGGGGCTCGTGCTGTTGGCGGCCACCTCCGCCCAGCGGTCGAAGGCGCTCGCCGCCGTGGCCGCGCTGGCCATGCTGCTGGTTGGTCCGAGCGGGAGCCCGGTACTCCTCGGCAACTCGTACATCCTCGTCTCGCTGGCCACCGTGGCCGGGATCGTCTGGCTGATTCGGGGCCGGCGCTGGCAGGCGGTCGTATCCGGACATGCCGCCTGAACCGCGGCTGGCGGCGGCGCCCGAATCATTGGCCGCGCCATCCACACCACTCGCCGCGCCATCCACACCACTCGCCGCGCCCTCCGAGGAACTGGCCGCGCCATCGGAGGCACTGGCCGCGCCATCCGAGGCAGTGGCCGCGCCATCCGAATCACGGGCCCCAGTGCGTGAGCCGTTTCCTGCGCCGCCAGCGCCGCCGCCCGTCGGGGGCACCATGACCGAAGCCATCGACCTGTCGCCGGCCGGCCCACTCGACGACCTCGGGCCGGAGCTCACCCTGACCGAGCCGCGGCCCTCACCGCCGGAGTCGGACCTCCCGGCCGGGCCGGGCCGCGCTTGGCCCCGGTGGATCATCCGACCGGTACTGATCTATCTGGCGTCACGGGCGCTGGCGTGGGCCACGCTGGCCGTCACCACCATCTTCACGCATGTGGGGGTGGGCGGGGAGATCGACCGATGGGACAGCCGCTGGTTCATCCGTGCCGCCGAATTCGGTTGGCCGAGCCAGCTCCCCCACCACAACGGTCACGTCGCGGCCAACACCATCGCCTTCCTGCCCGTATTCCCGCTCAGCATCCGCTGGCTCTCCCACCTGACCGGGTTCTCACTGCTGACCGCGGGGGTGATCGTCACCTCGCTCTCCGGACTCACCGCGATGATCGGCGTCTGGCTGGTCATACGCGCCTATTCGAACCAGGACGCCGCCGATCGCGGCACCCTGCTCGTAGCCATGTTCCCGGGATCGTTCGTCTTGAGCATGGTGTACTCGGAAGGGCTCGTCATCACCTTCGTCGCCTTCGGGATCCTGGCCCTCATGCGTCGCCGATGGCTGCTGGCCGGTGTACTCGGCATGTTGGCCACGGCCACAACACCGATCGCCCTTGGGTTCGAGATCAGCTGCCTCTGGTGCGCCTACGGGGAGATCACGAAGAACCGGGACTGGCGATCGCTGGTCGCGCCGGTCTTGACGCCGCTCGGCTTCCTCGCTTACCAGGTATGGCTCTGGTTCCACACCGGGGACGTCTCGGCCTGGCGCGTCACCGAACGTGGGGGGTGGAAGAGCTACCCATCGCTTGTCTATGCCGCCCACACGGTCGGGGTGTTCCTTCGTAACCCGATCGCCACCAACAAGACGGACGACCTGCTGTTCGTCGGAACGGTGCTCACTGTCGTCGCCGCGGTCATCGCTATCCGCTCCCGGTTGCCGATGCCCTTGCTGTTGTACGGACTCGTCACTGCCGGCATCGCTGTCGTCTCGGCGCCGGTCGGCCTACGCCCGCGCTTCATGTTTCTCGCCTTCCCTCTGATCATCGCGGTGGGGACCTGGTTCCGAGGCCGAGCCTATGTCTGGTTGGTCTCGATATCGATGGTGCTGCTGGTATTTGCCACTGCGTACGAAGTCAGCTCGTGGGCCGTCTTTCCATAAGGGGCCCGGCGCCCGATCGCCCCCTGCCCGGAGCCAGATCCGGAAACGAAACCGCTGCCGGATCCTGGGACAGCACGACGCCCCGGCCGACCGCCACCGTCGCACCGCCCGGGCCGGTCACACCATCTCCTCCAGGTGTCGGAACGCGAGTCGACCCGTCCCGGCGTCCGGCCCCGGCGGAGACGCCAGTGGACACGCCGTCGGCCCATGCCGAAGCTCGCTCCGAGAACGGCGACGGCTCCGGGCGAAGCTCCGGACCGAGCCTCGACGACGCCGTGTCCCGGATCAGTGCGGGGACCGTCGAACGCAGTGCCTGGAGCCTGGTGTGGTTGACGGTGATCATCGGGGGCCTCGGGCTGTGGGGGTCGTGGTCGGCCTGGAGCCCGGCCACCGTGCTGGCTCCGGTAATGGTCCTGGCCGGCATCTTCGGAATGACTGCGTCGTGGGTGGTACGCAGTCCGCGCTCGCCGGTCATGCAGTTGGCCGCACTGGCGTCGGTGGTGGCGGCGACCCTCGGCCCGCAGGCGGTTGCGATCCACCTACGGCAGTTCTACAGCACTGATTCCGGAGCCTTCAATCAAGCGGCGGCACGACTCCTGCTGAACGGGAAGAACCCGTACACCTCGACCATGGCGTCAGCCGCACATCTGTTGCAGCACCCGGCCAACAACTGGACCTACACCGTGAGCGGCGGATACGTGGATCACGTCTCGTATCCGGCGGGGTCGTTCCTATTGCCGCTGCCGGCGCTGGCCCTCGGGTTCAACCATGCCGTCGTCGACTGGTTGGACCTCTTCGCGTGGATCGTCACCGGCGTGCTCATCTTCGTGCTCCTGGACGCGCCGCTGCGCTGGCTGGGGTGCCTGCTGCTGTCGGTGCCCATCTTCACCGCCATCTTCGGATCGGGCGGCACCGACGCTGCCTTCCTTCCCTTCATGGTCCTGGCCGTGTGGCGGTGGGACCGCTTCCCGCGTGGCCGGGGCGCCGGGTCCATCCGGTGGATGGGCCCGATCGCCCTGGGCCTGGCCTGCTCGATCAAGCAGACGCCCTGGTTCTGCCTCCCGTTCCTGCTCCTCGGCGTCTTCATCGAGGCTCGCCGGGTCGGTGACCGCCCGCTCCGGCCCACCGCCAGCTACTCGGCCGCGGTGGTGGCCACGTTCCTCGTCGTCAACCTGCCCTTCATCATCTGGCAACCGGCCGCCTGGGCTCGCGGCACCTTCCTCCCCTTCGTCCAGCCCCTGGTGGCCGACGGACAGGGCCTCGTCACACTGGTGCTGCACGGGTTCGCCCACGGCGTCTCGCTGCCACTCCTCACCCTGGCCGGACTGCTCGTCTTCATCTCGTTGCTGGCCACGTTCGCAGCCGCGTACCCGGTGATGAAGCGGGTCTGGTTGATCCTTCTGCCCGTGTCGTTCTTCTTCGCCACCCGCAGCCTCTCGAGCTACCTGCTCGACCTGTACCCGGCCGCCCTGGTGGCCGCAGTGAGCGTGGCTCCCGGGGTGGCGCCGGCGTGGGCGCGCCGGCGGAGCCGATCCGCAACCGCCCTCGTCCTGGCCGTAGCCGGATCGGCGTTGGCGGCCGTCGTGGTGTCGGCACTGGCGTTCACCACCGTTCCGCTCCAGATCGGCATCCGCAGCGCGGTGGCCTCTCCCAACGCCTCGACCCTCGACGCCGTCACCGTTGCCGTGCACAACACCACCGACCAGGTCGTCGACCCGCACTTCATGGTGACCATCGGATCCGATCACCCGAACGGATTCTGGTTGCCGGCCGATGGACGCCAGGTCGTGCTCCAGCCCCACGGTTCTGCCGTCGTGACGCTCTACCCGTCGCACCGCATCGGGGCGCCCACCCATGACGCCTACTGGTTGGTCGCGGGGTACACCACCTCCCCCGAGGCGCTGAGCACCTCGCCGGTCCAACGGTGGAAACTCGGTTCGCCTTAGCTCGATCGCGCTGACCTCTCCTTCCGGTGAGTGTGGGGGATGTCCTTCTATCGGGCCCATCGGGACGTCACCGCCCAGGTCGTCGCGCCTACCCTTCTGCCGTGACCACGGTGGAGGACCGCCTCCGTCCCGGTACGCCCGACGCGGCCCTCCGACCGACGCCGATCGCCTGGCCGATGATCCTCGCCCTGGCGGCCTCGAAGGTGGTGTTCCAACTGGCCACCTCGGACCTCTACGGCGCCCACCGCGACGAGTTCTACTACCTGGAGAGCGGCTACCACCTGGCCTTCGGCTATGTCGACAATCCGCCCCTCGTCCCGTGGATCTACCGCGTCGAACGGGCCGTGTTCGGGCACAGCGTGACCTCCCTCGCCGTCGTCCCCGCGCTGCTCGGCGGCGTTTTCGTCGTGGTCGGAGCGCTGATGGCCGCCGACCTCGGGGGTGGCCGCGCCGCCCAGGGGTTGTGTGCTCTGGTGGCTTGGCTCGGGCCGTTGTTCCTCACCACCAGCCACTTCCTCGGCACGGTGAGCCTCGACCTCCTGGCGTGGAGCCTGGCGTCGTGGTTGGTGATCCGGATGGTGCGCAGCGGGAACACCCGGGGGTGGCTTGCCATCGGGGCGGTCTGTGGTGTCGGCCTGTTGAACAAGGACACCGTGCTCTTCTGGGTGGTGGCTGCCGGGACGGGCCTGCTGCTGACTCGCGAGCGACGGTTGCTGCGAAGCTGGTGGCTGGTGGCCGGCGCCGCCGTCGCCATCGTCATCGCCCTGCCCAACCTGATATGGGAGGCGGACCACGGGTGGGCCACCCTGGTGTTCCTGCGTCATCTGCAGGCGGAGAACTCCTCCAGCGACCTGGTCCAGTTCGTGCCAGTTCAGCTGGTGCTGGTCGCGATCGGCGGCACCGTCCTCTGGATCGTCGCTCTGGTGGCGCTGGCCCGGCGACCCGAATGGCGATCCCAGCTCTGGCTGGCCTACGGCTACGGGGTCGCCTTCGTACTCCTCCTCGCCCTGGGCGGGAAGGCCTATTACCTGGGATCCTGGTACCTGCCCCTGGTGGCGGTGGGCGCCGTCGTGGTGGAACGATCGTGGTCGAGGGTCAAGCTCCGGCTGCTCGTCATCCTCACCGTGGTCCTCGGCGTGCTCGTCGCCCCGTACGCCACGCCCGTCCTTCCGCCGGGAGCGGCGGTCGCCGCCCACCTCGACACGCAGAACCACGACCTCGGCGGCATGCTGGGGTGGCCCCACGTGGTGGGCCAGATCGCCGCGGTGGCGGACATGCTCCCCCCGGCCGCCCGCCGGCAGGTGGTCGTCATGACCGACAATTACAGCGAAGCCGGGGCCGTCGACTTCTTTGGGCGGCCACTCGGGCTCCCGTCCGCCATCAGTGGGCACAACACCTTCTGGCTCTGGGGCTACGGCCATCCCAGCCCGGGGGTCACCGTCATCGCCGTCGGGCTGCCGGCATCGTTCGTCCATCGCTACTGGAGCTCGGTTCGGCTCGCCTCGACCCTGGGTGTCGGCGGCCCCCCCATCGACCCCCAGGAGCGAGGTGCTCCTATCTGGATCTGCCGGGGCCAGCGGCTGCCGTGGGCGGCCATCTGGCCGGCGGCCAAGCACTACGGCTAGCGACCGGGTCCGCACCCCGGGCCAGCCCCGGCGACCCGACGGTCCCATCGGCCGCGGCCCGGCCGGCGGCCACGTGGTCTACGCTCGGTTGCCCCGTCGACCCTGGTTGTGGCCATGGCCGAGACCCGGCAAAGGTTCCCGGCCCGGCGCCCTGGGCCTGGTGAACCAGCCGTCGCGTGGCGCCGAATCCCATGACACGCGCCGTGACAAACCGCCAGCCGATGCCCGGGACACCGCGCCTGAAGAGCCGGTGCCGGGCGGCCGCCGTGGCCATCCCGTTGTTGCTGGCATTGCTGTTTGCCGGCTGTGGGAGCTCGACGCAGGCGGCCGATTCGACCAAGACAACCAAGCCCCTTCCCGCCGGCCTCTACCCCTCGGCGGTGTCGAAGATGGTGTGCCGGTCCGAGGCGTCCCACGACGTCGGTCTGGCCCTGGGCGAGACCGCCGCGGTCACCACTCCGACCTGGACGGATCACGTCTACACCTGCAATTACGACTACCAGAGCGGGTCGATGACCCTCTCGGTCAAGGAGCTGTCCAGCTGGCCGGAGACCCTCGCCTACTTCCACGGGCTCGGCAGCCAGCTCGGCGTGGCCCGTACTTTGGCCAACCTCGGCCAGGGCGCCTTCCAGACGTCCGACGGCTCGGTCGTGGTTCGCAAGGACTGGAAGGTCCTCCTCGTCGACAGCAGCCAGCTACCGCCCCAGTTCGGGAATCCCCCCACCACGTCCGGGGACATCGCTGTCACCGTCGCCGATGTGATCCTCGGCTGTTGGGCCGGCGACTGAGACGAACTCCACCGGGAATGGCCGCAGCCGTCTACTACGTGGAGCTCGAGCCGGTCGACTCGAGGTACTCCGACACGGCGGCGGCAATGCACCGAGCGGTGTCGGAGCGGGCGCGCTCATCGCCGTACCTGCGGCTCAGCGAGACGACCCGGGCGCCGTGACTGACGGCCATCTCGACCGCTTCGTCGGTGGTCCGGCCGGCAACCACCAAGCACGGAACCCCCACGTCGGCGGCGTCGAGCACCACCGAGCCCACCGCCTTCCCGGCGAACGAGGTGGCATCAAGGGCGCCCTCTCCGGTGACCACGACCGAGCTCGCCGCCAGCGTGGGGCGGAAAGCCAGCAGCTCGGTCACCACCTCATATCCTGACCGAAGGCTTCCGCCCAGCGCGACGATGGCCGCTCCGAGCCCCCCGGCGGCCCCCGCCCCCGCCACCTCGCCGACCTCCAGCCCGTAGTCGCGCCGGTACAGGCCGGCCACGGAGTCGAAGCGGGCGGCGAGTTCGTCCATCTGCTCGTCAGTGGCACCCTTCTGCCGGGCGAACCGGGTGACCGCCTCGAAGAACCCGACGTTGACGTCACAGGCCCCCACCAGCTCGACGGTGCCCAGTCCGCCGGCCTCCTCCACCGCCCGCAGGGCACCGAGGCCGCCGTCGGTGGTCGCCGAGCCCCCCAACCCCACGATCACTCGGCCGCGGTCGGCACCCGGGGGTGGGTGATCGAGGGCCAGGGCCGCAGCATGGATGAGCTCCCCGGTGCCCCGGGTCGTGGCGGCCACCGCATCGTTCCCCTCTGCGCCACCGGCCAGGAGGAGGCCCGAGGCCCGGGCCATCTCGACCACGGCGACCCGTCCGGCCAGCAACCACTCGGCGACGACGGGTTCGCCGAGCGGGCCCTCCACCTCTGTCCTCTCCCGCTCACCGCCGAGCACGCCGAGCACTTCGAGCAGGCCTTCACCCCCGTCCGAGAGCGGGATCTGCTTCACCGACCAACTGGCCGGGCAGCCGTGGGCGATGGCCTCGGCGGCTTGCCGGGCAGTGACGGTGCCCCGGAACTTGTCGGGTGCGGCGAGCACCACCGCAGCCGGCCGGCTCACCGTGTCACCGGCTGCCACCGGGGTCGCGGAGCTGCTCGCGGAACAGCAGTCCGTAGTTGGCGCCGCGCCGAAGATGGTGGCCACCGTCGACGGCCAGGTTCTCACCGCTGATCCAGCCCGACTCCGGTCCGGCCAGGAACCGGACCGCAGCGGCGACGTCCTCCACGGTGCCGAGGCGGCGGATCGGCATCTCGGCCCGGTAGTCGTCGAGCAGAGGTCCTCCGGCGGTGATCGGTGCCATCAGCTCGTCATCGACGATCCCGGGTTGCACGGTATTCACCCTGATGCCAGCCGCGCCCAGCTCTTCGGCCGCGTACCGGCACAGCATGTCGATGCCGGCCTTGGCCGCGCCGTAGGCCCAGAGGTACCGGTGGGGGAAACGGCCCGCGCCGGAGGACATCCCGATGATCGACCCGCCGGTCGGGTCGTCGCCCGCCACGCCCTCACCCACCCCGGTTTTCATCCACGGAGCCGCGTGCTTGACGCAGAGGAACGTGCCGATGAGGTTGAGCTCGACGGTGGCCTGCACCTGGCTGAGGTCGGCGTCGGCGATGGGCCCCATGTGGGACGCACCCCCGGCGTTGGCGAAGAGGATCTCGAGCCGGCCGCGTTCGCCTGCTGCGGTGGCCACCGCCGCGGCAACCTGGTCCTCGACCGTGACATCGGCCACCACGTACCGAGCAGTGCCGCGGGTTTTCGGCTTGCGGCCCGAGGACTTGGCCGCCGAGTCGAGCGTGGTTACGGCGGCACGCAGCTTGTCCTCGGTGCGCCCGCAGATGGTGACATGGGCCCCGTCCTGGATGAGGCGCGTGGCCGCCCCGAGCCCGATACCACTGCCGCCGCCGGTCACCAGCGCGGCATAGCCGGCGATGCCGTCCGATCGGTTCTTCTCGTTGCCCACCTTCGACTCCTGTTGGTCCGGCTCGTTGGCTCGGGCGACGGCCACAAAGGCCCCGACCATGCCCCCGAGAGTCCACACGGCGGACGGCGCCGGCTGGCTGGCCCACACCACGCCGGCTCCGATGGTCCCCGGTTCTGCCCGTACGTGCTACAGATGTCCGGCCGACTGTCCGGGTGCAGCATGCTACGAGCCGGGTGCTGCGGCAATCCGGGTCGGTCCGCGGCAACAGGTTCTCGGCAAGGGAAGCGGGAGGGTCACGTTGGGTAGAAGGCCATGACGTCCAGGCAATTCAACCTGGCCGACCTGTTCGAGATCGTGGTCGACACCGTGCCGGACCGCCCGGCCCTGGTCGCCGGAACCGAGCGGAGGACCTACCGCCAGCTCGACGGGCGGTCCAACCGGTTCGCGCATCGCCTCGAAGACCTCGGGGTGGTGGTGGGCTCCCATGTAGGGATCCTGGCCCACAACCGGGTCGAGTGGGCCGAGGCGATGATCGGCTGCTACAAGGCACGGACCGTCCCGGTCAACCTCAACTACCGGTACGTGGCCCCCGAACTCCGCTATGTCGTGGAGAATGCCGACCTCGAGCTCCTGGTGTTCGAAGCGAGTCTCGCCTCCCTGGTGGCCGAGTCGCTCGACGGGCACCCACGGGCTGAGCACCTCCACCTGATGGCGGTGCTGGACGGCTCCGACGACACGGCGCCCCCACTGCTCGCCGGCCACTATGAGGAAGCCCTCGAGGCGTCCAGTGCCGCCCGGGGCTTCGGGCCCCGGTCCCCGGACGACGCCTACGTGCTCTACACCGGTGGGACAACCGGCATGCCCAAGGGTGTGGTCTGGCGCCAGGAGGACATCTTCTTCGCGGCCATGGGCGGCGGCGGCTGGGGTGCCGAGCCCATCGCCGAGCCCGACGAGCTCGCGGGCCGGATCAACCGCGACGATGCGGCCCGCGCCGTCATGCTGGTGGTGGCGCCGCTGATGCACGGCAATGCGCAATGGGTCATGTGGAACGCCTTCATGATGGGTGGGACCGCAGTCCTCTACACCGAACACCGCTATGACCCCGATCGCATCCTGCGCCTGGTGGACGAAGAGCGGGTGGTGTCGATCGGACTGGTCGGCGATGCCATGGCCCGCCCCCTGGCCGAGGCGATGGCCGAAGCGCCCGCGGGGACGTACGACACGTCGTCGCTGCTGGTCATCGGCTCCGGTGGGGCCATGCTCTCGTCCACGGTCAAAGAGGAGCTCAAGAAGGAGTTGCCCGACGTCCTGATCATGGACCGGTTCGGGTCGAGCGAGAGCGGTGCCCACGGTGGAGTCGAGGAGGGGGCGGTCGGGCCCAGGTTCGCCATGGGCGGCGACACATCGGTGTTGGACGACAACCTGCGCCCGCTCACACCGGGCGACGGCCGGGTCGGCCGCCTGGCCCGAAGGGGCAGGATCCCGCTCGGCTACTTCCAGGATCAGGCCAAGTCAGACGCCACCTTCCCCGTCGACCCCGACGGTGTGCGATGGTCGGTTCCCGGTGACCTGGCCTCGGTCGAACCCGATGGCACCATCACCGTCCATGGCCGGGGTTCGGCGTCCATCAACACCGGTGGAGAGAAGGTCTTCCCCGAGGAGGTCGAGGCGGTCGTCAAGACCCACCCGGACATCTTCGATGCCATCGTGGTCGGGATCCCCGACGACCGCTTCGGCGAGCGGGTGGCCGCCGTGGTGCAACCGCGCCCGCGCCATGACCCGCCCACCCTGGAACAATTGCGGGAGCACTGCCGCGTCCAGATTGCCGGTTACAAGATCCCGCGCCAGCTGTTGGCGGTGGACGCGGTCCCGCTGACCGCCGCCGGCAAGCCCGACGCCAAGGCCGCCCGCGAGCTGCTTCTGAGCCCGACGGCGGACCGGTAGACCCGTCACCGTCACCACTAGGGCACCCATCGCCCATCACGACAAATCTGATAGGGAGCGGGTCCGAGCTCACGAGTACCGGTGCTCGGGTGGCGCCTGGCGACGACGGGCCGGCGTCACCGGCGGTTCAGCGCGCAGCCAGACCGGACACTCGGGCATCCACCAGTGTGGCGACGACGGCAAGGAGCCGATCGACCGTCCGCTCGAGCGCCGGCTGATCGATCTCGACGATGCGGTGGGTGCCGGCGTCGGGCCACAGACCCGCGACCCGGGCGGGGAGTGCCCGGGAATCAGAGCGCAGCGCCACCACGGCCAGGAAGGCCAGCTCCTCCGACCAGGTCGGCGTCGGGGTACCGGCGGACACCGACACCAGTGCCAGGGGCCCCGGCTCCGGCCGGGACCCATCTGCGCCGGGAGGCACCGTGGGCACTTGCAGCTCCCGTCGGCCCTTCAACCGCACGGTCCGAGGTCCCGGGATGACCCATTGGTCATCCGGTCCACCGAGTCGCAGGCGATCGCCAAGGAGGTCCCAGTCGAACGAAGTCCAGAGCGCGGTCGCCCAGCTCACCGCTTCGGCCAGCACCACCGCTCGAGCCGCCGGCTCGAGACCGGCGAACCACGGCTCCCAATACAAGGCCTTCCAGCCGGTCCGACCCCATTCCTCGACCGCCTCGCCCGCGATCGGCCGGGCCGCCTCGGCCGGACTGCGAAACCGTCCCTCGGCACAGGCCTCGACGACCGCCAGCCCGAGCGACCGCCGCACGAACTTCGGCTGCCAGGCGAACGGGTCGCCGGGCCCGAGAACGAGGTCAGGACGGGCCAGCGCCCGCCGGAACATCGGCAACGTGATGACCAGGTGCTCGCCTCCGGGCAGGCGCTCGACCTCGCGGGTCACGCCCTCGACGAGACGGTGACGGATCCTGGTCCGGTCGGTCCCGTCAACGGCCGGAGGTGGCGGGGCCACGACCGCCCGGCTCAGCTCGAGAGCCCTCACCGGTGAGGCGCCCCGTCCGATTCGTCGTCCCAAGACCTGTGCCCATCGAGACGGTGACGGCCGGCTGCCTCGATGCGTTCGATCCGGACCCGCCCCACGCCACAATCGGGCAGCGCGGCACACACGCCACAGAGGCCGTTCGGAGTCGGGCGCGGCTCATGCCCGGCGGCCAGTCCGAGCAGTGAGCGCGCCCCGGTCAAGGTGCGGCGAGCTGCCGCAGCGAGGAGCTCCGCGGTGACCGGATCGGTGTCCAGCTCCCCGGTACGTGTGTAGTACGTGGCAACGACGAAGGGCGGGGTCAGGCTCCGAAGCGTCTCGAGCAAGGCATAGAAATGCAACTCGGCCCGATGCTCGACCCGGCGGGCTCCGGCTTTGATCTCCACCAGGGCCACCGATGCCTCGTCAACTGACGGTCCTCCCAGGGCCAGGTCCACCCGGGCCGCCAACTCGACCGCCCCCCCGACCAGTCCGACCCGCATCGTCTCCTGCGTTCGCGGTAGCCAGCCCGGTGACAGATCGGGCCAGCGATTTCGGAGCCCACGGATCTGTCGCTCGACCTCGGCCTGGAGCTCATCCCGCCGTCCTCCGTCCAGCCGATCGATCCAGGTGGCGAGCTCCCGCTGGCGATCGTCGAGTCGGAGGGCGGCCAAGCCGTCGGCCATGGGATCGCCGATGCTGCCCACCGTGACCAGCTGCCGGAACAGGGCATCGATGATCGCGCCGCAGGCCAGCGCAGCCGTCGGTTCCCGCTCCCCGAACTCGGAGACCACCTGGTGCCGTTCGCAAGCCAGCACCCGGGTGAGCCTGTCCTTGGTCACCACGAGCATCGGTGGGCGGGCGGCGGTGACCCCCGCGGCTGTGCTCGCCAGGTCGGCGGCCAGCTCCTGCTCCATGGTGTCGCGGATCCTCGCCGCCAGCTCGGGGTCGGCCGCAGGGCGCGGCCGACCCGTGACCCGCAACCGCTGGAGCAGGGCGTCCCCGGCCAGCGGCTGCCATCCGTGGGACCCCGAGCCACGACCGATGACGGGGCCCGATGAGAGTGCTCGGGACGACGAATGGGAGTGAACGGACCCCGGGGACGCACCCGTCTCCTCGGGAGCACGGTCGATCTCCATCACGGGCATGTTGCCAGTGTGGCGGGCGGGTGTCACACCACAGCTCGAGAGGCCGCCGGTAACCTCGGTTGGGTATGCCGACTGACGCCGCCGTCACCTCGTTCGCCGTTGTGTTCACCGTGTTCGTGGTGGTGACGGTGGTGCTGCTCGTCCTGGTCATGAGGTTCATCCTCCAACGGGCGTCGCTGGCCCGAACGGCCTGGCTGGCGGCACAGGCCGAGAGCGAGGGGGCTGAAGAGGAAGAGGCCGAGGACGATCGGCCGCGCACCGCCCTCGTGCTCGCCGGTGGGGGTATCCGGGGCGCGGTGCAGATCGGCATGCTCCAGGTCCTGGCGGAGCGCGGCTTCGTCCCCGATCGCATCTACGGGTGCTCGGTCGGCGCTATCAACGGGGCGGCCTTCGCCGGCGACCCGACCCGCGAGGGCGTCGAGCGGATGACGGAGACTTGGCTCTCGCTGACCCGCGACGCCGTGTACCCGCAGGGCCGTCTGCACGGACCGTGGATGTACTTCCAACAGCGGGACTCGGTCTACGCCAACTCGGGGTTGCGCAAGATCGTGGAGGATGGCATCACCTACGAGCGGCTGGAGGACGCGGTCGTGCCGGTGGAGGTCGTGGCGACCTCTCTCACCGACGGTCGGGAGCATTGGTTCACCTACGGGCCGGTGCCCGAGGCCGTGCTGGCGTCCGCGGCCATCCCGGCCATCTTCCCGCCGGTGGAGATCGACGGCGACCGGTTCATCGACGGCGGTGTCGTCGACAATGTGCCGATCCGCCGGGCCATCGAGTCGGGGGCTACCCGCATCGTGGTGTTGTTGTGCACCCCGCCCGTCTATGCCCCGGCACCCACCAAGCGACCGGTCGAGGCCATACTCAACGCCCTCCTCATCTCGATCAACGCCCGGTTCGCCCGCGACCTCGGTCAGCTGCCCCCGGGGGTCGAGGTCGTCGTGTGCAGCGGCGCCGAATCCGGACCGCGGGAATTCGACGACTTCTCCGGCACCGAGGCGCTCATCGCCCAGGGGCGGGCCGAGGCATCCGAAGTCGTGCGGCGCTACGGGATCGGCTCTCCGGGTCCGGCCACGTTGACCGGGGCGTCGGCCGACATCGCCCGTGCGAGCTCTGCGCCGCGTTCGATCACCAGCTCCGATACCGTCCCGACGAACGGCACGCCACCGGTCACGGCTGAATCGGCACCGGAACCCTCGGCCGCCGTCACCCAGCCGCCGGTGCCGCTGATCCATCCCGAACCCGGGACGTAGCGCCGCACGACGCGAGCAGGAACCCCGGCGATCACGCAGTGATCGGGAAAGGTCCCCCGGACCACCGCGCCTGCTCCGACCACCACGTTCTGTCCGAGCACCGTCCCCGGGAGGATGACGACCCCCGTCCCGATCCAGCACCCGGAACCGATCCGCACCGGGACATCGCTCGGCCACTGTTCGTGTACGACGCGGTCGGGGTTCTCGTACCCGTGGTTCTGGTCAGTGATGTACACGTAGGGACCGGTGTGGACATCGTCACCGACTTCGACCTGGAAGTGTCCGACGATGTGGCTACCCCGGCCGATCATGCAGCGGTCGCCGATGCGCACCACCGGGTCGGTGATCATCCCCTGGCCCGGCACCATACCGGCCGAGATGCTGACCTCCGGACCGACCAGGGTGTCCGCACCGATGTGGATCCAGCGTTCACCGAAGACGGCCCCGGGGGGAAAGGTCAGACACGTGCCCCGGCCGAAGGAGCCGAACCGGGCGGCCCGGGCGTCGTCCGGCCCGGTGGCACCATGCCTCACCGTCCAGTTCCAGCCGGCATGGATCAGCGCACTGAGCACTCGCTTGACGGCCCGGGCCACCGGGCTCGCCACCCGCATCCCCCGGGCAGGGCCCGGTTCGATCACGCCATGGATGTCGGGTTGCCGGTGCACCGGGCCGGCCGACGCGGGCCGCGAACCTGTCGCCGTTTCGGGAGCGGTCACCCCGCGACGCTAGCTGATCGAGCGCGTCGTGAGCGATCGTGGACGGTGGCGGAGCTCTCTCGCGGCAGCACGTTCCGAGCCCGCTCGCGCCGGCCAATACAGTCGTCCCATGCCCAGTCCCGACCCCGATCCGAGTTCTGATGGGCGCGAACCGGATCAGCGGGGGCCGGATCGTTCGATGGAGCACGCACTAACCCGCCCCGGGCGCGCGGTCCGGGGCGGTGCGTTGGGGCGTCGGGGATTCGAGAGCGGCTCGGAGACCTACGAGCGGGCCCGACCGGACTACCCGGTCGCCGCAGTGGAGTGCATCCTCGGGACGACCGGGATCACGGGCGACACCCGGGTGCTCGATCTCGCGGCGGGAACGGGCAAGTTGACCCGTCAGCTCTGGTCCCGGGGGGCGAACTGTGTCGCTCTCGAACCGTCGGAGGCCATGCGGAAGGTGTTCCGGCAGGTGCTCCCGAATGTGCCACTCATCGCCGGGACCGCCGAGTCGATTCCGGCGTCGAGGGGTTCTATGGAGGCGGTGGTGGTGGCGCAGGCGTTCCACTGGTTCGATCCCCCGCAGTCGCTGGCCGAAATTGCCCGGGTGCTGCGTCCGGAAGGATGGCTCGCCCTGATCTGGAACGAACGGGACGAGTCCGACCCGACCATGGCCGAGCTGGTCCGGGTGAGCAAATGGGACCGGAACCAGCCCTATCCGATGGGCAAGGACTTCGGGAAGCTCCTCGACCGCAGCCGCCTGTTCGGACCGGTCGAACGGACCAGGTTCCGTTTCGTGCTGTCGGTCGACCGGCAACGGTTCGTCGAGCAGGTCGCGTCGCGCAGCTACGTGCGGGTGATGGACGGCCAAGACCAGCAGGCTCTGCTGGCCCGGGTGGCCGAGCTCGCGGAGGAACTGGAGGAGCCCATCGCCATGCCGCACATCACCGATCTCTTCTGCGCCCAGGCCCTCGGCCGTTGAGCCTCCCCGCCTCCTGTGTCCCGGTCCCGACTTGCCACGCGGTCCGCTTGGGATGGAGTCTCATGGCCTGACCGACGTCGGGGAACCCAACTGTAGGGGCCTCGCCGTCCTGCCCTGACCGAGGGGGAGCCTCGCCCATGATCAAGCTGACCTGTCTGCTGAAGCGCAAGGAGGGGATGACCCCGGCCGAGTTCCAGGCGTACTGGAGGGATCATCACGGGCCGCTCATCGCCAACGGGCGCTGCGGCACCCACGTCGTCCGCTACGAGCAGAACCCCCGCCCCCTCGACGACTACCGGGACGACAACGACCGCTCGGGCTACGACGGCGTCACCGTCCAATGGTTCGCGTCCATGGACGAGTACCACGCCCACACGCAGGAGGACGACTCGCCCCAGATGTTCGAGGACATCGCCAAGTTCCTCGATCTCGACCATCTCGAGTTCGTGCTCACCGAGCAGCCCCGGGTGATCATCGACGGCGCCATCGACTGGAGCACGTGAGCCACAGCAGCCCGGGCCGGCCGGCACGGCCGCCGAGTCCGGGACACCCGTGGACGACCCGGGGGAGCCATTGACAGCCCGGACGATCGGACTTACTATCCAGTCAATCGGACAGTCTGTCCGATTGACTGGAAGGTGCATCCGGAATGCCGACCTCAGAGCTCGATATCAGCGGGATCGGCTTCGACGACATCGATCTGACCGACTCGAAGCCCTTCGCCGAGCGCGTCCCCCACGAATGGTTCGCCTTCCTGCGCAGGAACGCGCCGGTGTGGTGGCAGAAGGAGAGCAACGGGCCCGGATTCTGGGCGGTGACGACCCACGCCGAATGCACCGCGGTCAATCGCGACTACGAGCACTTCTCGTCGGCCCGAAAGGCCACCTACCTCTGGGACATGGCCGAGGAGGACCTGGCCCAGCAGCAGTTGCTGATGTTGAACATGGACCCTCCGCTGCACACCCGCTACCGGCGTCTGGTCAATAAGGGGTTCACCCCTCGCATGGTGAACCAGCTGCAGGACCGTATCCACGCGGCCGCTGATGGCATCATCGACTCCGTGATCGAGTCGGGTGAGGCCGATTTCGTCACCGACATCGCCGCCGAGCTGCCCCTCGTCGTGATCGCCGAACTTCTCGGGGTACCCGACGAAGACCGGCATCGGATGTTCGACTGGTCAAACCGCATGATCGGCAGCGAGGATCCCGAGTACCAGACCACTGGCGAAGCCGCGCAACACGCCTCGATGGAGCTCTATGCCTATGCGTCGGAACTGTTCTCCATCAAGCGGGCCGACCCTCACGATGACCTGATGAGCGTCCTGACCGAGGTCGAGCTCGATGGCGAGAAGCTGACCGAGCTCCAGCTCGAGCTCTTCTTCCTTCTACTCACGGTGGCGGGCAACGAAACGACGCGCAACCTCATCTCGGGAGCGATGGCCGCGTTCTTCGAGAACCCTGAGCAATGGCACAAGCTCCGCGCCGACCGATCGCTGCTGCCCTCGGCGGTCGAGGAGATGTTGCGGTACGTCACCCCCGTGATGAACTTTCGCCGTCAGACCACCAGTGGACTCGAGCTCGGGGGACAGCTCATCGAAGGCGACACCAAGGTGGTCTTCTTCCACGTCTCGGCCAACCGCGACGAGAAGGTCTTCGAAAACCCCCAGACCTTCGACATCACCCGGGACCCGAATCCGCACATGGCGTTCGGCGCCGGCGGTCCCCACTTCTGCCTGGGCGCCAACCTGGCCCGTATGGAGATCCGAGTCATGTTCGCACACCTTCTCGACCGGATGCCCGAGATCGAGCCGGCCGGCGAGGTGCAACGACTGCAATCGCCATTCATCAGCGGCGTGAAGCACATTCCGGTGCGCTTTCCTCCGGCCGCTCGGCTGGCGTCCTAGCGGTGCCGCGCAACTCCCCCGAAAACATCAAAGAGGTCATCCGGGACTTCCGGAGGGATCAGGTCGTCGCCGTTGCCCGGCGCCTGTTCGGCGAGCGCGGCACGATCGACGTGTCGATGGACGAGATCGCCGCCGAAGCGGGCGTGGCCCGCTCGACGGTGTACGTGTACTTCGCCAATCGGGAGGAACTGCTCCGGGCCTGCCTCACCGGCATGCACAACCAGCTTCTCGACGAGATCGCGCGGACCTGGGAGGAGGACGCCGAGCCGGCCCACCGGCTCCAACGCCTCATCCAGGGCATGCTCGCGCGGATCGATGACGACCCCGCCTTCTTCCGCCTGGCCCTGGTCACTCAGGGCACGGTCAGCGAGGGCGGGGAGGCACTCGGCACCGAGCTATCGCTCATCGGGCTCAACATCGCCCGTCTGATGCGGGACCTCTACGTCGGTGGGGTGGCAGGTGGCACCTTCCGTGACATCGACCCCGACCAGGCCACCGCCTTCATCGGCCAGCAGATCTATGGGGCGATGTCGGTACGGGCGGGCGAGCCCTTACCGGCTCCGGCCGCCGACGTCGCCGCCGGCATCAGCGACTTCATCCTGCGCGGTCTCGGCGCTTGACCGTCCAAGGGATCCGTGGGGTCAGCCGGGTCGGGCCCTTTCGGGACCGCCGGGACTCGCCCGCCCGATTGGCCGGCGCACCACCAGAAGGCCAGCCCCCTTCGCCTCCGTGATCAGCCGGCCACCTCGGCCGAACACTGGCGGCAGAGGCCGCTCAGGGAGAAGTGGTGCGGGTCGATGACGAAGCCGGTGTCGTCCAGCAGTCGCTTGCGCAACGGGTCGAAGGTCGAATCCGGTATCTCCACCACCCGGTGGCATAGCTCGCACACCAGGTGGTGATGGACATCGCCGGCGAGGTGCCAGCGCGATGGCCCATGTCCGAGGTGGACGTGAAAGGCGATCTCCAACCGTTCGAGCAGCTCGAGCGTCCGATAGACGGTGGCCAGGTTGATGTCGGGGTGGTGCTCCCAGACCGCCTCGGCCAGCTGCTCCGCCGTCACGTGGTCGTCGCTGGCCTCGAGCGCCTCGACCACCGCCCGTCGGTCAACCGTGACCCTGCTCCCCGAGGCCCGGATGACGGCGATGGCCTGGTCCACTCGTGCAGGTGACACGCGAGCATCGTAGTGGTGGCCGGTCAGAGCACCTTCCCTCCGAGCCTCCATCGCCGTCGCCGAGTATCACGGCGTTCCTCACGACCCGCCCAAGGCCCACCAACCGCTCGCGAGCGCCTCGAGACAGCCGCCGGCCCTGGCGAAGCGCTCAGCCCCCGGCCACCGCCGGAACGATCGAAAGGGTCTGACCGTCCTCGACCGGGGTCGCCAGCCCGTCGAGGAAGCGGACGTCCTCGTCGGCCAGGAACACGTTCACGAAGCGGCGCAACCCGCCCGACTCGTCGAACAGGCGGTCGGCGAAACCCGCGTGGGCCGTGTCCAGGGCCTTCAGCACCTCGCCGACCGTCGAGCCGTCGACGGACACCTCACCAGCCCCACCGGTCAGCGTGCGCAACTGGGTGGGGATCCGTACGGTGACGCTCATGCTGTGCTCCTCCGGGGCAGGTGCTCGGGCTGCAGGGGCTCGCCCTCGGCTACGGCGGCGAACGCCTCGAGGGTGGGCGCGATGGTAGCCGTCGGACCGGCCTGCGAGGCCAGGGCCTCGACCGTCTTGAGCCCGTGGCCGGTGACCATGGCGACCACCCGCTCATCGGATCGGATGGTTCCCGCCGCGGCCAGCTTGGCCAGCGTGGCGATGGTGACGCCTCCGGCCGTCTCGGCAAAGATGCCTTCGGTCCGGGCCAGGATCCGGATGCCGTCCAACACCTCGTCGTCGGTGACCGATTCGCAGGACCCTCCCGATCGCCGAATGGTGTCGAGCGCGTACCAACCGTCAGCAGGGTTGCCGATGGCCAGTGACTTGGCGATGGTGTCGGGCTTGACCGGCCGGATGGCGTCGGTTCCCTCCCGGAAGGCCGTGGCCACCGGCGAGCAACCCGCCGCCTGGGCCCCGGAGACGCGCACCGACGGCTCCTCGTCGAGCAACCCCACCTTCCACAACTCCTCGAACCCTTTGGCCACCTTGGTGAGTTGACTCCCCGACCCGATGGGCACGACGACATGGTCAGGACACCGCCAACCCAGCTGCTCGGCGGTCTCGAACGCCAGTGTCTTCGATCCCTCCGCGTAGTAGGTACGAAGATTGACGTTGACGAACGCCCATCCGGGTTGCTCGCTGGTCAACTCGGCACACAGGCGGTTCACGTCGTCGTAGGTGCCCTCGACGGCGATGACCCGGCCGCCGTAGATGGCGGTCATGGCGATCTTGGCCGTTTCGAGGTCGTGGGGGATCAGCACCACCGACTCCATCCCGGCTCGGGCGGCGTGGGCGGCGACCGAGTTGGCCAGGTTGCCGGTCGAGGCGCAAGCGGCCACTTTGAACCCGAGCTCGCGCGCCTTGGTCAAGGCCACCGACACCACCCGGTCCTTGAACGACCCGGTGGGGTTGGCCGTGTCGTCCTTGATCCACAGCTCACCCAGCCCGAGCTCGGCAGCCAGCCGATCGGCCCTCACCAACGGCGTGAAGCCGGCACCCAGGTCCACCGGGGCGGAGTCGGTGACCGGGAGCAGGTCGGCGTACCGCCAGATCGTGCGGGGCCCGGCCGCCACGCCCTCCCGAGTCATGCTGCCGGCGACCCGCTCGTAGTCGTAGGTCACCTCGAGGGGACCAAAGCAGTAGTCGCAGACGTGCAGTGCCTCGGTCGGATAGGCGCGACCGCACTCACGGCAACGAAGCCCAGAAACGAAGTTCACGGCATTCTCCTCATCGCTCGGGCATTGGCACCTGGTGGAATCCGATCTGCCCTGGGCAGGTTCGGATCTCGCTCTGGTTGCCGCGGCGTCGCTGGGCCCGGTCCCTCAGCCGCTCTGGATGATGGCCCCATCATGGTCGATGTGGAGCCCGCAGTCAATGCAACCCGACAGCGGGGCTTGTCCGCACCTTGGCACGGGCTCGCCGGCCTGAGCGCAGGGGACGATCCCCCGCCACGACCCGACGCTCCACGCCGGTCGGACCCTGGCGGCGCGTTCTCGAGGGTGCGCCCTTTCGGCACCCGGCCGGCTGAGCGATGATGACGGCATGTCGGGTGCCCCCGCTCCTGGTGCAGATGCCCTTGGAGGCGCGGATGGGGACGGACGCGCCGAGGCTGACGGGCCGGCCGGTGCTGACGGACGCGCCGAGGCTGACGGGCCGGCCGGTGAGGACAGGGGACGTCCCGTGCGGACACCCGCCGACCTCCGTGCGCTCGTCGAACAGAAGGGCAGCCGTCACATCTCTGTCTGCATCCCGGCTCGTAACGAGGCAGCCACCATCGATCCGATCGTCCGCTCGATCGCCTCGACCCTGACCGGCGTGTCCGGCGGTGCGCCGCTCGTCGACGAGCTCATGGTGATCGACGACGGTTCAGACGATCGCACCGCCGAGCTGGCGCTCCGGTCCGGGGCGCGGGTCATCGCCACCGAGGACGGCCAGGGGGGCAAGGGCCAGGCCATGCGAACCGCCCTCAAGGCGGCCGATGGCGATCTCATCGTCTTCGTCGACGCCGACGTCACCAACTTCGGACCCCACTTCATCACCGGGTTGCTCGGGCCGCTGCTGTCCGACGAATCGGTCACCCTGGTGAAGGGCTACTACCAGCGACCGCTCCACGGCGCCCCCGATGGAGGGGGGCGGGTCACCGAGCTGGTGGCACGACCCATCATCGATCTGCTCTTCCCGCATCTGGCATCGATTCGACAGCCTCTGGCCGGGGAGACGGCTGCTCACCGTTGGGTGCTGGAAAAGTGCGGGCTCGCCGACGGCTATGCGGTCGAGCTGGCCCTCCTGATCGATGCGGCGGCCCGCTTCGGCGTGGAGACGATTGCCCAGGTCGATCTCGGCATTCGGGTGCACCGCAACCGGCCGCTCGCCGAGCTGCGGCCTCAGGCCACCGATATCCTGCGCGCCTCGCTGGCCCGCGCCGCCCCGATCGCGCCTGACTGAGTCCCGGCGAAAGAACACCCGTCGTCGAACGGGTAGCCGATGCCGCCGACCACGACTGCCTCCCGTAGGCGACCGGATCCCGAGCGACGACCCCCACCTCGCCCCGGGGTCCACCCCGGGCCGCCACCCCGAACGGGGCCGTCCGTGAACCGACCGAGATCAGGCCGAGGCGCAGGCTGCCTCGGGGCGACCGGAGCCCGGGCCGGACACCGCCGCCAGCGCGGCGGCCGAAACTGGCGCCTTGGCCCTCGCGGCGACCGGAACCGGGAGCCGCTGGACCACGTCGTCGCGGACGGCAGCCTCAGGCTTTGCCTCGGGGGCAGGCACCTCGGCGACGGATGCCCGCTGACGGCGCCGGCCCGGAATGACGAGCGCGGTGACGGCTCCGATGGCCACCACCACGGCTCCGACGTAGACCGCCGGCGTCATCCCACTCACGTAATCGGCGGCTGACCGGTAGCCACCGTTGGAGCTGAAGACCGCACCGAGAACGGCGATGCCCAGCACGCCGCCCAGCTCCCGGAAGGCGCTGTTCGCCCCCGAGGCCACCCCTTCGAGATACTTCGGCACCGATCCGAGCACCAATGAGGCCAGAGGGACGAAGAACAGCGTCATGCCCATCCCGCTCACCACGAAGGGAATCACCATGTCGGCGAAGGGGGTGGCCGGTGTGATCAGGAGGGCCAGCCAGGTGAGGCCGATCGCCTGCAGTGCGAGCCCGGTCACGACGAGGGGCTTGCCACCCCAGCGCTCGGCCAGGTGGCCGACCACCGGGGCCAAGAGCATCGGCATCGCGGTCCAGGGGAGCACCCGGATCCCGGCCGCCAGGGGGCTGAGGCCCTGGACGGTCTGCAGGAACTGGGTGAGGAAGAAGATCGAACCGAACATCCCGAAGCTGAACAGCAGGGCGGTGACGTTCACCGCCGCGAACCCGCGGCGGCGGAACAGCCTGATGTCCAACATCGGATGGGGGGATCGCAGCTCCCAGGCGACGAAGCCGGCCAGGGCCAGCGACCCCACGACGAACGACGACAACACCGATGTGCTCGTCCACCCGTGGCTGTTACCCCGGACCAGGCCGAGCACTACGCCGAAGAGACCGCCGCTGACCAGACCCACTCCGACCAGATCGAGCTTGGAACGCACCCCCCGGGACTCGGACAACTTCCACCACGCCAGCGGGATGAGCACCAGCCCGATCGGCACGTTGAGCCAGAAGATGTACTGCCAGGACCAGCCGCTGGTGACCGCACCTCCGACCAACGGTCCGATCGCCACGGCCATACCGCCGATGGCGCCCCACAGTCCCAGGGCCGCATTGCGTCGCTCGGGCGGTACCGCCGCGCTGAGCAGGGTGAGCGACAGAGGCATGATCATCGCGCCCCCTGCGCCCTGGACGGCCCGGGCCGCCACCAGCACCGAGATGTTGGGGGCCAGGGCGGCGACCGCGGACGCCCCGGTGAAGACGGCGATGCCGAGGACGAAGATGCTGCGGCGTCCGAACCGCTCGCCGATGGCCGCGGCCGACAGCAACAGGACGGCGAAGGTCAAGGTGTACGCATTGACGGTCCACTCCAGGCCGGACAGACCGGCGTGGAGGTGGACCCGGATGACCGGGAGCGCCGTCGAGACGACCAGGTTGTCGAGCGAGGCCATGAACAGCGCCATGCCGGTGATGACAATGGCCCAGACGGCCTTGCCCCGGGCCGTGCTCCCGGTTTCTCGGCCGCGGCCGGTGTCGTCCGGTCCGGCCCCGAGCGCGGCAGGATCCGTCCGGCGGGCGGCCATGTCCGACCCGCCCGTGGCCGGGCCTGGGGGCCGGCCCCGGTCGGCGACCGTGGTGGCGTCGGACATCGGGTGGCGGCCGGGGCGGGTCTTCACCCGGCGGGACCGTGACCGGGAGACGGTGCGCCATCCCCGGCGAGCGGCCGCCCCCGTTCCCAGATTTGATTGTGATTGATCACTAGATACACGGGGCAAAAAAAGTGGGACGGCAAAGGGTTGGTTCATGCGGGTACCTCCTGTTCGGTAGCCAGGTCGGCGCGCCGCTTGGCACCGATGGCCTCGGTCATGGCCTTCACGGCCTGGGCTTTTTGCGGTCCGGCGCACAGGTTCTGGGCCCACTGGTCGGAGATGGACGGGAGATCGATGGCTGCCATCACGTTGATGAGCATCCCCATGGCGAAGAACTGGCGGAGGTCGTCCTCGGAGAGATGGGTGCGGTCGAAGAAGATCTGCTGGAGCACCTCGAAGGTCCGGCGGCAGCTGGCCGCGATGTCGGGGTCCCCGGGGGCGGCGGCAAACCCGTGCAGCTGTACCTGGAGGAGCTCGGGGTCCTGCATGAGCTCGGTATAGGCCGCGCCCATGGCCTCGAGCGCCTCCTGCCCGTCCAGCCCCAGCCCGGCGCGCGACAGTTCCCCGATGATCCGGTCACCGACCAGGTTGTAGGTGGCCACGAACAGGTCCTTCTTGGTCCCGAACAGGCGGAAGAGGTAGGGCTGGGAGATGCCGGCCCGGGCCGCAATGGCTTCGGTCGAGGTCCCGGCGTAGCCCGATCGGGCGAACTCGGAGATGGCTGCGGCCAGTACCGCGGTGCGCCGTTCCGCTGCTGTCTGCCGGCCGGAGACCATCATGGTGTTCATTGTGAGTACTCAATCACTAACTGTCAAGCCCCTTCCTTCGTTTCGCTTCCCGTCGGCCGTCACCGGGTAGCGTCCTGTCATGGCTCCCAACCGCCTGAGGGAGGACGGCGAGGGCTCATTGGGCGAGGGCTCACTGGCCGACACGGTGATGGTCTCCAACCGGGGTCCGCTGTCGTTCCGTTTCGACGACGGTGTACCGGTGGCCGGAGAGGCGGCCGGAGGGTTGGCCGGATCCCTTGGCCCGATGATGGCCGGCACCGGGGCCACCTGGGTGGCGAGCACCCTCGGAGACGCCGACCGGGCCGCGGCCGAAGCGGGGCTCGTCCCCGAGAACGGGTACCAGGTCGAACTGGTCGACCCGGATCCCGAGGTCTTCAACCTGGCCTACAACGTGGTCTCCAACTCGATGCTGTGGTTCTGCCACCACCACCTGTTCGACGCGTCCCGTCGGCCCCGCACCGACTTTCGGTGGTCCGAGGCGTGGGACGCCTATCGCGAGCTCAACGAGCAATTCGCCGACCGGGTGGCCAAGGTTGCGCCGGTCGGCGGCCGGGTGCTGGTACAGGACTACCACCTGGCCCTCATGGGGTCGGCCCTGGCCAACCAGCGACCGGACCTGCGGACGGTGCACTTCACCCATACCCCCTTCGCCGACCCCTCGGTGTTGCGCATGCTCCCCACCGCGACCGGAAACGAGCTGCTGTCGTCGATGGCCGGGTTCGGCGCCTGCGGCTTCCACACCGAGCGCTGGGCCGCGGCCTACCGGGCCAACCAGTCCGCGCCCAACCAGTCCCGTCCCGAAGGGACCAGGTCCGCCGGCCGGGCCTTCGTGTCGGCGCTCTCGGTCGATCCGGATCGGCTGCAGGTGTCGGCTTCCGACCCGGCCGTCTCAAGCGCCCTGGCCCGCATCGAGCGCCTGGTGGGGGACGGCGATCGCCAGGTCGTTGTCCGGGTCGACCGGATGGAGCTGTCGAAGAACCTCCTGCGCGGGTTCTGGGCCTTCGACGAGCTCCTCGAACGACAGCCGGCGCGTCGTGAGCGGGTGGTGTTCGCGGCTTTCGCCTATCCCACCCGCCAGGGGTTACCCGAGTACCTGGCCTACCAGAACGAGGTCGAGTCGACCGTGGACCGCATCAACCAGCGGTGGGCCAGGCCGGGGTGGACCCCGATCGTCCTCGAAGTGGAGGACGACTACCACGCGTCGCTGGCCGCCCTGGTGCGCTACGACGTCCTGTTGGTCAACCCGGTCCGCGACGGGATGAACCTGGTGGCCAAGGAAGGGCCCCTCGTCAACGGACGGGACGGGGTCCTCGTCCTGTCCCGCGAGGCTGGCGCCTTCGAAGAGCTCTGGCCGGCGGCCCTCGAACTGAACCCGTTCGACGTGTCGGCCACCGCCGCGGCCTTGGCCGAGGCCCTCGACATGGAGACCGGTCAGCGAGCCGAGCGGTCGGCGGCGTTGCGTCGGCTGATCAGCGCCCGCCGACCGGCCGATTGGCTCCGCGACCAGCTGGCCTCCGCGGGCTGAGCCCGACCGTCCACGCCACCGGTCGCTACCCGACCGGCGACCGGTGGACCCGCGGCGAGAGAGGATCCGCGGCTGACACCGCATCACCCCCCGGCGCCCGAGTCCGCCAGCCACCGCAGCACGGCCAGGGCCCCCAGAGGACCGGGCACCACCACGTCGGCCGCCTCCGCCACCTCCGGCGCGCTCTCGTCGTCGGTGGCCGCGATCGCCGTGGTGAACAGGCCGTCGGTCGAGGCCAGCTCGGCCAGCGCGGCAAAGGCCGGGAGATCGCCGAGGTCGTCGCCGAGGTAACAGGCGGCAGAGCATCCGGCGGCCAGGGCCCGCACCGCCGAGCCCTTGTCGGCATCGGTCGGCGGCCTGAGCTCGACCGACATGCGGCCGGGATGGGAGCGGAGCCCGCCACGCGCCGCCTCCGCCTCGACCGCGGTCAAGACCCGGTCGGCCGCGCCCGGTGCCCGGCGCCAATGAACAGTGACGGCCAGACCCTTGTCCTCCACCTCGACCCCAGGCGGGGCGACCGAGCGGAGCCGGGCGGCGGCATCGGCCAACACCGGACGCCAGCGCTCCGCATCGCCC
Organism: Acidimicrobiales bacterium; assembly: GCA_035949055.1. Taxonomy (GTDB): domain Bacteria; phylum Actinomycetota; class Acidimicrobiia; order Acidimicrobiales; family RAAP-2; genus Bog-756. The sequence continues at coordinate 51,423 of DASZIO010000027.1, forward strand.
TGAACGGTTATCTCCCGGTCGCCGCCGGCCCACTCGAGCCCGTACAGGCCGACGAGATGGATCGACGAGGTGCCGGCCGGCCGTGCGCCGGCCTCATCGACGGAGCCGACCCGATCGAGGAGGAACGATGCCGATCGGCCGGAGACCACCGCCACCACAGCGAACCGCTGCGCCAGGCGGGCCAGGACGTCGACCGCGCCGTCGAGGGGGCGGGCCTCGGACGGGTCGGTGACGATGGGCGCCAAGGTCCCGTCGAAATCGGTCATGACGGCCGTGGTGGCCGGGTGCTCGAGCAGGGGGGCGAGCACCCGCACCACGTCAGGTCGGAGTTCGGTTGCCATCACGCTGCTCGCGTCCGGGCCGGAGACGGTCAGTGATGGGTCGAGGACGTTGAAGACGAACGGGCGGCCGTGGTGGCCGTGGTGGCGGTGGTGGTCGTGGTGGGCGCAGTCGACCGGGTGGCCAGGTCGGGCCCCACCACCACCAGCACTTCGGCCGTGCCGATCGAGCTGATGGGCGCGGCAGTGGTGTAGGGGCCCACCGCGCTGCTCGGGAGGCGCAAGTCGGTGGCGATGGTCTCGGCCGACTGCTGTTGGCCGGAGAGGTAGTAGACGGTCGAGGTGGAGACGTGGGCTGACGCGTTGACCGGCGACTCGAGGTTCCATCCCCCCGGTCGCAGCTCGTTGGTGACGGCCGCCGCCGCCCCGCTGACACCCGAGGCATTGGCCACCAGCACCGAAACCTTGCTCGGGGCGACGGTGGTGGTCGGGCTGCCGGAATGGGCCGGTGCGGTGGTCGAGGAAGATGCCGCGGTCGAGGTGGTGGAGCTGCTCGCCGCGCTCGCCGTCGATCCGGAAGCCGGCTTGGCCGCCGAGGGATGGATCACGCCGAGCAGCAGCACCGTGGCGACCACGAAGGCCACCAGCACGAGCGCCGCGCGGGCCGTCGGTAAGCCGCGCCCGTTCGGGCCGCGGGAAGGTGGCCCGTCGGGCTCAGGAGGGTTGGACACTGGGAGTCAGCCTGCCAACCGGTGCATGGAGAAGCAAGGCTTTCGCGTCAGCCGGGAGGGCCAGTCGACCTCAGTGACGGAGGAAGCCCCGTCCCACCGAGCCGACGACCGTAGGATGGGGTTGGCACCGGGGTGGTCACGACACCGGGCCGGTGTGGCGCAGTTGGTAGCGCAGACGACTTGTAATCGTCAGGTCGTGGGTTCGATTCCCACCGCCGGCTCCGATGGGATGGAGCGATGTGATTGCGCGCGACATCCCGGACCCGGGCGCGCCCCCGCTCGATCCCGGTCGCGCCCCGGTGGGCTCGGGGCCGCGCACCATCACCCAGCTGGTGGCAGAGAACGCCGTGACCTCCCCTTTTCACGGTCCCACTTGTCCGGTGGCAACCAGCTGGCAGGATCACGTCGCATTCAGGCTCCCACCCCGGCCCGCTGACCAGGCAGCTCTCGCCCCGAGCCGACAACAATTCAGCAGCTGCCGGCGGGCCGGATGAGATCGGACCGGAGGTTCGGACCGGAGGTTCGGCCCGGCCCGCTTCCGGGTAAGTTCTCTGGCTAACGGCGTGCCGGCTCCTGGCGCGGGCCTTCTCGACGATCCCCAGGTGAGGGGGAGGAACGGCTATGACGGACCTGCTGATGGCGAAAGACCAGCTGACCCTGGCGGATCGCTTCGTCGCCACCCGATCGCTGACCGAGTCCTTGGCCTCCCCGCTGTCGGCCGAGGACCAAACCGTCCAGTCGATGCCTGACGTGAGCCCGACCAAGTGGCACCGCGCCCATACGACCTGGTTCTTCGAGACCTTCCTGCTCGAGCCCGGGCTCGAGGGCTACCGGTGCTTCCATCCCGACTACGGGTTCCTCTTCAACTCGTACTACGAGGGCGTCGGTGATCGCTATCCGCGACATCACCGCGGCCTGGTGTCCCGGCCCGGCATTGCGGACATCGCCGACTATCGGGCCCATGTGGACCGGGCGATGGGAGCGTTGCTCGACGACCCGTTCAGCGCCACGGTCGCCGGGCTGGTCGAGCTCGGGATCCAGCACGAACAGCAGCACCAGGAGCTCCTCCTGATGGACATCAAGCACGTGTTGTCCCGCAACCCGCTCATGCCCGCCTACGACGCCGTGCGGCTCCCGCCCCCGGGCGCATCCGAAGGGGCCAGCTGGTCCAGCCACGCCGAAGGCACCTACGAGATCGGTCACACCGGGTCTGACTTCTGCTTCGACAACGAGCTCCCTCGCCATTGTGCCTACGTCGGAGCCTTCGAGCTCGCCGACCGGCTGGTGAGCTGCGGGCAATGGCTGGAGTTCATGGCCGACGGCGGATACCACCGGCCCGAGCTGTGGCTGTCGGACGGGTGGGCCACGGTGCAAGCCGAGGGGTGGGAGGCGCCGCTCTACTGGTCGGCGGTCGAGGGCGAGTGGCACGAGTTCACCCTCGGTGGCCCCATTCGCGTGAACCCGGCCCAGCCGGCCTGCCACCTCAGCTACTACGAGGCGGATGCTTTCGCCCGGTGGGCCGGCGGCCGGCTCCCGACCGAGGCCGAGTGGGAGGTGGCGGCGGCCAGATCTCCGGTGGCGGGCCACTTCCTCGATCAGACCAAGCTGCATCCCACCCCGACAGCCGGGCCGGCGTCGCAGCGCGGGCCCTACGGCGACGTCTGGCAGTGGACTTCGTCGGCCTACAGCCCCTATCCCGGGTTCGAGCCGGCGCCGGGCGCGGTCGGCGAGTACAACGGCAAGTTCATGGTCAACCAGTACGTGCTGCGCGGCGGGTCGTGCATCACACCCCCCGACCACGTGCGGGCCAGCTATCGGAACTTCTTCCCCCCGTCAGCCCGATGGGCCTTCTCCGGCCTGCGACTGGCCCGAGACGCCAGCTGAGCCCAGCGCCCGCGCCCTCCCGAACGCCCCATCCCATGACCACGGTGATTCCCCCGACCATCGACATCCATCTCTCGGCCCGCGACCTGCGGGGCGCCATGGAGCAGGACGTGGCCACCGGCCTCACCGCCGACCCGAAGCAGCTGCCGCCCGTCTACTTCTACGACGACCGCGGCAGTCGCCTGTTCGACGAGATCACCAGGCTGCCCGAGTACTACCCGACCCGAGCCGAGCGATCGATCCTCGACGCCCATGCCGCTGACATCGCCCGGCACGCCGGCGCCGACACCCTCATCGAGCTCGGTGCCGGGACATGCGAGAAGTCGCGGCTGCTGCTCGACGCCATGCAGTCCACCGGCCACCTGAGGCGGTTCCTGCCGCTCGACGTGAGCGATACCACGCTCTGGGAGGCGGCCTCCGCCCTATCTCGGGAATACCCCGGTGTGGCGGTCAACGCCGTGGTCGCAGACTTCCATCAGCACCTCGACCGGCTGGACGTCGAGGGACGCCGGTTGTTCGCCTTCCTCGGCGGCACCATCGGCAACCTCGACCCCGAGCAGCGGCGCGAGTTCTTCTCCCGGCTGGGTAAGGTCATGGGCATCGAGGACGGGCTGCTGATCGGGACCGACCTGATCAAGGATCGGGTACGTCTGGTCGACGCCTACGACGACTCCGCCGGGGTCACGGCCGAGTTCAACCGCAACGTGCTGCACGTGCTCAATCGCGAGCTCGGCGCCGACTTCGACCCCGCCGCCTTCCAGCACGTGGCGCGCTGGAACGAGGCCGACCAGCGGATCGAGATGTGGCTGCGCTCCCCCGGTCACCAACGGGTGCGGGTGGGCGACCTCGGGCTCGACGTGGTCTTCGAGCCCGGCGAGGAGATGCTGACCGAGATCAGCACCAAGTTCTCACCGGACGCTCTCGAGACGGAGCTCGGCGAGTGCGGGTTCCGGGTGGAGTCGGCCTGGTGCTCCGAGGGTGGCGAGTTCATGTTGTCGCTGGCCCGTCCCTCCTCCTGACGGCCCATTCACCCGGCCTCCCTCCGGCCCGTCGGATCGAGGCAGCCGGTCGCATGGCAATGGCAGCTGACACCGAGTCCCGCCGGGGCGACCGCGGGTCCAGTACGGGGAGGCGGCGAGCCCGTCGACGGGGGGATCGAGGGTCGGCAACCGGTGTTGACGACCACCGCCGCGCCGGCCTCGAACGTGCGGTCGCCCACCGAAACGCGGCCGGGTCCGTCGAGACGGCCCCAGCCGCGCTGGAAGTGTGCTCCCTTGTCCTCGAAGCGTTTCACCGGTCTACCCCAACCGGCGAACCGGCGAATCGGCGGCTTCGGTCGCGGCGGGCGGCTGCCCCGCCGGGGATCGTCGTCAACCAGGCCGCGCGACCACGGGACGCATGGCCCCGTCCTTCCACCTCGGCCTGCTCAGACCAGCCGCGGCGGAACCGGCCCACCGGGGACCGTAACCGGCTCTGCGCCGGCCGAACGGCGGCGGGCGACCTCGAAGCAGGCGATGGCGCCGGCCGTCGACACGTTGAGGGACGAGAGCGCGCCGAGCAGGGGGAGGCGGGCCAGCGCGTCGCAGCGCTTGCGGACGAGGGCGCCGAGACCGGCTCCCTCCGACCCGAGGACGATCGCCATCGGCTCGTCCCCGAGCGAGAGCTCGTAGAACGACTGGCCGGCCTCCCCCACCATGCCGATGGTCCACACGCCCCGATCGGAGAGCTGCCGCAGAGCAGCGGGGATGCCGGCCACCAGGGCGATGCGGAGGTATTCGATGGCGCCCGCCGCCACCTTGGTCACGGTCGGCGAGAGATGCGCCGAGCGGTGCCGGGGCAGGATGACCCCGGTCACCCCGGCGCACTCCGCGGTTCGCAGCAGTGCCCCCACGTTGTGCGGGTCGGTGATGCCGTCGAGGACCAGCAGGAACGGCGGGCGGGCTTCATCCGACCCGCTGAGGGCATCGAGCGGGGTCTCCTCGACCGGTCGGGCCAGGGCGACCACCCCCTGGGAACTGTCCGTCCGCGCCACCGAGTCCAGCCGGCGCCGCGAGACGTGCTCGACCCGTACCCGCCGTTTGGCGGCCAGCCGCTCGATCTCGTCCAAGATGGGCGACGTGTCCATGCCGTCGGCCATCAGCAGCGACCGGACCGAACGACGATTGGCCCGCAACAGCTCGCGCACCGCCTGACGGCCTTCGACCTGCTCGCCCCCGAGGCC
>DASZIO010000028.1:0-28700 GCA_035949055.1 Acidimicrobiales bacterium
TCGGCCAGGCGGCGCAGCTGGAACGAGAGCGCCACCTCGAGCAGCCCGTAGATGATCAACCAGATCCCTATGATCACGGCCAGCGCGGTCAGGGTCAGGTTGGGCCACACCAGGGTCACCACGCCGGCGGCAAAGGCCAGCACACCCATGCCAATGCGCCAGCCGCGCGCCGGCGAGCCGTATTCGCTGTAGGCGGTGAAGAACTCGATGATCCCGCCGACCACCCAGAACAGGCCGATAAGGAAGGCGAGCGTGGTGACGGTCTCGTCGGTCCGGTGGAGGAACAGGATGCCCACGATGACCGACAGCAGACCGAGCAGGGCCATGAGCCAGCGCGTCCCGCCCGTGTCATCGCGATCGGCGATGGCCGCCACGATCCGGAACAGGCCGGCCACGAAGAGCCAGATGCCCAAGAGGATGGCAAAGGCGTAGATGGTGTCCCTCGGGCGAATGGTGACCACCACCCCGAGAGCCAGGGTGACGATGCCGAAGAACAGGACCCAGCCCCACGACTTCCCGACGATCCGCAAGATGTCCCGCTCCTCGGATGTGATACTCCCGCCTGGGGTGGACATGGCAACCTCCCTCTCCCCCGGCCACTCCGGTGAGCTGGCCCGATGTTGCGCCGCGCCCCATCGACAACCTTAGGTCCGGCGGTCGCCCGTTTGGCGGACCGGATGGCCCGATGACGCGACCCGATGAGGCGGTCGGGTCAGGCGGCCCGGTGGGCCGTCCGGTCCACGAGCTCCTCGCTCACCGCCCACAGGCGGGCGGCTGCGTTCTCGTCCCGGGCGGCCGCAGACGGCTCCCGGGGCCGGCATTTGATGAAGTACCGGCCGGAGACGTCGGCCACGTCGGGCGAAGAGGCCAGGTAGACCGAGGTCCGGGCGCCCTTCTCCGGGGTGAGGATGAACGGCTTTATCACCTTGACGCCGAAGGCCAGCAGGCCCGACGCGTCGTCGTCCCGGGCGAAGCCGGTCGCCACCGTCCCCGGATGGAGGGAATTGGCCGTCACTCCCGAGCCGGCCAGGCGCCGGGCGAGCTCGTTGGAGAACAGGATGTTGGCCAGCTTCGAACGGCTGTACGCCCGCATGCCGGCGTAGTGACGGTCGGACTGCAGGTCGTCGAAGTCGAGCCCGCGGCGGGCCGAGCGGTGCGCGGTCGACGCCACCGTGACCACCCGGGCGGGGGCTGATGCCTTCAGCCGCTCGGTGAGCTCGCGAGTCAGGAGGAAGGGGCCCAGATGGTTGATGCCGAAGGTGGCTTCATACCCGTCCTTCGTCTCGGTGCGTTGCGACAGCACCAGGCCGGCGTTGTTCACCAGGACGTGGATCTGTTCGTACCCGTCGAGGAGCTGCCGGGCTCCCTCGCGCACCGAGCCCAGGTCGGCCAAGTCGAACACGACCAGGTCGACCTGATCCGAGCCGCTGGCCCGACGGATCTCGTCCTGGGCCTGGCGGCCGCGGTCCGGGTCGCGGGCGATGATCACTGTCCGGGCTCCGGCCTCGGCGAGCGCCATGGCGGTGGCCTTCCCCACGCCCGAGTTGGCGCCGGTGATCACGACCGTCCGGCCTGTCATCGGCTCCACTCCGGGGGGCGGTCTCGGGCTCATGATGGTCCTCCTCGTCCCCCTCGGGCCGGCGGCCGCTACCAACCATAGGTGCAGGCCTCCCCGACCCTGGTTGACAGCTAATCTTCGGCTTACCTAATCTTTTTTGTGATAAGTCCCTTAGACAGCGACTCCGGTGAACCGGGCGCCGGAGTCGATCACACCGCCCGGCCCGAGGTAGCCGATGGAGGACTCAGCTCCGGATCCGGCCCAAGACCGAGCGCCGACCCGGTGGCCGTTCCGCCGACAGAGGTGGCGAGGAGGTCTCGCCGGCGCGGCCGCCGGCCTGGTCGTCCTGGCCCTCGTCGGCGCGGCCTGCGGTTCGTCGGGCAGCGGGACCGGTCGCGGGACCACCATCACCCTCTACAACGGCCAGCACGAACAGACCACCGCCGCCCTGGTCCAGGCGTTCGAGAAGCAGACCGGCATCAACGTGAAGGTCCGCAACGACAGCGAGTCGGTGCTCGTCAACCAGATCGAGACTGAAGGGTCGGCCTCCCCGGCCGACGTCATCTACGCCGAGAACTCCCTGTCCCTCGAGCAACTCCAGAGCCAGCATCTGCTGGCCGCCATCGACCCGACGACGTTGGCCGCCGTGCCGGCGCGGTACAGCTCGCCCACGGGGCACTGGGTCGGGGTGTCGGCCCGGGTCAGTGTGATGGTCTACAACACCGGGCGCCTCAAACCGGCCCAGCTGCCGCCGTCGGTGATGGATCTGGCCCTGCCGGCCTGGAAGGGAAAGCTCGGCCTGGCCCAAGGCGAGGTCGACTTCTTCCCCATCGTGGCGTCGATCATCCACGCCCACGGTGAGGCCGCGGCGACGGCGTGGCTGGCCGGGGTGAAGAACAACGCGGGGGGCAACGTCTACCCCGACAATGAGACCCTGACCAGCGAGGTGGACAAGGGACAGGTCGAGATCGGGATCATCAACCAGTACTACTGGTACCGCATCCGCGCCGAGGACGGGGCGTCGTCGACCGCCATCGCCGCGTTTGCCCCCGGCGATCCCGGTTACGTCCTCGACGTCTCCGGCGCCGGCGTGCTGGCCTCGACCAAGGAGTCGGCTGCCGCCCAGCGGTTCGTGGCCTTCCTGGTGAGCCGACAGGGCCAGGAGATCCTGGCGCACAGCGACAGCTTCGAATACCCCCTCGGGTCGGGGGTGACCACCGCGAAGCCGTTGCCGCCTTTCGACTCGCTGCAGCCGGCGTCTCTCACCATCGGCGAGTTGGGTAACGGCGCGGCGGCCATCGCGCTGCTGCAGCAGGCCGGTCTGGCGTGAACCAGGTCCCCGCGACCGTCCGGCCTGCGGTGGCATGGCGCTGACCGCCTCGGCCCCGGCCGAGCTCGACCTCTCCGTACCGCCACCGGCGGGAGTGCCGGCTCGGGCGCGCACCCCGCTCCTCCTCTGGCTCGCCGCGCTGGCCGTGGCCGCCCTGCTCGCCCTTCCCCTGGTCTACGTGGTGATCCAGGCGTCGCAGACCGGCTGGTCGGCGGTCGTCCGACTGGTCTTCCGCCAGTTCACCCTCGGCCTGGTGTGGAACACCGTACGGCTGTCGGTGGTGGTGACCGCGGCGTGTGTCGTCGTTGGGACCGCGGCGGCCTGGTTGGTCGAGAAGACCGATCTTCCCGGCCGGCGGTTCTGGGCGGTGGTGGTGGTGTTGCCGGTTGCCATTCCCGACTTCGTCACCGGCTTCGGGTGGGTGTCGGTCGCTCCTGCCGTCCACGGGTTCATCGGAGCCATGCTGGTGATGACGCTCGCCCTCTACCCGCTCGTCTACCTGCCGGTGGCGGCCTCCTTCCGTGGCGCCGACCCGGGCCAGGAGGAGGTGGCCCGCTCCCTCGGACTGTCCCGCCGCCGGACCTTCTTCCGGATCACGCTGGCGCAGGCCCGGCCGGCCCTGCTCGGGGGGAGCGTCCTCGTCTCCCTGGCCCTGTTGGCCGAGTACGGCGCCTTCGAGGTCTTGCGCTACCAGACCCTCACCACCGAGATCTTCTTCGAGTCCGAGCGGAGCTACAACCTCCCGGTGGCCGCGTCGCTGGCACTGATCCTGGTGGTCATCAGCTTGGCTGTGCTGGGAGGCGACGCACTGGCTCGCGGTCGCGGCCGGGTGACCCGGGCCTCGGCACCGGCGCGGAGCAGGCGGTTCCACCGACTGGGTCCGGCCACCGTCCCGGCCCTGCTCGGTCTCGGTGCCCTGGTCGGCCTGGCCCTCGGCGTCCCGGTGGGGGTGGTCCTCTACTGGATGGTGGAGGGCGGTACCACCACCCTGCCCGCCTCGGCCTCGGTGGTCGGCGCGGCCCTGACCACCGCGGGCTACGCCGCGGCCGCCGGCTTCCTCGCCACCGTGCTGGCCCTGCCGGTGGCGCTGCTCGCGGTGCGGTACCCGCGACGCTCGACGGTCGGCCTCGAGCGCGGCACCTTCGTGGTCCAGGCGGTCCCGGGACTGATCATCGCCCTCGCCCTCGTCTATGTCTCCGTCCGGGCCCTAAGTCCGCTGTACCAGAGCACGCCGCTTCTGATCATCGGGTACGCCATCATGTTCTTCCCGCTGGCCCTGGTGGCCGTGCGCACCTCCGTGGCCCAGGCGCCCCTGGCCCTCGAGGACGTGGCTCGCTCGCTCGGCCGCCGGCGTCTCGTGGTGTGGTGCCGGGTGGTGCTGCCGTTGGTCGGACCCGGGCTGGCCGCCGGGTTCTGCCTCGTCTTCCTCTCGACGGTCACCGAGCTCACTCTCACCCTGGTGCTCGTACCGACCGGCATGCAGACGCTCGCCACCCAATTCTGGGCCTTCACCACCAACCTCTCCTACGCGGCGGCCGCGCCCTACGCCGGCATGATGATCCTCATCGCCGTGGTGCCCAGCTATATCCTCGGCCGATGGTTCGACCGGCTGCCGGCGAGAGCCGAGCGTCGGTGACCGGCCTCGGCATCAGGGCCCTCCACAAGTCGTTCGGGCACCAGGCGGTGTTGAACGGTCTCGATCTCGAGGTGCCGCTCGGCTCGCTGACCGCCATCCTCGGCCCGTCGGGAAGCGGCAAGACCACCCTCTTGCGGGTGGTGGCCGGTTTCGAGCGCGCCGACCGCGGCGAGGTGACCATCGGCAGCCGGTCGGTGGAGGACGCAGACCGAGCCCTGCCCCCCGAACAACGCGGCATCGGCTACGTGCCCCAGGAGGGGTCGCTTTTCCCCCATCTGACCGTGGCGGCCAACATCGGCTTCGGCCTGCCGCGGGCGGCGCGTCGGGGCGGCCGGGTCGAGGAGCTGCTGGAGATGGTGGGTCTGTCCGGCCTGGGCGGCCGGTATCCGCACGAGCTCTCCGGTGGACAGCAGCAACGGGTGGCACTGGCCCGAGCCCTGGCCATCCGTCCCACCCTGGTCCTCTTGGACGAGCCCTTCTCCTCGCTCGACGCCGGACTGCGCGCCAGCGTGCGGTCGGACGTCCAAGACGTGCTTCGGACCGGGGGGACCACCGCCGTGCTGGTCACCCATGATCAGGACGAAGCGCTTTCAGTGGCCGACCAGGTGGCAGTGATTCGTGGCGGGATCATCGGCCAGTGCGGGACACCGCAGGAGCTCTACGACCATCCGGTGGACCCGGCCATGGCCCGGTTCCTCGGCGAGGCCAACCTGGTGGCCGCCACCGTCGAAGGCAACCGGGTGGTGACGCCGTTCGGGGCCCTCGAACTGCGGGTCGACGCGAACGTCGCCGCCACGGCCGGACCGGCCGTGGCGCTGGTCCGGCCGGAGCAGCTCGCCATCTCCACCGAGATGCGTGGCGTCGGGTTGCGGGCCAGCGTGGTCCGCACCCAGTTCCACGGGCACGACACGGTGATCACCGTCCATCCCGACACCGCGCCCGGGGTGCCGGCCATCACCGTGCGGGCCGACGGGGACCTGGCGGTGGCCGACGGCACCGAGGTCGAGGTGACCGCGGTCGGGTCGGCGGTCACCTGGCCGGCCACGGTGGGCTGAGCCGCTCCACCCGACGCCCGTCCGAGGCCGACCCCGAAGCGGCGGGGCGGGCGGCTCAGACGGCCAGGACGGTCACCGAGCCGAGGCCGGTCATGCGGTCGCCCTGCCCGAGATCGTGCACCGCCACCCGCACCAGGGCGCGGCGCGGCGAACCACCAAGCACCTCGCACCGGGCGACCACCGGGCCCACCCGGTTGGGATGGAGGTAGTGGAGCACGGCGTCCGCACCCACCCGCGGGCCGGCGCTGCTCCGGGCCTCGACGGCCCGGACCGCGGCCACCTCGGCCAGGGTGGCGATAGCCCCGCCGTGGAGGATTCCCCATGGATTGCGCAGATGGTCGGCCAGCCGCAGCGTGGTGACCGGGCCCGAACCGGGCTCGATGCAGAAGAAGTCCTCGGGGGCCGGTGGCTCCGGTCGAGCCGGCGGCATCGGCGTCGAGTACGGCCGCTCGAAGTGCAGGTCGCGATCACCGGGGTCGAGCACAGAGCAGGTCATGATGGCGGCGGCCACCGGTCGGTCGCCGGACCCCTCGTCGACGACGTCGAGGCCCGACACCACCGCGTTGCGCCCCCGCCGCAGGACACGCCCGTGCAGCCGCAGGGGCCCCCGATGCACCGGGTCGGCCAGGGTGACCCGCATCGAGGTGGTGACGATCCAGCGCGGGAGCACCGTCAGGCCCGAGAGCAACCCACCCAGCGAGTCGAGGCCGGTGATCAGCACACCGGTCCGCACCCCGCCGGCCGCGCTTCGCAGGTGGTCCTCCAGTGGGATCCGACCTCCGACGTCCGAGTACCCCTCGGCCCCGCCGGCCGGTGGAATCTCCCATCGCTGCAGCCGGAAGTACTCGGCCACATGGTGACGTCGATCGATCGGGCCCGTGGCCGGTCGGCCGTCGCCACCGGCACCGCCGCCCGGCTCGGTGGTCACACGCCCGCCCTCTCCGCACCGACCTGGATCAGCGTGGTCAGGCGATCCTCCGCCCCGTTGTCGAACAGCTCGACCAGAGCGCGGCCGCCCGACGAGCCGTCAGGCGGCTGGAGTACCGACGCCCGCGAGACCATCGGTCCGACCCGTCCGAGGGCCAGGTAGGTGAGGCAGAGGTCACGCACGACGGGCTCGGGCCCACCGCCGGCCGCACCGAGGGCGGCGGCGCCGGCCGCCTCACCGAGCACCGCCATCGCCCCACCCTGGACCGCGCCCACCGAATTGTGCAGGTACTCGTCGACCGGCATCGACACGACACCGCCGGCCGCGTCCGTCACCGTGATGGACAGGGCATCGATGATCGGCCGGTCGAAGCCGCGCCCGTCTACCCTCCAGCGATCGGGCAACCCATTGGGGACGTCGACCGTGGACCGGCGACGGCGGCCCGGGAGGATGGCAAAGGTCATGGTGGCCCACGCCCCAGGCGTCGGAGCCCGGTCGGCGCCGGTGGCGGGCACCCCGGGCGCGGCGTCGTACACCGCCGCCTCCAGCACGAGAGTGGTGTGTCCCTTTCGCACCACCGTGCCGCGCGCCTCGACCACCGGCCCTGTGAGCGGTTGCACCACTTGGAGGGTGAGGTCCGCTGTGGCCAGCCAGTCCGAGCCGACCATGCGCAGGGCCGCCATCCCGCCCACCACATCGACCATGGTGGCCAACACCCCGGCCCGTACCCCACCGTCGCCCGCGGTGACCTCGGGGGACACCTGCATGCGCACGACCGCCTTGCCCGGTGACAGCACCTCGGTCACCAGACCCAGGTCGCCGACAAAGTGGCCGGGTCGCCGATAGCCGGCGTGGGGCACTCAGCGCTCCTGCTCGGTGGGCCGCACCAGCACCTCGTTGACCGCCATGTGCCGGGGACGGGTCACCATGAAGAGGATCGACTCGGCGATGTCCTCCGAGCGCATCAGCTCGGTCTCGCCGAACATCGCCACCATCCCTTCGATGATCTCGGGCCGGTTGTGAGTGGCCAGCTCCGTCATCACCGCGCCGGGCTCGACCACCGACACCCGGACGTGACGCCGGGTGACCTCCTGGCGCAGCGATTCCGAGAAGGCCACCACGCCGAACTTGGTGGCGTTGTAGACACCGCTCCCCTGCCGGGCGACACGACCGGCCACCGAGCTCACGTTGACCAGGTCGGCCACCCGACGCGGCCCGTCGTCGGCCGCCGCCAGCAGGTGGGGCAGCGCGGCGTGGGTGGCGTAGAGCAGCCCGAGCAGGTTGATCCTGACCATTCTCTGCCACTCCTCCACCGGGGCGTCGACGATCGGACCGAGCAGCATGACACCGGCGTTGTTGATCAAGATGTCGAGGCGACCGAACTCATTGACCGTGTCCTCGACCATGGCCCTTGTCGCGGCCGCGTCGGTGATGTCGGCTTGGACGACGAGCGCCCGCGCCGGGTCGTCCATGCGCTCGACCAACTGCTCGAGCCGGTCACGCCGGCGAGCGGCGACAGCCACGGCCGCCCCCTCGGCAGCCAGCCTGAGGGCGGTGGCCTCTCCGATGCCACTGGAGGCCCCGGTCACCAGGGCCACCGTCCCGTTGAGTTGTCCAGGCATATGGCTCCTCTTCCCATCCGTCGGGCACACCGGTTTCGGTGTGTCACGAGCCGGGTGGCGGTCACCGGTGAAGCACGCTCAACCAGTGCCGCACGGGTCGGCGGACCCGTCCTCGGCGGTCCAGACCATAGGCCGGGCGTCGACGGGCGTCGGCCGCGCCGGCGCCCGCACCTGGTCCGACGGATGACGGGAGTGCTTCCTGACCGACGGAAGAGCCCGTCGGGGCCGGAGGCCGCCCGGCGGTAGACGGCCGGCGCGCCTCAGGCGGCCGGCTGTCGTCGGCTGTTGCGGCTCGAGGTGCGGCGGCGCCGGGAGGAGTTGCGGGGCCGGCCCCGCTGGCGGGTGGAGGTGTCGAACGGCCGCTTCGTCGAGAGGGGGCTCTCGTGGAGGGCACACCACGGGGTGCTGTTGTACCGGGAGAGCTGTACCTGGCAGTCGGGCTCGATGCAGACGCGGCCCACGCCGAACACCTCGGGGGGGATGCTGCCGGTCAGACCGTCAGCCATCAGCGCTCCGTCCTCTTTCTCACGCCGCTCCACCATTGCCGCCCACCCCTTTCAGGATGCGTGTCAGTCCCAGTGCATGAATTCCTCGGCGGGAACCAGCCCGAACTGAAGCGATCCCTGGTCAGGAGTTCGCCGCCCACGCCTGCCCGTGCTCCACCGGTGCCCGGGGGGACGGCTGGGGCGGTTGATAACCTCCTGCCGTGCGGCCCGGGGCGGACGTCTGAGGGTGGAGGCAGCCTGGCCCTGGTGGCGAGGGGCCGTCTTCTACCAGATCTATCCGCGCTCGTTCGCCGACTCGGATGGGGACGGGATCGGCGACCTGGGCGGTGTCCGTGCCCACCTGGACGACCTGGCCTGGATGGGCGTCGACGCGCTCTGGCTCTCCCCCTTCTACCCCTCCCCCATGGTCGACTTCGGCTACGACGTCGCCGACTACTGCGAGGTGGACCCCGTGTTCGGCACCCTGGCCGATTTCGACGGGCTGGTCGAGGAGGCCCATGCCCTCGGCCTCAAGGTGATCATCGACTGGGTGCCGAACCACACCTCGGACCGCCACCCGTGGTTCGTCGACGCCCGGTCGGGCCGGGGCAGCTACCACCGGAACTGGTACGTCTGGCGCCAGGGCCGGCCAGACGGCTCGCCGCCCAACAACTGGGCGGCGGCCTTCGACCCCTCGGCCCCGGCCTGGACCTTCGACCCCGATTCGGGGCAGTGGTTCCTCCATCTGTTCGAGGCGGCCCAGCCCGACCTCAACTGGGATGAGCCCGAGGTGGTCGACGCCATGCACCAGGTCTTGCGGTTCTGGCTCGACCGGGGCGTCGACGGGTTCCGGGCCGACGTGGTCCACTGCATCGGGAAGGACCCGACCTTTCCGGACGACCCACCGACGGTCGCCGGCCTCCCCCACTGCGTCCTCAACGACGAAGCGGTGACCCACGGGCGGCTGAAGGCCATCCGCTCACTCCTCGACGCCTATGCCGGCGACCCGGTGATGGTGGGCGAGGTCTACCTGCTCTCCACGGAGGCAGTGGCCACCTACTACGGCGCCGCGGACGAGCTGCACCTGGCCTTCAACTTTCCGCCGCTGCTGGCCCCCTGGCAGGCCGGTGCCTGGTCGGAATGCATCGACACCACCATGCGGGCGCTCGAGGCGCGGGACGCCTGGCCGACCTGGGTCCTCTCCAACCACGACAACCCGCGGCACCGGTCCCGCTACGACCTGGCCGCCTCCTGGGCCGGGGAGGAGCCGACCGCCACCGAACGGCGCAGCGAGGCCCGGGCCCGGGCCGCGGCCGTGCTCCTCCTGACGCTGCGAGGCTCGCCCTTCCTCTTCCAGGGTGAGGAGCTGGCCCTCCTCGACGCCACTGTTCCGGCCGAGCGCCGGGTCGACCCGGGCGGCCGCGACGGTTGTCGGGCGCCGATCCCCTGGGACGGCACCTCCGACCACGGCTGGCCGACGCGGCCGGGCTCGTCTCCCTGGCTCCCCTTCCCACCGGCACCCGACCGGCGCAACTACGAAAGTCAGCGGCAGGACCCGTCGTCGGTCCTCAACCTGTACCGACGGTTGATCACGATGCGGCGCGCGTCGGCGGCCCTCGGCCGCGGCGGGCTCGAACGGCTCAGCCTGCCCGACGGGCTACTCGGCTACCGCCGTACCGCGGCGGACGGTGACGTCGTGATCCTGGTCAATTTCACCGATGCCGACGTGACGGTCCCGACCGACCTCGGCCTCGACGGCGGCGGCGCGGGTGACACCGCCGCGCCGGGCAGCGGGCCGACCCTGGCACTGTCGAGCGACGGGGTGGGCGAGAATCGCCGCTTCGGGGGCCGGCTCCGTCCGGACCAGGCGGTGGTGCTCGCCGGACCCCACTGACCGCGGCTGACACTGCGCAGCCGACGTACCGCGGCTGACCTACAGAGCTGACGAACACGGCCGAGTTACACGGCCGAGTTGCACGGCGCTGTTACGCAGCCGAGTTACGTGGCCGAGTCACAGCCAAGATTCGCGCCAATAGTCGGCGCTACCCTCGTCGCCGAGGGACATGGAGTGAGCGTCATCGTGGCCGCTCCGCCTGATGCAGCACACCAACGTCCCGATCCACGGCCCTCGATCGATGCAGTGGACAGCACCGCAACGTTGCCACTGCGGCTCGGGCGGCAGCGTGAAGTCGTCGACATCGAAGTCGATGTCGGACCACTCGCCTGCCTGCTGCAGATGAAACGGATCGATGGTCAAAGTCGTCCTGCCCCTTCCGATTCGGATCCCACTATGGGATGATCGGAGCGAGCCGCTCCAAGCTGTAGGGGGAATTGGGCATCACGACGCCCACCTCTCGGGCACCTGTCGCCAACAGCGAGAACCGACGAAATTGTCAGCCGGCTTGTCAGTCACTCGGCCACGGACCGCGCGCAGGTCGCGTGCGGTTGAGCCGGCTTTCCGGTGGGCTCAACCGGTCGGGTGGCGCCCCAAGCCGGACCCTCGCCTGGAGCGGATGGCGGCGGATCGGGCGGCCCGAAGCGAGCTGGTCCAGGTGACGGACCCGTATCTGTTCATAATTTCATCGCCGGCTGATCCCGAACCGCCCCGTTATCAGCTCCAGAACTCCGATTCGAGGAGTATCGATGTCTATTTTTATAACATCGAAGTAGGATGGGCGGCATGAATGGGGAACCGACCAAGGGCATCGAGGACATCGTGCGGCGGAACGTGGCCGCGTTGCGGTCCAAGGCCAACCTCACCCAACAGGGCCTGGCCGACGAGATGCGGTTGCGCGGCATCGCCTGGACGCGGGAGACAGTGGCCCAGGTGGAGACCACCAACCGTCGGCTCGGCTTCACCGAGGCCGTGGTGGTGGCCGCGTGCCTCGACGTGCCGGTGGCTCGGCTGACGGCAAGCGGCTCGCCCACGGTGGCGGTCGGCGACAGCGAGTGGAGCGCGGCCTACCTGGGCGCGGCCATTGCCGGAACGGCCGGGGACATCTTCCCGCCCGAGAGCTACGCCACGCCGGCGTCGAGCCGCGTCGAGCCGCCTGAGTCCACCGAGCCCTCCACTCCGATCGGACCCGACGAGGCGCGGGACCGCCGCCGTGACGACCGCGTCGCGGCCGGGCCCGGTGAGCCCGAGCCGCACGGAAGGCGGTCAACCGATCGTCCGACGCCCGGCCCGCAGCGGACCGCCGAACGTATCGAGCGCCGGCTCCGGCTGAGAGTCACGGCCAGCGATGTTGACGCCGCCGCGCAGCATCTCTGGTCGCGCAGCCTGGACAGCGAGCGCGAGCGACGGGTCACTGATCGCCACGCCCTCACCGGCGGCTCGCTCAAGACCATCCGCGGCCATGTCTCACGCGATCTCGACCGGGAGATCGCTTACGAGATGGAGCGCAACCCCCAACCGGCGGCGACCGAGGCCCAGCCAGCCGAGATGAGCCCGGAGGAGGCGACCTGGGAGGCCACCCGCCTCAACATCCTCTTGGCCAACAAGGGCTATAGCGACAGCGACGTGACCCGCTGGTGGAACTTCACCCGGCATCGTGAGCTCGGTGACAAGACCATTGCCGAAGCCTGGAACGCCGGCGAGTACGCCGCGACGAGCCGCCTCGTCGAATCCCTCCCCGACAAGCACGGATCGGGCGCCGGTTATCACCTCGACGAATAGTCGACCCCGGTCGCCTCGACCTTGGTCGATCCACAGCGACGGCGGGCCGGCCCCGGAGAGCGGGAACCAGGCAAAAGACGGCGGTCCGACGCCACCAGCCCGTCGACCACCAGCCTCGCCTGCAACGGCCGTGGCTTACGTCGGTTGGGTGGTCTTCACTTGTTACCTGTTTGCCCAGGCCCACGGCGGGCCAGTGGTGATCTGGAACGATTCGAAAGCCTACGAATCGGTGGCCCGGGCGCCGCTCTGGAGCCACTCGTTCTGGTGGGGCCAACGTCCTCCACTGACCCCGCTGCTGGTCAAGATGTTCGGCACCGCCGGCGGCTTCCTCACCGCCCAGGCGGTCATCGGCGCGCTCTCCTGGGGGGTGCTCGCCTGGACCGTCGGACGCCTGGCCGATCCCGGTTGGCGGCGTGTCGCGGCGACCTGGCTCGTGCTCGGGTTCGCGGCCGCGCAGCCGGTCACTATGTGGAACCGCTCGCTGCTGTCTGAGTCGTTGTCCATGAGCTTGTTGGCCCTCATGATGGCGGGGTTCATCTGGACCGCTCGTCGGGTGACGTGGCCGCGGGTGGCGGCCACCGCCACGGCCGGGCTGTGCTTTGCAGCTACCCGCGACGCGCAGGTGTGGACGGTCGCCATGTTAGGGGTGGCCGTAACCGTCCTGGTTCTGGCTCGCACTTGGAAGTCCCCGGGAGCTTCGGTCCGCGCCGGAACACTTGCCGTCTGTCTTCTGGTCGTGGCCGGGGTTACCGAGTGGGGAACGCTGGCCTCACATCGGTCGACCGGGGACGCGGCCGATGTGTTCTTCGTGAGGGTGTTTCCCTATCCTGCCCGCGTGGCGTGGTTCGCCGCCCACGGCATGCCCGAGGCGCGCCAGATCGACGGTTTGGCGGCGTCAACCGCGGCGCCGCCCGGGGTGGCCAAGGTGGTGGCGCTGGGCCCCGGCGACCGGGCCTTCGCCGATCTCGAGCGCTGGCTGCACACACACGGGGCGAGCGCCTATCTCGGGTGGATGGTCGCCCACCCCTGGTCGGTGGTGACCGAGCCCCTGCTCCGACCCGAGCGGTCCTACAACTTCGCCCACGGCAACCTCACCTTCTATGCCGCCCGCAACGACATGTCATCGCCGCTCACGCCTCTCGCCTGGCCGCCCCTGGCCGCGCTCGGTGGGCTGGCCGCGGTGGCCGGCTACCTGGCCGTCCGCCGCCGAGCCTTCCGCGACCCGGCCTGGCGGGTCGTGGCGGTGGTGACCGCCGTCGGTTTTCTAGCCATGCTGGTCGCCTGGACGGGCGACGGCCAGGAGGTCACCCGCCATACCGTCGAGGGATTCGCCGAGCTCCGGCTCGGGATCTGGATCCTTCTGGTGCTCGGGTTGCTCGCCCGGCCGGCGCCGAGGGCCCGGAGGGCGCATGACGCCGTTGCCCATCCCGCCGAGGACGCCGAGCCGGTGCCACTAGCCTCGACGGGCCGCCGGCACCGGACCTGACCCCTGGAGGGATGTTGCCCATGGCACGACAGAAGTCGCTTCGCTCCCAGCTGTACCGGGCGGCCCGCGACCTCGGTAACGTCCAAGCCGCGTCGAGAGGCCCGTCCTCGTACGCCAGGCGAGTGGCCCGGCGGAAGATCTACAGCACCTCGAACGGGTTGACCAGGCAGCTCACCCGCAGCTTGGGGTTGTGACCGTCGTTCGTCGTCCGTCAGCCGTCCGCCAGGCAATCAACTCCAGTGCAGCCCACACCGAGAGGAGGGCAAACGTCCACAGGGGCAGGATGGCGTCGAGCGCTTCGCGCAGCGTGCCCGACCACCACCAGTAGGGACCGGCGACGGTCAGCACCACCAGTCCCCAGAACATGAGGCGCACCGGTCCGGGCACCGCCAACCTCCGGGGCCCGATCAGCAGAGGGGGGACCAGGAGCACCCATACCCAGTGATGGCTCCACGAGATAGGGCTCACCAACAACCCGGCGAACGCGATGGCGATCACCGCGAAGGCCTGCCTCCCGGTACGGGTGCACCGCCAGGCGATCACCGTGGCGATGACCAGGGTCAACCCCGACAACAGCAACCAGACCGCGGTCGAACCGGTGGCCGGGAAGGGGGGACGATGAACCACCGCGTTCCATGACTGGTTGCTCGGGTCGGTTACGTTTCCGACCCTCGACGTTTGGATCACATCGTTTCTCCAGAACACCCGCGATTCCGCCGGCCAGAGCAACCACGTGAACGCGGTCCAGACCACGAACGACACGAGAGCCCGTACTGTCGACGCCCAGTCGCGGCGGGTGAGCAGCACGATCAGGAACACCAGCGGCGTGAGCTTGATGGCTGAGGCGACGCCGACGACGACACCGCGGAACGGAGCCGGAATGGCCAGCAGGTCCGCCACCACCAGGAACATGAGGACGAATTCGATCTGGCCGTAGTCGAGACCGCTCCTCGCCGGCTCGAGCACCAGGACGGCCGCACCGGTCCAGGCAAAGGACGCACACCACAACCGGGACCCACCCGCCACCCCCCGGTCCCGCAGCACGATGACGACCGAGGCGGTGGCCGCGGCGATGCTGACGGCCCACAGCAGCCACTGGGTCACGGCGAACGAACCCCAGGCCAAGGCCGACAGCACGAGAAGGGCGAACGGTGGGTAGGTGAAGTCGAGCCGGCTGGCGGTGTACGTGCCGTCGTAGGGGTTGAGGCCCCGGTGCCAGGCTTGGACCGAGCCTCGGTAGACCTTGAGATCGAGGCCATACCGTCGCCCCCAGATGATCAGGTAGGCCACGATGCCTGCACCGGCCAGCCCGGCCACCAGGTACGGCAGAGGGGCAGCCCGGTTCGGCCGCGGAGGCGATCTCGGATGGGCCGTCACCGCGCCTGCCACCACATCAACGTACCTTGACCGGTTGGCGCGCCCCCGCCCGACGCGGCCCGTCCCGCTCATCCCGACGGTCAGACCCGGCGTCCTCGGGGCGAGCGGATCGGCGCCGAGCGACCGGGCGCCTAGCATCTGGCCCCATGTCGATGGGATGCCCGCTTCTCGACCAGCTGACCCACCGGAGCTTCGACGACGACGGCGTCCACATCGTCGAGCTCGACGTCACCGAGGTGATGCGGGGCCCGGGCGGCACCGTCCACGGCGGACTGGTGGCCAGCCTGGTCGACCGGGCGGGCGCCTATGCCGTCGCCCGGGACAGCCAGCGCCCGGTGGCAACATCGAACGTGGCGCTGTCCTACCTGGCGTCGGCCAATGGCGGGCCCCTCCGGGCCGCGGCGACGACGCTCCGGATCGGGCGCCGGCAGGGCGTCGCCGAGGTCAAGGTGTACGACGCGGGACGCGGTGACCGGCTGGTGGCCACGGCCGTCATCACCCTCAGCTACCTGTCCGACGACTCCGTCCAACCCCGCGTCGGGCGGGTACCGGCCGTCATGGCGCCGGAGCCGCCCGCCGGCTGAACGGAGCTCACCTCACCCGTCCTCGGGGATCGCCTCCCACCACTGGCACCACCACTCCGACCCCACCAGGATCCGCAGCTTCGGGTGCCAGCAGTACGAGAGGTCCTTGTACGGCTCGAGGTAGTAGCGACAGTTCTCGCACCTCTCCGCGCCCGATGGCTTCCCCTTGAGGACCGCGTTGTCGGCGAGATGGCGCAATTCGATGGCCAGTCGTTCGTCGATCTCCTTGGGCTCGGGCTCGGGGATCACGTAGTCGGACATGGCGAGAACCCTATGCGGGGTCCGAAAAGGCCTGCGAATCGCCCAGTCGGGCGCGGGTCACCGGATGAGGATCGCCGTGAGCAGGCCGAGGGGCACGAGGAGCCAACCCCAACGCACCGCCACCATGACCACTCCCGACCGGTAGCCGTACAGCACTGCCTGTTGGGGCGGGTTGAAAGCCGGTGGCCCGAGGGCGGACAGAACGGCGATGACCGCCACCTCCGTCGAGCTGGTGACGATGGCGATGGCCAGCAGGTACCCCACCCGGACCGCGGTCAAGAGCATCCAACGCCCGTAGTCGGCCGGGGACCGACCCACCGATGCGTTGTGAGGATGGAGCACCGAGCCGGTGTACAGGGCGGCACCGATGAAGGCGAGCAACGGCCCGGCCAGCACCAGCACCCAGTGCGACGCGGCCGGAGCCGGACCGTCCAGATGGAGCAGCAGACCGATCGCCACCGCCAGCACCATCGACTGGTCGAGCCAGGTCGTCGACCGCCGCTGTGGGTGTGGCGCGTCGCGGCGCATGAGGTGGATGCACACGGCGTTGGGGGCGGCGTACACCGCGTTGGTGAGGGCCGCGAGCGCGCTGGCCGACGGGCCGAGCAGCCCGCCGGCGACAGGCAAGACCCAGAACGTCCCGTTGGGGAAGGAGGCCCACCCCTCGAGCTCGGCCAAGCCGCGGCTGTGGCCGCCACGCACCAGGTCGGATGCCAGGAGGAGGATCAGGCCGACACCGGCGATGACGATGGGGGCCACGATCTGGCGTGGCGCGGTCAGCCGCCAGGCCGAGAACAGGCCCAACAGGGCGGCGGTGGCGACCAGTTGGAGTCGGAGATACACCGGCCAACCCCGCCTGAGCCTGGCTCCACCGCGGTGGACGGCGAGCCCCATGAGGGCGCCGAACAGGTACGCGCCGAAGGTGATGGCGAGGCTCAAGGGGGCCGAGAGTATCCGGCCCCGGCGTCGAACCGCCGGTGCCGCCGTCCTCGCGGCCTTGGCCCCTTCCCTTGGCGCCGGAGGACAAAAAGCTCCGATCGCCCGACGGCGACCGGCGCTCCGCCAGAACCCCACACGCCGGAGCCGTCACGCCGGTGACGCGTACCCCCAACCCGGCTGGATCCGGTAGCTGATGGCCAGGGCGGCGGCCACGCCGGGCCGGTCCTCCCAGCCGCCCTCCTCCCCGCCCGGCTCACCCCCGCCCTCGAGGTGGAGACGGAGGGCCGCGTCATCCCGGAAGCCCTGCTCCCAGAGGTGGCTCCAGCGCGGCCCGGTCCCGAGCGCGGTCACGCCGTCGAACCACGACGAAGCCAGGGTGTTGGGGGCGAACACCGACACCTCGGCCGAGACGGCCGATGCGGCCGAAGCGGACAGGCGGGCCACCGCGTCGATCTCCGCGGAGCCGGCCCGCCGCATGTCGAGGAAGACCAACCGCCGTATGCCTCCCGACAGGAAGTAGTCGGGCGACGCCGTCGGGTAGCCGGCCAGGCCCAGACCGAGCGGGCTGTCCACCACCACCCGTTCCGGGCTGTCCGCCAGCAGGTACCGGTCGAGCACGGCCGCGTGATAGGGGTGGACCATGTACCTCCGGTAGGCGGCGACGGACGGGAAGGCGTGTTCCCAGACCAGGTCGACATCCGCGCCGGACACATCGACGCCGATGGCCGCATGGCAGACCTCGGGGATGAAGCGGGACGAGTCCAGGCAGGCCTGGCGAAGGCGCCCCCGGACGGCGGGAGAGGTCCGGGGGTCGAAGGTGTAGGCCTCGAACCGTCGCAGCATGCTCCTAACTACCCGGGGGTGTGGGGGGAAACGTGTCCACCATCATCCGGCGGGTTCCGCCCCGGCGCAGGCCGGCGGCGCGCTGCGCCCAGGTGTACCAGCGGGGGTCGAGCACGAGGTTCCGCCGGATCAGGTTCCAGTGGGCGAAGTCCCGGACCCGCCAGACCACCTCGATGTCGACCTCGACGCCGAGTCCCGAGCCAGCCGACCGGCACGACTCGAGGGAGGCCCCGGCGGCCGTCATGACCGGGACGGCCAGCTCTTCGATGGCCCGGAGGTAGGCGCCGGCACGATCATCGTCCACCTGAACCACGTCGACGAGGAACAGATCGGACGTACCGGGGTTGGCCGAGGCCATGATCAACCCTAGGGACTACCGGGGCGGCATGCTTGGCGGATGGACCGTGCACCGCCGGCCGACAGCCGGAGCCAACGCCAACGGATGCTGGCCGGTGAGCTGTACCGGGCTGACGATCCCGATCTGGTCGAGGGACATCTCCGAGCCGTCCGGCTCACTGACACCTACAACAACACGCCACCCGACGATCCGGGGCGTCAGCGCCTGCTCGAGGAACTTCTCGGCGGGATCGGCGAGGACAGCGTGGTGCGAACGCCGCTCCACTGCGATTACGGCTGTTACCTGCACATCGGTGCCCGGACCTTCGTCAATTTCGGCCTGGTCGCCCTGGATGCGGCGCCCATCACCATCGGGGACGATGTGCAGATCGGGCCGAACGTCCAGCTGCTGACGCCGACCCATCCGATCGATCCCCGGCTGCGTCGAGAGAAATGGGAGGCGGCCGAGCCCATCGCGATCGGGCACAACGTCTGGCTCGGTGGCGGGGCCATCGTCCTGCCCGGTGTCACCGTCGGTGATGACACCGTGGTCGGTGCCGGGGCGGTGGTGACGAAGGACCTCCCTCCGGGCGTAGTGGCCGCCGGCAACCCCGCCCGAGTCATACGCGAGGTCTGAGGCCGCGACTCGGTCCGCAGAGCTGCAGTGGGTGGAGTCAGGAGCGAGCGAGGGTCGGCGCCGTCCCCCCGACACCTCGACAGCGTCGGACAGGACAATTCGCGGTTGCGGACCGTCGGCCCGCGTCCTACATTCTTCGCCGAGGCCGCTGTCGCTGAGGCGATCGGTCCGTTCCCGATCTTTCTACCTACGGGAGGAACCATGGCTCCAAAAGGCTGTGTGAGGCGTGCGTTACTGGCCGGGGTGCCCCTGGCTGTCGTGGCGACCGGCTTGGGATGGGCAACGCCGACCGCACTCGGATCGGCCGAAGCCGGCGCGGCAAGCCGGGTGGCATGCAGCCCAGCAGGAACCACTGGGTTCACCGCCGCCTTGGTCGTGACCACCAGCGGTACGACAGTCAGCTCGAACGTGGACGGGACCGGTTGCAACCTGGGTATCTACGTGGCTCCGGGTGCGAACAACGTGACCATCAACGGCATAACGGTGTCGGGAGCGGGCGATCACGGAATCATGGCCGAGAACGTCACGGGCCTCAGGATCCAGAACAACACCGTCCAGGGGAATGGCGTGCACCCGACGCCCAATCTGGGCACCGACAAGGCGATCCAGCTGGTCGGGGTGTCGAGCTCGATGGTCACCGGCAACACGGTCTCGGGCAACGTGGCCGACGGCGGCATCTCGGTCACCGACGAGGGCGGCGGATTCGACCCCGCGGCGCCGAACGGACCCACCACGCCCGTGGCGTCCACCAACGACACGATCGACAGCAACACGGTGTCGGGCAACTTCAAGGGCTGCGGCATCATCGTCGAAGGATGGGTCCCGGGAGCGGGCGTCAGCGGGATCACCGTGAGCAACAACCACGTCACCGGCGCACCGGGCATGTTCGGGCCCAATGGCCCAGTCATCGGCCAGATCATCGTGGCCACCGACGCCCCCGGTGCCACCGTTTCCAACACCACGGTCACGGGCAACACGGTCACGGGCAGCTTCCTGAGCGGGCTGACCGTCCACTCCAACGCGCCGGGTGACTCCATCACCGGCACGATGGTCACGGGCAACACCTTCAGCGGGAACAATTGGGGCCACATCAACGGGGCGCCCCAGACCGACGCCATCGCCCTCGAGGTGAACCCCATCCCGCCACCGGCCACACCGACGCTGTCCGGGACCACGATCACCGGCAACACCATGGGCGAGTACGTCGGCGTCTGGCAGAGCTGGCAGGTCACCGGCAGCACGATGTCCGGTAACACATTCACCGGGACGACTCTCCTGTTCACCCAGCCCATTCCCGGCGGCGGTTACTGGATGACCGCGTCCGACGGTGGGATCTTCAACTTCGGTAACGCCGGCTTCTACGGATCCACGGGCGGCATCCGTCTGAACGCCCCGGTGGTTGGGGTGGCGCAGACCCGTGACCAGGGTGGCTACCTCATCGCCGCGTCTGACGGTGGCGTGTTCACCTTCGGCGACGCCAACTTCTACGGCTCCCAGGGAGGGACACCACTCAACGCCCCGGTGGTCGGGGTGGCCATGACACCGGCCGCCGGTGGGCCCCAGGGCACGCCAGGCAGCAATGGCCTCGGCTACTGGCTCGTGGCTGCCGACGGTGGTGTGTTCTCCTTTGGCGATGGCCACTTCTTCGGCTCCACCGGCGGAATGAGACTCAACAAGCCGGTGGTGGGGATGGCGCCTACCCCAGACGGGCTGGGCTACTGGCTCGTCGCCTCCGACGGGGGCGTGTTCAGTTTCGGTGACGCCGCCTACTTCGGCTCCACCGGCGGGATGAAGCTCAACAAGCCGGTGGTCGGCATGGCGCCTACCCCGGACGGCAAGGGCTACTGGCTCATGGCCTCCGATGGGGGTGCGTTCACCTTCGGCGACGCCGGCTTCTTCGGCTCCATGGGGGGTACCCGCCTGAATGCCCCAGTGGTCGGCTCCACTGGCACCGGATCGAACGGGGTCGCCCCCTAACGGCGCTCGATCGGGACCTAGTCGGCTGACAGCTCCAGGCCGTACGGCTCACCGACACCTACAACCACACGCCACTCGACGTTCCACGGGTCAGCGCCTGCTCGAGGTACTTCTCCACGAGATCGGCAAGGACCGCTTGGGGCGGCTCCGCTCGCTTGATTACGGCAGGTACCAGCACATCGGTTACCGTGACCTTCACCCAATTTCGGCTCCTTCCCCCGGGGGCATCGTCATGCTGTGTCTGACCGGAAGGCGCGCGGGATTACCGGCGGCCACCACGCGGCCCACTGGTTCAACGATCGTGCAGTAACCGGACTGAAAGAAAATGTGGCCGGCACACCAATTCGTCTCTCCGGACCCTCAGCCGCTCAGCCGGTGGGGCTGGCATCCCCAACGGCGCGGCAGGCAACACACTTGACCAGCACCAAGCGATCCGACAAGCTGCCGGGGGCGGGACTACGGACGGTGGGTTCGAGATCCATGACGGTGTAGGCCATCTTTCTCCCTCCCGGCGCCAACTGAGGCCGGGAGCCCGATGACCGAGCCCGCCATGCGGCGCGGATCACCAATGAACATCGGAGGCAAGGCGTGTTGAAAGTTGGATCAGGTTCCCCACCTACGGAGGTGACACGGGTCGAACGGCCGAGTGGCGCCCGACGATTCCGGACGGTTGCGCTATCGCTGGCCGCAGTGACTCTGCTCCTGGTACCGCTCGGTGTTCTGGCGGGATCGACCGCCGCCTCGGCGGCCACCCGAGCCGCGGTGACCTGTACCGGCCCCTTGGCGGCAGGGACCTACAGCTCGGTCATGGTTTCCGGAACCTGCAACATCAGTGCAGGTCAGGTCGTCGTCACCGGCGACGTGACCGTCCCGGCCGGCGCCAATTCCCTGTTGGCGAGCTACGCCTTGAACGCCGGCGTTCCGGCCACCTCGTCGGGGTTGACCGTGGACGGCAACATCACGGTAGGCACCGGGGGCACTGTCGTCCTCGGCTGCAAGGCGGCCGACGCGGCCTGCTTCGACGATCCGAGCCCTAGCTCTCCCACGCTCAGCTCGCCGGCCACGGTCCAGGGCAGCCTCACCGCCACCAACCCACTGGGCGTGGTGGTCACAAACTCGACGATCGGTGGGGATGCCACCCAATCAGGCGGGGGCGGCGGGGTCGCTAGCGAAGGACCCGGTTGCTTCAACCCGCCGTTCCCCGGAATCTTCAACACGTTCCCAGGAGTCCCCCCCGGGTCCCCGGTGTACAGCGACTACGAGGACAACACCATCGGCGGCAACCTGCGGGTGACCGGTCTCAACTCGTGCTGGCTGGGGAGTTTCCGCAACCACATCGGTGGTAGCGCCACCTTCACTGGCAACACGCTGGGCGATCCCGATGGCAACGAATTCCTGACCAATCAGATCGCCGGCAACCTCCTCTGCACCGGGAATTCACCAGCTGCCCAATACGGGGACGCGGGAGGGTCGCCCAACACCGTCGGGGGCTTCGCCACGGGCGAATGCGCGTTCGGCGTCATGGCGCCCAATCCCGCTCCGAGTCCGTCTCCGCCAACACCGGCGGGACCGCTGGCCCCCATCTCGAATCCAGGCCCTCCGCCCGGGTACTGGCTGGTGGCCAAGGACGGTGGGATTTTCAGCTTCAATGTGCCGTTCCTCGGCTCACAGGGTGGACAGACCATCCCCCAGCCCGTTGTCGGGATGGCCACCGTGCCCGGTGGGAGCGGCTACAACCTGGCCGATGCCAATGGTCTGGTCTATGGCCACGGCCCACGGGCATCTGACTGCGCCGGCCTGAACGCCGTCCTCAACCAGCCCGTCGTCGGCGTCGCGCCTGCGCCGGGCGGGAATGGCTGCTGGACGGCCGCCTCCGACGGGGGCGTCTTCACCTTCGGATCGAACGCCAACTACTACGGCTCGATGGGCGGTATCAAGCTCAATCAGCCCGTGGTCGGCATCGCCTCGACCCCGAACGGCGACGGGTACTACCTGGTGGCCGCCGACGGCGGGGTGTTCACCTTCGGGCCCGGGGCCAGATTCCAGGGCTCGATGGGCGGTATCCACCTCAACAAGCCCGTCGTGGGCATGGCCGTCGATCCGTCGACCGGTGGGTACTGGTTGGTGGCGTCCGACGGTGGGGTGTTCAGCTTCAACGCACCGTTCTTCGGCTCCACCGGGGCCATCCACCTCAACCAGCCCATGGTCGGGATGGGGGCGGCGCCAACCGGCGACGGCTACTACCTGGTGGCCGCCGACGGGGGCATTTTCACCTTCGGCACCGGGGCCCACTACCAGGGGTCGACGGGAGCCATTCGCCTCAACCAGCCGGTGGTCGGGATGGCGCTCGGCTAGCCACACGCACGCAGGGTCCGGGGACCGTACGGTCCCCGGACCCCGTGCCACCGACTGAACCCGGGCATCTCGAACGATGGCATTTGCCCTGGGCGCCGTGTCCCCGCATCTCGACGATCTGGCGCTCAGCTGCGCCAACGTGCTGGCCGCCCATCCCGGCTCCTCGATGGTCACCGTCTTCGCCGGCGGCCCGGCCTCGGTCGACCCGGTGACCGGCTGGGAGGCACTCTCGGGCGTGTTCGAGCCGGGGGCGGACATCGTCGGGGCCCGGCGCTCGGAGGACATCGAGGCCGTCTCGCTGCTCGCCTGCGAGCACCGCCATCTCGAGCACTGGGACGACCAGTACCGCCATGCTGCGTACCGATACGAGGGCCCACGGGGTGAGGACCTGGTCCGACTGATCTCGTCGGACCTCGAGGCCATCGTCAGCCGGTCTGAGCTCGGCACGTGGCTCATCCCTCTCGGAATCAGCCATCCCGACCACGAGATCGCCGCGGCGGCCTGCCTCGCCGTCGTGGACCGTCATCCCGACGTGGACTGGCTGGTGTACGAAGAGCTCCCCTATGCGACCTTCCTGGCCGACCGGGTCACGGCCCTGACTGCCGGGTTGCAGACCAGGGGATTCGAGCTACAGCCGCCCGACGGGCTCGAGCTGGCCGGGCCCGGTCCGGACAAGCGCGACGTGGTCAGTTGCTATCGGTCACAGGTCGGGCCGCTCGGAGACGGCGTCACCGCGGCCGTTGCCGCTCCGGAACGGATCCACCGCCTGACCCGGATGGTGTGAAGGGGCGGGGAGCACCGCCCGGTGAGCCGGGAGCTAGGAGAGCCGGCTCGGGTTGAGCAGTCGGCCCTGAACGGTGGCCAGTACCTGGCGCCTCAGCTTCCGCCAGGTGGCCGCCGAGGTGAGCAAGGCCAAGCCGAGGGCGACCAGGGTCAGCCCCAGGAACCACAACGGCTTGGTGTTCACCCCGGTGAAGGGGAGCTGGGTCGGAGCGGTCGCGGGTGCCGCGGCGGGTGTGGCGGTGAACGGCAGCGCAGCCGGTGCGGCCGCTGGAGCTGCGGGTGGGTTCGGCGCCGGCGGTGGCGGTGGCGGTGGCGGAGAATGGTTGCCCGTCACGACCGGCGGGACCACGGGCGGGACCACGGTCGTGGTGGTGGTCGTCGTGGTGGTTGTGGTGGTGGCCGCGGGCTTGCAGTCCTCGATGGTGTGCTGGAACCCTCGCTTCGGCACGAACGGGGGGCCCACGTAGGCGTCGGCCTGGATGACGCCACAGAAGTTCGCCGGGTACGGGATGGTCAGGGTGCCCGAGGTTCCGAACATAACGCCGACGGTGATGTCCCCTTCGGGTATCTGTAGCACGAACTTCCATTGGCAGTCGGGCTGGGTGGTTGGGCAGGCAGGCGTCGGAATGACGAGCTGAGCCTGCTGACCGGCGTCATCGAAGACGATCTGGGCGGTGGTCGAAGTCGCCGCAGCACTCCACGCCGCCCCTCCCAGCGTGGCGCTGAGCGCGAACAGCGCCAACACCGAAATGAAGACGACAGTCAACCGTTTCACCATGACTCCTCTGCTAGCACGTGGTCTTTGGGGAGTACCCCCAACTGGCGGCGGGGATGCTCGATGACGGTCTGGCGCGGGCATCGAGCCCTCCGAGACCTCCGGTGACCACCGTGCCCCCGGGTCCGGTTGGATCGCCGGCACTGCCGGCCACTGTCTTCGGCTCCCAGGTCCTCGTCCCCCGGTCGCCGACATTCCACGTCATCCCTGCCGATGTGCCGCCCGAACTTCATTCGCCGGTACTCCCCCCCAAAGTCATCCGCTGCCGATCTCGCCCCATGGTGGCGCCGCAGCACCATCGAATCGGCGATGGCCCGAGTCACCCGATCTGCTCGCTGGTGCGGCAGACGGCAGCTCGGCCCAATCGGCGAACCCAACGCAAATCCTACCTAGCATCGTCCGCAAAAGTAACCCCGCCTCGTCCATGATCACGCTGCGTGACCAGGAATTTCGACTTGCGCTAGTACCAGGGACCCCTTGCGACGCGCATTTCGCCACAGAACGCTTGTGAGTGGCAAAATGTGCTGGTGCCCTTCGAGTCCCGCCCGGTGAGCTCCAAGGCCTGGAAGGCACTCGACCGAGTGGTGGCGGCCAACGAGGCCATGCGGGAGGCCGAGGCGAAGCGGGCCAAACAGGCCCGGAAGCGGGCCAAATCCATCGAGGAGGCCCGACACCTCGGGCTCACCCTCGACGCCATCGCCGAACGGCTCGGTGTCAGCCGAGAGCGGGTTCGTCAGATGGCGGTCAAGCCCGCACCGAAGCGGTCCGCCCACTAGGCCGTCCCTCAATTCGAGGCCCGCGCCGTGAAGGTCAGGTGCAATCAAGGTGCCGGGTCCGAAGGCCCGACCGCAGAACCCGGAGCCGGGGCACGGTCTCGAACCGGACCCCGGTGCACCTCCCACGCGTGCTAATGGCTCATCCCCACGACCGGCCGGTTGAGCGGTAGGCCACCGGCCGAGCCGAAGAAGCCGGCGTCACCGAAAGTGAAGATGCCGCCGTCGGAGGCGACCAGCCAGTAGCCGTGGCCGCCCGGGGTCGAGGCCATGCCGACCACCGGTTGGTTGAGATGGATGGCCCCGGTCGACCCGTAGAAGGCGGCGTCACCGAAGCTGAAGATGCCGCCGTCGGAGGCCACCAGCCAGTAGCCGTGGCCGCTCGGGGTCGAGGCCATGCCGACCACCGGTTGGTTGAGGCGGATGGCCCCGGTCGACCCGTAGAAGGCGGCGTCGCCGAAGCTGAAGATGCCGCCGTCGGAGGCGACCAGCCAGTAGCCCTGCCCGTCCGGGGTGGCGCCCATGCCGACCACCGGTTGGTTGAGGTGGATAGCCCCCGTCGAGCCGAAGAAGGCGGCGTTACCGAAGGCGAAGACCCCACCGTCCCTGGCGACCATCCAATAGCCGCCGCCGTCAGACGTCCCGGCCATGCCGACCACCGGCTGGTTGAGCCGGATGGCCCCCGTCGAGCCGCAGAACGGCAGGTTGCCATAGGTGAAGATGCCCCCGTCGCTGGCCACCAGCCGGTAACCCATCGGGGTGCCCGCCGGTGGCGTACAGGGAACAGTGATGCCGAGGGTGATCGGAGCCACGAACAGCCGCCGAATCCCCCCGCAGCCGTAATTGGTGCACCCGGCGGTCCAACCGGCGTAGTCGAGCCACCAGTTCCCAGCCACGTCCTGGAAAAGGGACCCCCCTCCGGGACCGGCCACGCTCCCGTACGAGGTGAGGAACGGGGCGAGGGGCTGGCTACAGGGACCGGCCGGACCGGCACAGGTGGTGAGCGCCTGCGAATAGCTGGCGGACTGGAAATCCCCGGCGGAGAAGAGCAGGTCGTAGTTACCGCCCGCGAACACCATCTGGGGGTTGTCGAAGGTGGTCTCCCACGGAAGATCGGGCTGGTCCACGGTGAGGAGGACGGTCGGGGTACCAGCGAACGCGGTCCCGTTCGCGCTGAGCGGGACCGACCAGACCTGTGACGCCGCCGCCGAGCTGCCGTCGTTGGACTTCCACAACAGGTAGGCCGTGCCGGTGGCCGGGTCCACGAACGGGCTGGGGTCGAGCACACCCCCAGCCGGGCCATTGCAGTACAGCGGGCCACCCGAGGAGTCGGTGAAGACCGGGGAGCTCGGGGTCAGCGTGGCAGCGGTCGCCACCGAAAGGCAGCTGGAGCCGCTGTCGATGGGGTGCGGGTTGACCGAGGCGTCGTAGAACATCACCCAGTGGCCTCCGTAGAAGAAGACGCCCGGCGAGGTCTGGGAATTGACGGTCTGCCACGCGGGCGGCGCCGGGAGGGCGCTCGATCCGAAGGTCAGGCCGTTGTAGGAGCCCCACCCAGTGTTCGGGCTTCCCGAGGTGAGCACTTGGATGAAATTCCCGAGCGGGGTGCCGGTGGTGAAGGCGTAGTAGGTCCCCCCCGAGTAGACGACGTCGGGGTCACCGGCGTCACCATTGAAGGCCGGCGTCTCGCTCACGACCACCGAGACATGGCTCTGCGACGACCTGCCGGTGCCGGAGGCCCCGGCTCCGGGTACCGCCGTCACGGCCGAGGCCGCGCCCAACAACGCGGCCACTCCCCCGGCCAAGGCCATCCTCCGCCAGATCGCGCCCATGGGGCCTCCTTCGGTCAAAGCTCGGGTCTCACCGCTCGGGTCCAGAGCGTAATCTCGAGAGGCCGGGTCGACCGGGAATTCCGCCCGGCTCCGCCGAGGGCGACAATAGCTTCACCCTTGATCAGCTGCGAGGAGGAACATCGCATGGACTGGAAGCTCGAGCTGATTGTGGTCCCCGTCTCGGACATGGACAAGGCCAAGCGGTTCTACGTCGAGAACGCCGGTTTCCATCTCGACGTGGATCACAGCGCGGGGGACGATTTCCGCGTGATCCAACTCACGCCCCCAGGATCGGCGTGCTCGGTAACGCTGATGAAAAACTCGTCGGCCGGATCGCTGCAGGGCCTGCACCTCATTGTCGACGACATCGAGGCAGCCCGGGACCAGCTGGTCGAGCGGGGAGTGGACAGCAGTGAGGTCTTCCACTTCGGGGAAGGAGGCCAGATACCGGGTCCCGATCCCGACCGCAGTGACTACGGGTCGTTCCTCTCCTTCAACGATCCGGACGGCAACGGATGGCTCGTCCAGGAGGTCGGGAGGCGGGCGTAGTCGTCGGCTGGGTCAGGGAGTGACGACGTAGGGTTCGCCCCGGTCGTCGAAGTCGAGCTTGACGAGGGCGAGGGGTCGATCGGTCGGTTGAGCGAAGTAGGCGCCGGGGTTGTAGGCGATCCAGGCCTGTCCGTCGGTGGCGTCGAAGGCATACTCCTCGCCCGGGGCCGCACCTTGGGCGTTGCGGCTCACCAGCTTCACCACCCGTCCGATGTGACACGGACCCTCCGCACCGTCACATGGCGTGGTGTAGATCTGATACGTGGGGTCGTTGGCGTCGGTGCTGCCGGCCGAGAAGACCAGCCACCACTGCCCGGTCGTCGAGTTCGCCACCAAGCTCGGCGCCTCGATCATGCCCGCCTCCCAGGGCTGGTCCGAGGTCAATAAGGTGAACCTCGGTCCGGCCGGCATCCCATCGGGACCGAGGCGCTGCGAGAAGAACGTCGTCGGCTGGCCCACCGCGTTGGCGTTGGTCTTGTCCAACAGCCACCAGTGGCCGGAGACCTGGGCCATCGCCGGGTCGATGTCGCCGTTGAGGTCGGCGTCACACGGGACTCGTCTGGGGTCGACCGTGAACGGACCGGCCGCCGTTCGGGCCGTGGCCCGGAACAGACAGACATATCCCTGGGGATCGGCGGTGGCCGCGGTGCTCGCCCACAGCGTCCAGACGCCGTCGACGTCTTGGACCTCGGGGGCCCAGGTCGAGAACAGGTGGCCGTGCCAGGCCGGCAACACCGGGAGCGCATCTCCCACGTAGTGCCAAGGGCCAGTCACCTTGGGCGACTGCCACTCGGGGATGGACGCGAACCACGTCTCTGAGGTGTACATCCGGTAGACCCGCGACGCCGGATCCCAGGTGATGGCGGGATCGGCCCGCATGACGGTCGGATCGACCACCAAACC